>NZ_JBEZEC010000001.1:0-285851 GCF_040648595.1 Micromonospora sp. NPDC049107
CACCCCCCCGCTCTCCCCATCCCCGGGCACTTTCTGGGGGCGCCCCGCCCCCCCCCCTGACCCGTCCCGTTGACCTCGGCCCCCGGGGCCGCGTGGGCTGGACCAGCCCACGCGGCCACCTCCCGACCGGCCGTGGCATCGCGCTGTGCGGTGCCACGGCCGGCCGCCGTGTCAGTTGGTCGCCTTGGCGGCGGCCTCGATCTGGTTGGTGACCGCACCCGAGTCGGTGACCATGGACAGGTGGGGTGCGTTGATCTGGACGCTGTGCGCCTTGGCCCGCTCGGACATGACGACCTGCTCGGCGGCAGGGATGACGGCGTCCTGCTTGCCGATCACCGACCACGAGGGGATCGTCTTCCACGCCGGCGCGCCGGACTCCTCGACCAGAGCGCTGAAGGCCAGCGGACGCTGCCGGGCGGCCAGCACCGCCACGTCCTTGGCGGGAATGCTCCTGCCGGCGAACGCCGTACCGAAGACCGACGGCTTCACGTACAGGTTGACGTTGCCGGTCTCACCGGGGATCGCGACCTGGTCGAAGACGGCGGACGTGTCGCCCCCGAAGACCGAGCCCGGCACGGCCGAGGTCAGCGAGAAGACGGTGTCGTGCTGGTCCGGGATGTACGCGTCGACGTACACCAGGGCCTTGACCCGCTCGTTGCCCAGGGCGGCGTTCGTGATCACCATGCCGCCGTACGAGTGCCCGACGAGGACGATCGGCCCGGTGATGGTGTCCAGGTACGCGCGGAGACTCGCGGCGTCGTTCGCCACGCCCGACAGCAGGTTCGGCGGGGTGACCACCCGGTAGCCGTCGTGCTGGAGCTTGGCGGTCACCTTGTCCCAACTCGACCCGTCCGCCCACGCGCCGTGCACGAGCACGACTGTCGGCTTGGTCGCGGCGGGGCGCGACTGCGTGACGTGAGTCGCCGAGGCCTGCGCGGTGCCGACACCGACACCGGTCAGGGTGAGGGCACCGATGGCCACGCCTACCGAGACGAGGCGGCGCTTGAAGGACAATTTCACGGTTTCTCCTTACTGCTGCACGAAATCGAGCAGGGCGGCGTTGACCTGATCGGCGTGGGTCCAGGCAATGGCGTGCGGCCCGCCCTCGATGACGAGCAACCGGGAATCCCCGACGAAGGCGGCAACCCGCTGGCCGGTCACCCCGATGGGCAGCACACGGTCCTGGTCGCCCTGGATCACGAGCACCGGCACGTCAACCTTGGCCAGGTCCTCGCGGAAGTCGGTGAGCCAGGTGGGGATACACGCCACCGCGGCGACCGGGGACCCGGCCTCGGCCACGGCCAGACTGGCCTGGAACGCCTCGTCGCCGACCAGCGATCCGCCGTACACGTCGAGGTTGTAGAAGTTCTCCAGGAACTGCTTGAGCCACCCGTTCCGGTCGGCCCGCGCGGCCTGGATGAACCCATCGAACAACGCCTGCGGCGCGCCTTCGGGATTGTCGTCCGTCTTCAGGAGGAACGGCGGAATCGGCGACATCAGCACGGCCTTCGCGACGCGTTCGGTGCCGTAGCGACCCAGGTACCGGGCGACGTCACCGGTCCCCATCGAGTGGCCCACGAGAATGGCGTCGCGTACGTCCAGTGTCGTGAGGAGCACGTTCAGATCGCTGGCGAACGTGTCGTAGTCGTATCCACCCGCGGGCTGGCTGGAATCGCCCCAACCGCGCCGGTCGTACGTGATAACGCGGTACCCGGCGGCGAGCAGTGCGGCGACCTGCTTCTCCCAGGCCTGCCCGCTGAGCGGGTAGCCGTGGCTGAGCACGACCGGCGTGCCGGCGCCGTGGTCCTCGTAGTGGATGTCGATCGGGTTGGCTCCCTCTGAGCCAACGCTGACATGGGGCATGCGTACTCCTTGGGCTTGCGTTCCACGCTGGGAACCCTGCCGAAGGTACGGAGGTGGCGGCGTTTCGGAATCACCCGAATCACGTAGTCCCCGGCGTCGTCGGCCGCCCGAAAGACAACGAGCGATGGGCGATGCGGCGGGCCCGGCAGGAGTCGCAGGCTTGGGCCGAAAAGCGAAGCCGCCACCCCTTCGTCTCTAGGATGTCAATCGTGACCATGCCCGACCGCAGGCTCTCGGACGGGCCGCCGTCGCACTGCGAGTTCAAGGTCTTCGGCGGTATGGGCTGCCGGCGGGATGGCTCGGACGTCGATCTCGGCCCGGTCCGCCAGCGGGTCATCCTCGCCAAGCTCCTCGCGGCCGGCGGTGACGCGGTCAGCCTCGACAGCATCGTCGACAGCGTGTGGGACGACCGACCTCCGGCCAGCGCCGCCAACCAGATCCACCGGCACGTCGGGAACCTCCGCCGGATTCTGGAACCGGACCTGGACGTCCGCGAGACCGGTCGTTACCTCCTACCGGCCGGTACGGGCTACCGGCTGATCCTCGCGACCGAGGCATCCGATCTGGCCATGTATCGCGAGCTGGTCCGGCGGGCCCGCGAGGCGCTGGCGGGCGGGGATGCCGTGTCCGGCGTGCGGGCTTACCTGACCGCCCTGGAACTCGGCCGCAGCCCCGCGTTCACCGACCTGCCGACCGGGGCGTTGCGTTCGCCGGAGTTCGTGGCCATCGAACGGGAGCGCGTCGCGGTGGCGCTCGCGGCCAGCGAAGCCGCGCTGGCCCATGGCATGGCCGACGCCGCCCTGACCCCGCTGGTGAGCGTGGCCGCCGCGGCGCCGCTGGACGAGGCGCTGCAGGCGTGCCTGATGCGCGCGTACGTGGCCACCGGCCACCGGGCGGAAGCGGTGCAGGTATTCGAGCGGACGCGCCAACGTCTCGCCGAGGAACTGGGGGTGGATGCGGGGCCCGAACTGCGGGAGGCGTACCGGGAGCTGCTCGCCAGCGGCGGAAGCTCGCCGGACGAGCTGCGTCCGCTGGAGGCTCCCCGGCCCGCGCAGCTGCCGCCGCCGGTCGCGGGCTTCGTCCGACGGAACGACCTGGCCGCAGTGCTCGACGGCCTACTCTCCGACGCGTTCAGCGACGCGACGATCGTGATCACCGTACTCGGCGGTATGGGTGGCATCGGTAAGACCGCCCTCGCCGTGCACTGGGCCCACCAGATCGCCAACGAGTTTCCCGATGGTCAGTTGTTCCTCGACCTGAGGGGCCTGGACCCGGACGGACGGGTCATGTCACCGCAGGAGGCGCTCGCCACGCTGCTCGCGTCACTGGGCGAGCCGGCGGTCTCGTCACCGCAGGAGAACGTCGACGCTCAGGCGGCTCGTTATCGCAGTCGCCTCGCCGGTCGTCGCGTTCTGATCCTCCTCGACAACGCCCGCGACTCCGATCAGGTCCGTCCGCTGCTGCCGGCCTCCCGAGGCTGTCTGGTCATCGTGACCAGCCGCCACCGGATGACGAGCCTGGTCACCCGGGAGGGGGCACGTTACCTGCAGGTCGACCGGCTGACCGGGGCCGAGTCCCGGCAGCTTCTGATCAACCGTCTCGGCACCCGCCGCGCCACCATGGACCCGGCCTCGCTCGACAAGGTCATCAGCCTCTGTGCCGGGCTGCCGCTCGCACTGGCGATCGTCGCCGCCCGCGTGGCGCTCAATCCGGCCCTGCCATTGAGCGCTGTCGTCAGCGCCGTCTCGGCCCCGTCAGCCAGACTCGACGCGTTGTCCAGCGCGGACCCGTCAGACGATGTCCGGTCGGTGTTCTCGTGGTCGTACCGCGCTCTCGATCCATCGGCAGCGCAGGTGTTCCGCGCTCTCGCCGTCCACCCGGGTCCGGGGGTCTCGCTGGAGTCGATGGCGAGCGTCGCCGGGGTCAGTCGGACGAGGGCGCGCACGCTGCTCACGGAACTGGTCACCGCGAACCTGCTCGACGAGGCGCAGTCCGGGCGGTACTTCCTGCATGACCTGCTGCGGGCCTACGCGGGTGAGCTTCTCGACGAGGATCGAGAGCGACCGGAGTACGAGCGGCGTCTCGTCATGCACTACCTGCACTCGGCCCGGGCCGCGTACGCGAGACACCACCGGCAGCCGGTCGGCACCGCCACCGGGACGCCACCGGACGTCACGCCCGAGTCGTTCGACAGCGTGTCCCAGGCTGCCGCCTGGTACGCACGGGAACGGCCAGCGCTGTGGGCGACAATCGAGCTGGCCCTCGCCCACGGCCTGGCGCGCGATGCGGCGGCAATGGTCCTCGCGGCCTCGGCGCCGGGCAGCAACTCCATCCCCGCGGGCCGGACACCGACCGTCCTCGCGATCCTCGACCTGGCCGGCGCGCTCGGCGAGCCACTGATGGAGGCCGAGCTTCTTCGTACCATCGGTGAGGTCTTCGCCCCGCTGCCACCGGCCGACGAATACCTCCGTCGAGCCCTGTCCATCTTCGCCGGCGCCGGCGACCTCGCCGGGCAGGCCGACGTCCTGCGAAACCTGGCCGTGCTCTCGTCGGCGCGTGGCGACCACGACGCCGCCAACGCGTACGGCGAACGCTCGGTGGCTCTCGCTCGGCAGACGGAGCGTCAGGAACCGCTCGCCGTCTCGCTGCTGACACTCGCGAGAGCGCGGCTCGGTTCGGGTCGGTTCGACGACGGCGTACGGATCGCGGACGAGGGGTTGGCCATCGCGATGGTGCAGCACCTTGATCACCTGAACGTCCGCTACGCGCAACTCCTCGCGGAATCGTCCTGGAAACTCGGTCAGCTTGAGCGAGCGGTGACGATCTCGGAGTGGGGATTGGCCGAAGGCGTCAGTGAGTCGAACGGTCCCCGCTGCGCCGTCGCGGCGATCCTCGCGCGTGCCGCGTTCGACCTGGGCGACCAGGCGCGCGCGGAACAGGGCTGCCAGCGGTTCGAGGGCCTGATCGCCGACAACGGCTTCCGGGAACTCATCGAGTTCGCCGGCATCGAGGACGCCGAGACGTACCGAACCATGGTCGCGTACGTCCGGGCCCGGCTGAGTCTGATGAGCGACGCGTCGTGAGCGGCTAGGGCGCGAGCACTCAGTTTGCACTCGTCGCGCACAGCGGTGCGTTCGGATGGTCGTCGAGACCCCGAACCCGCGCCCGAGGAGCACCATGCACTGCCCCCCAGCCGACTCTTCCCGCGTTCATCCGGGTGCGGCACTGACCCCCCGACAGGAACAGATCGCCCTGCTGGTGGCGGCCGGCTCCACCAACATCGAGATCGCGAGACACCTGGTCATCAGCCCCCACACCGTCAAACACCATCTGCGCGGAGTGTTCCACCGGCTGAACGTCGCATCCCGCCGCGAACTGCGCGGGAGGTTGAGCCACCGCACGACCGATCGCTTCGCCCAGAGCCGTCGCCTGACCAGTCAGGAGCGCGACATCGCTCGCCGGGTCTCGGACGGCGCGTCCAACCGGGAGGTGGCGGCACAACTGTTCATCAGCCCGAGCACGGTGGACTATCACCTCCGCAAGATCTTTCGCAAACTCGACATCACCTCACGCCGAGAACTGGCCGATCGCCCTCGTCTCTGACGCTCCCCGGTCTGCGCGTCGGCACGCGGTTCGCGTGTCGCGGGACCCGAGTCAGCGCTGGTCCCAGTGTCCGACGTTCGCTCCCCATCCGGACGGCGCTGCCAGACGAAGCTCGTCTCGACTCAGCACCCCCAGATCGGCCGCTCGCCCCTTGACGACCCGCGTGTCGAAGGTGAACTGCACGCTGGTGCCGTCCGCGAAGGAGACCGTGACGTGGGTGTCGGGCCCGGCCGGGTGGTTGTCCAGCCATTGCACATGGACGACCTCGGCCGTCAGCGTGCCGTCCGGACGCACCAACGCGAATCCCTCGAGGTCACCCTGGGCGACATCCGGGTGGAACCGTCCGCGCAGCTCCGCCCGCCGCTGCTCGCGCCAGCGCCGTCGTGGGTCGATGTCCGCCATGCAGCGCATTCTGCAACGGGCGTCAGCACCGCGGAACCCGGTGTACGAGCATCCGGCGGCTACTCGTTCGGCCGTTCGATCGGACCCGAACGACACGCGCCGCCCGGGACAGAACCCGGGCGGCGCGTCTCTGACAGGTGGTGGGCGATGCCCTAGGTGCGCGTGCTCCACTGCTGGTTGGCGCCGCCGTGGCAGGCCCAGAGGTGCAGCTGTGTCCCGTTGGCCGTGCCGGAACTGACGGCGTCCAGGCAGAGCCCCGACTGCGCGGAGGTGATGGTGCCGTTGGAGTTGACGTTCCACTGCTGGTTCGACTGGCCGTTGCAGTCCCAGATGATGACCGCGGTGCCGTTGCTGCTGCCGCTGCCGCTGGCGTCCAGGCACTTGTTGCCGTAGACGGTCAGCGTGCGGTTGGCGGTCCGGGTCCAACGCTGGTTGGCGCCACCGTGGCAGTCCCAGAGCTGCGGGCGCGCGCCGTTGGCCGTGCTGGAGTTGGGGACGTCGACGCACCTGCCGGACTGGCTGCCGACGATCAGCACGCTCTGCTGGCTGGGTGGCGGGGTCGTCGGCGGGGGAGTCGTCGGCGGGGGAGTGGTGGGCGGCGCGCCGCCGCCGAACTGCGCGAAGAAGTTCCACACCTCCTGCTTGACCCAGCTCCGCGCGCCGCTCTCGCAGCCCGCACACCCGTCCACCGGGCCCTGCTGGTGTCCGCCGTCGAACGCGGCCCAGAGCACCGGATATCCGGGCTGGCAGGAGTAGGCGGTGGTGATGTGGGTCCGGCTGCCGGCCGCGGGCTCGGGCGGGTTCTGCGCGGCGCATCCGTTGTTGCGGACGAACCTGTCACGCAACGCCCGGCCGTTCGCGATGTTGTCGTTGATGCCGTGGATCCCCAGGTACGCCACGGGTTGGGTGCCGCCGCTGCATCCGCTGATCGCTCCCGGGGCCGCGATGGCCGCGACCGCGCGGAACACCGTCGGCCGGGAACACGCCAGCGAGTAGCTCATCGCTCCGCCGTAGCTGAACCCGACGGAGAAGAGTTGCGTCGTGTCGACGCAGAGGGCGTTCTCGATCACGCGGACCATGTCGTCGGTGAAGGTGACGTCCTCACCGTTGGCGTTGCCCCAGCCGTTGTTGAGTCCCTGCGGGGCGACGAAGATCGTGGTGTTGTTCGCCTGGGAGAGCATGCCGTAGTAGGCCCACGGCGCGCCGTCGGTGCCGCCCGACGCGACCTGGCTGGCGGTGCCGCCCAACCAGTGGAAACCGAAGGCCAGCCGGTGGGCGTAGGTGTTGTTGTAGCTGTCGGGTAGCCGAAGGATGAAGCTCCGGCTCTTCCCGCCGCTCTGGATGGTGTGGGTGCCGCTGTTCAAGCCCGGCGCCTTGCCGCAGCCGGCGGTGCTGGCCGCGGCTGCCGGAGTGACGCTGGTGACGATGTAGGTTCCGACGGCGATCAGGACCAGGACCGCCATGGCTGCCCCGATCCAGGGGGCGGACAGTCTGCGAAGTGGCACAGTTGAATCTCCTTGTGCGAAAAGGAACGTCGGCCTGCCGCACGACGCCTCGTCTGTTCGGTACGAGGTGATCCACGCGCGGCGCGGGACGTGCCCATGACGAGGGCCGGCTGGACGCCACCGGTCCTGCGGCCCGTGCGGGACCGGATGGTCGTCGAATCGTCGGTGGCCCACAACGTTCGCCCGAACACCACGCGCCCGGCCGTCGGAGGATGCCGGAGCACCAGATCCGAGGGTCGAACCGATTCGACTCGACGCTAGATCACGCAATTAGGGGTGTCAATGTCTTGGGCGGCGACGACCGAGACGAGACAGACCTGGGCGACCGCTGCCAGTGTGCGGGGACGGGCTGCGCGTCAGCGGATGCCGATGCTCTGGTGCTCGGGTTCGATGACGGCGACGACGCGTTCGTCGTCGCGCGGGTACGTCCCGTCGGTGTACTTGGCGACGATGCGGTCGATGATCGACCACGCGGCGTCGCCGTCGAGCCAGTTGACGACACGGCCGCGTACGACAATCGGAGTGAACGGATCGTCGGCCGGCGCGATGGACAACGCCAGGCGCGGGTCGCGGCGCAGGTTGCGCGCTTTGCGCTTGCCGGGCCCGGTGAATATGACGATGTGTTCGCCGTGCGTTCCGACGTAGACAGGGGTGGCGTGCGGTGCGCCGTCCGGCAGGACGGTGGCAAGGTGGGCGATCGGTGACCCGTCGAGCACACGGCGGATGTCGAGACGCAGCACGGTGGTCCCTCCGGTGGTGTGGTGGTTATCGGGCGTGATGGGCACGCCAGCTGATGTAGTCGGCGACGGCGGCCGTGAGGTCGAACGCCGGTTCGAAGCCGGTGTCGGTGGTGAGGCGGGAGATGTCGAGGTAGGGATCGCGCCCCGGTCCGCCACTGCGACCGTCGAGCACGTCGAGCCGCGCGTCCGGAATGGCCGCGCGTACGGCGTCGATCAGCTGCCCGTTGGTGAAGGGCTGTCCGCTCGAGATGTTGTAGATCTCGTGGCCGAGGGCGTCTGCCGTGATGAGCAGGGCGATTGCGCGTCCAGCGTCGGGGGCGTAGCAGAAGTCGCCCCCGTCGTGGGCGTGCAGGGCGGTGGGGCGTTCCCCGCGTAGCACGGAGCTGATGTAGGGCGGGACCGCGTTGAAGGGAGTGGCCGGGTCCATGAGCGGTCCCCAGGTGCTGCCGATGCGGAGCACGAGCGCCTGAATCCCGGTGTCCCGCAGCGCATTCGTGGTGAGCGGTTCGACAGCCTTCTTGAAGGCGATGATCGGGTGCGGTACGGCCACCGCGGGTAGGGGCAGGTCTTCGTGCCAAGTGATCGCACTGCTGCCCAGGTAGGAGCCGAGACTGCCGGCGACGGCGAAACGCCGCACGCGCCAGCTGCGTGCGGCGTCGAGCATGGTGAGCAGCCCGGCGGTGTCGGCCCGGAAGTACGCGACTCGATCCTCGCCGGGGATGCTGCCGGCCAGGTGGACGATGTCGGTGATCCGGTACCGGTCGCCGAGGGTGGACACCGCGGCGGCGTCGGTGACGTCGAGTTGTTCGACGATGACGTCGTCGGGCAGGAACGACGGGCGCTCGGTTCGCCGGTGGGCGGTCGCGACGACGGTGTGCCCGAGGTCCGTCAGGGCGCGCGCGGTCTGGGCGCCGATCATGCCGAGGCCGCCCGTCACGAGGATCACCGGACCACCTCGTAGTGCAGGTGGGTCACGGCCGGCGCGGCGACGGCCTCGATCAGGCGGAGTTCGACGGGTGCGGACAGGGCCTGGAAGTACGGCCGGCCGGCGCCCAGCAGCACCGGCCGCTGGTGCAGGATCAGCTCGTCGACCAGACCCGCGGCCAGCGCGGCGGTGGTCACTCCGCCCCCCATGAGGGCCACGTCCTTGTCGCCGGCCAGGCGGCGGGCCGTGTCGACGGCCTCCTCGATGCCACTGGTCACCAGAATCTGGCGCGGATGCTCGGCGGGCAGCGATCGGTGGCTGAGCACCACGAGCGGCGCGTCGGGGTGAGGGGTGCCGCCGCTGTCCCAGCCGGAGTCGTCGTAGGTGTTGCGCCCGGCCAGGCTCGCTCCCACCCTGGCCGCGGCCGTGTCGAACACGCGGGCGCTGGGAGCGCTCAGCCGGAAACCGTCGAACACCGCGCTCGGTGTGTCGCCGTCGAAATACCAGTCGAACAGCATGCCGCCGTCACCGAGGCCGCGTCGGGGTCCCGGGTCACGACCGGTGATGTATCCGTCGACCGAGACCGACAGGGCTGCGAGGACCTTGCTCATGTATCGCCTCTCACTCGTCGCGGGACCGGGTAGGTGCCGGCCTGCCACGGAGGGGGACGTTATCGAGCGACGCGCTTACCGGTCTTGAACGAATCGCGCACCGTCACGTGGTCTGCGTCTCCACCGACATGGACTTTCTCGGGCGATCGAGCCGCGAGGAACGGCGCGTACGACGCGGTGTGGTCGTGCCCGCACGAGCACCGGTCGACCTGTGCGCCGAGCAGTCCGGCCGGCGTCAGCCCGCTCAGACGCCGCACCTCTCGACTCAGGTGGGCCTGATCCGCGTACCCCGCATCGACCGCGAGTCCCACCATTCCGTCGGCCCCGCGTCGTCCGGCCGCCATGGTGCCCGACTGCGCCAACGCCAGGAAACCCTGGAACCGCAGCGTCCGCTGCAACGACTTCGGACCCGTTCCCACCGCCCACACAGAGCGGCGACGGAACTGGCTGACCGACAGTCCGAGGTGGTCGGCGACGACGCCGATCTCACGCGGCGCCCAGGGCATGAGCATGCGCACCGCCGCGCGAACGAGGGGATCCCCGCCAGCGGTCCGCGTGCGGCGCAGCAGGAATTCCTGCAGGACGAGCAGCCCCGCCCGAGGTGTGACGGCGGTGGCAATGGCCTCGCCGAGCCGGTCCACCCACCGGTGACCGAGCTCGTCCAGCGCGACCTGCCGGTCGAGCAGGTCCCCGACGCCACCAGGTATCAGAACGGGTGCCCCCGGATGGAATCGGACGCCCAGCAGGATCGTCGACGCGGGGATCACCTCGACCCGGGGTCCGGTCAACGGGCCGAGCAGGCGTGGCTCTCCGCCGAGCGGCCAGTGCAGCTCCGCGCCACCGGTGGGCAGGTGCCGCTGCAGGTAGGGCGCCGTCCCGGTGGTCTGCACCCACACGGTCCGAAGGTGGTCGACCAGCCCTGGCAGCGGGGCAAGCTCAACGTAGGACTCGCCTGCGCTCACGCGCGGACCTGATCCCCGTCGGACGCGATGGCCCCCTGCACCGCGTCCGCGGCCGCTCGACGTCCGCCCGCCGCCCGCACCGTCGCGGATGCGGTACGCAGGCGCTCACGGATCGTCGGATCGTGCGGGAGGTCGCGGATGCGGGCCTCGACGTCGCTGTTCGGACCAGCACCGTTCGACAGGTTCACCCCGAGACCGAGAGCCTCGACCCGTGCCGCGACGACGTGCTGTTCGCTGGTACGCGGCGCGCAGACCATCGGAACGCCGAACCAGAGGGACTCCATGACGCTGCCCATCCCGGCGTGCGTGACGAACAGGTCGGCCTGCGCCAACGCGGCGAGCTGGTCGACGTGCTCGTGGGCTTCGACCCGGTCGGGCAGCGTCCCGAGAGCGGCGATCGGGAGCCCGCCGGTGGACACGAGCACCCGGCGGTTGGGCGCCGCGGCGGCCGCCGCTCGGATCAGTGGCCGTAGCGCCTCGGGCTCGGCCGCCGCGGTGCCCGCGCTCACGTACACGAGGCGCTCGCGCACTGCCGGTCCGGTGCCGAGCCGCGAGCGCAGGCACGGTCCGACGAAGTGGTGGTCCGGGCCGAAGCCCTCTCCGTTGCACTGAAACCACCGCGGGAGGAACGCGATCGATCGCCGCTCGCGTGCCTCGGCCAGGTCGCGTACGGTGCCGCGCTCCAGTCCCCAGCGCGCGGAGAACTGGTCGAGCTGGTCCTGCAACGGGGCGAAGGCGGGATGTGCGGGGTCCAGGACGCTCGCCTGCCCGGTGGCCGCGGCCAAGGACCACGCCGGCCCCTGTGCGAAGGACGGAAACATCGCCACCGCCGGCCGGTTCAGCAACTGCGCCAGCGCGCGGCCGGCCGGATGCGCGGCCCGATCGTAGAGCAGGACGTCGGGGACGTCGCCGCGCAGCACGGGGATGATCTGGGGGACGACGGCGGCTGCTTCCGCCAGGAGCACGAACGGGAGCCAGACCGCGAAATCGGCCGGCGGCACCGCCGACGACGGGCGCGTGACAAGCGTGGACTCGTACGTCACGACGTGCGCGCCGGCACGTCGCGCGGCGGGTGCGGCGCCGTCCGGGGCGAAACAGGTGACCCGGTGCCCGCGGGCCCGCAACTCCTCGATGACGTCGAGGACGGGCAGCAGGTGACCAGTGGCCCCGACGGCGAGGACGGCGACGTGCGCACTGGCCTTCGTGCTCATGCGCGCAGCCCGTGCCGGGCGGTGTACCAGAAGAACCAGGACAGCAGGCCGGCGAGCATGACGACGTACTGCACGTTGGTGACCGTCGCGACCGCGTCGAGGTCGATCACTGACGCGATGGCGACGCGGACCACGGCGTCCAGCATCAGCACGACGCCGACCACCACGCTCACCAGGCGCAGGCGGCGCCGGAAGACGGGATCGTCGGTCCAGCGTCGCTGCCACGCCGCAGCGCCCTCATCACCGACCTTCGCGGTGGCGATGGCCGTGCCGAGGTGGAGCATGAACGGCCGCTTCATGGCCAGCGACAGCAGCACCCAGGCGCCGAGCAGGCCGGTGAGCCAGCCGTCCTTGATGTACAGCAGCCGCGCGTCCCCGGTGACCACGCTCAGCGCGCCCCCCGCCAGGAAGAGGCTGACGACGACGAGGCCCGCGACGTCGATCCGCCGGCTGCGGGCGGCGACCAGGGCGGCGTTCGCCGCGGGGACCGCCCCCGCGGCCAGGGTGGCCGCCAGCACGCCGGCGCCCAGGGCGCGAAGCGCGTAGTAGACGAGCAGGGGCAGGACCACGTCGACGACGATTCGTCCGACCAGAGCGCGGCGCGCGCTCTCGCTCGTACGCCCGGCGGCAGTCGGCGTCGGCTGGGTGTCGTTCCTGACCGGCCTCACCGAAGCACCTCCCCGCGATCCCTCGTGGCCGGCTCGGCGGCGATCGCGCGGTCGAAGAGCGCGCACAACTCCTCCGCGTAGGCGGCCAGGTCCAATCCGCTACCGCTGGCGAACCGCTCGACGGCGGCGTCGACGGCGGCGCGGACCGTCACCGCCATCACCACCGGATCGAACGTGCGCAGTTCCCCGGACTCCTGGCCGGCGACGAAGAGGTGCGCCAGCAGCATCACGGGTACGTCCTCGCGAGCATCCGCATCCGCCGTGTCCCTGGGCAGGTTGCGGACGATCTCGACGGCCGCGCGGGCGTACGCCGGTCGTTCGCCCAGAAAGCGGAAGTTCGAGCGTAGGTACGCGGCGAGCTTGCCACGTGCCGTCGACTCAGCCTCGATCGCCGGGACCATGACCTGTTGCGCCCGGTCGACGATGTGGCGCAACGCCGCGGCGACCAACTCCTGCTTGGTGTCGTAGTGGTACGTGATGAGCCGGGTGCTGCTGAGTCGCGCCGTCTCGACGATCCGCGCGAACGTCGCCCCCGCGTAGCCGTGCTCGGCCAGCAGCTCGACGAACGCCTCCAGAATCTGCGTCTTTCGATCGACCTCCGGTGTTATCTGCATAGATAAAAGTTCAGCAGAAGGCCGGCTTCCCGTCAAGGGCGTAGGGATCGCCGCAGCGCGTGCGGAAACGGCAGAGCCTCCCCGGCGACGTCGCCGGGGAGGCTCTGACCAGTGCGCGGCTATCTCTTCAGGCGCGGATCCTCCTGCACCTTCAGGGCGTTGAGGATCGGATCGCCCTCGCCCTTCTCCCGGGTGAACTGGATCGTCAGATCGCCACCGGGGTGCTCGACCGTGACCGTGTTCGCATCGACGGTCAGCGCGCCCACCTTCGCCTGCACGTCGTGGTCGTACAGCACGACCTTGCCGTCGGCGAGCACGTCGAAGGCGCGCTTGCCGGCCTTGACCTTCTCGAGCTCCGCGAAGTCGAGGCCGATCCGGTACGTGCCGGCGGGGGCGTTCTTGAACACGTAGCTGAACGTGTCGCCGGTCCGCTGGGTGCGGAACAGCGCGTCGTCCGTCGTACCGGCGATGTCGGCCTTGGTGGTGTGCGCCTTACCGCCCACGTAGCCCCACTGCCGCGAGCCGAGCGCCTGGTCGGGCGCCCAGAAGAAGCCCGAGGCGTCGACGTACCCGGACCCGCCCGCGTCGACGCCCTTCCAGTAGGCCGACGTCGCCAGGCGGACCGGCTTGAGCTGGCTCTCACCCTTGCCGGCGTTGGACGCCACGAGCACGTCCCCGACGAGTACGCCGGGCTTGATGCCGGCGTTGTCGGCCGTCACCGTGACCGTGGTCGACGTGCCGACCGCGAGCGTGACCGGGCCGGTCGCGGCCGGGCCCGTGAGGGTCAGCCACGGCAGGTCGGCGGCCTCGTGCCCACCGTCGTCGGTGCGCTTCTGCTCGCTGACCCGCACCTGAAGCGGCGCGGAACCGGTGTTGGTGACGGTCACGTCGGCCGTCGCCTGCTGGCCCTTGTCGAGGAGCCAGTCGAGGTCAGTTGCGGCGACGGTGGCGATGCCCGTGGTCAGCGCCGTGTCGACCACCTCGGCCTGGTCCTTCTTGGCGATGGTCACGGGGTGGCTGGCGGTGACGTAGTTCGGCGCCTCCACCTGCACCGTGTTTCCGCCGACCAGCGCCTGGGCCTTCCACCGGCCCTTCACGTCGGTGGTGATGACCCGTTCACCGGCCGGCCCCTTGAGCGTGACGACCGCGCCCTCGATCGGCTTGCCGTCGTTCCTGTCGGTGACCGTGCCCTCGATCGTGCCCGCGGCCGGGAGCGTGTACTCCAGCCCCAGGCCGGCCTTCAGGACCGGCTCGTTGAAGGAGTACTGGCCCGCGGGGTTGCGGTTCAGGCTCTCCACACCGACCGTCGCCGACGAACCCTTGGTGAGGGGGTTGTCGCCGCCGACGCCCTCGCCGTACCCGATCTGGATCCGTCCGTCGGCGATCAGGGTGACCGAGAAGCTCACCCGGGCGCTCGGGTCAGCGAAGAAGGTGACGTTGCGCCATTCGATGACCTGCGCCGCCACTCCGTCCACCTCGGTCGTGCCGAAGTAGATACCCGCCTCGTCGTCGACGACGAGGTCGTCCCAGAACGGGTAGATCGCGTCAATCGGGTACGGCGACGGCAGCGCCGTGTTGCTGCCCGACGTGGCGGCGCGGTCGAAGACGAGCGTGCCGTTCGTCGTGACGCACACGCCGTCCCAGGCCGTGTCGTAGAACGGCTGCAGGTAGTCGGAGCTGAACCACAACGGGCCACAGAGGTCGTCGCCCAACCACCCGGACTCCTGGGTGCCCTGGCGGTAGAGCCCCTCGGTCACCTTCATCGAGTACGAGCGACCGGCGGGGGCCACCGGTACCGGGCCGGGGTCCGGCTGTTCGGGCTGGGGATCCGGCTCCGCCGCGTCCGCCCGCGGGTCGAGCGTCACCCGCAGCGCGGCGATGCTCGGGGCCTTCAGGCCCTTCGAGCCCCGCAGTTCCACCGTCAGCGGACCGCCGTCGTGCTGCACGACCGCGGTACGCCAGTCGGCGGTGTTCGGTCCCACGGCGGCGGTCGGGTCGTACGCGTAGTTCGTCAGCGTCCCGTCCACGAGGACGTCGAACACCCGCTTGCCCTTCGGCGCCTTCTCGATCTCGGCGAAGCCGAAGTCGATCGCGTAGGTGCCCTTGGGCGCGTCCGGGAAGCGGTAGAACAACTGCTTCTCCGGCGTGGTGCGCTGCGACTGGAACAGGAGGTCGTCCGTCGTGCCGGCGATCCCGGCCTTCGTGGAGGTGACCTTCGTCTTGCCCTCGTAGCCCCACGACTTCTTGCTCGCCGGCTGGTCGGCGGACCACGTGTAGCCGGTGCCGTCGGTGAGCTTCGCGCCGCCGGCGTTGACGCCGACCTGGTACTTCGTGGTCGTGAGCGTCACCGGCACGTACGTCTTGGACTGGCGTCCGGAGTCGGACCGCACGACGATGTTCGCGCCGAGAACACCCGGCTTGGCGTCCTTCGACGAGATCGAGACCTGGACGGTCGTCGACTGACCCGGCGCGAGGGTGCCGCCGGTCGAGGAGAGCGACAGCCACGGCAGGTCGGTGAGCAGGTCGTCCTCGACGTCGACGAGGACGACGTCGTCGGCGATCTGGTCCGCCGCCCACAGCGCGCCGGTGGAGTCGGTCTCGAGGCCGCCGCCCTGGCCCACCTTCTGGCCCGGGAACCACCACGCGTTCACCAGCGAGCAGTCGTCGGGGTCGACCTGCAACAGCCGGGTGGGCCGGTTCGAGGTGAGGTCGGTGTACCAGATGGTGTCGGACGCCTGGTTGTAGGCCAGGCCCATCACCTCGGGCAGCGGCGGCGTGCAGAAGGACAGCAGCGCGCCCGGGTTGTCGTGCGAGGTGCCGGCGACCGTCCCGATCATGCCGTTCGCCCGGCCACCGACGTAGAACACGTCCCGGGCCGGGTTGTAGGCGAGGCCGGTGAGCTGGAGCGTGGACCAGTCACCCTTGATCTGCCGCGTCTCCTTGCCGGTCTCCCGGCTGAAGCAGTGGATGTAGCTGGCCGGGCTGTCCTCCATCTGGCACATGTCACCGGTCTTGGTGTCGAGCGCCATGTCGAAGGCCCGGTACGCGGGGTTCCACGACGCGTCGAAGACCTTCGACGTCTTCTTGCCGGTCACCGTGTAGGCGGTGTTGGTCCGCGCGTTGTAGTCGTGGACCCAGACGTCGCCGTCGTACCCGATGCCGGAGGGCTCCTTCTCGGCGATCGTGCCGGGAATGGCGATCCGGGTGATGACGTCTCCGCCGGAGGTCGCGCCGACCCTGGCTGCCGCCTGGGCCTCCGCGAGGCTCGGCGTGGCGGGCTTGCCGTCGACGTTTGACGGCTTCATGCCGCTCGCACCGGCCTTCCAGCCGGCGAGGTCGATCGTGCTTGCCGCGCCCACGCCGGTACGCGCGGTGGCGCCGGTGGCGTCGAGCTCGGGGTGCCGCGCGGCCTCGCCCAGGTCGTACGTGAGCGGGGCGGAGCCGGTGTTGGTCAGCGTCAGCGAGCCGACGCCGTTCTGGTCGGTACCCAACAGCGTCTCGAGGCCGTCGGCCTTCAGACCGGCGACACCCGTGGTCAGACGCGCGTCGATCTTGGCCTGCGCGTAGAGCTTGTCGAGCGAGAACGGGTACGACCCGGTCGTGTAGTTCGGCGCCTCGACCGTCATGGTGTAGTCGCCCAGCGGAAGCTGGCGGTGCACGAGACCGGTTCCGTTGGTCGTGACGGCCTCGACGAGCCCGTCCTTGGTGCTGAAGGAGACCTTGGCGCCGGCCACCGGCAACCCGTCGTTCTTGTCCACGACGGTCGCGTCGAGGTACCCGAAGTCCGGCAGGTCGTAGGTGACGATCATCCCGTCGCGCAGCACCGGGGCGTGATCGGAGAACCGGATGCCGTCGACGCCGGCCCAGCCCTGGATGCCGGTGACGGCGTTCGCGCCGGCGGTCACCGGGTCGTCGGTTCCGACGCCGTCGCCGTACCCGAAGATCATCGTGCCCGAGCGGGTGAAGGTGGCCGAGAAGTTGACCGGTTCGGTGTACTCCGACCGGGTCGGGTAGGCCCAGATTTTGGTGTTGCGGTACTCGACGACGAACGCGTCCTCACCGTTGACCTTGGTGGCGGCCGTGAAGACACCGCCGCCGGGGGCGAACTCGGCGGGGCTCTCCATGTAGAACGGGAAGGCGCCCGCGCCGCCGTAGCCGGGACCGGTGCTGCCGTCCGGGGCGATCACGCCACGCAGGCCGACGCCGAGGGTGTCGTGGCTGCCGTTGTACAGCGCGATCGGGAACGGCAGCTTCACCGTCGCCCACACACCGCTGCCGAAGGTGACCTGCTCGGTGCCGCGCAGGTACTCGCCCTCGGTGACGGCGCAGCTGTAGCCGCCCTTGTCGACGACGAGCCCGACCGGGATCTCGGGCGACTCGTTCTGTGCTCCCACGGTCAGCGGGAGCGTCTTCGGCGAGAAGCAGGAGTTGGGCGTGACGGCCAGCTTGTACGCGCCCTCGGGGACACCGGTGATCGTGAACGCGCCGTTGGCGTCCGTGCGTACCGGCTTCAGCGGCGTGTCCCGGATCGCGACGTCCGCGTTCGGCACGGGCCGCTTCCTGTCGTCCACGACCCGGCCGCCGATGTCGTGCTTCGCGGCGGCCGTGAGCGGCAGCGTGACGGAGGTGTCCTGGCCGAGGGTGACAGCGACGGTGGCGGTCGCGGTCAGGTACCCGAACACCCTGGTGGTGAGCTGGTAGTCGCCGACCGGCAGGTTCGTCGTGAAGCGGCCGTCCTTGTCGGTGCCGATCGACCGGCTGAACGGCCCGCTGATCGTCACCTCGGCGGCGGGGACCGGGGCGCCGTTGGCGGTCACGACACCGGTGAGGGTGCCACCCTTGCGGGGCGCGAGCTTGAGTAGGCGGACGAGGTCGAGCCGGCCCTCGCCGTACTTGTTGTTGAGCTCGGCGGTGCCGCCGCACTCGGTGTCGTCGACGTCGGTCGCCGACTCGGCGAGCAGGCGACGGGTCTCGTCGACCTGCCCGATCAGGGTCGGGTCGTAGCTCCAGAGCGCCGCGACCGCGCCGGCGACGTGCGGTGCCGCCATCGACGTACCGGCCATCTCGACGTAGCTGTTGTTCGGATAGGACGAGCGGACGTTGACACCCGGCGCGGAGATCTCGGGCTTGATCCGACCGCCCTCACCCGCGCCCTTGCGGGAGAACGCCGCGAGCGTGCCGTCCTCCGAGTAGGCGCCGACGGAGTAGGCGGTCGCCGCCGAGCCCGGCGAGGAGACCGTGTCACAGGCCGCGTACGGCACGGTGTTGCCCGACGACCAGGTGCTGAAGATGCCTGCGGCGGTCCAGGCCTCGTCGATGGCCTGGAAGAAGTCGTCGAAGTTGTGTTCGACGTCCTGGCCCCACGAGTTGTTGACGACGTGCGGGCGCTTGGACGGGTCGGGGTTGTTGCCCTCAAGGTCGGTCGGGGCGAGCAGCCACCAGCCGGAGCGCAGCAGCGACTCGACACCGGTCCTCTCGCAGCAGCCGTTCGTCGCGATCCACTGCGCGTCCGGGGCGACGCCGACGTGGTCGGTGCCGTCGACGCCGACCATGGTGCCCATGGTGTGCGTGCCGTGTCCGTTGTCGTCGCACGGCGCGGCCGAGCACGATCCCCGGGTGGCCATCCAGTTGTAGTTGTGGTCGACGGTGCCGTCCGGCTTCGCGCCACGGTACTGACGCGACAGGGCGGGGTGGTCGAACTGGACGCCCGAGTCGAGGTTGGAGACGGTGATACCCGCGCCGGTGGCGCCCATGGCCCACGCCTGCGGGGCGTGGATGGCCTCGAGACCCCACGTGACGGTGTCGTCCGCGCCGGCCTTCGGGGCCGCGGGTCGGGCCGCCTGGTCAGCGGGGAGCTTCTGCTCCACGGGCTGTACCAGGGCGACCTGCGGCGTGGCGTGGATCTCGGCGACCTGCACCCGCGCGGCCACGTCGAGAGCGAGCTTCTCGGTGCCGCCCTTGACGAGTACGGCGTTGGCGATCGGGTAGGGGGTGTACTTGACCCCGGCCCGGTCGAGTTCGGTGGAGACGGAGGCCAGGGAGCTCTTCGACGCCGTGGCCAGTGCGTCGTAGACGAACTGACCACGGGCCGTCCAGTCGGCGATCTTCTTCGCCGGCCCGAGGTCGGGCTTCGTGTCGAACGTGATCCAGAAGTCGGAGGCCGGCTGCGTGCGGAAGCGGTCCTTCAGGGTCGGCGCGATCTTCCTGGCCGCCGTGCCGGGATCCGGCTCGGCGGCGGACGCCGGTATCGGCTGGAGCATGCTCAGGCCGACCGCTGCGGCCAGCGTTGCCGCGAGGGCTTTGAATCTCATCGGGGTCCTTCGCCTACAGGGGTTGGTAGGGGTCGTGGCTCTCGTGGTCGACGGCACCGTCGGCGTCGCGTACGTCGGAGGCGTCGCGCGGGGTGACGCGCGATTCGCCGAGCCGCTCGGGTGGCGGCTGGTGTTCGAGGGCGGAGTCGTCAGGCACGACGGGACGCTCAGGCATTCATCGCCCATGGGCTATGGATCATGGACTCATGCTCGGTGAGCCGGGTGGCCTTAGCTATCCGGCGGATACGTCAAAATTCACGATGCGTTGTCGAGGGATTCGTCCTCGGCGAACACACCGGCCTCCACCGCCTTGACCGCGAGCGCGGTCCGGCTGCTCACCTTCAGCTTGCGCATCGCCGCGCGTAGCTGCTGGTCCACCGTGGCCGGCGACTTGGCCAGGATCCGGCTGATCTCCCGGTTCGTCTTGCCCGCGACGACCAGTTGGACCACGTCGAGCTCGCGGGGTGAGAGCTGGTCCCCGTACCCGCGTCGGCCGCCGCGCCACAGTCGCGGGACCTCGGCGCCGTGTTCGCGAAGCCGCTGTGCGACACGGTCCGCGTCGCCGCGGGCGCCGAGCCGGAACAGCCGCTCGTACTGTGCCGCCAGCAGCTCGCCGCCCTGCTCGGTCCGGCCCTGCGCGATGATCGCTTCGGCTTGGCGCTCGCGGGCGCGCAGCGCGTCGTACGGACGCGGCAACGCGCTCCAGGCGCGCGCCGCGCGGTCGTACGCCGTCGCCGCGCGGGCGTGCTCCCCGGTCGCGGCGAGCAGCAGGGCACGACACACGGTGAGCGCGGCGCGCGGCGCGGGCGCCGTACGACCGCGCAGTCCCCTGGCGAACTGGTCGGTCAGGCGGGTCGCGGCCGTCAGGTCACCGGCGGCGAGGTGCGCCTCGATCCGGGCGGGGACGAGGTCGGTCGCCCAGACCCAGACGCCCTTTCGCCGGACGGTCTCCATCGGCTCGTTCGTGATTCGCAGGGCTCGGCCGCTGTTGCCGTCCGTCAGCCACAACCTGGCCAGCGCCGCGGCGGCCTCCATCGTGTCGTCGGCCGCGCCGAGACGGGCGGACTCCTCGAGGACGAGTCGGAACTGCTCCTCGGCGACCCGCCGCCGTCCGGCTGCGGCCGCCAGGCGGGCGGCGAGGCGAACGCTGCCCAGGTAGTGCGCCGGCCGGTCCCGGTCGGCCTCGGCGAGTGCCGCGCTCGTCTCCGCCAGGCCGTCCCACCGACCGGTGAGCCACGCCAGGTTGGCCTGTTCGAGTCGGACGTTGTGCTGCAACCGGGACGCCTGCTCGACCTCGGCGAGACTCATGGCCACGTCGAGGTGTTGCTCGGCGTCGGCGTACCGGCCCCAGATCAGCGCGCCGGTACCGACATTCGTGTGGATGCGGGCCACGTCGAGACGCTCTGCCGAGGTCGAGCCACCGAGGGGCAGGTCGGCGACGACCTCCCACGCCTCCTCCTCGCCCAGCATGAGCAACGCCGCGGCGCGGTTCCCGGCCAGGTTCAGCCTCTCGGCGGGGGAGTCGATCTGGGCGGTGAGATCGGCGGCGCGATCGAGCCATCGCCGATGGGTGGACGCCGGCCACGGTCCCGCGTAGGCCCAGCCGAGGTAGGTCATCGCCCGAGCCGCCTCGACCGGGTCGTGGTCGAGGTTGGCGACCGCCTGCTCCAGCTCGCGCAGGGCCGCCTGCGCCTCACCCCCGGTGATGAGAAGCCGACCCAGGGGGTTGCGGATCTCGGCCTGCTGCCGGGCGGAGAGGCCGGGGGTCTCCAGCACCGAGCGCAGGGTACGGATCACCCGGTGGTGGACCTGGTCGACCTCTTCCCGGCGGCCCAGGGCGGCGACTCCGGCGATACGGGCGACCCGCGCCCGGTCCACCGGCGGCAGCACGGCCCACGACAGCAGGTCGACAAGCAGGTCGACCGCCTTGGTGTGGTCGCCCGAGGCGATGGCCAACTCGGCGCCCTGTTCGGCGTACCGCGCCCAGGACGGGGTCTCGCCGGCCTCTCGGAAGTGGTGGGCGAGGCGCGCCACGGGCGGCGGGTGGAGGTGCTCCAGGGCGCGCCCGGCCAGCAGATGAACGTGTCTGCGGTCGGTCAGCGGAATCGACTCGTAGACCGCGGTGGCGGCCAGCACATGCCGGAAGCGCCACCTGCCGCGGTCGTCTCCGTCCAGGACACCGGCGTTGGCCGCCTCCGCGATGGCGGCCCGGCACGCGGCCGGCGACAGGCCCGCGGTCATCGCGATCGTCGCCGCCGAGGACCGTTCCGCCAACGTCGCCGCGGCGCGCAACGCCTGCTGCGCCGTGGGCGACAGGCGGCTCACCCGCTCCCGGGTGGAGTCGCGCACCGTCGGCGGCACCTGTAGCTCGCGCAGCTTCAGTCGGACCCACTGGCCGTCGCGGAAGACGAGATCGGCCCGATCGCACATGAGACGGACCGACTCTTCCAGGGCCAGCGGGACGCCGCCGGTCCGTTCGTGCATGAACGCCGTGAACTCCTGCGAGATCGGATTGCCGTCCAGCATGGAGGAGACCAGCGCCGCCGTGTCGTCGGGTCGCATGGGCGCGAGGGCGATCCTCAGCTGCGTCACGCCAGCGGGCAGCCGGGACGTCAGCCGTAGCAACAGCGATCCGTCGTCGACCTCCTCGGGCCGGTAGGAGATGACGAGGCTCGGACCGTCCGAGTGCTGTCGGGAGATGACGAACAGCAGGAACTCCAGCGTCACCTCGTCGGCCCAGTGCGCGTCCTCGAGGACGAGGACGTCGACCCGCAGCGCCCGCAGCAGCTCTTCCAGGGCGCGGAACAGTCGATGCCGGGCCGCCTTCGCGTCGTCCAGGGGCGGCAGCGCGGGCGGCAGGCTCGCGGACCATTCGGGGAACAGGGGCCGGAGCGCGCCCGCGAGCGCGGTGAGCCGCAGCCGCGACACCGGACTGTCGATCCCCCGGAACGCGTCGACGATCGGCCCCAACGTGAGCGACTCGCGCAGCGGTGGGCACACCGACACCAGGGCGGTGCGCCGGGCCGGGGCGGAGTGCCACTCGCGTAGCAGCCGGCTCTTGCCGATGCCCGCCTCGCCCTCCACCAGCACGATCGCCGGTGGCCGGGCCAGGGCGCCCCGCAGTGCCGCCAGCTCCCGGTCACGACCCACGAAGCGCGGGGTGGCGACGGTTGGCGCGATCCCGTCGTCCTCGTTTGAGGCGTCGAGCATGCGTGATGATCTCGCTTTTCGGCGCGTGGACACAAGACCATCGCCGCCGGTGGTCGCGGGCGACCTTGCGAAAATCATCTTAGTCATTAAGATAACGGCATGGGCATATCGACGGACTTCTCGGTGGCTATCGCCGGCGGCGGCCTCTCCGGTCTCTGCCTCGCCCAGTACCTGACGCGAGCCGGCATCGACGCGCACGTCTACGAGCGGGACCCCGGCCCCTTCGTCCGGCGGCAGGGCTACCGGATCATCCTCGACCGGTACGGGTTGGCGGCGTTGCGCGAGAGCCTGCCCCGTCCGCTGTACAACCTGGCGCTGGCCACCGGCGACGAGCCCGGCGGACACCTCCGCTTCACCGACAGCCGACTCCGGGACGCGTTCACCATCGCCTTCAAGGACGAGCCGTACGCGACCCGCCAGGTCGATCGGTTGACGCTGCGCTCGATCCTGCAGACCGGGCTCGACGGGCGGATCCACTACGGCAAGGAGGCCGTCGCGGTGGACAGCGGCGGCCCGGCCGGGCTGCGACTGCGGTTCTCCGACGGTGGGGCCGTCGCGGCGACCGTCGTCGTGGGCGCGGACGGCGTGGGCTCGGCACTGCGGGCGCAGCTCATGCCCGACGCGGCCCCGGCGAGCGCGCCGATGGCGGGCATCTACGGCCGGTCGCCCCTGCGCCGCAACGGGGAGAGCATGATCCCGGACGCGCTGCGCGACAGCGGCGTCCTGGCCATCGCCGATCGACCCGGCCTCGCCTTCTTCTTCACCTCCATGCGGTTCGGCGAGAGGCCACGGGAGGCGTTCGCGCGGCTGGCCCCGGGCAGCTACGCGCCCACCGGCGACGACTACGTGATGTGGGGACTGCTGCTACCGCAGGAGGAGGTGCCCATCGGCGTCCGCGGCGACCTGCTGGCGCTCTGGCGACTGGCCGCCGGGATGAGCACGGGCTTCCACCCGCTCATCCGACGGGTGGTCGCCACGGCCGAGTTGGACGCCACTGTGCTCAACCTCTTCGCCACCGGCCGACGCCCGCAGCGGTGGGCGGTGCCCCGGGCGACGATGATGGGCGACGCCGTACACGTCATGCCACCGTTCGGCGCCCACGGTGGTAACACCGCGCTCCGCGACGCGGCCCTGCTCGGCCGCCGGCTGCTCGAGGCTCGGGCGACCGGTCGGGCGGTGGAGGAGGCGATCGCCGCCTACCAGGACGAGATGGTGCCCTACGCCTTCCGCGCCGTCGACACCGCCGGCCGGCTGATGCGCCGTCTCACCGGGGGCGCGACCGCACCACACTGGGTGCTGACCCGCCTGTTACCTCGGCTGCACCGGGTGACCGTGCCGGAGGCATGATTGCGGCATGTCCCAGGTGCCGGCCCGCGCGTCCGCGATCGCCGACCTCATGCGCGCCGGGCGGGAGATGTCCCGGCTCTCCATGGTGTTCCGGTACGCCATCGCCGACCGGCTGGGCCTGACCGTGAGTGACCTGGAGTGCCTGGACTACCTGGCGGACGTCGGGTCCGCTACCGCGGGGCAGGTCGCCGAGCGGACCAACCTCACCACCGGAGCGGTGACCAGCATGTTGCGCCGGCTTCAGCAGGCGGGGTACGTGACGGCCGAGCGTGACCCGGCGGACCGGCGGCGGGTGATCGTCACCCTGCGCCCGGAGCGGATGGCCGAGTTGACGCGGCCGTACGAGCGGTTCGCCGAGGGGGCCGAACGACTCGTCGAGGGCTACAGCGTCGAGGAGGTCGCGCTGCTGGTCCGGCACTACGACCGCATGCAGGCGATGTACCTCGCCGAGTTGGACCGCCTCCGTGGTGGCGACACCGCGCAGCGGGCACGCGGTCAGGCCGGTGAGCGGCCGTCGCTCTCCGGGTCCGCGGACGGCCGCGGGTAGCCGGGTGCGCGCTGCGGTCGATCGCAGCGCGCACCGTCGGTGTCCCGCCCGCACGGATGCGGACCGGTGACCTACCGCTCGGGAGCCGCCGTGACCTTGAGTTGCGTGACGAGCAGCAGAGTGTCGGCGTTGAGCCAGTAGTCGGTGATGAGGCCACGCCTGATGCGCAGCGTGTCCGTGCCGGTGAAGCGGACCCGGGTGCCGGGCGCGGCGGTCGCGCCGGGGAAGCCTCCGCCGTACGTGCCGTTGGCGACCCATCGCACGACCACGTGGTCACCGTCGATGATCGGGCCGACCTCGACGGTGAAGCGCAGGTCGGGGAAGGCGGACCGGATCTGGCCGACCAGGTCGGCCATGCCGTGCGGACCCTTGACGGCGCTGCCGTCGCCGCCGTCGAGCAGCGCGGCCCTCACCCGGACGTCCGGGGAGATGATGCGCTCGGCCTGTGTGTAGTCGCCGTTCCAGAGCTGAACCCAGGCGCGGGTCACCTGCCGCGCCTGACCGGCGGTGCCGTGCTCGTCGGGCTGCTGGTGGGCGAAGGCCGTGCCGCCGGCCAGAGCGGGTACGGCGCCGCTGGCGAGCGCCGAGCCGCCGATCAGGAGGGTGGCGATGGTGGCTGCGGGGAGATGCTTCACGGTGACTCCTCAGGTGGGTAACAGTCGTTCGCTTCCGTTACACCATATAACTGCAGTAACCTGATGTCAACGCGAAGGGGAGGTATGGCATGGCGGACCAGACCCGTACGGCCGGTGAGCAGTCGGCGGAGTCGCTTGTCGGGCCGCGCGAGCGCTATCGGCGGCAGGTGCAGGCCGAGGTACGCGCACACGCGTGGAAGCAACTCGCCGAGGCCGGCGCGGCGGGGCTGTCGCTCAAGGCCATCGCCAAGCAGATGGGGATGACCGCACCGGCTCTCTACCGGTACTTCGCCAGTCGCGACGACCTGCTCACCGAGTTGATCCTTGCCGCCTACCGCGACCTGGCACACGTGGTCGAGGCCGCGGCCGGCGCCGGCGCGACCCCACGCGACCGGCTGACCGCGATCGCCACGGTGATCCGTGACTGGGCCCGAAGCGATCCGCACCGCTACCTACTGCTGTACGGGACACCGGTGCCGGGCTACGCCGCTCCGGCCGAGGCCACCGAACTCGCCCGCCGCATCTTCGCCCCGGTGCGAGATGCCTTCGCGCACGCGGGTGAAGATCAGTCGATGCGCCGGTCGCTGACCTTCTGGACCCGAGTGCACGGGGTGATCAGCCTGGAGGTCGCCGGGCACTTCACCGGCATGCCGTTCGACCCGGCGGGCCTCTTCGCCGCCGAGGTCCGGTCCACGCTCAGCGACCTACCCTGAGGTGGGCCGCCTCCGCAGTGGCGACACCGGACGGCGGGGGCGCGGTCAGGTCGCGGAGGGCCGCGGGTAGCCGATCTCGTACGAGATCTGGTCGGCGGTCTCCAGCAGCAGCGGCAGATTGCTCCGCAGTTCGTCGAGGCTCGCGATGACCTCGATCGCGGTGATCGAGACGGCGGCGATGACCTGCCCTCGGGAATCCCTGATCGGTGCGGCCACGCACATCACGTAGGTGTCGTGCTCACCGTTGTCCACGGCCCAGCCGCGTTCCTGAATGGCGGCGAGTTCGGCGTCGAGCGCGCCGCGGTCGGCGAAGGTGGTGTCGGTGAACCTCTCGAAGACGACGTGCGAGAGCAGCCGTTCGCGATCCTCAGGGGGCAGGTACGCCAGGATGGTCTTGCCGACGGCGCTCGCGTAGATCGACACCGCGCGCCCGACCCGGGAGGGGAGCTTGACGGCGTCGAACGCCGGGCTGTCCACCTTGTCGATATAGATGATCTCGTCGCCGGTCTGCTGTGCGAGGTGCACGGTGTGGCCGGTCTCGCGTTGTAGCGCACGCAGGTGCGCGGCGGCCGGCTGGCGCAGGTCCATCGAGCCGAGCGCGAGGTCCGCCAGCTCGATCAGCCCGCTGCCGAGCACGTAGGCGCCCGCGCCGGTACGGCGCACGAAGCGCGCGGACTCCAGGGTGTGCAGAATCCGTAGGGCGGTCGACTTGTGCACGCCGAGCACGTCCGCGGCCTCCGTCAGGGACAGCGGACGTTCGGCCGATCGACGGATGAGGTCGATCGCGCGGCGGATCGATTGCGCCAAGGCTGTGTCTCCCCTCGCACGGCGCGGCGTCGCCGCTTCCGTTGCATCATGTGCAATGTAGATGACGCGATGCGCAACCGCCACTTGACAACGTTGCACATGTCGCTACGATCGTTGCAATTTATGAGCTTGACTCCGACTTGTAACGGTGGAGCGACGATGGGTAAGTGGTGCGCTCGGATCGGCTTCGCCGGGGCGACGAATTGACGACGACCGACAGGCCCTCGCGTTCCGGGACCGCCGACGAACCCCGACGCGAGGACTGGGTCGGCACCGCCGCCGAGGCGTTGCCGGACGACGCGGGCAGCGTCCTGATTGGCCGGATCTGGGATCCGTCCGTCAGCGGCCCCACACCCGTGGTCGTCCGCGACGGTGAGGTCCTCGACCTGAGCCACCGGTTTGCGACCGTCCGGGACATCTGCGAGCTGCCCGACCCCGCCGCGACCGTGGTCGGGCTCGACGGGGCGCGGGTGGGGGACTTCGGGGAGATCCTGGCCAACACGGCGGTCACGACCCGCGACCGCGACCGGCCCTGGCTGCTGACCCCGGTCGACCTGCACGCGCTCAAGGCCGCCGGCGTGACCTTTCCCATCTCGATGATCGAGCGCGTCATCGAGGAGCGGGCCCGCGGCGACCTGGCGCTCGCGGCGGACATCCGGCAACGGATGTTCGCCGACATCGGCGTCGACCTGCACCACCTGGAACCGGGCTCGGCCGAGGCCGATCGACTCAAGAGCCTGCTGGTCGCCGAGGGCATGTGGAGCCAGTACCTGGAGGTGGGGATCGGTCCGGACGCCGAGATCTTCACCAAGGGGCAGATCCTCTCCGCCGTCGGCACCGCCGTCGACGTGGGCGTGCTCGCCGCGTCGACCTGGAACAACCCGGAACCCGAGATCACGCTCATCGTCCAGTCCAGCGGCCGGATCGTCGGCGCCACCCTGGGCAACGACGTGAACCTGCGCGACATCGAGGGCCGCTCGGCGCTGCTGCTTCCCCTGGCGAAGGACAACAACGCCTCCTGCGCCCTGGGTCCCCTGATCCGGCTCTTCGACGACCGGTTCGGCCTGGAACGGGTGCGCGAACTCGAGGTCCGCCTGGAAGTCCACGGCGCGGACGACTTCCGGCTCGAGGCGGTATCGGAGATGACGCGGATGTCGCGCGACCCGGAGGACCTGGTGCGGCAGCTCATCGGCCCGCACCACCACTATCCCGACGGCGCGGCCCTGATGCTCGGCACCATGTTCGCGCCCATCCAGGACCGGGGAAGCCCCGGTGAGGGCTTCACCCACCAGGTCGACGACGTGGTACGGATCAGCTGCCCGGCGCTCGGCACCCTGGTCAACCGGGTGCGGCACGCCCAGGAGTGCGAGCCCTGGCACTTCGGCATCCGCGACCTCATGGGCAATCTGGCAAGGAGGGGACTGCTGTGAACGTGGTCAGCACGGTTGATCCGCGCGACGGCCAGCGCCGCGCGACGGATCTCACCGAGACCGACGAGTCAGGGGTGGACGTGGTCGCCGGCCAGGCGTCCCGGGCGACGCGCTGGTTGGCCGACCTGGGAAGGCACGGCCGGGCGGAGCTGCTGGACGCCATCGCCGCGTCCCTGGAATCCCGTCGGAAGGACCTGGTCGCGGCCGCCGAGGCGGAGACCGGGCTGGCCCACGCGCGGCTGGACTCCGAGCTCACCCGGGCCGCGGTCCAGTTCCGGATGTTCGGCGACGTGCTCCGCGACGGCGCGTACGTCGAGGCCGCCATCGACCACGCCGCCGACACCCCACTCGGACCCGGTCCGGACGTGCGGCGGATGCTCGTACCCCTCGGGCCGGTCGCCGTCTTCGGCGCCAGCAACTTCCCGTTCGCCTTCTCGGTCGCGGGCGGGGACACGGCCGCCGCGCTCGCCGCCGGCTGCCCCACGGTCCTGAAGGCCCATCCGTCGCATCCGCTGACCTCGCACGCGTCCGCCGCCGCGATCGAGGCGGCCGTCCGCGACCTCGGCGGGCCCGATGGCGTCATCGGCGTCGTGTACGGGGAGCGGGCCGGCCGCTGGCTGGTGCGGCACCCCGCGATCCGTGCGGCCGCCCTCACGGGCTCGGTCAACGCCGCCCGTGCCATCCAGGCGGCCATCGACGAGCGACCCGATCCCATTCCCCTGTACGCCGAACTGAGCAGCGTGAACCCGATCGTCGTGCTGCCGGGCGCGGCCGCCGACCGGGCCGAGGGGATCGCCGAGGGACTGTTCGCCTCCTTCACCGCCTCCGGCGGCCAGCTCTGCACCAAGCCGGGCCTGGCGTTCGTGCCGACCGGTGGGGGCGGTGACCAGCTCGTCGACGGTCTGCGCGAGAGGGTCGCCGGCTCCGGCGGCGCGATCCTGCTCAACGAGCGCATCCGGGACGCGTACGAGATCCGGGCGGCCGAGTTCGAGCGGGCCGGCGTCCGCGTCTCGGCGCAGCCGCGGGTCGAGAACGGCGCGGGCTTCGCCGTCGCGCCGAGGCTTCTGGAGGTCGACCTGCCGGGGCTGACCGCCGAGATCGCCGACGAGTGTTTCGGGCCGCTCATGATCGTCATCCGGTACGACGACACCGCCGACCTCGACGCCGCGCTGCACGCCGTCCCGCCGTCGCTGACCGGCTCCGTCCACCGTGGCCCGCAGGACGACGCCGACGTGGTCCGTGGGTTGGTCGACGTGCTCTCCGCCCGCGCGGGTCGCATCGTCTTCGACGGCTATCCCACCGGTGTCCGGGTGTCCTGGGCCCAGCACCACGGTGGGCCCTGGCCGTCGACGAACGCCGTGCACACGTCGGTGGGCGCGACGTCGATCCGACGGTTCCTCCGGCCGCTGGCATGGCAGGACGCGCCGGCCTGGGTGCTTCCCGAGGAGTTGCGCGACGAGTACACCGCGATTGTGCGGCGGATCGACGGGAGGTTGACGCCAGCGGTCGAATAATTGCGTCGACGGTCTCTCGGGTGCATTTTGACGACACCCGCCGCTGACGCGTGGATTCCGTCGCGAAATAGAGCGGACCGAGATTCCGCGCGCCAATTCGACAGGCGCTCACCGCGTTTTCCTCGGCCGCAATTGTGTCGGTCCTGGCCGGACCGTCGACGCGATTCTCCGTACTCCCTGTGGTGGGGAATCCCCGGCCGCGCACCCCCTGGTGAAAGCCGGGGCTGCGCGGCCGGGGTGTGCTACGGGGTCACGTCGGTGACGTGCAGCCGCAGCATGGTCCACGACGCGGGCGCGAGAGTCAGGCGGACGCCGAGGTCGCTCGCCTGGACCGTGTCGTTGGGGCGCGGCTCGGCGTGGTCCGGGCCGTCGGCCGTGTTCTTGGCATCGAGGTCGGCGCCGCCCACGGTGACGCATTCGATGATCTCGCCCACCTGGGCGCCGGCGAGGTCGACGGTCACCTCGGCGGGGGTGTCGACGACCCGGTTGACGAGGAACACGGTCATCTCGGCGGCGGTGTCGTCCCAGGTGGAGACCGCGTCGACCGCGTCGATGACGCCGTAGCGGTCGGTGGTCGTGGTGCTGCCGTCGCGCAGTACGTCCAGCACGACCCCCCGGGCGTGCCGGGCCGTGCGGGCGAACGGGTGGAAGATGGTCTGCCGCCAGGCCGAGCCTCCCGGTTCGGTCATGATCGGCGCGATGACGTTGACCAGTTGGGCCTGGCACGCCGCGGTCACCCGGTCGCTGTGCCGCAGCAGGCTGATGAGCAGGCCACCGACGACGACGGCGTCGGCCACGCTGTAGTGGTCCTCCAGCAGCGGCGGCGCGACCGGCCAGTCCTCGCCGCTGGGCGGGGTGGACGGCGCGGCCGACTGGTACCACACGTTCCACTCGTCGAACGCGATCATGATCTTCCTGGTGGATCGGCGGATCGCGCCCACCGAGTCCGCGATGGCCGTGACGGCGTCGATGTACCTGTCCATGTCCTCGGCCGAGGCGAGGAAGCTGGGCAGGTCATCGTCGACCGGCTGGTAGTAGGCGTGCAGCGAGATCAGGTCGACGTCGTCGTACGCCTCGGTCAGCACGTCGCGCTCCCAGCTCCCGAAGGTCGGCATGCCGAGATGGGACGAGCCGCAGGCGACCAGTTCGAGGTCGGGATCGAAGCGGCGCATCGCCTTCGCGGTCTGCGCCGCGAGTCGCCCGTACTCGGTCGCGCTTCGCTGGCCCACCTGCCACGGGCCGTCCATCTCGTTGCCCAGGCACCACAGCCGGATCCCGTACGGGTCTGCGGCGCCGTTGTCGCGGCGCTGGTCGGCGAGGTGGCTCCCCGCCCGGTGGTTGGCGTATTCCAGCAGGTCGACAGCCTCGGCGGTGCCCCGGGTGCCGAGGTTCACCGCCATGATGGGATCGACGCCCGCCTTGCCGACCCAGCGCATGAACTCGTCCAGCCCGAAGGCGTTGGTCTCCAGGCTGTGCCAGGCGAGGTCGAGCCGGGCCGGTCGTTTCTCGACCGGGCCGACGCCGTCCTCCCAGCGGTAGGAGGAGACGAAGTTGCCGCCCGGGTAGCGGACCGTCGTGACGCCCAGCTCGCGGACGAGCGCGAGGACGTCGCCCCGGAAGCCGTCCGCGTCGGCGCTGGGGTGGTCGGGCTCGTAGATTCCGCCGTAGACACAGCGGCCCAGGTGCTCCACGAACGAGCCGAAGATCCGGCGCGGCACCGGTGCGACACGTCGCCGCAGGTCCAGGAGCAGGCGTGCGGTGTTCACGACAGCCGTCCCGGCTGGCCCGGACGAGGCCGGACGGGCGAGGCGGCGCGGTGGGGGAGTGGGTGCGGCGCTGCGTCGAGGTGGGTGTTCAGGGCGGGCTCCTCTCGGAGGAGGCCTCCGACGTCGGGATCCGTGTCGCGGCGCCGGGGACCCGGGGTGGTGGGTCGGTGCGAGCTCTGGACATCGCCATGATCATCGATTACGTTCGCGATCGATGTAAACGTTACCGATCATGCTCCCCGGAGGGAACACCGCGTTCCGGAATGGCGCCTGACAGAGCGTGCCGTCCCGTTGTCAACGGGTAGGTCCCGTGCGCGAAATGGCGCGGCTTTGCACCCCGGGAAGTCCACCTTGCACAATCCCGTTAGGACCCCCGGCCGGCTCTCGCGCGGGGATGAAGAGGTCTTGTGTTCGCAATCGTGGTCGGTTACGTTGGCAACATCCTGGAAACGTAACCGATAACGATTGCAGTCCAGAGAGAGCGGCATGATCGAAGCCAATGCGCCGGTAACAATGAGTGATGTCGCCCGGATCGCCGGCGTTTCCACCGCCACCGTTTCGCGCGTCGTCAACGGGCACTACGGCGTCAGCGCCCGCACGATCGCTCAGGTCCGCACCGCCATCGAACAGCTCGGCTACGAGTCGAGCCTGGTGGCCTCGAGCCTGCGGCGCAGCCGCACCAACGTCCTCGGCCTCGTGGCGCACAGCTTCCAGTCGTACACGGCAGAGGTGCTCAAGGGGGTCATGAAGGCGCTCAGCCGCTCCGGCTTCGACCTCATCATCTACGCCAACAGCGACCTCTACGGGTCCTACTCGGAGGGTTGGGAGCAGCGGCACCTGACCCGCCTGTCGGGCACCCTCACCGACGGGTGCATCGTCGTCACGCCCTGGGGTGAGATGCGCAGCCGTACGCCGGTCGTGGCCATCGACCCGGTGCGCGGCGCGACGGCGCCCTCGGTCATGGCCGACAACCTCGCCGGCGCCACCACCGCTGTCGAGCATCTGCTCGACCTGGGCCACCGACGCGTCGGCTTCATCGCCGGTCGCGACAGCCTCGCCTCGGCATGGTCCCGGGAGGAGGGCTACCGGGCGGCGCTCGTCGCCGCCGGTATCCCGGTCGACCCGACGTTGATCGGCCGGGGGGACTTCAATCCCGAGTCGGCCGTTCCGTTGGCGCGCGCCCTGTTGCAACGGGCGGACCGGCCGTCGGCGATCTTCGCGGCGAGCGACGGGATGGCGCTTAAGGTCCTTGAGGTCGCCAGGGAACTGGGGCTCTCCGTCCCGCAGGACCTGTCCGTCGTCGGCTTCGACAACATCCCCGAGTCGGCGTCGACCGTTCCGGGTCTGACCACGGTCGACCAGTCGATGTACCAGCTCGGGTACGAAGCCGCGCGAATGCTCAAGTCACTGGTGACCGGCGAGTGGGACGAGCCGCACCAGATAGTCCTGCCGACCAACCTCGTGGTCCGTGGCTCGACCGCAGCACCGGCGAGGGACCGAAGGAGGTGAGCGCTACCGCACGGCGAGATCCACCGATGGGTTGAGCTGGTCAGCGGGTCGCATCCGCTGCCGGCACAGGAAAGGAGTGGAGCGTGACAACCGAACATTATCACGGGCGCCGACGCCGCCTCGGCGTACGCCGGCTCGCGGCGGTGTTCAGCGCCGGAGTCGTCGCCCTGGCGGCGGCCCTGCTCGCGCCGCAACCGGCAGCGGCGGCGGACACGCCGTGGCTGGACGTCTCCCCGGACCGCTACGCCTCGTTCAGCGTGCCGGCCGCGTACGTCCAGGAGCGCCTCGGCACCGTCTCGCAGGTGGTCGTCGAGGGCAACTTCGGCCCGTCCGCCACCTGGGCGGAGTTCGGTCTGACCCGCCGCGGTGACGTGTGGTCCGGGGTGCTCGGCGCGCTGACGCCCGGGCTGTACCGCTACCAGGTGACCGCCGACGACAACAAGACCATCAAGGATCCGACCAACAGCGCGGGAGTGGCGTCCGACCCGCTCCTGAGCACCTTCCTGGTCGCCGGCGAGTCGGCGCGCTGGCTGGCCGACGCGCCCGCCGGCAGCGGCGGCACGGTCGGGACGCTGACCTACCGGGTTCGCGCCGAGCAGCGCTCGGCCCTGGTCTGGACGCCACCCGGGTACGCGGCGAAGAAGCCGAAGGGCTATCCGACGCTCTTCCTGGAGTCGGGGGGCGGCGTGGCCGCCACCGACTGGCTCGACCTCGGTCGCACGAAGCAGATCCTCGACAACCTCTCGGCGGCGGGCGCGATGCAGCCGATGGTCGTGGTGATCGCCGACAGCACGGACGACCGGGAGTTGAAGGATCTCCGCAAGGCGGTCGGCGACAACTACCGGGTCCTTCGCGATCCGGCCCACCAGGCCATCGCCGGTGTCACCGACGGCGCGGCGCGGGCGGTCCGCGCGGCCCTCGCCAAGCCCGGCCAGTTCGGCTCTGTCGGCTGGTTCTCGGGCACGTCGACCCCGACGATCGACCGCCGGGACGCCACGGCGCTCAACCACCTCAAGCTGCTGCGCCTCTACACCGGGAACGTGACCGACCCGGCCTACAACACCACCTACCGGCTGACGAAGGCGCTGGACCGGGCCGACGTCCGGTTCGAGTTCGACGGGGTCAACCCGGACGGCGGCGGGAACTGGACCACCTGGCAGGAGAACCTCGTCGACTTCGTGCCACGGCTGTTCCGGCACGTGGCGGACCACGGGCCGAGCCCGGGCCACGGCCGGTTCACGGGCGAGTTCTCGCCTCCGCCGGCCGGCACCACCCCGACGCCCTTCGTCACCGCGGACGGGTTCGTCACCTTCGAGACCACCACCGACTTCGCGGACGCCCAGCACGTCACCGTGTGGGCCAACATCGCGCCGGGCGGCAGTTGGCTGCGCGTGCCGCTGACGCGTGACGGCGACCGGTGGCGGGCGACCGTGGGGCCGCTGAAGCCCTGGTTCTACTACTACCGCCTGATCGTCGACCGGGTGCCGTTCAAGGACGTCTCCAACCCGACGAGGGTGACCACGGAGCCGATGTGGAGCACCTTCCTCGTCCCGGGTCCTGCGGCCCGACTGCTGACCGACGTGCCGGCGGGCCAGGGCGGCACGGTCGAGAGCATGACCTACACCAGCACGGTGGCCGGCCAGGACCGCACCGCGCTGGTCTGGACCCCGCCCGGGTACGACCCGCAGCGAGCACAGCCCTATCCCGTCCTCTACCTCCAACACGGTGGCGGGCAGAACTACACGGACTGGGTCGAGATGGGCCGGGCCAAGCAGATCCTCGACCACCAGTTCCTCGACGGGGACCTGACACCCATGGTCGTCGTGATGGGCAACGGCAACTCGTCGAACTTCAACCGGGAGTTGTTGGAGAACATCGTGCCGGCGGCCCGGTCCCGGTACCACGTCTCCAGCGACCCCTCCCAGCAGGCCCTCGCCGGGCTGTCGATGGGCGGCGGGCAGGCGTTCGGTGTGCTGAAGGCCTATCCGGGCCAGTTCGCCTACGTCGCGGCGTTCTCGGCCGGCTTCGGCAGCGGCACCGGCGTCGACGTCGCGGCCATCAACAACGGCACCAGGATGCTGCGCCTCTACGTCGGTGACCAGACCGACTTCGTGTACCCGAGCTTCATGGCCTCGCTGACCACGATGGACGCCCTCGGTATCCGCTACGAGTTCGACGGGGTCACCCCCGGACCGCACGGCTGGGACGTGTGGCAGAAGAACCTCATCGACCTGGCGCCCCGTCTGTTCAAGCGCTAGGAGCCTGCCCAGGCGACGCCACCGGGAGCGAGGCCCCAGCGCCTCCGGTGGCGCCGCCGGCGCATGGATGTCCGTGCACCGCCACCTCCGAAGGGAACCATCTCAATGAAGAGAAGACACATACTCGCCACGGTGGCCATGCTCGCGGCCGGGAGTGGCCTGGTCGCCTGCTCCTCGGACGACGGCGGCAGCGACGCGAGCAACTGCACGAACACCATCACCAAGCAGAACGTGCCGGTCGTGACGATGTGGGGCTGGTACCCCAACACCCAGCTCGTCGTCGACAACTTCAACAAGCTGCACGACGACGTGCAGGTCTGCTGGACCAACGTCGGTCAGGGCGGCGACGAGTACGACAAGTTCCAGACGGCCATCTCGGCGGGCACCGGGGCGCCCGACGTGATCATGGTCGAGGCGGACCGGATCCCGACCTTCCAGATCCAGGGCGCGCTCGTCGACATCAAGCAGTACGGCTACGACGCGGTCAAGGCCAACTACGGCGAGGGCGCCTGGAAGGACGTGTCGGTGGGCGACGCGGTCTACGGCGTCCCGGTCGACGGTGGCCCGATGGGCATGATCTACCGCAAGGACATCTTCGACAAGTACCAGATCACCCCGCCGAAGACCTGGGCCGAGTACGAGCAGGCCGCGCAGAAGGTCAAGGACGCCGGCGGCCCGTTGTTCGGGGACCTCGGCGCGAACGTGCCGGCCGTGATGATGGCGCTGCAGATCCAGAAGGGCGCGTCGCCCTTCACCTTCGATCCGGCCCAGCCGAAGTCGATCGGGGTGAAGCTCAACGACCAGGCGTCCAAGGACGTGCTGGACTACTGGGGTGGCCTCGCCAAGAAGGGCCTGGTCGGTACGCAGGACCAGTTCACCCCGGAGTACATCTCCGGTGTGATCAACGGAAACTACGCGACGTACATCTCGGCGGCGTGGGCGCCGGGCTACCTCACCGGGGCGGGCGTCGGTAAGGGCCAGGACACCGGCAAGTTCGCGGTCGCGCCACTGCCGCAGTGGGATTCGGCCAACCCGGTGCAGGTGAACTGGGGTGGGTCGGCCTTCTCGGTGACCAAGCAGGCGAAGAAGCCGGAGCTGGCGGCGAAGGTCGCCTACGGGCTCTACGCCGACAAGGAGTCGCTCACCGACGGCTGGACCAACCAGATCATCTTCCCGCTGAACCTCACCGCGCTGAAGGATCCCGCGTTCGTCGACCTGAAGGTGGCGTTCTTCAGCGGCCAGCAGGCGAACAAGGAGGTCTACCTGCCCGCCGCCGAGGCCTACAAGGGGGTGTCCTACGCGCCCTTCGGCCAGTACTACCTGGACGCCATGACGAAGCAGATCAGCGAGGTCATCAAGGGCTCGACCACCGGCTCCCAGGCTGCCGACAAGCTCCAGGACGACGTGGCGAAGTACGCCAAGGAGCAGGGCTTCACCGTTCAGTGACCGCTCCGGGTGGGTCGCGCCGGCGGTGGCCGGCCGGCCCACCCACGACCCCCCGCGTCCACGCCCTTCGGAGACCACAGATGACAGTCCTGACCGAGAAGCGCACACCGCGTCCGCCGAGCGAGACGCGCAAGATCCGTGGCAAGGTGCACCTCCGCGAGCACCTGATGGGGTGGCTCTTCGTCGGGCCCTTCGCGATCGTCTTCCTGGCGTTCCTCATCGCGCCGTTGGCGTACGCGCTGTACCTCAGCCTCTTTCAGAAGAAGCTGATCGGCGGCACCAGTTTCGTCCTCTTCGACAACTACGTGAAGGCGTTCACCGACCCGAGCTTCCTGTCCGGAGCCTGGTTCGTCATCCGCTTCTCGCTCGTCTCGATCCCGCTGCAGATCGTCCTGGCGCTCGTGATGGCTCTCATCCTGGACGCCGTGACGACGCTGTTCGCGCGCTTCTCCCGCCTCATGATCTTTCTTCCGTACGCGATCCCCACCGTCATCGGGGCCGTGATGTGGGGGTTCCTCTACAGCAAGGGCTTCGGCCCGCTCACCGACATCTTCGGGCTGTTCGGCGCCACCGCGCCCGACTTCCTGGGCAGCGACCTGATCTTCTACGGCCTGCTCAACGTCGTCACCTGGCAGTGGGCCGGCTACTACATGATCATCCTGTACGCGGCGTTGCAGGGCGTCGACCCGACGCTCTACGAGGCCGCCCGGATGGACGGCGCCGGACGGTGGCAGATCGCGACGCGTATCAAGATCCCGCTGATCGCGCCCGCGCTGATCCTGATCCTGGTCTTCTCGCTCATCGGCACCCTGCAGTTCTTCAACGAGCCGCAGATCCTGCGTTACCTCGCCGCGGGCACGATCGGGGCCGACTTCACCCCCAACATGTACGCGTACCAGCAGGCGTTCTCGCTGGCCAACTTCAACTACGGGTCGGCGATCTCGTTCGCGCTCGGCGGCATCGTCTTCATCTGCGTGTACGCCTTCCTGTTCTTCACCCGCAAGCGGAGGAGCTTCCTCTAGATGGCCGACCACACCAGCGTCCGCGCCGGCGTCCGCCGGCCGCAGCGCTACCTTCCCCTGCAGATCCTCCTCGGCTTCCTGGTGATCTACTTCCTGGTCCCGTTCTGGTGGGTCATCGTCAACAGCTCCAAGGACGCGCCGGGCCTGTTCGGGGGCGGCAACACCCTGTGGTTCTCCGACCAGATCGACTACGTCGGCAACCTCCGGCAGCTCTTCACCTACGACGGTGGCATCTACCTGCGGTGGATCCTCAACTCCACGCTGTACGCCATCGCCGGCGGAGTCGGCGCCACGGTCCTGGCGGTGATGGCCGGCTACGGGTTCGCCAAGTACCGGTTCGCCGCGCGGCGCTTCAGCTTCGCCGTCGTGCTGGGCGCGCTCATGGTGCCGGCCACCGCCCTGGTCATCCCGACCTTCATCATGTTCTCCCGGCTCGGCCTGACGAACACCGTCTGGGCGGTGATCCTGCCGTCGCTGCTCAACCCGTTCGGCGTCTACCTGATGCACGTGTACGCGCGCGACGCGGTGCCGGACGAGCTGCTCGACGCGGCGCGCGTGGACGGCGCGGGGGAGGTGCGCACGTTCCTGCAGATCGCGCTTCCGCTGATGCGTCCCGCGGTGGTCACCGTGCTGCTGCTGTCCGCCGTGGCGTCCTGGAACAACTACTTCCTGCCGCTGGCCATGCTCTCGGACAACCGGCTCTTCCCGGTGACCGTCGGTCTCGGCCTCTGGCAGGGGATCGCCTCGGCGAACAACTCGGGCGGCACCTCGCTGTGGAGCCTCATCATCCTGGGCTCACTGGTGTCCGTGATCCCACTGGTCATCGCGTTCTTCAGCCTCCAACGGCACTGGCGCGGCGGCCTGTCCGTCGGAGGCCTTCGCTAGGTCGCGCCGAGCGACCTTGAGGCATGACAGAGAGGTGTGCTGATGTCGACGACAGATCGACCGCTGCGCAGCGCGCAGTGGTTCGGCGCCGAGGGCCGCAACGGGTTCATCCACCGGTCCTGGATGCGCAACCAGGGATTCGCGGACGACGTCTTCGACGGTCGCCCGGTGATCGGCATCGCCACCACCTGGTCGGAGCTGACCCCCTGCAACGCCCACCTGCGCGACCTGGCCGAGTCGGTGAAGCGCGGCGTGTGGGAGAGCGGCGGCCTGCCGCTGGAGTTCCCGGCCATGAGCCTGGGCGAGCCACTCATGCGTCCCACGACCATGCTCTACCGCAACCTGCTCGCGATGGAGCTGGAGGAGTCGGTCCGCGCCAATCCCCTCGACGGGGTGGTCCTGCTCTCCGGCTGTGACAAGACCACCCCGGGCCTGCTGATGGGGGCGGCGAGCGTGGACCTGCCGACGCTGATGCTGACCGGCGGGCCGATGCTCAACGGCAAGTTCCGGGGCCAGGACATCGGCTCGGGCACGGTCGTCTGGCGTTTCACCGAGGAGATGCGGGCCGGCCGGATGAGCGCCGCCGACTGCGCCGAGGCGGAGGTCGGCATGTCCCGCAGCCGGGGCCACTGCATGACCATGGGGACCGCCTCCACCATGGCCTGCGTGACCGAGGCGCTGGGCGTGCAGCTACCGGGGGCCGCCGCCGTACCCGCCGTCGACTCCCGGCGGTACGCGCTCGCGCAGGCCGCCGGACGGCGGATCGTCGCCATGGTGGGCGAGGACCAACGGCTGTCCTCGGTGCTCACCCGCGAGGCGTTCGAGAACGCCATCCGGGTCAACGCCGCGATCGGTGGCTCCACGAACGCCGTCGTGCACCTGCTCGCCATCGCCGGACGCCTCGGCGTGCCCCTGTCACTGGAGGACTTCGACACCCTCACCGCCGACGTTCCGCTGCTGGTCAACCTCATGCCGTCCGGGGCGTACCTGATGGAGGACTTCGCCTACGCGGGCGGCCTCCCGGTGGTGATGAAGGAGCTCGCGCCGCTGCTGCACACCGAGCACGTCACGGTCAGCGGCCGGAGCGTGGCCGAGAACGTCGACGGCGCGCAGTGCTGGAACTCCGAGGTCATCGCCACCATGAAGGAGCCGTTCCAGGCCGCCGGCTCCGGCACCGTGGTGCTGCGCGGGTCACTGGCGCCGTCCGGAGCGGTGCTGAAGGTCTCCGCCGCCACCCCCCACCTCCTCACGCACACCGGCCCGGCGCTCGTCTTCGACCGGATCGAGGAGTACGTCGTCGCCGCCGACGACCCGGACCTGGACGTCACACCGGACACGGTGATCGTCGTTCGCAACGCCGGTCCGCGCGGCTACCCCGGCTTCCCGGAGGTGGGCAACGTGCCCATGCCCCGCCGACTGCTCACCGACGGCATCACGGACATGGTGCGGATCTCCGACGCGCGCATGAGCGGCACCGGCTACGGCACGTGCGTCCTGCATGTGGCGCCGGAGGCGTCCGTGGGCGGTCCTCTCGCGCTGGTGCGAACCGGCGACCTGGTCCAGCTCGACGTCGCCACCCGCCGCCTCGACCTCCTGGTCGACGAGGCGGAACTCGCCGAGCGTCGCTCCGCCTGGAAGCCGCCGCCGCCGGTGGCCGAGCGGGGTTGGGCACGGCTGTACAGCGAACACGTCCTCCAGGCCGACAGTGGGGCCGACCTCGACTTCCTGGTCGGTGGCAGCGGCAGTGACGTGCCCCGTCACTCACACTGACGGACGAGGAACCCGACTCATGGAAGAACGGACGGCCCGCCAGTGCGAGTTCACGCGGAGGAAGCGGTGACGACCGCCCACCGGCCAGCGGTCATGGCGGACGTCGCCCGCCTGGCGGGCGTGTCCCACCAGACGGTGTCCCGGGTGATCAACGGAGCGCCCGCGATCCGGCGCGAGACGCGGGAGCGGGTCCTCGAGGCGATCCGGCGACTCGACTATCGCCCCAACACCGCCGCCCGGGCGCTGGTCCGGGGACGCTCCGGAATGATCGGCATCATCGGCACGGCCCGGACGCTGTTCGGTCCGACGAGCATCCACCGCAGCGTCGAGGACGCCGCCCGCGCCGCCGGCTACTTCGCCACCTCGGTCAGCCTCTCGGAGGTGACGGTACGGGCGCTCAGCGACGCCACCGAACACCTCATGCGCGTCGGCGTGGAGGGCGTCGTGATGATCGCCGGCAACGACGAGGCTCTCGAAGTGGTGCGGATGACCCGGTCCGGGGTGCCCTTCGTGGTGGTGGAGGGCGACCTGTCCAGGGCGAGCGTCACCGTCGGCGTCGACCAGGTGCTCGGCGCCCGGATGGCGACCGAACATCTGCTCGGCCTCGGACACACCGAGATCGTGCACGTGTCCGGTCCGCTCAACTGGGCCGAGGCGCGCGCCCGCCGCGACGGCTGGCGTACGGCGATGGTGGCCGCGGGCGTACGCCCACCCGAGCCCGTCGAGGGTGACTGGATGGCCCACAGCGGCTACCTCGCCGGGCTGCGGATCTGCGAGCTGCGCGGCACCACCGCGGTCTTCGCCGCCAACGACCAGATGGCCCTCGGCGTGCTGCGCGCGCTGCACGAGCGTGGTCGGCGCGTGCCGCAGGATGTCTCGGTCATCGGGTTCGACGACGTGCCCGAGGCGGCGTACCTGATTCCGCCGTTGACCACGATCCAGCAGGACTTCGACGCGGTCGGTCGACGGGCCATCACGGCGGTCACCCAGGCCATCGACGACACGGTGCCGCGGCCCCTGCCGTTGGTCGTACCCTCGCTCGTGGTGCGTGAGAGCACGGCGCCGCCGCACGGCGGGGCGGGCCCGGCGTGATGCCGAGCCCGCCCGGGTGCGCTCACGTCAGGGCAGCGAGCCGGAACTGCTGGTTGGTCTGGCCGTGGCAGTCGTAGAGCTGGATCTGGGCGCCGTTGGCGGTGCTCCAGACGTCGAGGCAGCGTCCGGACTGGACGCTGCTGATGGTGCCGTTGGCGTTGATGTTCCACTGCTGGTTGGTCTGACCGTGGCAGCTGTAGATCTGCACGGCCGCGCCGTTGCCGCTGCCTGCGGCGTCGAGACACATGTTGCCGTACACCTGTAGTTGTTTGCCCGAGGTGTAGGTCCAGGACTGGTTGATCTGTCGGTTGCAGTCGTAGAGGGTGACCCGGGTGCCGTTGGTGCGCGAGGCGTTCGGTACGTCGACGCATCGGCCCGACTGCGCGCCGATGATCTGGCTCGCCGAGCTCGGCGGCCCAGTGGTGGGTGAGGTGGTCGGCGTCGGCGTCGGGCTGCTCGTCGGGGTGGTGGTCGGCGTCGGGGTGGTTGGCGTCGACGGCAGCAGCGGACAGGTGCTGCGGTAGGTCACCACACCGCTGTTGTCCAGCAGCGGGCAGAGGAACTGGCTGTACCGGGCGTCGTTGTCGATGAACATCTTGACGAACGGCAACATGGTCCGGACCATCACCGGGTTCGACCGTCCGACCATGAAGCCGTGGTCCGCGCCGGCGACCTCCAGGTAGACGCTCTCGGTGGTGCTCGGGATGCTGTTGTAGAGACCGGTGGCGTAGGACGGGGTGACCACCGTGTCCGCCTGGCCAGCGAAGATCATGGTGGGTACCCGGTCGGTGGCCAGGTTCGACGACGGCGAGTACGGCGCGATCCCGACCACCGCCTTGAGCGACGGACGCCGCATGGCGGCGCTGAGCGCCCCACCGCCGCCCATCGAGTGGCCCGCGACGGCCAACCGGTTCGGGTCGACGCGGTCGCGTACCGGGCTCTGCTGGGTCAGGTAGTCCAGCGCGGCGAGGAGTTGGGTGCCGCGCGCCGTGTCGAAGTCGTTGCGGCTGTTGGTCTCGATGCCGATCACGACGAAGCCGTGCGAGGCCAGCCACGGTCCCATCCAGGCAAGTTCGGCGGAGAACAACGCCGTGTAACCCGGTGAGATCGCGATGGCCCCGAAGGTGCCCTGGCTGGTGTCGGTCGGGTAGTAGATCCGGCCGCCGTTGAAGCCGTACCCGGTCGGGACGGCGACCGACGTGTTGGCGAAGGGGCCGTTCACGGCGGTGACGCTGGTCCGGGTCGGGTCCGGGCCCCGCTGGTACGGGTTGTCGGCCGCTGACGCCGACCCGGTCGCCAGGGTGATGGTGAGCAGCCCGACCGCGGCGGCGATCCCGGCTGCGGCCACTGTGAACAGACGTCCCCGGAGGCCGGGCGACCTCCGGTCGGCATGGGTGTTCCCCGCGGGCGGGGAGTGGTCTGCGGATCCTCGCACTGTCGGTACCTCCTGGTGGTGGGGGAGTGAGGGGCGGGCGGGATCCTCCCGTGCGGAGCCCCGATCGCCCCCGGCGGTGTCCGAATTGTCAGCGTTGCAGCGTCAGCCTGCCGGCCGGTACGGCGGGAGGCCGTAGTCGCCGCCGAAGCTGGGCGAACGCCTCGGCCACCCGGGCCAGGTCGGGCAGCAGCGACACCACCAGGGCGACAATTATCGCGACAGTTCCGGAACTGGAGAACGTTCGCGGTCGGTCCGCCCGGTGGTGGCGGTGCGGTGGTTTCTCCTGGTGGTGGACCTGGCCGCCGGGCGGACAGGTAGGCCTGACGGTCGCGTGCGGCGCCTCCGGAGCTGAGTGGATCGTGTTAACGTTCACAGCCATCGATGGCTCTCAGGCTCGCAGAAAGTTCCAGCATTTTCAACCGGTAGTTTCGGGCTTGTTACGGATCGCCCGAACGGCGCGTGGCCGCCGTGCTGGGGCCACCGCCCACCGCGCCACGTCGCCGGTCAGTCGCCGTGGTGGTCGTAGGTGGACCGTCGGTCGTGGTCCCCGGGCGGGACGGGAAGACCCGTTACGCGGGTGGCGGCGCGGTCGACCCCCGGACCCGCAGCGACGGACTGATGACGACCCGGTGGGTGGGGCGGTCGGGGTCGGCGAGCCGGTCGGCGACGAGACGCACGGCAGCGCGTCCGATCGAGCGTCGCGGCGGTCGGATCGCGGTCAGCGGCGGGCTGAAGAGACCGGCGACCTCGTCGTCGTACGCCACGATGGAGAGGTCGCCGGGAACGGACAGCTGCCGCTCCTCGCAGTGCTGCACCAGAGCGATCGCCTCGGCGTCGGCGTGCACCAGCAGCGCCGTCGTTCCGGTCGCCCGGCACCGGTCGAGCACGTCGTCGAGGACCGTGTCCCGCTCCGGTGACCGGGTATCGGGTGCCACGGCCACCACTGTCGCATTCGGATCGAGGCCGCACTCGGTCGTGGCGTCGAGCCAGCCACGCCGCACGTGCTGGCTGGTGGGACTGTTGGCGTCGAGCACCAGGCCGACCTTGCGGTGCCCGAGCGAGGTGAGGTGGCGTACGGCCATGGCCGCACCGAGCGCGTGGTCGGTGACCACCGACTCCATGACAGCGTGATGGCTGCCCACCGTGGCGGTGCGTTCCAGCAGGACGACCGGGACGCCGACCTGGTCGAGCCACTCGATGGTGCGTTCGGCGGTCGGCGCGTCCATGCTCGGCGCGATGATCAGCGCGTCCACGTCCATCCGCCCCACCAGGCGGGCCAGTTGTGGCTGGTCGTCCTCGGTGTCGTACGAGGAGCCGCGCAGCACCACGCGCATGTCCAGCTCGCGGGCGGCGCCCTCGACACCGCGCGCCACGTCCGGCCAGTAGTAGTCCAACGAGGGCACGAGCATGCCGACCGCGCGCCCGACGAGCGGGTTCAGGCCCGCGTCGGGCGGCTCCTCGGTTGCCGGGACGTCGTCCGGCAGGATCAGGGCGACTCCACCGTGGACCCGGCGAACCAACCCTTCGGCGGCGAGCTCCGCGATGTCGCGCCGGATGGTGACCGGCGCGGCGCCCAGCACGTGCGACAGGTCGGAGATGCGCATCGAGCCGTCGCGCTGCAGCGCTGCCAACAGTTGCTGGCGGCGGGCGACCTGAAGCGGCGCGCGGGAAGTCTCCGCCGTGGCGACGACAGGACTGTCCTTGGTCATTGGGGACCTCCGAGGAACGCTTCGTGCGGCGAAAGGTATCGCGCCGTGACGACGAGCTTGCCAACCGGGCTGAACGCGGCGGCGCGCGACGGCCATGGCCCTCGGCTGCCCGAGCGGCTGTGAGCGGTTCTGATCGTATCAGATCAGTTATGGCGTTGAAGACGCCGTTGAGTCGCTGTACGGCGGCGACCGCAAGCCGGCGGAACGATCGAAGACTGCAGGATTGAGGCATATGTGCGCGCTGGGGGCAGGGCATCGACAGCTCCGGCCGCAGTCGATCCGGGTGACAGCGTGTGTCCTTTTGATCGTATGTGTTCGTCTGGTTTGAGAACAGCATTGACTTGATCTGATGTGAGCGTTTTACTTCGGAAACCCTGCGGAAGCCGGAGCGTCACATTCCCGGCAACGCCCCGCTCGCCACCCTCCATGGAGACGGACCGATGCGACAGGATCTGCGATGACGTCCGGGACGGCCGGCCGGTCAACGCCGGGGACGGCCTCGGATGCCGCGACCTGGAGCCGGGACGACTGGCTGGCCCTCGCCGACCGGATGCTCGCCGCGGTCCGGCCGTTCGCGTCGCCCGGCCACGCTCTCGTCAACCTTCCCGGTGCCGAGGGCGGTTACGGGCGGGCCGTCGACGGCCTTGAGGGTTTCGCCCGCACCTTCCTGCTGGCCGGCTTCCGCCTCGCGGGGGCCAGGGGAGTGGGCCTGGACGAGCTGGCCGACCGGTACGCGGCCGGTATCGCCGCCGGCACCGACCCGACCTCCCCGGACCGCTGGGTGCGCTTGGACGAGCACCCCCAGGCGAAGGTGGAAGCCGCTTCCATCGCGCTGGTCCTGGACATGACCCGCCCGTGGATCTGGGACCGGATGCCGTCCGCGGTGCACGAGCGGGTAGTCGACTACCTGCGCCCGGCGGTCGGCGACGACACGTATCCACAGATCAACTGGGTCTGGTTCCGGCTGGTCGTACAGACGTTCCTGCGTTCGGTGGGTGGGCCGCACTCGCTCGACGAGATGGCCGCGGACCTGCGCACGCACGACAGCTTCGCCCGCGCGGACGGCTGGATGTCCGACGGGCCGCACCGGGCGTACGACCACTACGTGGGCTGGGCCCTGCACCTGTATCCGACGCTGTGGGCCCGAATGGCCGGCGCCGCGGACCTGGCCGAGCAGCGCCGCGATCGGGACCTGGCCAGCCTCGACCGCTTCCTGAGCGACGCGGTGGCGCTCGTGGGCACCGACGGGTCACCGCTGATCCAGGGACGAAGCCTGATCTACCGCTTCGCCGCGGCGGCGCCGTTCTGGGTCGGCGCGATCGCCGGCGTGCCCTCGGTCAGCCTCGGCCAGCTGCGCGGCGCGGCCACCCGCATCGTGCGCCACTTCGTCGCTAACGGGGCTCTGGACGAACGAGGTCTGCTCACCCTCGGCTGGCACCGGCCGTGGCCGCGACTGGCCCAGTCGTACTCCGGGCCGGGCTCGCCGTACTGGGCCAGCAAGGGCCTGCTCGGCATCGCGCTACCCACCGACCATCCGGTGTGGACCGCTTCTGAGGAGCCGCTGCCGGTCGAGGAGCGGAATACGGTGCGGGCGATACACGCGCCGGGCTGGCTCGTCTCCGGCACCCGCGCCGACGGCATCGTCCGCGTCGTCAACCACGGCACCGACCACGCCGTCGAGGGCGCCACCGTCGGAGATTCCCCGCTCTACGCGCGACTGGGCTACTCCACCGCCACCAGCCCCGTCCTCGACGACAGCGGCTGGGCCAGTCCGCTCGACCAGTCGGTCACTCTCGTCGACGACGCCGGCCGGGTCACCCACCGCGCCGGCATGCGTCAGCTGACCGTGCACGTCGACAGCGACGGCGTGGGGGTGGCCGGATCACGTGCCCTCGCCCACTGGGTCGACCCGGATCCAGGTCAGCGCGATCACGGCGGCGGCCATCTCGGCTCGTCCCGACCGGCCGGGCACCTCACGGTGTACTCCCTGGTCCGTGGCCCCTGGGAGCTACGTCTGACCCGCGTCGACGACCTCGCCGACGGTGTCGAGGCGGCCGCGCTGCGGCTGCGGATCGGCGGCTGGGCCATTGCCGGGGACGCGACGGCGACCGTCGGCGAGCGGGCGGTGACCGTGACCGGGGCCGGCCTGACCAGCCGGCTCGACAGCGTTCGCGGGGACGGAACGGCCGGCGCCAGCGCCGTTCCGCACGGCGGACCGCTGGCCGGCGGGCTGGTGGTGCCCTGGCTGGACCACCCCGTCCGGCCCGGCTGCTGGGTCGCCGCCTTCATCGAGCTGTCCGGGGTGTCGGCAGCCACTGTCGGGCAGGCGGGCCGGGTCGTGGCCGACGAGAACGCCGACGGCCTCCACCTGGCGGTCGACTGGCCCGACGGGATCAGCACGTCGACCCGTCTGGACACGGAGCATGCCGGGCCCGCCCGGGTGCCTGGTAGCAGTGCGGGCCCGTCCGGGCCCCTTAACCTAAGGAGAAAGGGATGAAGCGTGCGATACCGGCCGTCATCAGCGCCGCGGCGGCCCTGACGCTTGTTCTCGCCGGTTGCGGCGGCGGAGACGAGCCAGTCGACCCCAACGCCCCGGTGACGATCACCCTGGCCGGCTGGACCCTGTCGTCCACGCCCGAGTTCAAGACGCTCGCCGACGGCTTCAAGGCGACCCACCCGAACGTGACGGTGGAGCTCAAGGAGTACGCCCCGGGCAACGACTACGACACCCAGATGATCACGGATCTGGCCGCCGGCACCGCCCCGGACGTCTACGTCATGAAGAGCCTCAAGAACTTCTACACATACCAGAGCGGTGGTCAGCTGCTCGACGTCTCCGACGCCACCTCCGGTCTCGGCTCGAGCCCGGCGCTCGCGTCGTACCAGGTGGACGGCAAGGCGTACGCGATGCCGTACCGGCAGGACGCGTGGGTGCTGTTCTACAACAAGGACCTGTTCGCGAAGGCGAAGGTGGCGCCGCCGGACGGCAGTTGGACCTGGGACGACTACACCGACGCGGCGAAGCGGCTGCACACCGGGCTGAAGGGGGCCGGCTCGAACGCGACCGGCGCGTACCAGCACACCTTCCAGTCGACGGTGCAGGGATTCGCGCTCGCCCAGACCCCCAACGCGGACCTGCTCTCCGGGAACTTCGGCTACCTGAAGCCGTACTACGAGCGGTCACTGGACCTGCAGGCGGCCGGCGCGCAGCCGACCTTCGGCACCGCGAAGACCAACAAGCTCACCTACCAGGCGCAGTTCGGCAAGCAGCAGTCGGCGATGCTGCTGATGGGCACCTGGTACGTGGCCACGCTGCTCAACCAGCGCAAGAGCGGTGACGCCGACACGTTCCAGTGGGGGATCGCCCCGGCGCCGCAGTTCGACAAGTCCACCACCGGCACCTCCGCCACGCCGGTCACCTTCGGTGACCCGACCGGCCTGGGGATCAACCCGAAGATCAGCAAGTCCAAGACCGCCGCGGCCAAGGCCTTCCTCCAGTACGCGGCCGGTCCGGATGCCGCCAAGGCGCTGGCCGGGATCGGCATCACCCCGGCCCAGGTCACCGATGCGGTCACCGCGACGCTGTTCGGGCTGGACGGTGTACCGCAGGACGACCTGTCGAAGTTCGCCTACGCGAAGCACACGGTCAAGCCGGAGAACCCGGTGTCGAAGCACACCGCCGGCCTGCAGAACCTCCTCAACGAGACGCACTCGGCGATCCTCTCCGACGGCAAGGGCGTCGACGCGGAGCTGAGCAAGGCGCAGACCCGTGCCAAGAACGAGGTCCTCAACCAGTGAGCTGATGGCGGGCCCGGCGCGCCTGCGTCGTACGCCGGTCCCGCCACCATGCCGAACGCTTCCGGAGACTCCCTATGGCAACATTGCCGCGCACGAGACCCAGGAACCGGCGGCTGGTGTCGCGCAACACGGTCGCCGGCTGGTCGTTCATCCTGCCCAACTTCGTCGGCTTCGCCGTGCTCACCCTGCTACCCGTCGTCGTGCTGTTCTACGTGGCCTTCACCAGCTGGAACGTCTTCGGGGCGGCCGAGTGGACCGGCACCGCCAACTTCCGGCGAATGTGGGGCGACGCGAGCTTCTGGACCGCGCTGCGCAACACCGTCTACTACACCGTCTTCCACATCCCGCTGACCCTCGCGGCGGCACTCGGGCTGGCGCTGCTGCTCAACCGCAAACTGCGCGGCGTACGGTTCTTCCGCACCGTCGCCTTCTTCCCCTACATCACCTCGATCGTGGCGATCGCGATCGTCTGGAACCAGCTGTTCAGCCCGGAGTACGGCCCGATCAACGCGCTGCTCGGCGCCCTCGGGGTGGACAGTGCGCCGGGCTGGACCACGTCGTCGACCTGGTCGATGCCGGCGGTCATCATCGTCGGCACCTGGCGGTACATGGGTTACTACATGCTGCTGTTCCTGGCCGGCCTGCAGACCATCCCGGCCCAGCTCTACGAGGCGGCCGAGACCGACGGCGCCACACCGTGGCAGCGGTTCGTGCACGTGACCCTCCCCGGGTTACGACACACCACCTTCTTCGTCACCGTGCTGCTCACCATCGAAAGTTTCAAGGTCTTCGACCTCATCCTCGTGATGACCGGCGGCGGACCGGGCCAGTCGACACTGGTGCTCTCGCAGTACATCTACCAGAAGGGCTTCGAGGAGAACCAGTTCGGCTACGCCTCGGCGGTCTCCATCGTCCTGTTCGCCATCTGCTTCGGCATCACGGTCATCCAGTTCATGGTCAACAAGCGGAGGAACAGCTGATGACCGCGACCGACCTCTCCCTGCCCACCCCGGCCGTCGCCGCGCCCGGCAACCGCAGCGCGCCCGGCCGGCCGGTCCGGTCCCGGGGCTGGCGGCTCGTCGGGTACGCCGCCCTCGTGCTCGCGGCGGCCGCGCTGCTGCTTCCGTTCTACTGGATGGTGGTGGCGTCGTTGAAGACCAACAGCGACGTCTTCACCATCCCGATCACCTGGCTCCCCGATCCCGTGGTGTGGCGAAACTACCTGGACATCTGGCAGCGCTCGGACATGACGACCTGGTTGGGAAACACGCTGCTGCTGTCGGTGGTCGTCAGCCTCCTGCAGGTGGTGACCGGCAGCTTCGCCGCCTACGGCTTCGCCCGGGTCCGCTTTCCCGGCCGCAATGCGCTCTTTCTGGCGTACGTCGGGACGATCGCGGTGCCCTGGCAGTCGTACATGATTCCGCAGTTCATCCTCATGTCGAAGTTGCAGTTGTCGAACACGCTGTGGTCGATCGTCGCGTTACAGGCGTTCGGCGCGTTCGGCGTGTTCCTGATGAAGCAGTTCTACGAGACGATCCCCGAGGAGCTGAGCGAGTCGGCGCGGGTGGACGGGCTCGGCGAGTTCGGCATCTACCGACGGATCATGCTGCCGCTGTCCCGACCGGCGCTGGCCAGCCTGGCCCTGCTGACGTTCGTGACCACCTGGAACGACTACCTCGGCCCGCTGATCTACCTGCGCAGTCCGGAGCTGCGCACCATCCAGTTGGGTCTGAACACCTTCATTTCCCAGTACAACGCCGAGTACGCGCTGATCATGACGGGCTCGGTGCTGTCCGTGTTGCCCGTCGCGGTCATCTTCCTGCTCGGCCAGCGCTACTTCATCGAGGGCATCGCCACGACCGGACTGAAGGGTTGAGGCCCATGCGTTCGCGCCACCACACCCTCACCGCCGTCTTCGACGGGGTCTACGTCGCGCTCGTCAGCAACCTGCTGCTGGTGCTCGGTTGCCTGCCCCTGGTGACGCTCGCGTTCACCACCGAGGCGGCGCGCTCCTGGCCGCTGTACGCGCTGACCGCCCCGCTCTGCGCGCCCGGGCTTTGTGCGGTCTTCGCGGTCATGTCCGCCTATTCGGCTGGCGACACCGGCGGCGTGCTGCGCACCTACGGCCGCGCCTGGCGGGCCACCGCCCGGCCGGCGATGCTCTGGACGGCGGCAGCCATGGCGGCCCTGGTCGTGCTCGTCGTCGACGCCCGCGCCGCCTGGGGCCACCGGGTCGGGGCACTCGCCCTGCCGGTGCTGGCGACCCTGATCGTCCTCACCGTCGCCACCACGCTGCTGGGGTTGGTGACCGTCGCCGAGCGACCCACCGCGCGGTTGCGTGAGGTGGCCCGCGCCTGCGGGTATCTGGCGGTGCGCCGGTGGTACCTCACCGCCGTGTCTCTGCTCGTCCTCGTGCTGCTCGCACGGATCCTGGCCGCCCGCCCCGCGATCGCGCTCGGCCTCGCCGCCGCGCCACTGCTCTACGTCGTGTGGGCCAACAGCCGCTTCACCCTGCGCGCCGCCCTCGACCCACCGGCGACCGCACCGCAGAGCACCTGAGCACCGCGTTCCGGCCACCGCGCCGGGACGCCGACAACCGCACCTGCCCGGCACCGGACCGTACCCACGAGGGAGAACAGCATCCATGACGGCGACCGACGTCCGTCCCAACTCCGACGCAGAAGCCACGGCGGCCGCGGTGGCCGCCGCGATCCGCACGGTCGACGCGAACATCGCCGCCTTCGGCGACCGGTACCCCGCCGACACCACCGCCGCCAACCGCTACCCGCTGCGGCCAGCGAGCGGAGGCCAGCCCGAGGGCGCCAACGTCGGCTGGACCACCAGCTTCTGGCCCGGGATGCTCTGGCTGGCACATGACCTGACCGGAGCGGAGCGCCACCAGCGGGCCGCGCTCTCCCACGTGGACAGTTTCGCGGCCCGGATCACCCGCGGCATCGACCTGGACACCCACGACCTCGGGTTCCTCTACACCCTCGCCTGCGTCACCCCGGCCCGCCGTACCGGTGACCCGCGGGCCCGAGGCGCGGCCCTCGCCGCCGCCGACCACCTGATGACGCGCGTCCTCGAACCCGCCGGAATCATCCAGGCCTGGGGCGACCTGAACGACCCCCGCCAACGTGGCCGCACGATCATCGACAGCCTCATGAACACGCCGCTGCTCTTCTGGGCCAGCCAGACCACCGGCGACGACCGCTACGCCGCCGCGGCCCGCCGGCACACCGCCCAGCTGCGCCAGCACATCCTGCGTCCGGACGGCACCACCTTCCACACCTTCTACTGGGACCCGGACAGCGGTGTGCCGCTCCGCGGGGAAACCGAACAGGGCCACTCCGACCACTCCTGCTGGGCGCGTGGGCAGGCATGGGGCATCTACGGGTTCAGCCTCAACCACCGGCACATCGGCGACCCGGCGCTGCTTGCCGCCGCGAGGACCTGCGCCGACCGCTTCCTCGCCCACCTGCCCGACGACCATGTCGCATACTGGGATCTGGAGTTCGGCGACGGCAGCGGCCAGGAGCGGGACAGCTCGGCCGCGGCCATCGCCGCCTGCGGCCTGGTCGAACTCGCCGACGGCGTCACCGACACGGCCAGCGCCGACCGGTACCGGACCGCCGCCGCGGAGATCCTGCGCTCGCTCATCGCCCGCTACTCCACCGGCGGCCACCCGGTCTCGAACGCGCTGATCCTGCACGGCGTGTACGACAAACCCAAGGGCATCGGCGTCGACGAGGGAACCCTGTGGGGCGACTACTTCTACCTGGAAGCCCTCACCCGCGCCACGATCCCTGGCTGGACCAGCCCCTGGTGACCACCGCGATCGACCCGCACCGTCCGCATCCTTCGAAAGGTGACCATGGACTACCGCTACCACTGCGCCATCCCCGCCGTCGACGGCCGGAACACGCTGCCCTTCAATCCCTGCCGGCTGCTGGACTTCACCCTGCTGCGGCTGTCGGCCGGCGAGTCCTGGACCGGCGAGTCCGGTGACCGGGAGATCCTGGCCGTCATCCTCGGTGGCACGGCCAGCTTCACCGTCGCCGGCCGCCACTTCCCACAGGTCGGTGGGCGTCCGGACGTCTTCTCCGGCAAGCCGCACTCGGTCTACCTCCCGGCCGGCTCCTCGGTGACAGTCGAGGCGGTCACCGACGTGGAGATCGCCCTCCCCAGCGCCCCCAGCGACCTGAGCACCGACCCCTATGTCATCGCGCCGGAACAGGTCGTCAGCGGACGCTGGGGAGCGGCCAACTTCGGCCGCACCTACCACCAGATCCTCACCGAGATCTCCCAGCCGGACCTGCCCGCCCGCCGGCTCATCGTCGGCGAGACCTACACGCCCTCGGGCAACTGGAGCACCTACCCGCCGCACCGGCACAGAATCGACGACCTGCCCGCCGAGGCCGCGCACGAGGAGATGTACTACTACCGCGTCAACCCGGCGGACGGGTTCGGTATCAGCCGGGTCTATACCGACGACGGGTACGAGGAGAACGTCACCATCCGCGAGCACGTGATGCAGATGATGCCCGAGGGGTACCACACCGTGGTCAGCGCGCCCGGCTACACCACCTATTTCCTGTGGTTCCTGGCCGGCACCCAGCGCACCCAGGGCGCCCGCGAAGACGCCGCGCTCGCCTGGGTGGGCCAGACCGTACCGACCCTGCGCAGCTTGGGCCTGTAGCGATGGAAAACGCCGATTCTCTTCCCACGTTGATTGGACACGTCATGAAGCGGAGCAGACTGTTCCACGGCCACGTATCGCGGAGCACCCGGTCGCCGCGCCGACTCCTGGTCGCGCTGGTGGCCGCGTTGACGGCGCTGGTGGGTGGGGTGGTGGTGGTGTCCGCGCCGGCCGCCGCCGCGACGAGTCAGTTTCGGGGGATGAACTGGGCGGTGTTGGGGGACAACTTCAGCACCGGTCCGTTGGTGGTGCAGGGTCTGAGTATGTCGGACAGCAACGCGACGGTGCGGGCCAAGGCCACCTCGTTGTATGACGACATGGCCGCCACGTTGGGGGTGAACACCGTTCGGTTGCCGGTCAACACGCACACCGTCGGCACCGCGTGGTGGGAGGCGTACCGGGGGGCGATCGACGCGGCGACCGCTCGGGGGTTCAAGGTGATCCTGGCGTATTGGGAGGACGGGGCGGCCTCGGGCGGGCGGATCACGAACCTGGGGGCGTGGAACGCGATGTGGTCCACGGTGATCACGGCGTACGCATCGAATCCGAACGTGTACTTCGAGCCGATGAACGAGCCGCACGGCTACTCCTCGGCCGAGTGGCGGACCGTGGCGGCGAACTGGCTCACCGCGCACTCGGCGGCCCCGCCCGGGCGGGTGCTGATCGGGGGTACCGGGTTCAGTCAGGATCTGCGGGATCTGTGTACCGACAGCCGGTTCAGCGGCACGCTGCTGTCGTTCCACTACTACGCGTTCTTCTACGGTGCGATGACCTACGACGCGTTCCGCAGCCACATCCAGACCCGCCTGGGCTCCTGCGCGGCGCGGGCGGTCGCGACCGAGTTCGGCGCGCCCATGAACGACGGCCGTAACTACGCCGACCCGAACAGCACCGACAACTTCGTGCGGTACATCCGCGCGATGGCCCAGGTCATGCGGGACAACCAGATGGGCGGCACCTACTGGCCCGCCCTGGGCGGCAAACCCGGCAGCATCGGCTACGACTGGTACTCGATGTACGCGCTCAGCGGCGGCGGCACCGACCTCAACCTCACCGTTCGCAACACCTCCGGCGCCGACCGGCTGCGCTACGCCTGGGGCGACACCGTCGGCGGCGATCCCACCACGCCACCACCGAGCACCGGCACCACCTACCGCCTCGACGCCCGACACAGCGGCAAGACGATGACCGTCCAAGCGCCGGCCGCCGACAACGGCACCCGCATCGCCCAATACCCCTACACGGGCAGCCCCGCGCAACAGTGGCAGTTCCAGGACGCCGGCAGCGGCTACTGGCGCATCGTCAGCAAAAACAGCGGTAAATGCCTCGACATCGTCGGCGCCTCCACCGCCGACAACGCCGACCTGATCCAGTACACCTGCGGCACCGGCACCAACCAACAATTCCAGATGATCACCAACGGCAGCTACTTCCAACTCCGCGCCCGCCACAGCGGCAAATGCCTCGACGTCCCCGCCGCCTCGACCACCGACGGCACCATCATCAAGCAATACACCTGCAACAACGGCACCAACCAACAGTGGACGCGGACGACCGTCTGACAACCCACCCGGCAGCACCCCCGGCTCCGAGCTGTCGACCGGAGCCGGGGGTGCGTGCCGTCGCGACGACCTGCGCCACGGTCGTCGGGCGCTATCATCGGACGGCCGATCGGCCGGTCCTCACCCGGGAGTGTGCACGTGTTCCTGACGTCGGTGTCCCGCCGGGCCCGGTACGCGCTGACGGCCGCGTTGGTGGCCGTCACGGCTGCCGGTTGTGGCGACGGCAATGAGACGCAGCGATACGCCGACCACATACGGGTCGAGGGATTCACGCTGGTCAAGACCACGTACTCGAACGGCGAGGGTCAGTCCTATCTCGGGCCGGCCGGCGACGAGGTTCCGGTGGTCACCGCGCCCGGCCTCACCCTGAGCCCGGGTGGTACGGACCTGTCGTACCTGTTCTACGACTACCTGGCCACCGGCGAGGGCAGCGACGCGGACACCGGTGCCTGTCGGGTGACGGTGTACGAGATCCGGGACCGGACCAAGGCGGTGGCCTACCTCGATGACGACCTGAACAGCAGCCAACAGCAGGCGGTGCGCGACGGCACGTCCAGGATCGTGCACATCGACGTGCTCTGCGACGCGCAGGCCGACGTCTGAGCCGGTGCGGGTCGGCGGTTCGCCCGGCGGTTGTCCAGCTCCTGTCAAGTGCTCCTCAACTGGCGTTGCCTACAACTCCAGGTGCAGCGTTTTTCGCACCGCACAAAGGAGCCCTCATGGCCGACGTCACCCCACCGTCGTTCAGCGGCGTGCACCACGTCGCTTTCACCGTCCGAAACCTCGAGGCCAGCGTGGCCTGGTACCAGAAGGTCTTCCAGGCCACGCCCGCGGACGGCAAGCTTCCGCACTACGGGCGGGAGTGGACCGGGTACGCCGAGCTGGTCATCGATCCGCGCACCGGCTTCTCCATCGGTCTGCACCACAACGAGGGCAACCAGGGCGAGGAGTTCAACGAGGTCCGTACCGGCCTCGACCATTTCTCCCTCAACGTCGAGACGCGCGAGGGGCTTGAGGCCTGGTCCGCCTGGCTCGACAGCCTGGGCGTCGCGCACTCCGGCATCCAGACCGCGAGGGAGCCGTTCCGCTACTCGACCGTCGTCTTCCGGGACATCGACAACATCCAGCTCGAAGTTGTCGCCTTCGGCGTCTGAGCCGCCGGACCGTGGGTATGACCGCCGACGCGACGGACGGGGCGGTGCCGGCCCGATGATTCAAGGAGTGGAACATGACCAAGGTTCTGATGGTGTTGACCTCGCACGACCAGCTCGGTGACACCGGCCGCAAGACCGGGTTCTGGCTGGAGGAGCTGGCCACGCCCTACTACCGCTTCCGGGACGCCGGCTGGGAGGTGACGCTCGCCTCGCCGCAGGGCGGACGGGCGCCGCTGGACCCGAAGAGCGACGAGCCGGACTTCCAGACCGACCAGACCCGCCGGTTCACCGCGGACGCCGAGGCGGAACGCCAGCTGGGGGCGACGGTACGGCTCGACTCGGTCGCCGTCGCGGACTACGACACCGTCTTCTACCCGGGCGGCCACGGACCCCTGTGGGACCTCGCCGAGGACGACACGTCGATCAGGCTGATCGAGCAGGTCGTCGCGGCGGGCAAGCCGATCGCGCTGGTGTGCCACGCCCCGGGGGTGTTGCGGCACTGCGTGACGCCCGACGGCGAGCCTCTGGTGGCCGGCCGGCGGGTCACCGGCTTCACCGACAGCGAGGAGGAGTACATGGGCCTGACGAAGGTCGTGCCCTTCCTCGTCGAGGACGAGCTGGTCGCGAAGGGCGCCGACTTCTCCGGGGCGGGCAACTTCGAGCCGTACGTGGTGAGCGACGGGTTGCTCGTCACGGGCCAGAACCCGGCGTCCTCAGGGCCGGCGGCGGATCAGTTGATGTCCCTGGTGGGCCGTAGCGACGGGTAGCAGCCGTGACCTCCGTCCGGCGGGTGCCACCGCCCGCCGGACGGCGTCGTCGGGTGGCAACGCCGTCGGCGAAGTCAGCGGGACCGCACGGTGTGCACCGCGGAGACCGCACCGGCCCCCTCCCCGACGGCGGTCGCCACCCGCTTGGTGGAGCCGGAGCGGATGTCGCCCACCGCGAAGACGCGCGCGGAGCTGGTCTGGAACGGCAGCGGCGCGTCGTGCGTGCCGGGAGGCAGTCGGCTGTCGGTCAGCACGAAACCGCTGTCGTCCGTCGCGATGCCCGTCATCCATCCGGACTCCGGTTCGGCGCCGATGAAGCAGAACAGCCCTCGACAGTCCAACCGCGTGGGATCACCCTCCTTCGCCACGACGATCGCCGTCAGGGTGTCCTCTCCGTGCAGCTCCCGCAGGGTGCTGCCGGTGTGGACGGTGATCCTGGGATCGGCCCGGATCCGGTCGGTCAGGTACGCCGACATCTTGGCTCCGAGGTCGGCCGCGCGCACCACCAGGTGTACGGAGCAGCCGCGCGCGGCCAGGGAGAGCGCGGCCTGCCCGGCCGAATTGGCGCCGCCCAGCACGGCGACCGGCTGGGACTCGTACCCACGCACGTCCAGTTCGGTAGCCGCGTACCGGACGCAGCCGCTCTGCTCGAACTCCGCCCACCGCTCGATGTCGAGGCGTCGGTACCGCGCTCCGGTGGCCGCGATGACCGCGGACGTCCCGATCCGGGTGCCGTCCGCCAATTCCACGACCGGACGCCTCTGGTCGGAGACGTCGAGGCCGACCACCGCGCACGGCGCGTAGATCTGAACGCCGAACTTCAGCGCCTGGAGCATCGCCAGCCGGGCCAACTGCTCGCCGCTGACCCCCTCGGGGAAGCCGAGGTAGTTCTCGATGCGCGCGCTCTTGGCCGCCTGGCCGCCCAGGCCGGTGCCGTCCAGCAGCACCGTGACGAGACCCTCGGAGGCGGCGTACACCGCCGCGGCCAGCCCGGCCGGTCCGGCGCCGACCACGACCAGGTCGGGGTCGCGCGCCGTGGCGACGTAGGTCAGACCGAGGGCCTCGGCGACCGTGCCGGGAGTGGCGCGACGCAGTACGCGGTTGCTGGTGACCGCGACCGGAAGGTCGTCCGCGCCGACGTCCTCCGCCCGCAGGAGCGCCCGCCCGGGCAGCGACGCCGCGTCGAGCCAGGTGTGCGGGAGGAGCATCTGGTTCACGTACGTCCGCAGCTCCAGCGACTCGGCCACGTGCGGCCGACCGACGATCTCCAGGGCGTTGCCGGCCACGCCGCGCATGAGCTCGCGCCGGGCCCGGAAGGTCTCGATCAGCACGTCGGCGATGTCGACCTGGTCGGCGAGCACTCGGCGCAGCTCGGGGGCGGTGATCCGGACGACCGTCCCGGCCGTCACGACGCGGACCGTGAGGAACACCTGCTGCCCGGTCAGCAGGCTCAGTTCGCCGAGGAACTCGCCCGGTCCACGCCGGTAGATCAGCCGTTCGGGCTCCAGCGCCGTCGCGTTGCGGACCGCCTCGGCGGTCGCCGTACGCAGCAGGAAGAAGTCGTAGGTGCTGTCGCCGGCGGCGTACAGGTGTTGGCCCTGACGCACCTCCTCCTCGGCGCCGTAGCTGGCGAGGCGGTCGAACTGCTCCGCGTCGAGGACAGGACCGTCGGCGTCTCGGGTGCTCACAGTCGAACGGTAGGTGCCCCGTGTTGACGAGGAGTGGATCGGCACTGAGTTCGCCGCGTCGTGTCACTCACCTCGGGCCGTGTTCATGGCCGGGGCGTCGCGGCCGCGACGGTTCGCCGGGGCCGACCGACGGTGGTGAGGTAGAGGACCAGGCCGGCGCTGGTGAGGACGAATCCCGCCCACACCGTGGAGAGGGTTCCCCAGCCGACGCCGAGGGCGACGGCGCCGCCGATCGCGCCGAGCGAGTTGGCGAGGTTGAGGGCGGCCAGGTTGAGCGCGCCCATCAGGGTCGGCGCGTCGGGTGCGAACTGGGTCAGCCGTACCTGGATGGCGGGAATGGCGAACATCATGGTCGCGCCGACGCCGAACAGCGCCGGCATGAGGATCAGAATCTCCCGGCCGGCGAGCCCGATGGCCACGAGCAGCACGAGGACGTAGCTGAACCCGTAGATCAGCGGTCGGCTGCCGTCGTGGTCGGCGGCGCGACCGCCGAAGTAGTTCCCGAACGCCATGCCGAGTCCGAAGACGGCCAGGGCGACCGGAATCAGCGACGTGCTCTCCCGTGCCGCGTCGGTGACGAACGGCCCGATGAAGGTGTAGACGGCGAAGATGCTGGAGATGCCGAGCGCCGCGACCGCGACCATGAGCCAGACCTCGCGTCGCCGGAGGGCGGCGAGTTCGTGCGCCACCGCGCCGCCGTGCAGGTCGTCGGTGCGCGGCAGCCACCCCAGGAGCGCCGCGCCGGCCAGCAGCCCCAGGCCGACCACGGTCCAGTAGGTCGCCCGCCACCCGGCCTGCTGGCCGACGAGGGTGCCGAGCGGCGAGCCGAGGATGGTGGCCACCGTCAGGCCGCCCATCACGGTGGCGAAGGCCCGGCCACCCTTGCCGGGACCGTAGACGTACGCGGCGACGACCGCCCCCGCGCCGAAGAACGCGCCCTGCACGCTTCCCGTGATGAAGCGGAAGACGACGAGGGTCGCGATGTTCGGGGCCAGGCCGGACAGGACGTTGCCGACCAGGAACAACGTGATCAGACCCAGCAGGAGGGTACGGCGGTTGGCGCGCGCCGCGAGAAGCGTGATCGCCGGTGAGCCGATCATGACGCCGAAGGCGTAGGCGCTGATCGCGTACGTCGCGACCGGGATGGACGCGCCCAGGTCCGCGGCGAAGAGTTGCAGGATCCCGTTGCTGCCGAACTCGCCGGTGCCGATGGCGAAGGTGCCCAGCGCCAGCGCGAGGAGGGTCAGTGCCGGGCGGGGACCAGGCCGAGCGGCGGTAGCCCGCTGCGCTGGAGCGTTCTGCTGGGGTTCGTCCGGATCGCCGTGGACGTCGGGATGCGCCGGCTGGAGCCGGGTGCTGTTCTCTGACGTGGTCATGGAGCCTTGTCCTCGCGCAGGGATGTCGTGCGGGGACATCCTGACGTCAGCCAGTTGACAGTTTCTGACGTTTGTCGGACCGGGCGGATGTCCTCGCGTCCTGGGCGAGCAGCAGGAGCGCGGCCAGCGTCAGCAGTCCACCGACGAGCGCGAGCACGCGCGCCCCCGACGTGGGCAGGAGGGCGCCGCCGAGCAGCGATCCGCCGGCGATGCCGACGTTGAAGGCGGTGCTGACGCCGGCCGACGCGATGTCGGTGCTGCCGGGAGCCAGGTGCAGCATCCGGTTCTGCACGGCGGACGCGAACGCCGCGTAGGCGAGGCCGAGCCCGGCGAGGAACGCGACCGCGCCGGGTCGGAGCACGCCGAGTCCGTACATGCCGAACAGCGCGGCCGTACCGATGCCCAGCGGCGTCAGCAGCGAGGCGATCGGCCGGGCGTCCAGGGTCCGGGCCGAGAGCAGGGTGCCGACGACGGCCGCGACACCGGCGGTGAACAGCAGCGGCGTCAGGGCCGCGTCGGTGAAGCCGCTGACGTCCAGCAGGAACGGTGCGATGTAGGTCTGCAGGGTCAGGAAGCCGCCGACGCCGAGGGCGGTGGCGGTCAGCAGCACGGCGAAGCGCCGCCCGTCCGGTGCGGTGCCCCGGGCCGCGCCGCCAGCGTCCGGCGGGTACGTGGGCACCAGGACGAGCACCGCGGTGGCGATCACCAGACCGATCCCCGCCAGCGCCGCGAACGACGCGCGCCAACCTGCCTGCTGACCGATCCAGGTGCCGAGGGGTACGCCGAGCACCGGCGCGAGCGTCACTCCGGCCCCGAACAGCGCCACCACCCGGCCCCGCACCGCGAGGGGGAAGGGCCCGATCACCGTCGCCGTGGCGATGGACCAGAACAGCGCCTGGGCCACAGCGGTCACGAGCCGGGCGCCGGCCAGCATGGCGTACGTGTGCGCGAGCGCGGCGGTGCCGTTCGCGGCGGCGAACAGGAACATCGTCACGCCGAGCAGGTGTCGACGGGGGATTCGCCGGGTCAGCCGGGCCAGCGGGACGGACGCCAGCACGACCACGACGGCGTACCCGCTGACCAGCAGACCCACCCGCGAGTGGGACCGGTCGAGGTCGACCGCGATGTGGGTCAGCAGGCCGACCGGCAGCAGCTCGGTCGTGACGAACGCGAACGCGGCCAGGGAGAGCGTGACGAGGACGGCCCTGGCCCTGGACGGCGACACCTGGGGCGTCACCGTCGGGGCCACCGTCCGGTGGGCGCTTGACGGTGGAGACCGCGCCGATATAATTCATCGAACCGGGATGTCATCAGATGAGGAAACTCCTCCGTTCGGCACGTACATACCCGTCGAGTCGAGCCGGCCCGCCGTTCGAGCAGCGTGGAGGCCTTGTGTCCACTATAGATTCGCCGCTGGCGGCTGTCCGGCACGATCTGCCCGCGCACGGCACGGGCTGGGTCGACGACGTCCTGCTGGCCGGGCCGGGCAACGAGACCTGCCTCGTCCTCGGCATGCCGATCACGCGGGCGCAACTGCGCGCCGAGGTGGCCTCCCGGCAGGCCCGGCTCACCGACGCCGGGCTGCGTCCGGGCGGCGCGATAGCGCTGCGACTGCCCTCCTCGCTGGCGTACGTGGCCAACCTGCTCGCCGCCTGGCGGATCGGGGCCCAGGTGACGCTGCTCGACCACCGGCTGTCGCGCGGCGAGGTCGAGCGGGCACTCGAACGGGTCGGCGCACAGTTCCTCGTCCAACCCGTCGACGCCGTGCTCCCGCCCCTGCGCGGCTTCGTGACCGTCGACGAGACGGTCATCGCACGCCCGGCCGGTCGGCCGGCGTCGACGCCGCACGCCCTCATCCAGCTGAGCTCCGGGTCCACCGGCCCGTCGAAGGTCATCGGCCGCACCGTCGACGACCTCGTCGCCGAGATCGAGCGCTACACGCTCACCGACGGCGTGCCCCGACCCGGCGAGCGGCTCGTGCTGCTCGCGTCGATGGCGCACGTGCTCGGCCTGGTCGGCGGCCTGCTCTACGCCCTGCACGCCCGCGTCACGCTCACGCTGCCGGAGCGGATGACGGTGGGCGGCGTGCTGGGCGTCATCGCGGGGGACTCCACGCCGACCACGGTGATCGGCGTGCCCGTCCACCTCGAAATGCTGATGGCCGGCCGTCCCGCCGGGCCGTTGCCGCAGTTCGTACGGATGACCACGGCGGGCGAGCTGGTCCGGCCCGGCGTTCCCGAGCGCTTCGCGGAGTGCTACGACACCGTGTTGGGCAACATGTACGGGATGACCGAGGTCGGCGTCATCGCCACCGACCTGTTCGGCGCGCACCGGCCCGGGGTACGCCCGGCGCCGGGGATCGACGTACGGGTCGTCGACGGTGAGCTGCAGGTCCGTCGGCCGGTCACCCCGTACGTGGGGCTCGTCGACGAGAGTCGCTGGTCCGACGGCTGGCTACGCACCCGTGACGCCGCCACGCTCGACCCCGCCACGGGGCTGGTCACGATCCGCGGTCGCCTCGACTCGCAGGTGTCCATCGGGGGCCTCAAGGTCGACCTCACCGAAGTCGAACAGGCCATCCTCGACCTGCCCGGCGTCACCGAGGTGGTCGTGACGTTCGACGGCGGCGCCATCGAGGCGTACACGGCCGTCGACCAGCCGTTGACCGGCCGTGAGCTGGACGCCGCGTTGGAGGACGTCCTGGCCCCGTACAAGCGACCGCTGCGGTGGCAGATCCTGGAACGGCTGCCGCGTACGTCCAGCGGCAAGCTGGTGCGGGACGTGGCCGTGTTGCGCCGCGCGTCGGCCGAGCCGACGTCGTCATGATGCCCCGAGACGGGACGTGGGTGCCGCGGCCGCCGATCGGCCGTCACGACGCGGGCGCCTCCGGTGGGCCGACGAGCAGCCGGATGCCACCGGTGTCGCCCTGGTCCGGTCGGTCCTGTCCGGCGACGGCCAGCACCAGGCCCTCGGGGAGGGTGCCGCAGGCCACCCCGGCCCGGCTACCGGGCACGGGGCGCAGCGGCAGCGACCCCGGCGGATCCGGCCAGACTGGCGGCAGCACCAGCGGCTGCCGCAGGCCGCCGCCGCGCAGGCCGGTGCCGCGCGCCTTGCCGATGGCCTCCTTCTGGGTCCACAGCCAGAGGAACGCGCTGGTGTGCAGCGCCTCCGGCTGGTCGGTCAGCCAGTCGGCGTCGGCCGGCGCCATCCAGCGTCGAGCCAACGCCGCGCCGGGCAGCGCGCGTTCGCGCTCGACGTCCACGCCGACCGGAGTCACCGCGGAGACGGCCACCGCCACCACGCCGCGCCCGTGGCTGATGCTCGCGTGCAGCCCGCGTGCCGCGCCGGTGAGCCTCGGCCGGCCGGTCTGGTCCCGTGCCACGCCAACGTTGGCGGCCGGCACGCCGAGCAGGTCGGCAGCGGTGCTGACCAGATGCTCCGACGCCCGGCCCCTGGGGTCGCCGGTGATCGTCGCAATCCGCACCACGACCCATTCCATGGGAGGAGTCAAGCAATGTCAGATGAGGTTCGCCAGTCCATCGTCGATGCGCTGGCCCAGATGAACTACGACGTCGACGACGTCACCGGCGACACGGTGCTCGGCCCCGCCGGGCTGGACCTGGAGTCGCTGGCCGTCGCCGAACTCGCGGTCCGCGTCGAGGACACCTTCGGCGTCAAGTTCACCGACGAGGAGTTGGAGAAGCTGGCCGACTACACGCTCGACCGGTTCGCCGCCGAGGTGGCCGGGCGCGCGGAGCCAGCGCGGAGCGCCCCCGTCGCACCGGCCACCTCGGCGGAGTGAGGGTGGGCGACAGCGATCGCCGCGACGAGATCCTGTCGATCCTCGCCGACGTGGGCTACCGGAGTGTCGACGCCTCGCGTGAGCGCATCGACTCGCTGGAGCTCGCCCGGCTGGTCTACGAGATAGAGCGGCGCTACGGCCTCGACCTCGACCTCGACGACGACGAGCTGGCGGCGATGTCCACGGTGACCGGTGCGGCGGAGATCCTCAGTCGTCTTACCCTGACGGCGGCGGAGTCGGAGTGACCCGCTCGACTGTCGTGGTCACCGGACTGGGCCTCCTGACGGCCCACGGCCGCGGCCCCGCGCCGCTGCTGGCGGCGGTGCTGGCCGGGAAGCCCGCGTTCGGCGAGGTCCGTCGCTTCGACCCGGGCCGTAGCCGGGTACGAGCGGCGGCCACCCTCGCCGACACCGAAGACCTGGCCGCCGAGGTGGTCGCCGTCGTGGCGGACGCCTGCGACGACGCCGGGTTGGCACACCGGCGCGGCGAGTGCGCGCTGTACTTCGCCACCGGCACGGGCACCAGCGTGGTCCGCGCCGGAGGATCGGGCAACGGGCCGGCCGTGTTGGCCGCCACCGTGGCCCGGCGAACCGGCCTCGGCGGCGTCGCGCGGGTCTACACGTCGGCGTGTGTGGCGGGCAGCACCGCGCTGGCCGAGGCCGCCTCGATGATCGCCCGGGGTCGGTGCGAGCGGGCCGTGGTCGCCGGGGGCTTCCTCGTCGACGCCGACCACCAGGCCCTCTTCGACGCCGGCCGGGCCCTGGCCGACGACGGCGCCGTCCGCCCGTTCAGCAACGGCCGGCGCGGCATGCTGCTGGGCGACGCGGTCGTCGCCGTGGTGCTGGAGTCGGCGGCCGCCGCCCAGGGACGGGGCGGTCGGGTGCGGTCCCGGCTGGCCGGCTGGGCCCGGGCCGGCGACGCCTACCACGTCTGCCAGCCCGATCCGGGTGGCGCCGGGATGGGCTCGGCCATCCGCGCCGGCCTGGCCCGGGCCGGCGTGACGCCGCAGGAGTTGGCGTACGTTAACGCCAACGGCACCGGCACGACACGTGCCGACGCGGCCGAGAGCAGCGCGTTGCGCGTCGGCCTCGGCACGGCGGTCGAGTCGGTGGCGGTGAGCTCGACCAAGTCCGTGCACGGGCATGCCCTGGAGGCGTCCGGCCTGCTGGAGTTCGCGGTCACCGCGCTGGCCCTCGACGCCGGCCGGTTGCCGGTCAATGCCGGCTTCATCGAGGCGGACCCGCAGTGCCCGGTACGGGTGGTGCGCGAGCCCGGCCCGATGGTCGGCCGGTACGCCCTGAGCTGCAACTTCGCGTTCGGTGGCGCCAACACCGCTCTGGTGCTGGGGGCGGTGTGACCGGCCTCGACACCGCTTCAGGCGCGGTCCGTGAGCTGGCCCGCGCGGCGTGGCCCGAGCCCGGCGACGCCGGCCGGCCACCCGCGGTCCGCGGGTTCGTCGCCTCGCCGTTCCCCCCGCTTGTCGTGGCCGTCGCCAGCCGCTGCCTGCGACGGCGCGCCGGCGCGGATGCCCACGGGCCGACCGCCGTCGTCCTGGTCAGCGCGTACGCCGACCAGGCCACCGCGGCGGCCATCGCCGGGGAGGTGGACGGTGGCCGGCGGGTGTCGCCGATGTACTTCTTCCAATCCGTGCCGAACTCGGTCCTCGGCCACGTCGCCACCGAGTGGGCCCTGACCGGACCGGTCGTGTCGCTCAGCCCGAGCGGCGATCCGTTCGGCGAGGGCCGGGCGGTGGCGGAGGGCCTGTTCGCCGACGGGGACGCGGCGGAGGCGCTGGTGATCGTCGTCGAGCACGACACCGACCCGGCCCAGCCCACCGGCGCGACGGCCCTGCTGCTCACGCCGGACCACGAGATGACCAGGCCGCCGACCGGCGGCGGACAAGGCGGTTGACATGACCGGATCGACCCGACCCTCGGCCACCATCACCGGTATGGGGCTGGTGACGCCCGTCGGGCGGGGGGTAACGGACTTCTTCGCGGCGATCTGCAACGGGCGCTCCGGGCTGGTGCGCCCGCCCGAGGGGCACGGCGCGGCCGCCGCCACGGAGGTGGTCGGGATCGCCCCGGACATCGACCCCACCACCGTGTTGCCGCCCAACGAGGTGCTGGCCGCCGACCGGTTCCTGATCATGGGTCTGGCCGCCGCCGACGACGCGATGCGTGACGCCGGCCTGGAGGTCGGCCGCGACGTCGACCCACTGCGGGTCGCCGTGGTCGTCTCCAGTGGCGCGGGTGGCCTCACCACCTACGAGGCGCAGGCCAAGGCCCGCGTGGAGCGCGGCCGCACCGCCGTGAGCGCGTACCTCTATCCGGGTTTCCTCCCCAACATGGCCGCCGCGCGCATTGCCATCAGGTACGGCATCCAGGGCTACAGCTCGTGCATCGCGACCGCCTGCGCGGCCAGCGCGCACGCCGTGGCGGAGGCGCTGCGACTCATCCGGTCCGGCGACGCGGACGTGGTCGTGTGCGGTGGGGCGGAGTCACCGCTCGGGCCGACCGGCACCGCCGGTTTCGCCAACGCGCGGGCGCTCGCCACCGGCTGGTCCGACCCGACGCAGGCGAGCCGCCCGTTCGACCGGCGACGCAACGGCTTCGTGCTCGGCGAGGGCGCCGGGATCCTGGTCGTCGAGCGCGCCGAGCACGCGGACGCGCGCGGGGTTGCCGGCTACGCCGACATCATCGGGTGGGGCGCCACCACCGACGCCTTCCACCCCACGTCGCCGCGGGCGGACGGCGCCGGCGCCGCGCAGAGCATGCGCCGGGCGGTCGCCGACGCCGGCGTCGCGCCCACCGACGTCGACTACATCAACGCCCACGGCACGAGCACCAAACGGGGCGACCTGGCCGAGACCCGCGCCGTCCACAGCGCATTCGGTACGCACGCCCCGGCGGTCAGCTCCACCAAGGGCGTGACCGGGCACCTGCTGGGCAGCGCCGGAGCCGTCGAGGCGGCGGCGACGGCCCTGGCGGTCACCTACGGGATGCTGCCGCCGACCAACAACCTGGACGATCCGGACCCGGCCTGCGACCTCGACCACGTGCGGGGTCAGGCGCGTCCGGTCCGGCCCCGCGCGGTCCTGTCCAACTCCTTCGCGTTCGGCGGACACAACGTCAGCCTGATGTTCGGTCCGCCCTCCACGGCGCGGGTCCGGGAGGCGGACCCGGCGGCGGCGGTCACCACCACGGATCAACGATGAGAGGAGCGCGATGACAACGACGGAATTCACGCTGACCGACGAGGAGCGGGCCGCGCTGCCCACCGACGAGGACGTCCGGTCGTACGCCGAGCGGGGCTGGTACCTCAGCCAGAAGCTGCTCACCGACGACGAGGTGGACACGCTCGTCGAGGCCACCGAGCGGTTCTACGCGGGTCACCGCGACCGGCGGTTGCCCCGGCGGCCGGCGAAGCTGGCCTACTGGGAGCCGGAACACGGCGACGTGCAGCGACACAACGACTACGTGCACTACGAGAGCGACGAGGTCGCCGCGATCCTGCGCAAGCCGATCATCGGCGCGGTCGCGGCGCGGCTGGCGGAGGCGGCCGAGATCCGGGTGTTCCAGAGCACCTTGATCCTCAAGCCGCCGAGCCCCGGCGAGCCGACCAACATCGTGCCCTGGCACTTCGACCGTCACTACTGGCAGACCTGCACCTCCGAGCGGATGCTGACCGCCTTCATCCCGATGCACGAGTGCACCGAGGAGATGGGCACGATCACGATGGTCGACGGCAGCCACACCTGGAAGGAGGTCGGGGGCGACGACAAGACCACGCGGCACTTCGCCGAGCGCGACCGTTCCGAGCTGGAGGATCTGCTCGTCAACAACGCCGAGTACAACGGCGCGCAGGTCAACAAGATCCCGATGCACATCCCCAAGGGCCACATGAGCTTCCACCACTGCCGTACGTACCACGGCAGTGGGGCCAACCGGAGTCCGCGCGCCCGGCGCGCCATCTCTCTGCACCTGCAGGACGGCGACAACCGCTACCGGCGGTTCCACCGCTCCGACGGCGACCTCGTCGTCTACAACCACGATTCCCTGGTACGCCGTGACGAGGCGGGTCTGCCCGACTACAGCGACCCGCAGTTCTGCCCGGTTCTCTGGCGCTCCTCGAACCCGCAGAGCGAGACGGCATGACCGTTGGCACGCCCCGGCCCGTGGCAGTCGCACGGGACCGGGGCGACAGCCGGCGCGATCCGCTGCTGTGGCCGGAGGAGTGCCTCTTCGCGGTGGCCCTCACCCTCGTCGCCGCGCTCGCCCTCGTCACCGGCGCGGTCTCCTGGGCGATGATCGCCGCGTCGACCGTGCTGGTCGGCGCGCTGATCGCCGGGTTCGCGCTGTCCCGGCGCCGCCGCGCCGCCGCGTCGGGGCCGGCGGTGCTCGACGCGCGGGTGGGCGGCCCGGCGAGGGTGGCCAGGTTCGTCGGCGGGGTCGCCCGGACGGCGGTGCCGTTCCTGTCCTGCCTGGTGATCTACTCAAGTCTGCGCGACATCACCCCGGAGCTGGACTTTCCGCTCGTCGATCCCGCGTTGATCGAGTTCGACCGCGCGGTCTTCGGCGGCGACGTCAGCCGTTGGCTCAACGACACCCTCGGCTCACCCGCGTTGACGCTGTTCATGGCGATCTGCTACCTGAGCTACGGCCTCTCCCAGGGGGCGTACGCCATCTTTTCGTACGTGCGGGGCCATGTGCGCGAGTACCACGACTTCGCGCTCGCGATCTCCATCACCGCGGTGGTCGGCTACTCCGGCTACGTGCTGGTGCCGGGGGTGGGTCCGCACATCTACCAGACCGACGTCTACGCCGACCCGCTCCCCGGTCACGAGGGATCGATCGGCGGCGCGCTGGACGCCATCACCGCCGTCCAGGGTCCGGCGCGGGATCTCTTTCCCAGCCTGCACACCGCCATGACGGTGGTGCTGATGGTGTATCTGTGGCGCGACGCCCGTCGCCTGTTCTGGTGGTACCTGCCGATCGGCCTGGGGTTGCTGCTGTCCACGTTGTACCTACGCAAGCACTACGCCGTCGACCTGCTGGCCGGGACAGTTCTCGCGGTGCTGGCCGTGGTGGTGGCCGGGCGGGTCAACCGCTGGTGGTACCGGCCCCGGATCGACCCACCCGCCGAAGCAGCTCGGTCATCCGCGCCGTAACGGCGTCGACGACCTGCGGGTGGTCGAGGATGAAGTGCCCGCCGTCCACGACGGTCAGGTCGAAGCGTTCCGCCGTCTCCTGCTGCCAGGCCAGCGCGCCCGCCGCGTCGGCCATCCGATCGTGGCGGCCCACCAGGGCGGCGATCGGACACCCCAACGCCGTCCGGGGTGGGCGGGCGTAGGTCTCCGCCAGCCGCAGGTCGGTCCGCAGCACCGGCAGGGCGAGCCGTATCAGCGCCGGTTCGGCGAGGACCTCGGCCGGGGTGCCGCCGAGACGTCCCAGCGATTCGATCAGCCGGTCGTCGTCCAACCCGTGCAGAGGGCGGTGGGCGAGACCGGCGGCGGGCCCGTTGCGCCCCGCGACGATCACCAGCTCGGGGCCCGGGCCGGTGCGCGCCAGCGTCGCCGCCACCTCGTACGCCAGCAGCGCGCCGAAGCTCTGCCCGGCCAGGGCGTACGGACCCGACAGGCGGCCGCGCACCGCGTCGCACGCGGCGGTCACCAGCCGGGGCCAGTCGTCGATCGCCGGCTCCTGTCGGCGGGTGCCGTGGCCGGGCAGCTCCACCGGCTCGACGACCACTCCGGCCGGCAGCCACCGCCTCCACCTGGTGAAATGCGACGCTGAGCCACCGGCGGCCGGGAAGCCGAACACCGTCAACGACGGTGGACCTGAACGCCCGTTATTCCGTGCTTCTTCGGCAACCAGGACGTGATCTATCAGCATTGACATCTCGCTTCTCGTCCGATGTACTTCAACGTACAGGGAAATCATCAGGCGGGGAATGGCCGCTACAGTTCACCGAACGGATGCGCGTGGGGGGTGCCGTGGGGATGCGCCGCGACCGTCGCTCAGCCGCCAGGGCAGGTGCCACCGACATCGCGGTGGTAGGCGTCGGTTGCCGGTTCCCCGGCGGAGTGGACGACCTCGACTCGCTGTGGCGCGTCCTGGACGAGGGGCGTGACGTCACCGGCCCCGTCCCGGCCGGGCGACCCGGCGCCGCCTCGCTCGACACGGTCGGCACCGGCGGGTTCCTGCCCGACATCGACCTGTTCGACGCCGAGTTCTTCGGCGTCTCACCCCACGAGGCGCGCGAGATGGACCCGCAGCAGCGGCTCCTGCTGACGCTCGCCTGGCGTGCCATGGAGCACAGCGGTGTGCCGCTGTCAGCCTGGGCGGGCAGCAACACCGGGGTCTACTTCGGCATCCTGGCGATGGACTACGCCGTCCTGCACGCCCGCACCCTCGGCGTCGACCACGTGGGGGCGCACTACGCCAGCGGCAAGGAGTTCAGCTTCGGGTCAGGCCGGGTGGCGTACACGTTCGGTCTGAACGGGCCGTGCATGACCCTGACCGCCGCCTGCGCGTCGTCGCTGCTGGCGGTGCACCTCGCCGCGCGTGCCCTGGCGGCGGGCGACTGCGACACCGCGCTGGCCGGTGGGGTCAACCTGATGGTCGGTCCGGAGCTGACCCTCTACATGCGACGTATCCAGGCGCTGTCACCGCAGGGGCTCTGCCGCCCGTTCGACGCGGACGCCGACGGCGTGGTGCGCGGCGAGGGCGGCGCGGTCGTCGTCCTCAAGAGGTACGCGGACGCCGTCGCCGACGGCGACCAGATCTGGGGCGTGATCAAGGGAAGCGCGACGAACCACGACGGCCGCAGCGCCGGCCTGACCGCGCCCAACGCCCTGGCCCAGGAGCAGTTGCTGCGCAACGCGCTCCGCGACGCCGACGTGTCGCCCGCCGACATCGAGTACGTCGAGGCGCACAGCACCGGCACGCCGCTGGGTGACCCGATCGAGCTCAGCGCGTTGGCAGCGGTCTTCGGTCCCGAACGTGCGCCGGAGCGCCCGCTGCTCGTCGGCTCGCACAAGGCCAACTTCGGCCACCTCGACTCCGCCGCCGGCATCCTCGGCCTGCTCAAGGGCCTGCTGGTCGCGCGTACCGGGGTGGTGCCGCCGCAGATCAAGCTGGCGCAGCCGACGCCACGGTTCGGCTGGTCCGGTTCCGGGTTGGCGGTCCCCACCACCCGCACGGTGTTGCCCCACGCACCCCACCGCCTCACCGGCGTCAGCGCGTTCGGTCTGTCCGGCAGCAACGTGCACGTCGTGCTCGCCGCGCCCCCAAAGGAGCGCGCCGCGCAGCCGCCGGCGCCCGTGTCGTGGCCGGTGCTGGTGCTGTCCGGCCCCTCCGGGTCGGCGCTGGCCGACCAGGTCACCCGGCACGCGGCACTGCTCGACGACCCCGCGACGGCGGAGCCGGACCAGCTCGGCGACCTGTTGTTCAGCATCGGTGCCCGGCGTAGCCACCACACGCACCGGCTCGCTCTGACCGGCGGGAGCGCCGCCGACCTGCGCGGCGCGTTGGCCGGTCACCAGGCCGGCGAGAGGTCCGCCAACGCGGTCAGCGGCGAACTGCTGCACGACGGTCCGGCGTACGTGGTGCAGGTGTTCTCCGGCCAGGGCTCGCAGTACCCCGGCATGGGTCTCGACCTCTACCGCGCCGACCCGACGATGCGCGCCACGCTCGACGAATGCGACGCGTTGACCCGGCGGATCGCCGGATGGTCGCTGCTGGAGGAGCTGGGTCGCCGCACCGGCAGCCGGTTGTCCGAGACCCGGTTCGCCCAACCGGCGATCTTCGCGATCCAGATCGGGCTCTCCCGGCTCTGGGCCCGGTGGGGTGTTCCGCCGGACTCGGTCGTCGGCCACAGCATGGGGGAGGTCGCCGCGGCCTGCGCGGCCGGCGCGCTGCCGCTGGAAGACGCGCTGCGGGTCATCGTGCTGCGGGGAGAGCTGTTGCAGCCGGCGTCCGGCAGCGGACGGATGGCCGCCATCGCGCTCTCCGCCGACGAGGTCACCGCCACCATCGGCCGGTACGCCGAGGTGGTGATCGCCGCGGTCAACGGGCCTCGCTCGGTCGTGGTCGCCGGCCCGACGGTCGCCGTGGACCGGCTGCTGGCCGACCTGACCGCCGCCGGGGTGCGGTGCGTGCCGCTGGCCGGCGACTACGCGTTCCACAGTCCGGCGGTCGCGGCGTACGGCGACGAGTTGGAGCGCCGGCTCGACGGCCTGACACCGGCCGAGCCGCGTGTGCCGATGCTGTCCAGCGTCGACCCGAGCGGCGTCGTACCGGAGTTCGGGCCGGCCTACTGGGGCCGCAACGTGCGCGAGCCCGTGCTGTTCTGGCCGGCGATCGACCGGCTGCTGTCCCGGCGGCCGGCGGTCTTCGTGGAGCTGGGTCCGCATCCGGTCCTGACCGGGCCGCTGGCGGCGTCACTCGTGGCCCGCTCCCGTCGTGGCGCGGCGATCGGCAGCCTGGCGCGGGGCCGACCGCCGGTGGAGACCCTGACCCGAGCCCTCGCCGAGGCGTACACCGCCGGTGTCGCGGTGGACTGGGCAGCGGTGTACGGCGAGGGTCGGCGGTACCGGCCGCTGCCGCCGGTCCGGCTCTCCGAGGAGCGGTACTGGCTGCCGACCCCCGAGTCCGTCGCCCTGCCCGCACCGCAGGCGGTGGGGACGGATCCCGTCGGCTCCGCGCACGGCGTCGCCGGCGTGGCGCTGGGCGAGCTGCGGGCCGAGGTGCGCCTCATCGCGCCGGACGGCACCGTCGTGCAGACGTTGGCCGGTGTCGGTGTGCCGACGACCGCCGCGCCCAACGGTGCCGGTGGCCGGGGTGGCGAGGGTGTCGGCGAGCGACGCGGCACCGGTGCGGCCGCCAACGGCGCCGGTGTCGGCGGTACGACCGTCAACGGTGTCGCCGGCGGGGGCGGTGTCGGCGGCGCGACGGCCAACGGCGCGACGGCCAACGGCGCGACTGCCAACGGCGCGACTGCCGGCGGTACGGATGCCGCGGGCGCGGGTGTCGGCGGTGGCGGGAGCGGCATCGGCGGCCGTGACGGCACCAACGGGGCCGGCGCCCGCGCTCGCACCCCGGTGGAGCGGGAGCGGATCGCCGCCCTGGTCAACGATGCCGTCGCCGAGGCCCTCGGCTACGAGCCCGGCCGCCGTCTGGCGCGCGGGCGCGGCTTCTTTGAGCTGGGCATGGACTCGCTAGCCCTGGTCGCGCTCGTCAGCCGGCTCGAACGCGAGCTGGGCGCTGTCCTCGGGGCTGCCGTCGGCATCGAGCACCCGACCATCGACGCTCTCACCGACCACCTTGTCGCCGAGGCACTCCCGGCCGGGCCGCCGCCTCCCGCCGAGTCAACAGAGCCGGCGCGCCCGGTTGAGCCGCCCCGCCAGGCTGCGTCACCGCCGATCGCCGCGGCGGCGGCTGTTCCGGTCGCGTCGGTCGTACGCGGGCCGGCCGAGCCGGTGGCCATCGTGGGCATCGGTTGCCGGCTGCCGCGGGCCGACGGTCCCGAGCAGTTCTGGCGGCTGCTGTCCGACGGGGTCGACGCCACCGGCGACGTGCCGGCGGACCGGTGGGACGCCGAGGCGCTGCTCGGCGCCGGTCCCGGCGCCCCCGGCACCGTGGTCACCCGCCGTGGTGGTTTCCTGGACCGGGTCGACCTGTTCGACAACGCGTTCTTCCGGATCTCGGCCCGGGAGGCCCGGGCCATGGACCCGCAGCAGCGCCTCTTCCTGGAGGTGGCCTGGGAAGCGCTCGAGGACGCCGGGGTCACGCGGGAGCACCGGCGATCCGCCCGGGTCGGCGTTTTCGTCGGCATGAACACCACCGACTACCAGCAACTGCTCACCCGGCGGGCCCGGGACGTCGACCTCTACTACGGCACGGGCAACTCCTTCAGCGGCACGGCCGGCCGGTTGTCGTACTTCCTGGACGTTCGCGGCCCCAGTCTGGCGATCGACACGGCCTGCTCGTCGTCGCTGGTCGCGGTGCACCTGGCCGTGCAGAGCCTGCGCGCCGGGGAGGCCGACGTCGCGCTCGCCGGCGGGGTGAACGTGATGGTGAGGCCCACCGTGCACCTGGCGATGTCGGCCGCGGGCGCGCTGTCGCCCGACGGTCGCTGCAAGACCTTCGACGCCAGCGCCGATGGCTACGGGCGCGGTGAGGGTGCCGGGGTGGTGGTGCTCAAGACACTCGCGCAGGCCGAGCGCGACGGCGACCGGGTCTACGCCGTGATCCGTGGCAGCGCGGTCAACCACAACGGCGCGAGCGGCGGCCTGACCGTGCCCGGCGGCGAGGCGCAGGAGGAGCTGATCCGCACGGCGCTCGCCGCCGGTGGTGTCGCCGCGTCGGACGTGGACTACCTGGAGGCGCACGGCACCGGCACGGTACTCGGGGACGCCGTGGAGCTGCGGGCGATCGCGCGTGCGCTCGGCGGCGGGCGGCAGCCGGACCGGCCGCTGCTGGTCGGGTCCGTCAAGACCAACATCGGCCACCTGGAGGCGGCCGCTGGTATCGCCGGGCTGATCAAGACCGCGCTGGCGCTGCGACACGGCGAGCTGCCCGCGCACCTGCACGTCACCCGTCCCACCTCCCAGGTGGACTGGGCGCGGCTGCCGGTCCGGATCACCACGTCCACGACGGCGTGGCCGGCCACCGGCGGGCGACCCCGGGTCGCCGGGGTGAGCGCGTTCGGATTCACCGGGACCAACGCCCACGTGGTGCTCAGCGGGCCGGCCACCCCGGCGTCGCCGAACGGGCACCGGACACCGGGCGTCGCCGCGTCCGCCAGGGCCGGCGCGATCATTTCCGGCCGGGCTCACCTCCTGGTTCTGTCGGCCGCCGGGGACGGCGCCCTGGCCGCCGCCCGGGAGAGCTTCGCGGACGTGCTGTCCGCGCAGGGCGGCGCGGACATCGCCGACATCTGCCACGCAGCGGCGACCCGGCGCGCTCACCTGGAGCACCGGCTGGCGGTGGTCGGTCGCGGGATCGCCGACCTCGCCGCCGGGCTGTCCGGTGGCGACGGCGCGCACCAGGGCGCGGTGTCCGACGAGTCCGAGCGCCTGGTCCTCGTGTACGGGGACCGCGCGTCGGTCGACTGGCGTGCCCTCGATCGCGACGAGCCCGCCTTCCGGGCCACGTTGGACGCGCTCGACGACAGCGGCGCGCTGCGTACGGCGCTTACCGCCGGCGACGCGGATCGGGGCGAGCCGGCCGCCGTGCTGGCCGTACAACTCGCGCTCACCGCCGTCTGGGAGGCATACGGGGTACGGCCCGACGCGGTCGTCGGACGTGGCGTCGGTGAGTTGGCAGCGGCGTGCGCGGCGGGTGCGCTCGACCGGGCGCGGGCGATCGGCGCGGCGCTCGACGGCACGACCGTCACCGTGGCGGCACCCACCGACACCTCCTCGACGCCCGTGCTGTGGCTGGCCTCGGCGGGCGGTCCGGTGTCCGGTCCGCACCCGGTGTCCGCCCGGTCACCGGCGTCGGGCTGGGACGCGCTGGCCGCGTCGCTCGCGGCGGCGGGGGAGCGGGTGTGGCTCGCGGTCGACGGCGGGTCGGACGCCGCGGCTGTCGCCGCGGGTGGGGAGGCGAGCCTCCTGGCGGTCGGTGCGGACCTGGGCCGTCCGGAGGGATTCCTCGACGTCATCGCCCAGCTCCACGTGGTCGGTGTCGGCATCCACTGGGAGAGGCTGTTCGGCCGCCGCCCGTACCGGGCGGTGCTGCCGCGCTACCCGTGGCAGCGACGCCGGCACTGGGCGGATACGTCGGACCCGGCGACCGGTTCGGCGGCCGTCGCCCAGCGGTCGGGCTCCGTGACCACGACGCCGGCTGTCCCGACCACTCCGGCGCTCACCGGCACCACCCTGCCCGACGATGTCCGGGACCGCTGCGCCGCGCGTACGTTCACCGTCCGGTGGCGTCGCGTCCTGCCGCCCGCCCCGGAGGCGGCGGCCGGGCGGTGGCTCGTCGTCCCGCTCACGGGCGCGTCCGTTGAGGCGGGTCAGCGGGTGGTCGATGGTCTGCGGCTCGCCGGCGTCGAGGTGACCTGGCGGCCACCGTCCGTCGGCGCGGGCCCCGACGACGACCGGGGCGGTAGGCCGACCGCCGGCGTGGGGGAGGGCGACCTGCCGCCGTGGGCCGATGTTCCGCCGGACCACGGGATCGTGCTGGTCGCGGCGGCCGCACCCGGCAGTGTGCCGGTCGAGGTCCTGGTAGCGGGTGTCGTGCGGGCAGCCCGTCAGCTTCGCGCCGGACTCGACGTGCCGTCCGGGCGGTTGCGCGTCGTCACCGCCGGGGCGTACCAGCCGACCGGTGCCGGCGAGGCGGACCCGGCGCAGGCGGCGGTGTGGGCGGCCGGGCGGGTGCTCGCCATGGAGGCCGCGCCCGGGTGGGGCGGTCTGGTCGACGTCGACCCGCGCCTGCTCGGCACCGCGCCACGTCAGGCAGGCGGCGAGCCGGGCCAGGCGGGCGGCGAGCCGGGCCAGCAGGACGTCGGCTGGACTCCCGGCGACGCTGCCGGACTCGCCGGTGCGCTGACGGCCCCGCGTGGGTCCGCTACCGACCCGGCCGAGGACGAGCTGCTCCTGCGCGAAGGAGCCTGGTACGCCGGACGGTTGTCCACGGCGGACCCGCTGCCGACCGCGCTGCCCGAGTTCGACTGTGATCCGGACGCCTGGTACCTGGTGACCGACGCGCTGCACCCGGCCAGCCGACCGTTCGTGGACGTGCTCGTACGCCGTGGCCTGCGTCGGCTGATCGTCGGGGAAGCCACCCCGCCCGACGATGCGCCGTCCCACGCCACCCCGCCCGACGTCACGCCGTCCGACGGTGCGTCCCCGGGGCACGTACGGCTCGCCGAGCTGACAGCGGCCGGCGTGGAGGTGCGACGGATCGACCTCACGGCGGCAGACCGTGGGGCGGACGAACGATCGGCGGCAGACCGCGCGGCGGATCTCGCGGCCGACCTGACGCCGGACGCGTTGGGCGCCCCGCTCGGTGGCGTGCTGCTGGTCGGCAAGCCCGCGCCGGCCGCCCCGCTCGACACCCTCGACGAGGGCGCGGTGTCGTCGGCCGTGCGCTGGGCTGAGGTCGTACACCGGCTGGACCTGGCGACCCGGGACCTCGCGCCGCCGCTGTTCTGCGTGACCGGCGCGGCGGCCGCGGTCTGGGGGGCCACCGGGATGGCCGCGCGGGCCGCCGCCGAGGGCGCGGTCGACGCGGTGACCACGGCGCGGGAGCGGGCCGGTCTACCCGTCCAGGTGGTGCGGTTCATGCCCGTCGACGACCCGGCCGAGCTGTCCCGCCGGGACCGGATGGTGATGGTCGACAGCGGCCTGCGGCCGCTGGCCGGCGCGGAGCTGGGCGAGGCCTTCGAGGTGGCGCTCCGGGCGGGCCTGACCCAGGTCACGGTGGCGGACGTGGACGCGCCCCGGTACGCGCGGGTGTGCCGGGAGCGGGCCGACCGCGCGTTCCTGGCCGAGGTGGGCGTCGAGTCCGTGGCGAGCGACGGCCGATCGCAGGAGGCCGGCAGGTCGGTCGCACCGCTGGCTGCCGTCGTGCTGGCGCTGCCGGCCGAGCAGCGGGCCGAGCGTCTGTTGGAGGCGGTGCTCGACGCGGTGGCCGAGGTGTTGGGCGAGGCGTCCGGGGTGGACGTGCTGGCCCATCAGGGCTTCTTCGACCTCGGCATGGACTCGGTGATGTCGCTGAGCCTGCGCGGCTGGTTGGAACGCGGGCTGGGGGTGGACCTGCCGGCGACGCTCACGTTCGAGTTTCCCAACGCGGCGGCGCTCACCGACCACCTGCTGACGCTGCTCGATCCGGCCGCCGACCCGGCCCGGTCGAGCACGCCGGCCACCACGCCCGCCACCACGGCGACCGGCGTGCCCGACGACGCCGACGACGACCTGGCGGCGATGTCCGAGGACGAGCTGATCGCGCGGCTGTCGGCCGCGCTCGCGGAGGGGGGCTGAGATGTCGACGACCGCTTCGCGTACACCGGACAGCCGCCGGCTCATGGCCGACGCGCTGCGCACCATCGAGGATCTGCGCCGCCGCCTTGCCGACAGTCGGGACGGTTGGTTGGACGAACCGATCGCCATCGTCGGGATGGCCTGCCGGTTCCCCGGCGGCGCGCACTCGCCGGAGGAGTTCTGGACCCTGCTGCGCAACGGGGTGGACACGACCTCGGAGTTCCCGGCGGAGCGCGCCGACGCCGGCGCGTACCACGACCCGGACCCGGAGGCGCCGGGCAAGGCGTACACGATCCGGGGCGCCTTCCTCGACCAGGTCGACCGGTTCGAGCCGGAGGCGTTCGGGATCTCCCCGCGCGAGGCGCTGGGCATGGACCCGCAGCACCGCATCGCGCTGGAGATCTGCTGGGAAGGGCTGGAGCGCGCCGGCTACGCGCCCGACCGGCTCGACGGCTCGCGCACCGGCGTCTACTTCGGACTGAGCACGACCGACTACGTACGCGCCCGGCAGAGCGTCGGCGACATCGACGACGTCGACTTCTACCAGCTCACCGGCGAGCCCAGCTTCCTGGCCGGCCGCATCTCGTACCTGCTCGGACTGCGGGGGCCGAGCAAGGTCGTCGACACCTCCTGCTCGTCGTCGCTGGTCGCGCTGCACGAGGCGTGCCAGGCGCTGCGGCTGCGGGAGTGCGACCTGGCGTTGGCCGGCGGGGTGAACCTGCTGCTGTCCCCGTACGGCTTCGTGATGATGAGCAAGTTCCGCGGGCTCTCCGCCGACGGGCGGTGCAAGACCTTCGACGCGTCGGCGGACGGCTACGCCCGCGGGGAGGGCGCCGGTGTCGTGGTGCTCAAGCGGCTCTCCGCCGCGCTGGCCGACAACGACCCGATCGTCGCGGTCGTCCGCGGCTCGGCGGTCAACCACGACGGTCGCTCCAGCGGCCTCACCGTGCCGAACCCGCTCGCGCAGCAGGACGTGGTCGCCGCGGCCATGAGCCAGGCCGGCGTCGGGCCGGACGGCGTGGACTACGTCGAGGCGCACGGGACGGGCACCTCGCTGGGCGATCCCATCGAGCTGCGTTCGCTGGAAGCCGTCATCGGTCGGCACCGCCGACCCGACGACCCGCTGCTGGTGGGCTCGGTGAAGACGAACATCGGGCACCTGGAGCCGGCCGCCGGCATGGCCGGCCTGTTCAAGGTCGTGCTCGCCATGTCGAACGGCGAGATCCCACCGCACCTGCACCTGAACGAGCCCAACCCGAACCTGGACTGGTCCGCCTTGCACGTGCGGGTGCCCGTGACCTGTACGTCGTGGCCGGATCGGGGCCACCCGCGCACCGGCGGAGTGAGCAGCTTCGGGGCGAGCGGGACGAACGCGCACGTCGTGCTGGCGGCGCCGCCGGCCGGTGCCGCTCGGGCTGGTGCCCAACCGCCGTACGGGTTGTTCCTGGCCTCCGCGCGTACCGAGGAGGCGCTGCGTGAGCTGGCCGACCGGCACGCGCGGTGGCTCCGCGGTCCGCACGCGGTGTCCCTCGGCGACGCCTGCTACACGACGCACGTCGGCCGCGCGGTCCAGACGCACGGCCTCGCGGTCACCGCCGCCGACACCGACGAGCTGGCGGACGTCCTGTCGGCGTACGCGCAGGGCCGCCACCCGCGCGGGCTGACGGTCGCCGCCCTGCCCCGCCGCCGCGATCGCAAGGTCGCCTGGCTGTTCACCGGCCAGGGCGCCCAGTACCCGGGCATGGCCCGCGGGCTGCTGGGGAACGCCGCCTTCCGCGCCGCGTTCGAGGAGGCCGCGGCGCTCTTCGACAGCGAGCTGCCCCGCCGGTTGGCGGACGTGCTGTGGGCCGACGGTCCGACGCCGCTCGACGACACCCGGTACACGCAGCCGGCGCTGTTCGCGGTCGAGTACGCCCTGGCCCAGATGTGGCTCTCCTGGGGCCTGCGACCGTCCGCGGTGGCCGGCCACAGCGTCGGCGAGCTGGTCGCCGCCTGCGTCGCCGGTGTGCTGGACCTGCCCGCCGCCGCGACGCTGGTGGCCGCGCGGGCGCGGTTGATGGCGGAGCTGCCGGCGGGCGGCGCGATGGCCGCCGCGGGCTGCGCGGAGGAGGTCGCCGTCGCGGCGATCGACGGGTACGCGGGCACGGTCGCGGTCGCCGCGGTCAACGGGCCGGGCGACGTCACGATCTCGGGTCACGCCGCGCATCTGGCCACCGTCCTGGAGCGGCTGGCGACCGACGGCGTCCGCACCCGGCGGCTGGCCGTGTCGCACGCGTTCCACTCGCCGCTGATCCGACCCATGCTGGAGCCGTTCCGGTCGGTGCTGGCCGGGCTGTCGTTCCGCCCGCCGCGCATTCCGTTGGCGTCCAACGTCACCGGTCGGCTGTTCGGCGACGACGACCTGGGCCCGGACTACTGGCTGCGGCACGCGGCCGGCGCGGTCCGCTTCCGCGACGGGGTGCGCGCGTTGCACGACGCGGGCATGCGCACCTTCGTGGAGCTCGGGCCCGCGCCCGTGCTGACGGCCCTCGCGGCCCGCTCGCTCGCCGGCGAGCCGGATTGCGCGTTCGTGCCCACCCTGCGGCGGGGCGGTGAGGACCTGCGTGAGGTGCTCGGCGCGGTCGGCAACGTGAGCCTGCGGGGCGCACGTCCGGACTGGCGGGCCTTCCACGAGGGCGAGGACGTGCGCGCGGTACCGCTGCCGACGACACCGTGGCGCGGCGCGCACTACTGGTTCCGCGAGGTCGGGCCGGTCGCCGCGCCGGTCGCGGCCGCCGCCGAGGAGACCGGGGCCGCCGTCGTGGCCGGCGACATCCCGGGCGTCGGCCGCCGCCTGCCCGGACCCGTGCCGGCGTACGAGGTGACGCCCGAGGCGCTGGCCGGTGAGTCGCCGGGTCTCGGCGCGGTGTTGGACGTGGCGGTCCGGGCCGCCACGGACTGCCTCGGTGGCGGGTGGCGGTGCGCCGAGGATCTGAGCGTCCACACGTCGGTCCCGACCGGCGAGCGGGGTCACCTGCGGCTCACGGTCACGGCGCGGGACGACGGCTCGGCCGACTGGGAGCTGGTCGGGGCCACCGCGGCCCGGGAGGCGCTGGCCGCGCCGTGGATCCGCCACGCCAGCGGGGTGCTGCGGCGCCGGTGGCCGGCCGGCCGCCCGTACCCCGACGGGGACAACGACGTCGAGACCGCGCCGGAGGTCCCGGTGCCGGACGGCGCGGGCTGGCCCGAGGTGCTCGACGCCGCGCGGGTCGCGGTCACGGTGGCGGGCGGGGCGGAGTCGGAGAACGGGTCGACGCTGGCCGGCTGCGGCGCGCTCGGTGGCACGGCCGCGACGTCGAGTGACGTCCTGCCCCCGGGCGGCGTACGGGCGGTGCGGGTCCGCGTCGGGTCCGTGCGGGCGGTCGGCGACGTGCTGACCGGGGCCGTCGACCTGCTCGACGCCGGGGGCGTCCCGATCGGGTACGCGCAGGACGTGACAGTCGCGTCGGTGCCCGCGCCGGCCCGTTGGGAGGTCCCGGCCGACCTGCTCTACGAGCAGACCTGGGTGCCCCTGCCCGGGCCGTCCCCGCAGCCGCCGGCCGACCTGGCCGGACAGAGCTACCTGCTGGTGGCCGACCCGACGGGTCCGGATGCCGCGTTGGTGACCGGGCTGGCCGCGCTGCTGCGGGAGCGCGACGCCGCCGTCACGGTGGCGGCGCCGCCGGTGGTGGGCCAGGGGTCGGACTGCCGTCCGGACCCGGACGCCGTCCGGGAGTTGGTCGCCACCTGGTCCGCCGGCCCGGGTCGTCCCCGGCTCGCGGTGGTCCTGACCGGGCTCGACGCGCCGGGGTCCAAGGACTGCGACGCCGCGAGCCTTCAGGAGTACGCCGGGCGCGCGGACCTGACGACCCTCGCCCTCCTGCGCGCGATGCTCGACGACCCGGCGTGCGCCGACGCCCGGCTCAGCCTCGTCACCCGCGCCGCTCTGCGGGTGAGCACGGCGACCGCCGTCCCGGACGCGGCCGCCCCGGTCGCCGGCACGTTGTGGGGCCTGGGCCGGGTGCTGGCGCTGGAGCACCCGGACCGGTGGGGAGGGGCGATCGACCTGGACCCGCGGCGCCGACCCGGCGAGGACCTGATGCTGCTGGCCGCGCTGACCACGGGTGGGTTGGTCCCCGGCGACCCGTCCGGCGTCGGCCCGGCCGACGCACAGGACGGCTACGACGACCAGCAGGCGCTGCGCGCGGACCGTCGGTACGCGCTGCGCCTGACCCCCGCGCCCCCACTGCCAGCCGAGGCGCTGCGCCGTCGGCCGCCGGTCCACGGCGAGGCCACGTACCTGATCACTGGGGCGTTCGGCGGGATCGGCCTGACCGTCGCGGAATGGCTGGCCCGCGCCGGCGCCGGCCGCCTGGTGCTGCTCGCCCGCACCGCGTTGCCCGAGCGGGACGGTTGGGCCGACGCGACCGGGGAGGCCGCGCGGCGGATCGACGCGGTGCGGCGGCTGGAGCGGCTGGGGACCACCGTCGACGTGGTCGCCGCCGACGTGGTCGACGAGGCGGCGATGACCGCCGTGTTCGCCGCGCTGGAGAACGGCGCCCAGCCGCTGCGCGGTGTCGTCCACGCGGCCGGCGTGTCGGAGCCCGAGTTCGCCCGTACGGCCACCGACGCCGCGTACCGGCGGGTGTGGCGACCGAAGGTGATCGGCGGCTGGCTGCTGCACCAGCTCACGCGCGGCGCGAAGCTGGATTTCTTCATCGGCTTCTCGTCGATCGCCGCGACCTGGGGCTCGCAGCACCTGGCCAGCTACGCGGCCGGCAACGCGTTCCTCGACGCGCTGGCGGGGCACCGCGAGGCCGCCGGCCTGCCGGCCCTGTCCGTCGCGTGGGGCCCGTGGGACCTGCCGTCCGCTCTCTTCGGCGACGAGGTGATGGCGTTCCTGAAGGCCACCGGCTTGCGGCCGTTGCCGGCCGAGCAGAGCATCCGGATCCTGACGGCGCTCGCGGCCGGCGACGCCACGCAGCGGGTGGTGTGCGCGGTGGACTGGTCGGTGTTCAAGCCGGTCATGCAGGCCCGCACGGAGCGGCCGATGCTGCGCGGCATCACCGCCGACGAACCGGCCGCGGACGATGTCGCGGAGGCGCCGCTGCTGGCCGGCCTGCGCGCCGAGGGCGACCCGCGCCGGGTGCGGGCGACGCTCGGCGCGTACGCGGTCGAGTTGGCGACGGACGTCCTGGGCGCCGGTTCGGGGGCGCTCGACGAGGAGAGCGACGTGCTGGCCAGCGGCATGGACTCGCTCATGGTCATGGACGCCGTCCGGCGTTGCCGGCGGGATCTCGGCCTCACCGTGCGCGCCGGTGACCTGCTCACCCTCGCCACCCCGGCACAGTGGGCCGACCTGTTCGCCGGGCTGCTGGCCGACCGGTCCGGCGACGGGTCCGCTGACGACGCCGTGCCGCCCGCCGGTGACCAGGGCGGCGGAGACCTGGCGGATGACCCGGCCAGTGACCCGGCGTGGATCGCCGGCGAGGTGACCCTCGCGCCGGACATCCGGGTGGTCGGTGATCCGCCGGCCCGGGTGCGCGATCCCCGGCACGTTCTGCTGACCGGCGCGACCGGCTTCGTGGGCGGCTACCTGCTGCACACCCTGCTCGAATCGACCACGGCCCGGGTGTGGTGCCTGGTGCGGTGCGCCGACGAGGGGGCCGGCCTGCGGCGGCTGCTGGACAACATGGAGCGCTACCTCCCCCTGCCGGCCACCGCCGTCGATCGGATCACGGTGCTGCCCGGTGACCTGGCCCGACCCGGGTTGGGCCTGTCCGCCGAGCGGTTCGACGAACTCGCCGACCTGCTGGACGGCATCTACCACTGCGGCGCCCGGGTGCATTTCGGCTACAACTACCAGCAGCTCCGACCGGACAACATCACGGGCACCGAGGAGGTGCTGCGGTTGGCCGCGCGTGGGCGGCCGACCGCGGTCCACCACGTCTCGACGTACGGCATCTGGGGCCTACCGGCCCCCGGCCGCGACGTCGTCGGCGAGGACGACGACATCGCCTCGGCCGGTCGACTGGTGACCGGATACGTGCAGACCAAGTGGGCCGCGGAGCGGCTGGTCGAGCTGGCCCGCGCGCGCGGCGTGCCGGCCGACATCTACCGGCCGGGTCGGGTGCTGGGCGACTCCCGCACCGGCGCGAGCCTGACCACCCACTTCACCACCCGGGTCATGAAGGGCTGCGTGCAGCTCGGGTTGGCGCCGGACATCGACATCAAGGTGGAGATGACGCCCGTCGACTACGTGGCGAGCGCGCTGGTGCACATCTCCCGGTACGGCCCGGCCCTGGGTGGCACGTACCACCTGGTGAGCCCGTACAAGGCACTCTTCGCGGACGTGGTGCGCGCGCTGCGTCGGCACGGCTTCGCGGTCGAGGTCGTACCCGTCGAGGAGTGGTGGCAGGCGCTCAAGGCGACCTACGCCGTGGGCACGAACGAACTGCACCCGGTCATGCCGGTGGTCCAGGAGTTCGTGGTCGGCGGCGAGGAGGCCGTCCACTACGGCGTCGACAACACCGAGGAACAACTGCGGGGCACCGACGTCCGGTGCCCGCCGTTGGACGACGACCTACTCGACATCTACCTGCGCTGGATGGTGCGGACCGGCTACCTGCCCGCTCCCACAGCGGCTGATGAAGGAGCTTGAACGACATGACTGATCATCCGCGCAGCACGCCGGAGTACGACGTCGCGATCATCGGGTCCGGCCTGTCCGGCACCATGCTGGCCGCCTGCCTGGCCCGCAACGGCGCGAAAGTGCTGATCGTCGACGGCACGACCCATCCGCGGTTCGCCATCGGCGAGTCGACCATTCCGGCGACGTCGATGATGATGCGGCTGGTCAGCGAGCGGTACGGGGTTCCCGAGATCAAGTGGCTGTCCACCTTCGAGGGCGTCCAGTCCAAGATCAACACGACGTCCGGGGTCAAGCGCAACTTCGGGTTCGTCTACCACCGGCCGGGCGAGCGCCAGGACCCGCGCGAGACCCACATGTTCCCGATTCCCAAGGTCACCCACACCGAGAGCCACTTCTACCGCCAGGACATCGACAACTGGATGCTCACGGTCGCCGCCAAGTACGGCACCACCGTGCGCCAGCAGGTGCGGATCACCGGCGTGGAGATCGACGACGACGGTGCGACGCTGAAGCACACCGGCGGTCACTTCCGGGCCAAGTTCGTGGTCGACGCCAGCGGCTTCCGCTCGGTGCTGGCCGAGCAGTTCGGCCTGCGCGAGGAGCCGACCCGGTTCCGACACCAGTCGCGGTCGCTCTTCACCCACATGGTCGGCATCCGGCCGTACGACGAGCTGGCCCCCAAGTCCCGGTACGGGCATCCCAGCCCCTGGCACGACGGCACGCTGCACCACCTGTTCCGTGGCGGCTGGATGTGGGTGATCCCGTTCGACAACCACCTGCGGGGCACCAACGACCTGTGCAGCGTCGGCCTCCAGCTCGACCCGCGGATCCACCCGGTGCCGGACTGCTCCCCGGAGGAGGAGTTCCGCCGGTTCATCGCGCAGTACCCGGACATCGAGCCGCAGTTCGCCGAAGCCCGCTCGGTGCGGGACTGGACCCGCACCGGCCGGCTGCAGTACTCGTCGCGGCAGACGGTCGGCTACCGCTGGTGCCTCACCTCGCACGCGGCCGGCTTCCTGGACCCGCTGTTCTCCCGGGGGCTGTCGAACTCGCTGGAGACGATGCACGCGCTGGTGCACCGGCTGCTCTCCGCGATCGAGGACGACGACTTCTCGGTCGAGCGGTTCGAGTACATGCAGGAGTTCGAGCAGGGTCTGCTCGACTTCAACGACGACCTGGTCGCCAACGCGTACACGTCGTTCGGCGACTGGCGGCTGTGGGACGCCTGGTTCCGCATCTGGTCACTCGGACAGTTCATCGCCACCTTCGAGGTGAACCGGGCGTACGCCCGCTTCCTGGACACCCGCGACCCGGCGGTGCTGGCACCGCTGGAGCGGCCGTGGTGGCGGGGACGGGTCATCCCGCAGGACGCGCCGTACGGCGCGGTCATGGTCCTGTTGCAGCAGGTCAACGACATGACCCGGGCCGTGCAGGAGGGGCGGGCGGACTCCGGGGAGACGGCCGCCGAGCTGCTGCGGCTGCTGCGTGAGGCGGACTTCGTGCCGCCCGCGTGGGGCCTGGCCGACCCGGACAACCAGTGGACCGACGCCAACTTCTTCGAGATCGGCAAGACCCTGCGCTGGGCCCGCAAGAAGGCGCCGAAGGCCGTCGGCGACCTCACGTACGAGGGCCTGACGCTCTTCATGAAGAAGCGCTTCTCGCCCGGCGAGTTCGCCGTTGGCGAGGAACTCAAGCACCTCATCGCCCGCTGGCCGGTGGTCGGCAAGCGACTCCGCGTCCCGACGCCGAAGTGAATCCAATGGATAAGGAGTCCATGATGGAAGGTGCGGCCGCGCACAACGGGATGTTCGACGTGGTGGTGATCGGCTCCGGGCTGGCGGGCTCCACCCTGGCGGCGTGCCTGGCCGCCAACGGCGCGTACACGCTGGTGATCGACGCCGGCACGCACCCCCGCTTCGCCGTCGGCGAGTCGACGATCCCGTACACGTCGATGGCGATGCGGCTGATCAGCGAGCGGTACGGCGTGCCGGAGATCAAGTACCTGAGCACCTTCGAGTCGGTGTACGCGCACATCAACACCACCGGCGGGGTGAAGAGGAACTTCGGCTTCGTCTACCAGCGCCCGGGCGAGCAGCAGCGGCCCGAAGAAGCGAACATGTTCCAGATCCCGAAGATCCTGAACACCGAGAACCACTTCTTCCGGCAGGACATCGACAACTTCATGCTCACGGTCGCGGCGAAGTACGGCGCCGTGATCCGGCAGCAGACGCGCATCGCGGGTGTGCAGGTCGACGAGGACGGCGTGACGCTCGACGTCGGCCCCGGCGCGCCCGTGCGGGCCCGCTACCTGGTGGACGCCAGCGGCTTCCGTTCGGCGCTGGCCGAGCAGTTCGACCTGCGGGAGGAGCCGACCCGGCTCGAACACCACTCCCGCTCGCTGTTCACGCACATGGTCGGTGTGCGGCCGTACGACGACTTCGCGCCGCGCGAGACGTACGGCAACCCGACCCGCTGGCACGAGGGAACGCTGCACCACATCTTCGAGGGCGGCTGGATGTGGGTGATCCCGTTCGACAACCACCCCCGGTCCACCAATGACCTGTGCAGCGTCGGCGTGCAGTTCGACCCGCGCCGGTACCCGGTGCCGGACTGCTCGCCGGAGGAGGAGTTCCGCCAGTTCCTCGACCGGTACCCGGGCATCGCGCAGCAGTTCACCAACGCCACCCCGGTGCGCGAGTGGGTGCGCACGGGCCGCCTGCAGTACTCGCCGAAGAAGACGGTGGGCTATCGCTGGTGCCTCATGTCGCACGCGGCGGGCTTCGTCGACGCGCTGTTCTCGCGTGGCCTGTCGAACACCATGGAGATCATCAACGCGCTGACCCAGCGGCTGCTGGACGCGCTCAAGGACGACGACTTCGCCGTCGAGCGGTTCGAGTACGTGCAGGAGCTCGAGCAGGGTCAGCTCGACTTCAACGACGATCTGGTCAACAACGCGTACATCGCGTTCCGGGACTGGGACCTGTGGGATGCCTGGTTCCGGGTGTGGGCGCTGACCCAGATCCTCTCCACCTTCGAGATCAACCGGGGCTACGCGCTCTACTCCAAGACCCGCGACCCCGCCGTGCTGCGGCGGATGGAACGGCCGTGGTGGCGGGTGGAGCTGCGCGAGTTCGACCGGTCCAAGGTCGACGACCCGGACCACGCCGAGGTGCTCGAGTTCCTGGCCGGCGTCAGCCGGATGATGCGCGCCGTCGACGCGGGGGAGGCGGAGCCGAAGGACGTCGCCAAGCAGATCCGCGACCAGCTGGCCAGCGCGCGCTTCGTGCCGCCGGCGTTCGGCCTGGCCGACCCGGCGATTCGGATCACCGGCGCGTCCGCGGCCAAGGTGCTCGGCACCCTGCGCTGGGCGAAGCGGGACGCGCCGCCGGCGATCGGTGAGCTCACCTACGAGGGTCTGACCCTCTTCATGCGCAAGCGCTTCGCCCGGGGCGAGTTCGAGCCGGTCGAGGAGATCAAACAGAAACTCGCTGGCTGGCCGGTGCTCGGCTCCCGGCTGCGCGTCCCCGAGCCGAAGTAACCCGAGGAATTGGAGTGCACGGTGAGTGAATTGATCGAGGCCGAGAAGGCCACATATGACGTCGCCATTCTCGGCGCGGGTTTCGCCGGCTCGATGCTCGGCGCGATCCTGGCCCGCAACGGCGCGAAGGTGCTGCTGGTCGATGCCAAGGCGCACCCGAAGTTCGCCATCGGTGAGTCGACCATCCCCAACATGCTGGTGTCGCTGCGCACCATGTCCGAGCGGTACAAGGTGCCGGAGTTGATGACCCTGGCGACGCTGACCGCCTGCCAGAAGATCATCTCGCCCTGGCACGGCAAGAAGGACCACTTCGCCTTCCTCAACCACCAGGAGGGCAAGCCGCAGGACCCGAAGCAGGTCACGATGTTCAACTTCCCGAGCCTGCTGCACGAGACGCCGCACATGTACCGGCAGGACACCGACGCGTACCTGTTCCACGCGGCGATCAAGTACGGCTGCACGGCGCGGGTGAACTTCACGATCGCCGACGTCGACTTCGACGACTCCGGCGTCACGGTCAGTTCGACCCGGGGCGAGCAGTTCCGCAGCCGGTACGTGGTGGACGCCAGCGGCTACCGCTCGCCGCTGGCCGAGAAGTTCGGGCTGCGCGAGGACCCCTGCCGGTACAAGCACCACTCGCGGGCCGTGTGGAACCACATGATCGACCTCAAGACCACCGACGAGGTGTTCCAGCGCACCGGCGCGGACAAGCCGCCGGTGCCGTTCTACGAGGGCACCGTCCACCACCTGTTCCCGCGCGGCTGGTCGTGGGTGATCGCGTTCAACAACCACAAGGACTCGAAGAACCCGCTGTGCAGCGTGGGCCTCACGATGGACCCGCGGATGTACCCGAAGACTCCCGGCATGTCGCCGGAGGAGGACTTCTGGAAGCACATGCAGCGGTTCCCGGGCATGGCGGCGCAGTTCGAGGGCGCCCGGCCGATGCGGGAGTGGGTGGGCACGGACCGGGTGCAGTACTCGTCCAAGACCACCGTCGGCGACCGCTGGGTGCTGCTGGCCCACGCCGCGGCGTTCATCGACCCGCTGTTCTCCCGTGGTCTGTCCAACACCTGCGAGGCGGTCAACGTGCTGGCCTGGCGGATCCTGCGGGCGGTGGGTGACGACGACTTCTCGGCCGACCGGTTCGAGGGGGTGAACACCCGCCAGCAGGCGCTGTTCGACGGCAACGACAAGCTGGTCAACGCCGCGTACGCCTCGTTCGAGCACTACTCGCTGTGGACGGCCGTGTTCCGGATCTGGGCGTGGGGCTCGAACGCCGGCACGTTCCGGGCCCACGAGGCGTACCGCCGGTGGCGCTCCACCGGCGACGAGCGGCATCTGAACGAGCTGGAAGAGGTGAAGAACCCGGGTCTGCACTGGTCCGACCACGAGGGCTACGGCGAGCTGTTCGAGGACATGGTCAAGCAGTGCGGTGACTTCGAGGCCGGCAAGATCACCGGCGACGAGGCGGCGGATGCCCTCTACGACCACCTCAACCGGGCGCCCTTCGTGCCGGACCACTGGGGCTGGAAGGACCGCCACCTGCGGTTCATCAACCCGACCCCGCTCAAGATCGGCCGGACGATGCTCTGGGCGGCGACCAAGGCGCCGCCGGACGTGCGGCGGCTGATGCTCGGCTTCCTGCGCGAGGCCGGCAAGGAGCAGCTCATGGGCCGGAAGATCTTCTAGGAGACCGGATGACCACCATCGAACCCGACGCCCCGGTGTCGTACGACGTCGTGATCCTGGGCAGCCATCTGGCGACCGGCCTGCTCGCCACGGTACTGGCCAAGCAGGACCTGCGGGTCCTGCTCGTCGGCTCGCCCGACGACACGGTGCTGCCGTCCGGCGACAGCACCGTGCCGTACACGACCGCTGTGCTGCACCTGCTGGCCGAGCGGTTCGACGTGCCGGAGATCGCCTCCTTCGCGCACTTCGAGGACCTGCCGGACGCGGTGCGCCGGACCAGCGGGATCAAGAAGAGCCTCGCCTTCCTGCACCACACGGCGGGCCGCCGGCACGACCCGGCGCACGCCGTGCAGTTCCACGTGCCGGGCGAGCACAGCGAGTGGCACCTCTACCGGCCGGTCGTCGACGGGTACGCCCGGGAACTGGCCGTGCGGTACGGCGCGTCGGTGCTGCCGGAACGGGCGTCCACCACCGAGGTCCGGCTGGCGCCGGAGGCCGTACACCTGACCTTCGGCTCCGGACAGACGGTGACCGCGCGGTTCGTGGTGGACGCCCGCGACCAGGAGTCGCCCCTGCGGGCGGCGACCGCCGAGGGTGATCCGAGACCGCTGTTGCTGCGGTCGAAGATGATGCACGCCCACCTGCGCGGCGTCCGGCCGTTCGAGGAGTGCAGCCGGCTCGCCGACTACCACCGGGCGACGACCTGGTCGCGGGGGACCGTGCACCACCTCTTCGACGGCGGCTGGATCCAGGTGGTGGACTTCCGCAACCACGACGACGCGGCCAGCGACCTGTGCAGCGTGACGGTGGGGCTGGACCACGACCGGTTCGACGACCTGCCGGCGGATCCGGACGCCGCGTTCCGGGCACTGGTCGCGCCCTTCCCGAGCCTGGCGGAGCAGTTCGCGTCCGCCACGGCAGAGGGCGGCTGGACCACCTCGCCCCACTGGCAGCGCCGGTCGGCGGTGACCCACGGGCCACGGTGGTTCGCCATGGAGCGGTCGGCCTGCCGTACCGACGAGTTCCTGTCCCGGGACGTGACGATGACGGCGGAGATGGTCCACGCGCTCGGGGCCGCGCTGCCGCGAGCGCTGCGCGACGAGCCGGCGACGGGCGTCGTGCTGGCCGAGGCGGCGGCCTTCCAGGACGCCCTGATCGAGTTCAACGACCAGATCCTGGCCGCTGCCCGCACGGCCGCCGGCAGCTTCGCGTTGTGGAACGCGTACAGCCGGGTCTGGCTGCTCTGGCAGATCCTGGGCCACCTGTCGTTGAAGCGGGCCACCAACGATGCCCTGGCCGCCGGGACGTGGGATCCGGTCGAGCGGTTCGCCGACGGCGGGCTGTGGTTCCGCACCCCGGACGGTCTGCGCCAGATGTTGGACTGGTTCTTCGAGGTGTTCGCCCGGGTCCGGGCCGGTGGGCTGCGGCAGTCCGAGGCGGCGGACATGATCTTCCGCGAGCTGCGCCGGGCGCGGTTCGTGCCGCCGCTGTACCGGTTCGGCGACCCGAACGCGCGGTACTACCACTTCACGATGCCCCGTCGGCTCCTCATGGTGGCCTGGGTCATGACGGTGGCGCCCGCGGACTTCAAGCGGCTGCTCACCAAGGACAACGTGACCGGCCGGCGGGATGACGCGCCGTCGCCGACCCGGGGGCGGGCGTCGGTCGACGACGGGCGGGCGGCGGCCCACGACGTCGAACGCGCGGACGGCTCGGCCGCCGACGCGCCCGGCGTCACTCAGCCAGGTCGGCGGTGAGGTAGTGCTGGATTGTGCGACCCATCATCCGGGCCAGATCGTCGCGGTCGTGCCGGGACAGCTCGGTGCCGTCGATCAGGTAGCGGCACAGGGCCAGGCCGATCACCTGGGACGCGGCGAGCGCCGCCCGCAGCTCGTGTCGGTCGGGGCTGACGCCCTCGGCCAACGTGCCGAAGAACGCCCGTACGAACTCGTCGCGCATCAGCTCGGCGATCTCCTCACTGGTCAGCGAGGCGGACAGCCGGGCCCGGTAGGAGATCGTCGTACGAGGGCTGTCCCAGTGGGTGAGCAGGGCCGTCGCGGTGGCCCGACCCAGCCGGCGACGGCTGCCGGCCAGCAGCTGTTCGGCCAGCTCAACGGGGTTGCCGTCGACCTGCACCGCGTGCCGCAGGAGCTGCTCCTTGGAGCCGTAGTAGTGCCGCACGAGCCGCGGGTCGACACCTACGCGCCGGGCGACGCTGCGGATGCTCACCCCGGTCAGGCCGCACTCGGAGATCTCCCGCCGGGTGACGTCGAGGATCGCCTGCCGGATGCCGCTGCCACCGTCGAATCCCTGCTGCGTCGTCAAGGCAACCTCTTACGAGTTCCCGTACGCCCGAGCGCACGGCCCGATCAAATGCCTGAGTCTAGACCTTTGAGGATATGTCAGTCCGGTCCGGGTTGCTCCTGCAAGCCGGTCATTCCGTCGCGCCGGTTCACCGCGCGGCCGAGGGGGCACCGTGGACTTCGCCTGGACGCCTGAACAGCGGGACGCTTACGACGAGGTGCGCGCGAGCGCCGAGCGGGCTTTCCCGCCCACCGCCGACGCCAGCCGGCTGCACGACCGCGAGGCCTGGCGGCGTCTCGGTCGGTTGGGGCTGCTCGGCCTCTGCATTCCCGCCGAGTACGGCGGCGGCGGGCTGGGCGCCCTGGACACCGCGTTGCGTGTCGAGGCGTTCGGTCGGGGGTGCGCGGACACCGGTCTGGTGTTCGCGGCCAGCGCGCACCAGTTCGCGTGCGCGGTGCCGATCGCCGGGTTCGGCACACCGGAGGTGAAGAAGGGCCTCCTACCGCGGATCTGCTCGGGCGAGGTGGTGGCCGGCAACGCGATGACCGAGGCGGGCGCGGGCTCCGACGTCTCGCGGCTCGCCGTCACCGCGACGGAGACGGCGGACGGCTACCTGCTCAACGGCGAGAAGACGTTCGTGACCAACGGACCGGTGGCCGACGTGCTGGTGACCTACGCGACCACCGATCCGGCGGCCGCCCATCTCGGTGTCACCGCGTTCGTGCTGGACCGGGACACCCCCGGCCTGACGGTCAGCGAGCCGTTCGACAAGATGGGCCTCGTGTCGGCGCCGGCCGGCCGGGTGTCCTTTCAGGACTGCCTCGTGCCGGCGCAGCGGGTGCTCGGCGAGCCGGGCCAGGGCGCCGCGATCTTCCAGCACTCGATGCGCTGGGAGCGGGCCTGCCTGTTCGCCGGATACGTCGGCCTGCTGGACCGCCTGGTGGAGCGCTGCGTCGAGCACGTGACCTCGCGCCGCCAGTTCGGCCGGCGCATCAGCGACTTCCAGGCGGTCGCGAACCGGATCGTCGAGATGAAGCTGCGGACGGAGTCGGCGCGGCTGCTGCTCTATCGCTGCTGCTGGGAGATGGACAACGGCGGCGGCTCGGAACTCAACGTGGCGTTGTCGAAGCTGGCCGTCTCGGAGGCGGCGGTCGCCGGGGCGCTCGACGCGGTGCGCCTGTTCGGTGGACTCGGATACCTGCGCGACACCGGGATCGAGACCATGCTGCGCGACGCCGTCCCCAGCACGATCTTCTCCGGCACGTCGGACGTCCAGCGTCTGCTCATCGCCCGCGAACTGGGCCTGTGAGGGCCGCGGCTTGACCAGGGAGGTGTCGACCGTGCGGGACGTGGACCAGTCCGACACGCCGGGTGGCGCGGGAATCCACGGCTACGTGGCCGAGTGGGCCCGGCGTACACCGGACGCGCCGGCGGTGATCGCGGACGACGGCCAGCTCACGTACGCGGAGCTGACGACGGCCGCGCGGCGCCTGGCGGCGGGGCTGGCGCGTGCGGGGGTGTCCCCGGGCGACCGGGTGGTGCTGTGGTCCGACAAACGGGCCGACGCGGTGGCCGTCATGCAGGCGGCGCTGTCGTTGGGGGCGCCGTACGTTCCGGTGTCCGCGGCGAACCCGCCCGCCCGGGTGTGGCGCATCGCGGCCGACTGCGCGGCGACCGTCGTCGTGGCGGACGGTCCGGCCGCCGACCGGGTCGCCCGCGAAGGCGGTGTTCCGGACGGGCCACCGCTGGTGTCGCTGGACGAGTTGCAGCGGTTGGGGGCCGAGAGTGACCTGCCGCCGGTGCACCGACCGGCCCCGGACCAGCCCGCGTACATCCTCTACACCTCCGGGTCGACGGGCGCCCCGAAGGGCGTCAGCCTGAGCCACCGCAACGCGGCGGCGTTCGTCGAGTGGGCCGGTGACCTGCTCGCCGTGTCGCCACGGGACCGGCTGGCCAACCACGCCCCGTTCAACTTCGACCTGTCGGTCTTCGACCTCTACGCGGCGTTCCGCGCGGGCGCGTCGGTGCACCTGGTCCCGGCCGAGCTGGCCTACGCGCCGGTGCAGTTGGCGCGGTTCGTGCGCGACGAGGGCATCACCATCTGGTACTCCGTGCCGTCCGCGCTGACCCTGATGATCCGGGACGGCGGGTTGCTGGACGGCCCGCCGCCGCCGGCCCTGCGGGCCTGCGTCTTCGCCGGCGAGGTGATGCCGATCCGGTACGTGCACGAACTCCGTGCCGCCTGGCCGGGCGTGCGGCTGCTCAACTGGTACGGGCCCACCGAGACCAACGTCTGCGCGTCGTACGAGGTGACCGACGCCGACGAGGGGCGCGACCGCCCGTTGCCGATCGGCCGACCGGCCAGCGGCGCGGTGTTGACCCTGGTCCCGCCGAGCCTCGACGGCGCAGGTGCCGCTGGTGGCGGCGACTGCCCGGAGGGCGAGATCGTGGCGGACGGGCCCACGGTGATGCTCGGCTACTGGGGGCGGGAGCCGCAGCGTGGACCGTACCGAACGGGTGATCTCGGGCGGATGTCGTCCGACGGCACGCTGGAATACCTGGGCCGCCGCGACGACATGGCCAAGGTGCGCGGCAACCGGGTGGAGCCCGGCGAGATCGAGGCCGTCCTCGCCGCGCATCCGGACGTCGCGGCGGCCGCGGTGGTCGTCGCCGGCGCCGGGCTCGCCGCGCGGCTGCACGCGGTCGTGGTGCCGGCGGGCGACCGCCGGCCCGGCCTGCTGGAGATCAAGCGCTGGTGCGCCGGACAGCTGCCGACCTACATGATCGTCGACTCCGTCCAGGCGGCCACGAGCCTACCGCTCACCCCGAACGGAAAGACCGATCGAGCCGCGCTGCTGGCGGCGATCGAAGGAGGTGGACCATTACTGGCACCGAACTAGTCAACGTGGAACCGAGTGCGTTCCTGGCGATCATGGGCTCGCTGGCCAGCGGCGTCAGCGTGGTGACCGCGATCGACGCGTCCGGTCGGCCGCACGGCCTGACCTCGTCGTCGGTCTGCAGCGTCTCCAAGGACCCGCCACTGCTGCTGTTCTGCGTGCGGCAGGTGAGTTCGACCCTGGACGCCATCCGGGAGACCGGCGGATTCGCCGTCAACTTCCTCGACGCCGACGGCCACGAGGTCTCCGAACTGTTCGCCAGCTACAGCAGCGACAAGTTCGCCAATGTGGCCTGGCGTCCCGGCGACGTGGCCGGCATGCCACGGCTGGAACCGACCGTCGCCTTCACCGAGTGCGCGCTGCATGACGTGATCACCGCTGGTGATCACGCCATCGTGCTCGGCCGTCTCGTCGGTGGGGCGACGGCGCCGGACCGATTCCCGCTGGGGTATTGGCGCGGGACATATGTCCGGGTCTCTCGCCCCCATTACCGACGAGAGGAGCGCAACGGGCAGCGTCCCAGCGATCCTTCCCAGTCAATCCATCTCGAGTAGGGAAACAGAGTGGACAAGAACCAACCAGCGACCCACAGCGCCGCATGGACATGGGTCGCGGCCCTGGTCGCGGTGTTCATGGTCGCAATCGACACCCTCGTCGTCACGACGACGCTACCGGTCATCCGTACCGAGCTCGGCGCGAGCCTTGAAGATCTTGAATGGATCGTCAACGCGTACACGCTCACCTTCGCCGTCTTTCTGTTGACCGGCGCGGCGCTCGGTGACCGCTTCGGCCGGCGCAAGGTCTTCACCATCGCGCTGCTGGTCTTCACCATTGCGTCCGGGCTGGCGGGCCTCGCCGACAACATCGAGTTCCTGATCGCCGCACGCGCGGTGCAGGGCCTGGGCGCGGCGGTCGTTCTCCCGCTGACCCTCACGCTGTTGGCCAGTGTGGTGCCGGCACGTCAGCGCGGCCACGCGTTCGGGTTGTGGGGCGCGATGGTGGGTCTCGGTATCGCCCTCGGGCCGGTCATCGGCGGCGCGGTGACCGAAGCCTGGTCCTGGCAGTGGATCTTCTGGGTCAACGTGCCCATCGGTCTGCTGCTGCTGCCGGTGATGACGCGGGTTCGCGAGAGCCGTGGCGGCTACGGTCGCCTGGACCCGGTGGGCGTCGTCCTGGTCACCGCCGGCATGCTCGGCATCGTGTCCAGCCTCGTGCGGGGCAACAGCGCCGGCTGGGACAGCCCCTCCATCCTGGCGGGGTTCATCGTCGGCGGTCTCCTCGTGCTCGTGTTCATCTTCTGGCAGTCGCGGGCACGCACGCCGATGGTGCCGCTGTCGTTGTTCCGCAGCCGTGGCTTCAGTCTCACCATGGTGGCGACCATCATCATGCCGTTCGGCGTCTTCGGCGCCGTCTTCCTCGGCACCCAGTACCTGCAGAGCGTCCTCGGCTACTCGCCACTGGAGGCTGGCGTTCGCACGCTGCCGTGGACGGCCATGCCGATGATCGCGGCACCGATCTCGGGCATCCTGACCGACAAGATCGGCGGTAAGCCGCTGGTGATCCTGGGCCTGACGATGCAGGCCATCGGCGTGGGCTGGATCGGCTCGGTCGTCGGCGACCTGACGTACTCGAAGCTGGTGGTGCCGTTCGTCATCACCGGGCTCGGCCTGGGCATCTTCCTCGCGCCGATCGGCCGCCTGGCCTTCGGGTTCGCGCCCGCCGAGCTGGAGGGCGTGGCGTCCGGTGTGTCCAACGCGATCCGCCAGACCGGCACCGTGATGGGCGTGTCGGTGGGTGGCGCGATCCTCGGCGCGAACGGCGGCTACGAGTCCGTGACCACGTTCGTCAACGGCCTGGAGGAGGCCCACCTGGTGGCCGCCTGTGCGCTTGCCGCGGGCGCGGTCATCGCGCTGTTCATTCCGCACCTGCGCACCCAGGGTCACGGCCACGCGGTCGAGGAGGACGAGGAGGAGGTCCTCGCGGCGGGCGCCCCGACCTGAGCGGTCCACGGGAATCGAGGCCCCGGCCCTGCGGTCGGGGCCTCGATCGCGCCAGGGGGGCTTGGCGCGATCGAATCCATCGATGGTGAGGTGGCTGACCACCGGTAGCTCGTGTCGCAATGTCGGCAGGCGCGATGGTGGGAGCTGGTTGCGTCGCGGAGGCGGCGGGCGCCGGCTCGACGTGCCCGGTCCGGGACGTCACGGCGCGGACCGCAGGGTCGTGGCGGGCTACATCGGCATTGGCGCACGTCAACCGGGTTGGCCGGTGGCGGGCGATTGCCGTGCTCGCATTCGTGTGCGACATCTCTGCCCGGCGCCTGATGCCCGATGAGACCTATTCGGGCCGTAACGGTCTGCAACCCGACCGGTGCCGCGTGATCGCCCACCCATTTAGGGGGGGACAGCGCGGCCGTCGGCAGGATAACATCCATCGATGAACTGGCGGTACGCTAATGGGGGATGGGGCCACCAGGGATATGAAGTCATCAGCACTGGCGGTTACGGATGTCCAGGTACTCTTCTACGAGCCAGAAGGGCTTTTATTGACAGCGGGACTATTGCCGGCGGACGTAGGCGGGCACGAGTTCCGCGTAATGTTTCAATTAAGTTACCTGGGCACTGGTGAGATTACGGCGCACGTCGGCTTCCAACAGTGCGACGGCACCGACAAGACGGCTCCCGAGTTCGTCACGGTGGAATTGCTGGGAGCGGCACGACACCGTATGCCCATTATCTGGACGGCCTCGGCATCGGTGCGCGCGGAGCAGGTGAACTGCCGGCTCGTCATCTGGGGGGAACCCGCCGGCGAGGACCTGTTGCGGGGGGAGTTGATCGCCGAGGTCTCCGGGCGGCTGCCGGTGTTGACGGCCAGTTGCCAGGCATCGGTGACGCAGGCGGAACTGCCCACCCGGCAGCGGGTCGCCTAGCGGGCTGGCTGCCCTCCGTCGTGGGCGGAGGGCAGCCAGCCCTCGGGGGTAGGCGACATGGCAGTCCCTTCGCGGGTCAGCGGCTCGTCAGATCGGCCGCACGGCTGGTGAGGCGGGCTATCGGATCACGCCTGCGGTGAGCTGGCCCCCTGCTGCCACGGCCGTAGGCGGGGAATCCACGCCGGGACCGCGGCGCGGTACGTGTCGTACGCGGCGCCGTATCGTCGGCGCAGACCGGGTTCCTCGTAGAACCGCACGAACGCGGCCTGGATGAGGGCGATGGCCAACCCGTACCACAGGAGCGAGGCCTGGCCGAAGATCAGTGCCTGGCCGAGGATGGCCGTCACCACCGCGACGTACATCGGGTTGCGGACGTACCGGTAGGGGCCGCCGATCACCAGGTGTTCGGTCGGCGCCACCGGGGCCGGAGTGCCCAGCCCCTCCACGACGAAGCGCACGAACGACTGTAGGAGAAACGCCACCGCGGCGACCAGCATCAGCGCGCCGAGGACTCGAACCGGCTGGTAGTAGGCGAACGGTGTTTCCACCTCCCAGTCGGAAATCCACCATGGACCGAAGCCGGCGACCACACCCGGCGCGGCGCAAAAGAAGACAAGACTTCCGACGACGGCCCGTGTTCGTAGCACTGCGCCATGCTACGGCGCGTGCGGGGCACCATGTCAAGGCATCGTTACGTACTGTTGTCGTTGCCTGTCCGCAGAACCTCCGTATTTCCGCACGTAGGAAGGCGATACTATGGCGTTTGCCCCCATACGATGAATAGGGCATGCGATGAACTGGGAAAGGTGAACTTGTGGGCGCGGAGGTGTCCCCGAACGGTGCTCCACGACGGCGGACGGGGCGACGTGTCGGGCCGACGGTGAGCCATCAGCTCATCCTCGAGATCGCTCGTGGCCAGTTCGCGGAGCGGGGCTACGAGGGCACCACGGTCCGCACCATCGCCCAGGAGGCGGGCGTCGACAGCGCGCTGGTGCACCACTTCTTCCTCACCAAGGAAGGCCTGTTCGAGGCGGCGGTGCGTGGTGCCCTGCAGCCGCCGGATCTGGTGGAGCGGGCGATGAAGGGCCCTCGTGGCCAGGTCGGCCGACGTGCTGTCGAGCTGTTCTTCAGTCACTGGGACGAGCCCGACACGGCGGCGCGACTCGGCGGCATCCTCCGGTCGATGACGGCCAACGACATGGCGGCGGACGCCGTCCGTAACTTCCTCGGCGACCAGGTGATCCTCCCGCTGGCCCGGGCCCTGGGTCACTCCCAGCCGGAGCTGCGCGCCGCCATGGTCGGCTCGCACCTGATCGGTCTCGCCACCACCCGGTACGTCTTCCGCGTCCCGGCGATCGCCGAGCTCACCGCCGCCGCTCTGGCCGCGGGCACGGGCAAGGCCATCCAGACCTACCTCACGGGCGTCCTGGCCTGATCGGTCCGCCCTCGGTGGGCGGGCTCCACCGTCGTCGCGCCAGTGGCCGACGTCGATCCCTGCGCGGCATCCCCCTTGACGAACCCGCGTGGGCTTCTAGAATTCATCGAACAGGGATGTCATCAGAGGGGGAAGCGCCGGTGGGTTTCCCGGCCTCCCGGGTGACGCCCCACGGGGGAGACCACGTCCGGCGACCTGGGAGGGGTTTGTGCCGACAGACCAACGCGACGAGATACTCGGCCAACTGATGGTGTACGTGCGCCACGAGCTGATTGGCGACCAGGACGAGGCGGTCACCGGGGTTGACCTGCGCCCCGACTCGCCACTGCTGGAGTGGGGCGTTCTGAACTCACTGAACACAGCTCGGCTCATCGCGTTCGTCCGGGCGGAGCTCGACGTCGACGTGCCGCCTTCGCACATCACGGGACGGCACTTCCGGAGTCTCGACACCATCACCGATCTGATCCTGTCGTTGCCCCGCGCCTGACAGGCCTGCCGAGGAGGCGCCATGAACACCAAGCCAGCAGAGTGGGACATCGGCATCATCGGAGGCGGACCCGCCGGGTCCACGGCCGCCGCCTACCTGGCCAAGGCGGGGCTGTCCGTCGTGGTCTTCGAGAGCGCCCACTTCCCCCGCGAGCACGTGGGCGAGTCGTTGGTCCCGGCCACCACGCCGGTGCTGTTGGAGACCGGGGCGATGGCAGCCGTCGAGGCGGCCGGCTTCCCGCGCAAGTTCGGCGCGGCGTGGACGTCGGCCGAGTCGCGGCCGGTGAGCCACATGGGCTTCTCCAACCTCACCCACGACTTCCGGCTCGCCGAGGTCATGTTCAACGAGCGGGATCAGGCCGGCGTCGACCGCGATTACACGTTCCACGTCGACCGGGGCAAGTTCGACCAGATCCTGCTGGAGAACGCGGCGAGTCTCGGCGCGGAGGTCCACCACGGCGTGCGGGTCAACCGCGTCGACTTCGAGGGCGAACACCCCGTGCTGCACACCCGGTCCGCGGACGGGCAACGCGAGGTGCCGGTGCGCATGGTGATCGACGCCAGTGGCCGGAACACCACGTTGGGCAGCCAGCTCAAGGTGAAGGTGGCCGACTCGGTCTTCAACCAGTACGCGATCCACACCTGGTTCGACGGCTTCGATCGACAGGCGCTCTCGGCCGAGCAGGCGAAGTCGGACTTCATCTTCATCCACTTCCTGCCGCTGACCGACAGCTGGGTGTGGCAGATCCCCATCACCGAGACGGTCACGTCGATCGGCGTCGTCACCCAGAAAAGCCGGTTCGCCGAGGCGGCCCGGGAGGATCTCGAAGGGTTCTTCTGGGAGTGCGTGGGCAGCCGGCCCGAGCTGGAGGCAGCCCTGCGCAGCTCGAAGCAGGTGCGGCCGTTCAAGGCCGAGGGCGACTACAGCTACGCGATGAAGCAGATCTGCGGCGACAACTTCGTCATGATCGGGGACGCCGCCCGCTTCGTGGATCCCATCTTCTCCACCGGCGTCAGCATCGCGCTCAACAGCGCCCGGCTGGCCTGTAACGACATCATCGCCGCCGCCGAGGCGGGCGACTTCAAGCGCGAGCGGTTCGCCACCTACGAGATGCTGCTGCGGCGCGGCGTCCGCAACTGGTACGAGTTCATCTCGGCCTACTACCGGCTCAACATCCTGTTCACCGCGTTCGTCCAGGACCCGCGGTATCGCCTCGACGTGCTGAAGATGTTGCAGGGCAACATGTACGACGAGGCCGAGCCCAAGGCGCTCGTCGAGATGCGGAACGTCATCCGGGCCGTTGAGCAGGACCCCGAACACCTCTGGCATCCGTATCTCGGTGAGCTGTCCGCTCCGACGGCGGCTCCCATCTTCTGACCACAAGGGGGCCGTGCGGCCCCGGTAGGGGGGACATCAGTGAGCGTGGGCAGCAGTGTGTTCAGCGACCTGGCTGTGCACCACGTCGAATTCCATGTGACCGACGCGGTCTGGGCCGCACGCGAGCTCGCCGCACAGTACGGCTTCGCCGTCGTCGGTTCGCGCCGCGACGAGGACCACGTGTCGGTGGCACTGCGGCAGGGTTCGACGGTTCTCGTGGTCACCGAGGGGCTCACCGACGCGCACCCGGCCAGCCTGTACGTGCAGCAGCACGGCGACGGCGTGGCCGACCTGGCGATGCGTACCGCGGACGCGGCGGCGGCGTTCGAGGTCGCGGTGTCCCGCGGCGCGCGGACGGTGGTGGAACCCACCGTCCGCGACGGGTTCGTCACGGCCACGGTCGGCGGCTTCGGCGACGTGACGCACACCTTCGTCCAGCCACCCGAGGGGTCGGCCGGCCCGGTGCTGCCCGGCCTGACGCCCGGTCTTCCGGACGGGCACCTGCCGGAGGCGGGGCCGGCTCTGGGGCTGGGGGTGGTCGACCACCTCGCCGTCTGTCTCGAGGCGGGCACGCTCGACCCGACCGTCGACTTTTACCGCACGGTGCTGGATTTCGACATGACGTTCGAGGAGCACATCCTCGTCGGCAGCCAGGCGATGTTCTCCAAGGTGGTGCAGAGCCCGTCGCGGTTGGTCACGCTCACGCTCATCGAGCCGGACGCCTCGGCCGCCGCCGGGCAGATCGACGACTTCCTCAAGGGGCACGGTGGCCCCGGTGTGCAGCACGTGGCGCTGTGCTCACCGGACATCGTGTCGGCGATCTCGGCGTTGACCGATCGGGGCGTGGAGTTCCTGCGCACGCCGGAGACCTACTACGACCTGCTCGGCCAGCGACTCGACCTCGCCCGGTACGACGTGAACCAGCTGCGGTCCCGCAACATCCTCGTCGACGAGGACCACGACGGCCAGCTGTTCCAGATCTTCGCCAGGTCCACCCATCCGCGCCGGACGTTCTTCTTCGAGGTCATCGAGCGGCTGGGTGCGCGCACCTTCGGCAGCGGGAACATCCGGGCGCTGTACGAGGCGGTCGAGGCGGAGCGGACCAAGACCCACGACGTCCTGTGACCACCATCGCGGCCCAGGGAACCGACCTCGCCGGCCTGCTCTGCCTCGACGACGTGGCGTTGGCGGCGCGGCGGGTGCTGACCGAGCCCGTCTGGGACTACGTGGCCGGGGGCAGCGGCACCGAGTCGACGCTGCGCGACAACCGGGACGCGTTCGACCGGGTGCACCTGGTCCCCCGGGTGCTGGTGGGTACGGACACCTGCGACCTCGGCACGGAGTTGCTGGGCACGCCGATGGGTCTGCCCGTCGGGGTGGCGCCGATGGCCTACCAGCGGCTCCTGCACCCGGACGGCGAGGTGGCGCTCGCCGAGGCGGCCCGGGACGAGGGCGCGGTCTTCGTCGCCAGCATGCTCAGCAGCGAGCCGGTCGAGCGGATCGCCGCCACCCAGGCGGAGGTCTGGATGCAGCTCTACTGGCTGCGCGACCGCGGGCTGGTCGCCGATCTGGTGGCCCGCGCCGAGGCCGCTGGCTGCCGGGCTCTCATGCTGACGGTCGACGTGCCCCGAATGGGTCGTCGCCTGCGGGACATGCGGTCCGGGTTCACACTGCCCGACGACGTGGTGGCCGCCAACCTGCCGCCGGAGGTCGGCGCGGCAGCGCACTCCGGCGGTCTGCACAGTTCGGCGCTGATGGTGCACACCGGTCTCGCTTTCGACCCGAGGCTGTCCTGGCGGGATCTGGACTGGCTGCGGCGACGGACGCGGCTGCCGATCGTGGTGAAGGGCGTCCTGCACGCGGACGACGCGGTGCGCGCGACGGACCTCGGGGCGGACGCGGTCGTGGTGTCCAACCACGGCGGCCGCCAGCTCGACGGCGCGGTGCCCAGCATCGCGGCGCTGGAGCCGGTGGTCGCGGCCGTGGCCGACCGGTGCGCGGTGCTCCTGGACAGCGGCGTCCGTAGCGGCGTGGACGTGGCGCGGGCGCTGGCCCTCGGCGCGTCCGCGGTGCTGGTGGGTCGGCCCGCTCTCTGGGGGTTGGCGGTGGGTGGCCGGGCCGGGGCCCGCCGGGTGCTCTCGTTGCTGCGGGCCGAGTTGGAGGATGCGATGGCGATGATGGGCTGCGCCGACCTGCGGGCGCTGGGCCACGGCACCACCGTGGCCGGTGGCGGGCCGGTGTCGACGGGGCGGGGCCGGGCGTCCGGTGACGCCCTCGCGGGATGGTCCCCGTGACCGGCCGGTCGGGGACGACCACGGTCGGCGCCCGCGCGCCGATCGCCCTGGCCGACCTGCACGGTTCGCTGGCCGACCCGGTGCTCGACTCGATGACCTTCCTCAACGAGATCGCCGGTCGCTTCCCGGACGCGGTGTCGTTCGCCGCCGGCCGGCCCTACGAGGAGTTCTTCGAGGTCGAGGCGGTGCATCGGTACCTGCGCCGCTACTGCGACCATCTGCGTGACGAGCACGGGTTGAGCGAACGTCAGGTCAACCGCACGCTGTTGCAGTACGGGCGGACCAAGGGCATCGTGCACGACCTGGTGGCCCGCAACCTGTCCGTCGACGAGGGGATGGACGTCGACCCGGAGTCGGTCGTGGTGACGGTGGGCGCGCAGGAGGGCATGTTCCTCGTGTTGCGGGCGTTGCGGACCGACCCCCGCGACGTGCTGCTGGCCGTCTCGCCGAACTACGTGGGCATTCGCGGGGCCGCGTCGCTCGTGGACATGACCACGCTGCCGGTGCGGGACGGCTCGCGCGGCATCGACCTGGCCGACCTCGCCCGGGTGGTGCGCGACGCCCGGGCGGCGGGGCAGCGCCCCCGCGCGCTGTACCTCGTGCCCGACTTCGCCAACCCGGCCGGGGCGAGCCTGGACACCGAGACCCGGGTGGCGGTGCTGCGCGCGGCCGCCGAACACGATCTGCTGATCATCGAGGACAACCCGTACGGGCTGTTCCACGCCGGTGGCGACCGCCCGGCCACGCTCAAGGCCATGGACGACGACCGTCGGGTCGTCTATCTCGGCTCGTTCGCCAAGACCGGGATGCCCGGCGCCCGGGTGGGTTACGTGGTCGCTGACCAGCCGGTGGCCGGCCCCGGGGGAACGGGCCTGCTGGCCGACGAGCTTTCCAAGATCAAGAGCATGGTGACCGTCAACACCTCACCGCTGGCGCAGGCGATCATCGCCGGCAAGTTGCTGGAGCACGACTGCAGTCTCGTCCGCGCCAACGAGCGCGAGGCCGGCGCGTACCGGCGCAATCTGCGGCACGTGCTGGACGGCCTGGCCGCGCGCTTCGGGCCGGGTGCCGGCGTTTCCTGGAACACCCCCGGTGGGGGCTTCTTCCTCGTGGTGACGGTGCCGTTCGTGGTGGACGACGCGCTGCTGGAGCGCTCCGCCCGCGACTTCGGTGTGTTGTGGACGCCGATGCACCACTTCTACGCCGACGGAGGTGGACGCCACCAGCTCCGTCTGTCGGTCAGCCTGCTGCAGCCACCGCAGATCGAGCAGGGGCTCGACCGACTGGCGGCCCTGATCAGGGAGATGAGGCCGGTATGAACGCACCCATCATGCCGCTGGCCGGCGGACAGGTCGTGATCCTGCTCGTCCAGATCGCGTCCCTGCTCCTGCTCGGCCTCGGCCTGGGCCGGTTGGCGGCGCGGTTCGGCCTGCCCCAGATCGTCGGCGAGCTGATGGCCGGCGTGGTGCTCGGGCCGTCGCTGCTCGGCCACGCCGCTCCGGCGGTCCACGACTGGCTGTTCCCCGCCGACCCGGCGCAGATGCACCTGCTGGACGCGGTCGCCCAGATCGGCGTCCTGCTGCTGGTGGGGGTGGCCGGCATCGAGTTGGACACCCGGATCGTCCGCCGCCGTGGCACCTCGGCGCTCCGGATCAGTCTGGGCGGTCTGCTCATCCCGATCGGCTTCGGCATCCTGATCGGTTACCTGGCCCCGGCCGTCCTCGTGCCGGACACCACGGAACGCCCGGTGTTCGCGCTGTTCCTCGCCGTCGCCATGTGCGTGACGGCGATCCCCGTGATCGCCAAGACGCTGGCGGACATGAAGCTCATCCACCGCGACGTCGGGCAGTTGATCATGACTTCCGGCATGGTCGACGACGCCGTGGGCTGGTTCCTGTTGTCGGTCGTGTCGGCCATGGCGACCGTCGGCGTACGCGCGGGTCAGGTCGCGCTGTCCCTGCTGCTGCTGGTGGCGTTCGTGGTCGCCGCGATCGTCGTCGGCCGGCCGCTGGTGAGTGGAGCGTTGCGGCTCGCCGGCCGGTCCACCGAGAGCGGGCCGACCATCGTCACGGCCGTGATCATCGTCCTCGTCGGCGCGGCGATCACCCAGTCGCTGCACATGGAGGCGGTGTTCGGCGCGTTCGTCGCCGGCATTCTCGTCGGCCAGGCGATCCGGGATCGGCGGGCGGTGCTGGCCCCCCTGCGGACCGTCGTGCTCACCGTGCTGGCACCGATCTTCCTGGCCTCCGCCGGCCTACGGATGGACCTCGGCGTGCTGCTCGACCGCGACGTGGCGATCGCCGCCTTCGTGGTCCTCGCGGCGGCGATCCTCGGCAAGTTCACGGGCGCGTACCTCGGTGCGCGATCCAGCCGGCTCGGCCACTGGGAGTCCCTGGCCGTCGGCGCCGGCATGAACGCCCGGGGCGTCGTCGAGATCGTCGTCGCCATGGTGGGGTTGCGGCTCGGCGTCCTGGACATCGCCACCTTCACGATCATCGCCCTCGTCGCCATCGTCACGTCGATGATGGCGCCCCCGCTGCTACGCCTGGCGATGTCCCGGGTCGCGCACAGCGCCGACGAACTCCTGCGCAAGGCCGACCACGAGGAGCAGTGGGCGACCGGACCGGTCGTCCGACCGGCGGGCACGGGCGCCCCGCCGGCCGCGTAGCGGGCCGACCCAGCGGATCAACCCAGGACGCCGGCGGGGCCGATGGGGTCGGCCTCCCCGGAATCGTGCAGGGCGAGGATGGCCTCGGCCGCGTTCGCGGGTCCGTCAGTGGCCGCGTACCAGCGCTGGACCCGCTCGGCCGCCTCGCGGTAGGACCGGTCGGCCAGCATCTCCGCGGCGAGCGCGGCCAGTCTCGCGCCCACGTGTCTCGGCGCCAGCAGGCGTGCCGCGCCGATCCGTTCCAGCAGCGCGAGGTTCAGGTCCTGCTCCGGTTGGAGCGGAAAACCGAGCACCGGCGTGCCGCCGGCCATCGCCGTCTGCACGCTGCCCTGTCCGCCCGCGGTGATCGCCAGGTCCACCTCCGGCATGATCAGGTGGCTCGGCAGCACGCCGCCGACCATGACCCGGTCGCCGGCCATGTCGTGCAGGTCGTGGTGGGTGCCGGCGACCAGTACGCGCACCGGGAGGGTGGCGATGGTCGTCACCACGCGCCGCACGAAGCCCACCTCGGCCGAGTTGACCGCCACGTAGACGACCGGCCCCGGCTCGGCGAGGAAACGGGCGACCCGCTCGGGCAACGGCAGGTCGAGCCGGGCGTAGAGCGGCCCGACGCAGCGCAGCCGGGTGCCCGCCCGATAGCCCGACCGGCCGTCCGGCCGCCAGTCGGCCACCTCCGTGGCGGACACGCCCAGCACCTCCGGCACCTCCGGAATGAGCGCCAGGTCGCCGAGGACGAGCGCGGCGAGGCTGGGTACGCGCGGTACGCCCAGGTCGGCCGCCAGCCGGTTGAACCCGCCGCAGTAGAAGCCGACCCGGGACGGCAGGGAGTTGGACAACCACCGCAGCAGCGGCGACGGCAGCAGGCCGAAGTGCGCCTGACTCGGCGCCGGCAGCATCCCGCGCTCGAACAGCGGCGGTACCCAACTGCCGGCGTGCTCGGTGACCAGCCGGGCACCGGCCAGCCGGGTCGACAGCAGGGTGGTCAGCGTGAAGCCGGTGACCACCGTACGGATGTCGTGCTGGCGGAAGTACTCGGTCTCGGCGGTGACGTAGTCGCGCATCTCCCGGTCGGTGTACATGCTCTGACCGACGTAGCCCATGCCGATCTCGTCGCGGATGAACCGTTCGCACCGCTGCGGCGTCATCCGTTCACCGACGATGTCGTACGGGACGCCGACGTCGCGGAGCACGTGCTCGTAGGTGCCGCCGTGCGTGGCGATGCGGGCGGTCACCCCGCGCTGTCGCAGCGCGCGGTAGATCTCCAACATGCGCGAGGTGGCGGAGAGGAAGCCGCAGTGCGGCATCAGACAGATCACGCGGTCGTCGCCTCCGGGAGCGGACCGGCCTCCGGGAGCGGACCGGCCTCCGGGACCGAGTCGGCCTCCGGGACCGAGTCGGCCTCCGGGAGCGGTTCGGCCTGCGGTGACGGGCCGACGCCGCGGGCCACCGCGCGTACCTCGTCCAGCACCCGGGCGACCGGCACGTCGGCGCGCTGGGCGACCGCCAGGGCGTCGTCGTACTCCGGTTGCACGCTGACCAGACGGTCACCCAGGTAGCCGCGCTTGACCCGTACGGCGGTGTCGCCGTACGGCATGGCGATCTGGTCGCGGCGCAGCCGGCGGCGCTGCACGGTGGACACCCGTACGCCGAGCGTGCCGGTGTAGGTGAAGACCAGCCGGCAGACCAGGTCGAGCTGCGCCGGTGCGGCCAGCACGCTGAGCAGTTGCCCCGGTCGGCCCTTGCGCATCAGCACCGGCGTGCACCAGGCGTCCGCCGCGCCCACGGCCCGCAACCGCTCCAGCAGATCCGGCCAGATTCGCGGGTCCAGGTCGTCGATGGTGGTGTCGACCCGGTGCAGCGGTTCGCCCTGCCAGGGTGTGGCGTCGGAGTCCGGGGCCGCCGAGGCGCCCACCAGCACCCGCAGGATGTTCGGGTGGCCGGCCGGGTCGCGGGTGCCGGCGCCGACCCCGACCGCGTGCGGCACCAACGCCGGTGGCGGCCCCCAGCCGGTGGCCAGGGTGGCGAGCAGGGCGGCGCCCGACGGCGTGCACAACTCCATCGCGGCCGGATGGGCGGCGATCGGTGCGCCCGCGCCGGAGAGGATCTCCAGAACGGCGGGCACGGGTACCGGCATCGGGCCGTGCTCGGTGCGGACCACGCCGGAGCCGACCGCGACCGGGCCGACCACCCGGATCGGCGCGTCGAGCAGCCCCAGGTCGGCGAGCGCGAGCGCACATCCGACCAGGTCGACCACCGCGTCGAGGGCGCCGACCTCGTGGAAGTGGATGTCCGCCAGGGGTACGCCGTGCACCCGCGCCTCGGCCCGCGCGAGGGTGGTGAAGGCGGCGACCGCGAAGTCGTGCACCGCCGACGGGAGCGCCGCCCGCGCGATGATCGCGGTCACCGCGGCCAGGTCGCGGTGGGTGCCGCTGTCGGGTGCCGTGACGACGAGATGGGCGGCGCGCAGGCCGTGTCGGCGTACGCTCTCCAGCTTCAGCGTCACCGGCTCCACCGCGAGTCGCGCCACGCCCTGCTCGACGGCGGACAGGCTCGCGCCCGCGTCGAGCAACGCCGCCAGCAGCATGTCGCCGGCCGCGCCGTTGCTGGGGTCGACCCACAGGGCGGTGCTCGACGGGACCGCCGCGCTGTCCTCGGTCATCGTCCGCGGCTCAGCCATTCGCGTCTGCGCAGCTCGGCGTGCGGCGGGCGATCCTGGCGGCGGCGACGCCCGCGCCGAAGCCGTTGTCCACGTTGACGGTGAGCACGCCCGGGGCGCACGAGTTGAGCATGCCGAGCCAGGCCGTCAGGCCGTCCAGGTGCCAGCCGTACCCGACGCTGGTGGGCACCGCGATCAGCGGGCTGCCGACCAGTCCACCGAGGACCGACGGCAGCGCGGCCTCCATCCCGGCGATGGCCACCACCACGTCGGCGCGGGCGATCCGGTCCCGCTCGGCCAGCAACCGGTGCAGGCCGGCCACCCCGACGTCCACCACGAGATCCGCCCGGGACCCGAAGACGGCCACGGTGGCCGCGCACTCACGGGCGACCGGCAGGTCGCTCGTGCCGCCGCAGGCGATGGCGACCGTGCCCACCGGCGTGCGCTCGGGGCCCACCACCGCGGTCCGGGACACCGGATCCACCACGTCGGCGCCGAACTCGTCGGCGCACCGGGCCATGGCGGCGTCGGTGAGCCGGGTGGCGAGGATCGGAGTGTCCGGATGGGCGACGCGTAGCGCGTGCATCGCTCCCGTCACCTGTTCAGGAGTTTTGCCCGCGCCGTACACCACTTCGGGGTCGCCGGTGCGCGACAGACGGTCCACGTCCATCCGTGCGAATCCTAGGTCGATGAATTCCGGTGCGGACACCTCACGCTCCTTCCAGTACTGTCGAGCTGTGAGACCTGATGGATGGGCCTGGGGGGCCGCGGATCAGCTCGTCGCGGAATTCACACGATACGGCAAAACGCTCGTCGCATTCTCCGGTGGCGTGGACTCCAGCGTCGCCGTAGCGGCGGCGGTGCGGGCTCTGGATCCGGCCGATGTCGCCGCGGTGACGGCGGTTTCGGCCGCTGTCCCCGCCGCCGAGGTCGCCGCCGCCCGCGACTTCTGCGCCCGGCTCGGCGTGGCGCACCACGTGCTCGGCACCCGCGAGCTGGAGGTCGAGGGCTACCGCGAGAACGGCCCGCGCCGGTGCTACTTCTGCAAGAGCACGCTCATCGACACCGTGCGTGAGCTGGCCGACCGGCTCGGCTTCACGACAGTGGTGACGGGCACCAACGCCTCGGACCTGGCCGCCGGCTTCCGACCGGGGATCGCCGCCGCGGCCGAGCGCGAGGCCCGCACGCCGCTCGCGGACCTCGGGCTCGACAAGCCGGCGGTACGCGCGATAGCGGAGCTCTGGGGCCTCGACACGGCCGCCAAACCGGCCGCCGCCTGTCTGGCCAGCCGGATCGCGTTCGGGGTGCCCATCTCGCCGGCCCGGCTGGCCCGGGTGGAGCTGGCCGAGCTGGCCGCCCGCCGCCTGCTGGCCCCGCACGGGGTGGTCGACCTGCGGGTCCGTGACCTGGGCGACGGCGTCCGCCTCGAGGTCGACGCGCCCATCGTGGAGCGGGCCCGTGCCGACCAGCGGGTCGCCGCGGCCATCCGCGCGGCCGGATTCCCCGACCTGCCGCTCACCGTGGAGGCGTTCCGGTCCGGATCGATGAACGAACTGCTCGACGATCCGGACCGCTGGCGCTGACCGTCGGCGTCGTTTTTTCCGCGAATCGGTGGCTGACGCGCGGCCCGTTTGACGCTATCCTCATCTGGTGAATTACAACCCGGGTGACCGACCCGCCACGCCGAACTGGTCTCTCGATGGTGCCCACGTCCTGCTCACCGGGGTGACCGGGTTCCTCGGGCAGGCAGCGCTGGAGCGGCTGCTCGCCGACTACCCCAACACCCGGGTGACGGTGCTGGTGCGCGGGCGCGGCGCGACGTCGGGCGCCGACCGCGTCGCCGGACTGGGGCGCAAGCCGGTGTTCCGCACGCTGCGCCGCAGGATCGGCGGGCCGGCCCTCACGCAGTTGCTGGCCGAGCGGGTCAGCGTCCTCGAGGGCGACCTCACCGGCTCGGTCCCGGCGCTTCCGGACGACCTGACCGCCGTCCTGCACTGCGCGTCCACCGTGTCCTTCGACCCGCCGATCGACGAGGCGTTCGAGGTCAACGTCGGCGGTCTGGTCAACCTCTACGATGCGGTCGTCGCGCTGCCGCGACGTCCGCACGTGGTCCACGTCTCGACGGCGTACGTGGCCGGCGCCCGCAAGGGCGTGGTGCCCGAGGCCCCGCTGGACCACGACGTCGACTGGCAGGCCGAGCTGACCGCCGCGCGGGCCGCCCGCGCCGAGGTGGAGCGCGCTTCCCGCCGCCCCGAGGCGCTGCGCGCGCTGTTGGCCGAGGCCCGCGCCGAGCACGGCAAGGCCGGCCCGCAGGCGACGGCGCGGGCCGCCGAGGAGGCGCGGCGTCGCAAGGTGACCGAGCGACTCATCGACTACGGCCGGCTGCGCGCGCACAGCGTCGGCTGGCCGGACGTCTACACGTTCACCAAGGCGCTGGGGGAGCGGGTCGCCGAGCAGTACGCCCGCGACGAGGGGCTGCGCCTCTCCGTGGTGCGCCCGGCGATCGTGCAGAGCGCGCTGCGTCATCCGTTCCCCGGGTGGTTCGACTCCTTCAAGATGGTGGACCCGATCATCCTGTCGTACGGGCGCGGCACGCTTCCGGACTTTCCCGGCCTGCCCGACGCGGTGGTGGACATCGTCCCCATCGACCTGGTCACCAACGCCCTGCTGGCGGTCGCGGCCGTCGAGCCGGAGCCCGCCGCGCCGGTCTACTACCACGTCGGCACCGGCGCGCGGAACCCGCTGACCCAACGCCAGCTCGACGAGAACATCCGCAACTACTTCCGCCGTCACCCGCTGCCCGAGGCCGGTCGCGGTCACATCGCGGTGCCGACCTGGCGCTTTCCGGGCGCGAGCCAGATCGAGCGCAAGCTGCGCACCGGTGAGCGCGCCGTGTCGCTCGCCGAACGGGCGCTGCTGCGGCTGCCGGCCTCGCCGCGCACCCGCGACTGGATGACGAAGGTGCACAAGGAGACCAAGCGGATCGAGTCGCTGCGTCGACTGTCCGACCTGTACGGCGTCTACACCGAGGTCGAGGCCATCTACACCGACGGCAACGTGCTGGCGCTGCACCGCCAGGTGCCCGAGGAGATGGTCAGCCGGGGCAGCTTCGACGTCGCCGAGGTGGACTGGCCGCACTACCTCCAGGAGGTGCACTGCCCGGCCATCACCGCGCTGCTGCGGCAGTCGGTGACCCGGCGTCCCCGTTCCAGCGGGCGCGGGCCGCTGCCCGAGGGCCGCGACACGGTGGCGGTCTTCGACCTGGAGGGCACGGTGGTGGCGTCCAACCTCATCGAGACCTTCCTGTGGGCCCGCCTGTCCGACCGGCCGAAGGGCGGCTGGGCCAAGGAGTTCGCCGCGCTCGCCGGAGCCGCGCCGCGCTACCTGCGCGCCGAGCAGCGCAGCCGGGGTGAGTTCATCCGGACCTTCATGCGGCGGTACGCCGGCGCCTCCGAGGAGGCGCTGCGCGACCTGATCCGTGACCGGATGGGTGACGCGCTGCTGCGGCGGGCGCTGCCGGAGGCGATCCGGCAGATCCGCGCCCACCGTGCGGCCGGCCACCGCACCATCCTGATCACCGGCACCGCGGACATCCTCATCGAATCGCTGCGCCCGCTCTTCGACGACGTGGTCGCGAGCCGGTTGCACGTGCGCGACGGCGTCCTGACCGGCTTTTTGGCCTCACCGCCGTTGGTGGGCGAGGCCCGCCTGGCCTGGCTCCGCCACCACGCCGACGACATCGGCGCAGACCTGCGCAGCTCGTACGCGTACGGCGACAGCTTCTCCGACCGATCACTTCTCGAGGGGGTGGGCAACCCGGTGGCCGTCAACCCCGATCCCAAGCTGTACCGCCACGCGAAGCGCCAGAACTGGCGCATCGAGGAGTGGGGCGGGCACACGGTCGGCGCGGTCGAGAACATGGTCGAGCTGACCACCTCGGCCGCCGGCCCCGGCGCGCGGGGAGCGGCCCGATGATGCCGGCCCTGGAATACCGCCAGTCGACTCCCCGCTTCCTCGCCGCCCGGGGCGCCAGCTCCACCAAACTCGGCGGCCGGATGTCCGGCGTGCTCGCCAGCAACGTGGCGCCCCTGCGCCTGGTGCACCGGGCCGAGCCCAGCCTGCCGTCGGGCGACTGGGTCCGGCTGCGACCGCTGCTCTCCGGCATCTGCGGCTCGGACGTCAGCCTGCTGACGGGTCGCTCGTCGCCGTACTTCGGAGCGGTCGTGTCGATGCCCTTCGTGCCCGGGCACGAGGTGGTCGCGGAGACCCTGGACGACCTACCCAACCTGCCCAAGGGCAGCCGCGTCGTGGTCGACCCGGTGCTGTCCTGCGCCGTACGCGGCGGGGAGCCCTGCCGATGGTGTGTCGCGGGGCAGCACAGCCGGTGCGACCGGGTCACCGCCGGTCGTGTCTCCGCCGGCCTGCAGACCGGCTACTGCACCGACACCGGCGGCGGCTGGGGTCGGCAGATGGTCGCGCACGCGGCCCAGCTGCATCCCGTACCCGACACGATGGACGACCGCCGGGCGGTGCTCGTCGAGCCGCTGGCCTGCGCGGTGCACTCGGTCCATCGGGCGCAGGTGCCGGCCGGGGCGGCCGTGTTGATCGTCGGCGCCGGCACGGTCGGCCTGCTGACCCTGCTGGCGCTGCGTGCCCTGACCAAGGCCGGCCCCATCTACGTGGTGGCCAAGCACGCGCACCAGCACGCCCGGGCCCGCGAGCTCGGGGCCACCGAGGTTTTCCAGCCGTCCCGTGCGGCTCGCGCGGTACGCCGGGCCTGTGGCGGCACGCTGGAGCAACCCATGATCGGCGGCGACTTCCTCCTCGGCGGGGCGGACGTGGCCTTCGAGTGCACCGGTGCCGGGGCCGGCCTGGATATGGCGCTGCGGCTGGTCCGGGCCGGTGGCACGGTGCTGCTGTCCGGGATGCCTTCCGGCGGGGTGGACCTGACACCCGTCTGGTTCCGGGAGCTGAACCTCGTCGGGTCGTACGCCTCCAGCGGCAGCGCGGCGGCGAGCCCGACCGCCGGGACCGAGGCCGACGCGCCGGAGGCCGACGAGCCCGTCGGGGGCACGTTCGCCGAGGCGATGGCGCTGGCCGCCGAAGCGCCCCTGGACGGTTACGTCGACGCGATCTACCCGCTGTCGCGGTGGCGCGAGGCGCTCGGCCACGCCGCCAAGGCCGGGCAGTTGGGCGCCGTCAAGGTCGCCTTCGACCCCAGCCGCAACTGACCAAGCAGCCCGACGCACCCGCACGAGCCGGAACGACGAAAGGACAATTCATGAGCAGACCTGGCTTCGTGCTCGAGGTCGACGAGCGTACGCCGCCGCTGCTCGTCCACCAGGGGGAGGGTTTCCTCCTCGAGCGGTTCCCGCTCGGCACACGGGTGGTGTACCCGCCGGATTCGCTTCCGCCGATCGCCAACGTCGACGCCGCCATCCAGCGCGCGCTGCTGCACCCGGTGGACTCGCCGCCGCTGCCCGACCTGCTCCGCCCCGGGATGCGACTGACGATCGTCTTCGACGACCTGTCCCTCCCGTTGCCGCAGATGCGCCCACCGGACGTCCGGCAGCGGGTGATCGAGAACGTGCTGGAGCTCGCCGCCGAGGCGGGTGTGGACGACGTCGAGCTGATCGCGGCGAACTCGCTGCACCGGCGGATGACGCCGGCCGAGCTGAAGCGGATCGTCGGCGAGCGGGTCTTCCGGGCGTTCTTCCCCAAGCACCTGAAGAATCATGACGCCGAGGACCCGGACGGTCTGGTCCACCTCGGCACCACGCCGCACGGCGAGGACGTGGAGATCAACCGGCGGGCGGCCGAGAGCGATCTCATCGTGTACGCCAACATCAACCTCACCGCGATGAGCGGCGGCAGCAAGTCGGTGACCGTGGGTCTCGGCTCCTACCGGAGTCTTCGCCACCACCACAACGTCCACACGCTGCGCCACTCGCGCTCCTTCAACGACCCGCCGAACTCGGCCATGCACCACTCGTACGACCGGATGGCCGACGTGCTGGGCGAGGCGGTCAAGGTCTTCACGGTCGAGACCACCCTCAACCTCGACTCGTTCCCCAGCCAGGTCGGCTTCCTCAACAAGCGCGAATGGGAGTGGGGGATCGGCGACCAGCTCTCCTACCTGGCCGCCAAGCGGGCCAACGACCTGACGCCGCCCAAGCTGCGCCGACGCGTCTGGCAGAACAACGACGCGCCGTACGGGGTGACCGGGGTCAACGCGGGCCGGCCCGACTCGGTCCACCCGCTCACGCTCGCCAACGTGCACCGTCAGCAGCTCACCGAGGTGCAGGGTCAGAGTGACATCGGCGTGTGGGGCCTGCCCTTCATCTGCCCGTACAACGTCAACTCGATCATGAACCCGATCCTGGTGATGTCGCTGGGCCTGGGGTACTTCTTCAACCTCTACCGCAACCAGCCCATCGTGCGGCGCGGCGGGGTCGGCATCTTCTACCACCCGATGCCCAAGGAGTTCCACCCGGTGCACCACCCCAGCTACATCGACTTCTTCGAGGAGGTCCTGCCGCAGACCACCGACCCGGCGGCGATCGAGGCGAAGTACGAGCAGCAGTACGCGCAGGACCCCTGGTACCGGCACCTGTACCGGACCAGCTACGCGTACCACGGCGTGCACCCGTTCTACATGTGGTACTGGGGGGCGCACGCGATGGAGCACCTGGGCGACGTGATCTTCGTCGGCGCCGACCGGAAGACGGCGGCGGTGATGGGCTTCCGGGCGGCCTCTTCGCTCGCCGACGCGCTGGAGATGGCGCGTGACACGGTCGGGTCGAGCCCGAGCATCACCTACCTGCACGCCCCGCCCGTGACCCTGGCGGACGTCCGATGACCCGGGAGGCGACGTGCGCCTGATCGACGAGGTGAGGCTGCTGCGCGGCCGCCGCGACTGGCGTGGCCGGGCGACGACTCCTCGCTCCGCCGAGCCGTACGAGATCCGCCGCGAGCGCTCCGAGTTCCCCACCGCCTGGGCCCGCACCCGGGCGGCGGGGGCGGTCCGCTTCGGCCTGCAGCGGGGCGTGCTCAAGTCGGTGGCCTGGACCCAGACCCATCCGGTCGTTCGCGGCACGGAGTACCTCGACGGCTTGCAGGGGCCCGCCGTCTTCGTCTCCAATCACGCGAGTCACCTGGACACGCCGTTGATTCTCGGCTCGGTGCCCCGTCGGTTCGCGCGGCGGCTGGCCGTCGGGGCCGCCGCCGACTACTTCTTCGACGCGCGCTGGCGGGCCGTCGTGACGTCGCTGGTGTTCAACGCCTTCCCGATCGAGCGGCAGGGTGACCGGCGGCTACGCAGCCTCGCCACCAAGCTGCTCGGCGACGGTTGGAGCCTGCTGCTCTTTCCGGAGAGCAGCAGGTCCACCGACGGCTGGATGAGCGGCATGCGGTTGGGCGCCGCGCACCTGTGCTGCACGCACAACGTTCCGGCGGTGCCGGTCGCGCTGCGGGGCACGTTCGGCGCCATGCCGCGCGGCCGGAACTGGCCGGTGCCCGGCCGGCGCACGGTCGTGGTGCGCTACGGCCGGCCACTGTGGCCCCGCGAGGGCGAGGGGGCGCGGGCGTTCCACGAGCGGATGTCCGCCGCGATCGGCCGGTTGTGGGTGGAGGAGGAGGTCGGCTGGTACCGCTCACTGCGGACCGCGCCGGCCGCCGCCGTCGCGTCCACCACCGGGCCGCAGGCCGCCGAGTGGCGGCGGTTGTGGGAGTCGACGCGTCCGCTTCCCGCGGCCGACGGCCGCCCGGCCCGCCGTATCTGGCCGACCAGCCGTTCCTGACCGTCGGACGACTCCCGTTCGGGCGGTCGGCGTGCGGGCTACGGCCGCTCGCGCGGGAGATCGGCGGTTGGCTGCCCGGCGGCGTTGCCGGCCGGGAGACGGTAGCCGGCGAAGAAGACCGCCAGTCCCACCACGACGGTGAGCACCAGCAGGGCGTTCTCCGCGACGCTGTCGGCGGTTGGCAGCGCCCCCGCGTGGGCCAGATGGAACAGCAGGTGTGGCGTGTTCGCGACGACCGACGCGGCCGCTGCGGCGAGACACAACTCCCGCACCGGCCGCGCGGCCGCCCACCCGAGGACGACCGCCAACGCCAGGTAGGCGTAGCCCAGGTCGGACAGCAGGTGCTCGTTGTACGGGCCACCGGCGGCGACCCAGCCCGCGCCGAACGGGAACCAGTCGAAGAACCACCGTGGCGCGACGGACGCCGGCACGCCGAGGGCGAGCATCTGCGCGGCCAGTAATGCCGATCCGATCCGAATCCACCGCATGGGGCTTTTCCTGGGCGCTTGCGCGTCGTGTGTCGGCATCTTGCCTCTGCTCAAAGGTTCGTTGACACCCTTCAACGAGGGCATCTATGGTTCGACCGTTCCTCGACTAATGAATTAGTAGCACAGACTCGCTTATGGGAGGGGGCTGCGACGTTGCGATCGTACGGGTCCTACATCGCAGGTCAGGACGTTCCAGCGGACAAGTGGGTACATTGCCTGCGCGCCTCGGCGGTGCTCGACGACATGCTGCCCCAGCTTTCCCTCAAGCGTGACCTGGACCGCGGCCGTCGCCACGACGGCGACGACCACGCGAGCGTCCTGGCCCGCTGCGCGGTGGCCGACGACGCCGTCGTCGAGCAGGCCATCCAGGCCGCCGCGGCGGCGGCGCCCGTCTGGGGCGCGATGCCTCTTCGGGTACGGCTCCAGGTGGCGCACCGACTCCACGAGGAGCTGCGCCGGCGGCACGACGAGGTGGTGGAGGTCCTCGTCCAGGAGGGGCACCCCCGCGCGCTCGCCGAGTGGGAGCTGGCCGGGTGCCTGCACGGGACGAGCCCCGAGACGATCGGGCTGTGCGCGGAGCAGATGCACCGGGAGTACGACGACGCGAACCGGCGTCTACTGGTGGTACGCAAGCCCGACGGCGTGGTCGCGCTGAGCCCACCGCAGAACGCGGCGGCGGTCAACTCGCTGCTCGGCGTTCCCGCGCTCGCCGCCGGCAACGCGCTCGTCGTGAAGGCGCCGCGGGGGAGCCCCTACGGCGTGATGTTCGTGCTGCGCGAGATCGTGGCGCCGATCCTCGACGAGGTCGGTGCCCCACCCGGCACCCTGAACGTGGTCTGCGGCCCGCCCAAGCGGATCCTCGACCAGTTCCTGGCCAGCCCGCTCGTCGACGACATCTTCTACTTCGGCAGCAGCGAACTCGGCATCCCGCTCGGAGTGGAGGCGGTACGCCGGGGCAAGAAGCCGATCCTGGAGTTGGCCGGCAACGACGGTTGCGTGGTGTGGCACGACGCCGATCTCGACCGTGCCGCCGAGGCGCTCACCGAGAGCTTCTTCGGGTCCGGGCAGATCTGCATGGTTCCCAACTACGTGGTGGCCCACCCGGCGATCGCGGACCGTCTGCTGGCCCGCCTGATCAGCCACGCCCGCAAGATCCGGCCCGGTCATCCCGAGGATCCGGACGTGCTGCTGTCGCCGGTGCTCAAGAGCGACCAGTTCGCCCGGTACGTCGAGCAGGCCACGGAGTGCGGCGCCGAGGTGCTCGCCGGTGGGAACCGGATGGAGCTGGACGGCTCGATCTCGTCCACCGGGGTGTTCGTCGAGCCGACCGTTCTGCGGGTCAACGGCCTGACCGACGCCCGGGCGGTGTGGGCGGTGGCCCGGGAGACCTTCTTCCCGCTGCTGCCGGTGGTGGTGCCCGACCCGGACCACGGCGACGGCCTGCTCGACGACGTCATCGACTTCCTGAACGCCAACGAGTACGCCCTGCGCAACTCGGTCTGGACCGGTGACGAGTCCATGGTCGAGCAGTTCGTGGCCCGGGTGCACAACGGGGGCCTACTCAAGATCAACGACTCGCACATCGGGTTCGTCCCGTACCTGTCCACCCACGGTGGCGCCGGCCTGACCGGCGGCCCGGGGGGCGAGAGCAACTATCCAATGCTGCGTACGTCGCACCTGCAGGGCATCAGCATCGGTCGCGACGTCCAGCCCCGGCGGGCGGCACTTGCCTCCCCGCTGCGTGCCGAGCGGGAGGGTCTGGCGGCATGAGCTTTCTCGACACCGAGCGGGACACCTGCGACATGCTGCTTCCCGGCCTGCTCAAGAGGCTCGGCGAGGTTCCCCTGATGGAGTTGGAGCGCCCGGGTGGGCCGGGCGTCGCCCTCTTCCGGGAGGCGGGGGGCGCGGGTCTGGTGGTGCCCAAGACCTACCAGGGGCTCGGCGCGTCCGCCCTCCAGGCCGTGCGGGTCACCCGCGCCCTGGCCGCGCAGGCGCCGTCGCTGGCGGTCGCCACCACGATGCACCAGTTCTCGGTCGCCGGCCTGGTGGCCCTGGCCCGGGCGAACGTCGGGTTCGAGTGGATGCTGCTGGAGGCGGTGGCCACCGATCGCCGGCTGGTGGCCTCCGGCTTCGCCGAGGGGCATGCCGGTCGCGGCATCCTGACGCCCACCATGACGGCCCGGCGGGACGGCAAGAACTGGCGGGTCACCGGTGCGAAGCGCCCGTGCAGCCTCTCCGCCTCGATGGACCTGCTGACCGCCAGCGTGGCGGTGCCCACCGACGACGGCGGCACCCGCCTGGGTGTGGCGCTCATCCCGGCGGAGTCGCCGGGCATCACGATCGAGCCCTTCTGGGCGTCGCCGGTGCTCACCGGCGCCGAGTCCGACGCCGTGCTGCTCAACGACGTCGAGGTGCACCCGGACCTGTTCGTCTACCCGGAGGTCGCGCTCGACGGCCAGCTCGACGACCTGCAGACCATCGGGTTCGTCTGGTTCCAGCTCCTGGTGACCGCGTGTTACCTGGGGGTGGCGTCCGCGCTGGTCGAGCGCGCGATCACCAGCGGCCGGGGACCGGTCACCGAGCGGGCGGACGTGGCGACCGCCGTGCAGGGCGCGGCGATCATGTTGGACGGCGCGGCACGGAGTCTCGACGACGGCGACGGCGGCAACGACGCCCTCGGCCGGGCGCTCGTGGTGCGCTTCGCCGCCGCGAACGCGATCGCCACGGCGGTGCGCGGGTCGGTGGATCTGCTCGGTGGGATGGCGTTCATCTCCTCGCCCGAGGTGGCCTATCTCGCCGCCACGTCGCACGCGGTCGCCTTCCATCCACCGTCGCGGGTGAGCACCGCCGCGGAACTGACGGCCTGGTTCGGCGGCCAGCCGCTCGTGGTGAGCTAGGAGGAGTGGTGACAGCCAGCAGCGTAGAGACCGATCAGCAGGTACGGGAGCAGGTCCGGAACAACTACCGTCGGTTCCTGTCCCGGGGCCGCGCCAAGCTCGGCGACATGTTCGGCGGGCACGTCGAGGTCGGTTCCGAGGGCGCCTGGGTGTACACCTCGGACGGCAACCGTTTCCTCAACGTGGGCGGCTACGGCGTGTTCCTGCATGGCGCCCGGCACCCGGCCGTGGTCGCCGCGGTCATCGCGCAGATCCAGAGCCATCCGATTGCCACCCGACTGATGCTGGAGCCGTCGGTGGCCGAGGCCGCGGCGGCGCTCGTCGCGGTGGCGCCGCCCGGGTTGACCCGGGTGCACTTCGCGGGCTCCGGCGCGGAGGCTGTGGAGGCGGCCATCAAGATGGCCCGTGTCCAGGGCCGGCGCAGGCTCGTCTCGACCGTCAACGGATACCACGGCAAGACCATGGGGGCGCTCTCCGTCACCGGGCAGGACCTCTACCAGCGTCCGTTCCGCCCGCTGTTGCCGGACGCCTCGCACGTTCCGTACGGAGACGCCGAGGCGCTGGCCGCCGTGCTGGCGGCCGGGCCGCCGGCCTGCGTGATCATGGAACCGGTGCAGGGCGAGGGCGGGGTGGTCATCCCGCCGCCCGGCTACCTGCGCGAGGTGTCCCGACTGTGCCGGGAGCACGGCGCGTTCCTGGTGCTCGACGAGATCCTCACCGGCGTCGGCCGCCTCGGTCACTGGTGGGGCGCCCTTCGCGAGGGCGTGACACCGGACGTGCTGCTGGCCGGCAAGAGCCTGTCCGGCGGCATCGTGCCGGTCTCCGCCGTGGTCGCCACCGCCGAGGCGTTCCAGGCCTTCGACAAGGACCCGTTCCTGCACACGTCTACGTTCTCCGGCGCGCCGATCGCGATGGCCGCCACCCGTGCCGCGATCACGGTCGCCACCGAGGAACGGTTGGTCGAGCGCTCGGCGACGCTCGGTGACGAGTTGCTGGCCCGCCTGCGGGCGGCGGCGGCCGGGTATCCGCACCTGGTTCGTGAGGTACGCGGCGTCGGGCTGCTGATCGGCGTGGAGTTCGCCGGTCCGGGGCTGGCCGGCGAGGCCATCCTCGAACTCCTCAACGCCCGGGTGATCGTGAACCACTCGCTGAACGCCAGCGCCGTGCTGCGCCTCACTCCACCCGCGGTGCTCTCCGGCGACGAGGTCGCCCTCCTGGTCGACGCGTTCGACGGCGCGCTGCGCACGCTCGGCCACCGCTATCCGACAGCAGACCGGCTGGGGGTCCACTGACATGCGACGGGTCGAGATCCAGGCATTCCTTTCCGGTGGGGACGGCGGCGCGGTGTTCGACCAGCTGGTCGACTTCGAGCGCTACCCGCACCTGGTCGACGTGGTCCAGAGGGTGACCGTGCAGTCGCCGGCCGACGCGCGACGGGTCGTCAGCTCGTGGGAGGTCCTGTTCCGCAACGGGATCCTGGCCTGGACGGAGGCCGACGACCTGGACCGCGATCGTCTCACCATCGAGTTCGACCAGATCGACGGTGACTTCGACGAGTTCTCCGGCGCGTGGACGCTGCGCCAGGACCCGGACGGGGTGGCGATGACGTTCGTGGCGAGCTTCGACTTCGGCGTGCCCAGTCTCGCCAGCATCATCGATCCGGTCGCGGAGCGGGTCCTCACCGAGACGATCCACCACGTTCTCCGGGGACTGTTCCCGGCGGTGACCATCCCGGACGGCGTCCTGGCGACCGCGTCGGTCGGCGTCAGCGGGAAGGCCTGACGATGGACCAGCTGAACACGTTCGACACGCCGACCACCGCCCGGCTGCACCGCGCGGAGTGGTTCGCCGGGCTCGCGCTGGCGAGTGGCCTGTTCATCGCGCACTGGGACGAGATCCGGTGGCTGCCGGCGATCGGGCTGTTCCTCTACATCGACCTGATCGGCTACATCCCCGGGGCGATCGCCTACCATCGCAGCCCGGACGGGCGGATTCCGAAGGCGTACTACGTCCTCTACAACAGCATGCACAGCCTGCTCAGCGCTGGACTGGTGGTGGCGCTCTGGGCCTGGCTGATCGGGCCGGAATGGGCGCTGCTGGCGGTGCCGATCCACCTCTTCGGTGACCGCTCGCTCTTCGGCAACCAGCTCAAGCCCTTCGGCGTGCCGTTCGAGCCGAAGCGTCTGCCCGCCTTCGACGCGCTGCTGCGCGAGGTGACCGGCGGTCCGTCGCCGGCCCCTGCCGGGCGAGCCGACTCACCGGTCCCGACGGCCACGTCGAGACCCACCTCGGTGGCCTGATGAGCCGGCCGGTCTCCGCGGCGAGCGGTTGGCAACGCGACGACCCGCGGGCCGCGCGACTGCCGGCCCTCGCCGGCGACGAGGAGGCGTCCGTCGCCATCGTCGGAGGAGGGCTGGCCGGGCTCGCGCTGGCGTACCAGTTGACGAACCACCTGCCCGCCCGCGACATCCTGGTCCTGGAGGCCACCGAGGTCGGCTCCGGCGCCAGCGGACACAGCACCGGCATCGTCGGCCCCGGGGTCGGCGGCCCGATCACGACACTGGTCAGACGGTACGGACGGGACCGGGCCCGGACCATGTTCGCCGCCACGCTCGACGGGATCGCCGCGCTGCGGCGGCTGGCCCGGGGTCTGCCCGACGGCTGCGAGCTGACCGACGGCTTCCAGCTCGTGGCCGCGTCGGCGCCCGCACACGCCGGATCGCTCCGACGTCAGGCGCAGACCCTGCGCGACCTCGGCTTCGACGCCTCCTACCTGGACCGCGACGGCGCCACCGAGCGCCTGGGCAGCACCCGTTACCACGGCGCGTTGTGCTACCCCGACGTGGCGCTGGTCAACCCGTGGCTGCTGGTCCAGGCACTCCGGGCGGCGCTGCTCACCGCCGGGGTGCGCATCGCCGAGAACACGCCGGTCACCGCGATCACCGGCGGCGACCCGGTCACGGTGACGGCCGGGGGACATCGGGTACGCGCCAGACGGGTGGCCCTGACCACGGACGGCTTCACCACCGGGCTGGGACTGTTCACCCGGAACGTCGCGGTGATCCGTACCCATGTCCTGCGCACCGGCCCCGTACCCGCCGACCTGCTGGCGCGGACCGGTTGGGAGGGGCGCGGCGCGGCCATCGACAGCCGGTCGTTCTTCAACTACCTGCGGATGACCGCTCGCGGCCGGCTGCTGTTCGGCGGTGGTCCCGCCCTGCTGGAGCCGCGCGTCGACGAGCGCGGTATCGCCGCCGTTCGGGACCGGCTGGTCCGCGAACTCGCCGCGACCTTTCCGGCGCTGGCGGACGTGCCGGTGACCGACTTCTGGTCCGGCGTCACGGCGTCCACGTTCGACCGGCTGCCGATCGTCGGTCCGGTTCCGGGCCGGCCGGGGGTGTGGTTCGCGGGCGCGTGGTGTGGGCACGGCCTGGCCCTCTCGGCGCTGACGGCCGAGGTGCTCGCCCCCCGGCTGGTCGACCGCTCGGATCCGACGGCGGCCGACCCGACCGCGCCGCTGCCGGAGCTGCCCTGGCTGCGCGGCACCGCGGGCCTGATGCCGACGGGCCGGATCGGCAACCTGCTGCTGGCCGGCTACCTGCGCGGGCTGGACGCGGCCGACAAGATCGCCCCTGCCCGCCGCTCGCCAATCCCACCCGCCCTCGTGACCCCTGTCGCGCCGACCGACCCGTCGTCGGCCGTCGAGCCAACTCGGCCCCCGGTCGCTGTGGCGGCGGAGCTGCCAGTCTCCGCGGCGTCCGGGCCGGCCACAACGCCAGACCTGCCGGTCGCCGCGGCCCCAGAGCCAGCGGCCACCGCGACGGTGCCGCCGGTCGGTGCGGCCGCGGAACCAACGGGCCCGGCCACCGGATTGCCGGCGGCGGCGACGGGCGGCGCGGTCGTGGCCGGCAACCGGGCGATGGAGCAGCAGGTCGACGTCGTGATCGTGGGGGCGCGGGTGGCCGGTTCGGCGCTGGCGGCCCGGCTCGCGGCAGCCGGTCTGTCGGTGGCCGTGTTCGACCGCGGTGACCTGCCCGCGCCGACCCTGTCCACGCACATCCTGCACGGCACCGAGGACCTGCGGATCGAGGGCGTGTACGACACCGTCGTCGCACAGGGCGTGCCGCCGCTGCACGACGTGTGGGTCCGGCTGGACGACGTGAAGCTGCACTTCCGCCACCCGGACGACCCGGGGCTGTGTCCACCTCGGGACGTCCTCGACCAGGTTCTGCTGGACCGGGCGGTCGCCGCCGGCGCCAAGACCTCCACCGGCACCGCCGTCGTCGGTCTGCGGCACGGCGCGGACGGCGCGGTGCGCGGCGTGACCGTGCAGCGTGCCGACGGTTCGGTCCGGGACGTGTCGGCGCGGCTGGTGGTGGGAGCGGACGGCCGTAACTCGTCGGTGGCCCGGTGGGTGGGTGCCCGCCAGTACCTGACGGCGCGCAGCGAACGGGCCCTGCTCTGGCGGTACTTCACCGGCGCACGGATCCCGCCGGCGCTGCTGTGGCACCGCATCGGGGTGCACATCGTCTCGATCCTGCCCACCGGTCCCGAGGATTTCGTGGTCATCGCGCAACCTCCGGAGCGCCTACAGGGCGAGCTGGCCGGTCAGAAGGTGGCCGGGTTCCTGCGGCACGTCGAGTCGGTCAGCCCGCAGGTGGGCCACCTCGCCGCCGCCGGCGAGCCGGTGGGGGACCTGCACCGCGTGGTGCGGTACCCGTCCTTCTTCCGGCAGCCGTTCGGGCCGGGCTGGGCCCTGGTGGGCGACGCCGGGCACGCCAAGGACGCCACCCTGGGACACGGGATCAACGACGCGCTGCGCAACGCCCGCGCGCTCGCGGCGGTGCTGACCGCGCACTGGGAACAGCCGGCGGCGCTGTCGTCGGGGCTGGCCCGGTGGGCCCGGAACCGAGACCGGGCTGAGTTGCCGAACTACTGGTACGGCCAGGACATCGGCCGGGGCGGCACGGTCACCGCGATGGAGCACGCGTTCCTCGCCGGCCTCCAGCGCAACTCCCGGGCCGTGGGCCGGCTCGATGACGTGATGGGTGACCGGCTCGACGCCGACCGACTGCTCACCCTGCCCCGGCTGGTGGGTGCCGTCGCCCACCGTGTCACCGGCGGCGAACCCGCCTCGGCCGTCGGGCGTGAGGCCGTGGACCTTGTCCAGCTCGCGCGGGCACGCCGGCGCGCGGCGACCCGCCACGACCCGTCCGCTCCCTGATAGGTGGAGGCCACCGCCATGGAACCGATGACCGCCCTGGCCGTCCTGCGCCGGCACGCGCAGCACTCCAGCGCCGCGCTGGCGCTGAACAGGGAGACGCGGCACTTCACGGTGACCGGTCTCGACGGGTTCATCGCGTACCGGCCGGCCGGGCGGCGGCACGCCGTGCAACTGGGCAGCGTCTACGCCGACCCGGAGGACCGCAAGCGGCTGCTCGGGGCGTTCCACGGCTGGGCGCAGCAGGAGGGCCGGCGGCTGTGCGCGGTCCAGCTCACCCCGGACGACCTCGACCTGTACGCCGAGTTCGGTTACCAGCTCAGTCAGCTCGGCGCGGCGTACTCGATCGACCTGGACAGCTTCAGCCTGCGTGGCCGCAAGTTCGAGAAGGTGCGCAACAAGTTGGCGCGCTCCCGGCGGGCCGGGGTCACCGTCGTGGAGGCCGGCCGGGACGTGCCGTACGACGCGCCGCTCGCCGCGCGCCTGGACGCCCTGGACGCCCGTTGGCTCGCGGACAAGGGCCGGCACGTCAAGCAGATCGAGTTCCTGGTCGGTGAGCGTGCCCGCCAGGACGATCCCGTACGCCGGCTGTTCCTCGCGTTGTCCGACGGTGCGCCGGTGGCGTACGTGTCGTACTCCCCGGCGTTCGGCCGCGAGGGCGGCTGGCTGTACGACATCACGCGCCGTGAGCCCGACGCGCCACCCGGCGCGGTCGACCTGGCGTTCGTGGTCGCGTCGCAGCGTTTCCAGGCCGAGGGTGCGCGGTGGCTGCACCTGGGCCTCACGCCGTTCCGGGAGCTGTCGCCCCGGCACCAGCCGGCCGGTGGCAGCCATCGGGGCACGGACCGGCTGATCGGGTTCATCGCCGAGCACGGGGACTGGATCTACCCGGCCCGCAGCCAGGCCGAGTTCAAGGAGAAGTGGCAGCCGCGGGTGACGCCCGAGTACGTCGGCTTCTATCCGAGCGTGTCACTGCGTACCGTCTGGCGGTTGCTGCGGCTGACCCGGGCGGTGTGACAGACCGACGGTCGTCTCCGGAAGCCGCGCGGGCTTCCGGAGACGACAGTTCGTTTCAGCTTCGCGTCACTCGACGGTCAGGCGAATGCGCCGCCGCCGGGCCGCGACGAGCGCGACGGCGCCGGCCAGCAACAGCAGGATGCCGGCGCCGGCGATCGTGAGGGCCTTGACGCCGGTGATCGGCAGACCGGGTTCGCCGGCTCCGCCGCCGTTGCCGGTGCCGCCGCTGGGGCTGGCGGTGGGGCTGCCGGTGGGCTCACCGCTGGGGCCGCCGCCGACCGGGGCGCCCGGCTGGTCCACGGTGTACGCGCGCTCCACCGTGTCGGCGGTGACCGGGGACTTCGCCCGGAGGTAGTCGACGAGCACGGTGAGGTCGTTGTCGCCGGTCGCGAGCGGGTCGACGCCGCCGGCGAGCGCCTTGAAGTTGTCACCGCCGGAGGCCAGGAACGAGTTGACCGTCACCCGGTAGGTGCCCTTCGGGTCGATGACCGTGCCGTTGAGGAAGATGCGGTCGGCGATGACCCGGTTGCCCGCCGGACCGTTCGGGTCGTAGACGTAGCTGAAGCCCTTGGAGACGCCCAGGTGCAGGAAGGGCCGCGACGCGCCCGCCGGTTGCCACTGCTGCTCCAGCGTCTCCTTGATCTCCGCACCGGTGTAGGTCTTGGTGATCACGTCGTTGGCGAACGGCTGGACGGTGGCGGCGTCGGCGAAGGTGACCGTGCCGTCGGGGCTCTTGACGAAGTCGGCGCGCAGGCCGCCCGGGTTCATGAAGGCGATCTGCGCTCCGCCCCGGTTGGCCGCGCGGGTGCCCTCCAGCTGGACGTCGGCGATGAAGTTGCCGAGGGTCGACTCGCTGCCACGGTCCTCGACGCCCTCGGCGGTGACGGCGCGCTTGATGTCGGCGGTGATCTCGCCGATCTTCACCTTGCCCTGCACGTCGGCCTCGGCCTTGGTGTCGGCGACGAACTGCGCGACCGCCGGGTCCGCCGGGTAGCCCTTGATCGGGAGGACGGCGCCTTCGGCGGCGGTCACCTTACCGTCGGCGACGGTGAGCTTGACCTGGTCCAGGGCGTCCCCGTACCGGCCGGTCTGCAGGACCGGCCGCTTGTGTCCCAGCTTCGGCACGTCGTACGAGCAGTTGTACGGGACGTGGGTGTGACCCGAGATGATGACGTTGATGTCGGCGCTGGCGCCGGTCACGATCTTGCCGAAGGGAGTGCTCGGGTCCGCCACGGCGGCGCAGGCGGCGGCGTCCGTGCCGCTCGCCTCCGAGCCCTCGTGCACGAGGAGCACGACGGCGTCCACGTCGTCGTCGGCCTTCAGCTTCGCCGCGACGCGGTTCGCCTCGGCGGTCGGGTCCTTGAAGGTCAGGCCCGGGATGCCGGCCGGTGACACCAGCGACGGGGTCTCCAGGGTGACCGCGCCGACGACGCCGATGCGGACGCCGCCGACCGTCAGCACGGTGGACTCCGCCAGGCGGCCGGGAGCGGCCTCGGTGCCCCGGTACACGTTCGCGGCCAGGTACGGGAAGCCGGAGCGGGGGATTACCCGGTCGTCGAGGTCGTCGAACCCGCGGTCGAGCTCGTGGTTGCCGACGCTCGACGCGTCGACGCCGATCATCTTGAGGAAGTCGATCGTCGGCTCGTCCTTCTGCACGAGCGAGATGAACGGGGACGCGCCGATGCTGTCACCGGCGGACAGGACCAGCGTGTTGTTGTTGGCCGCCCGCAACTGCTCGATCATGCCGGCCATCTGCGCGGCGCCACCGACTCCCGCCGTGGGCGCCTCCAGGCGGCCGTGGAAGTCGTTGAAGCCGAGGATCTGCACCTCGGTCGGCGCGGCCTGCGCCGGGGCCGGCGCGGTGCCCAGCACGACGAGTGTCGCCGCGGCCGTGGCCAGAGCCGCGCGCATAGGAAGGGAACGCAAGGGATACTCCTCATCGGACCATCGGTGGAAGCGCCATTCGGGCGCCCTCGAAGGAGATTGCTTGATCTTCGCGCTCATGGTCAGTCATCCGTGTGAATGGCGAGTAACGTACCCGTTCACGTGACCATCAGGTAATTGTCGGTGCTGAACGTTGCTCGTGCAGAGCGAGCCAGACCCGGTCGGCGGTGAGTGGCAGATCGGTGAAGCGGATGCCGGTCGCGTCGCGTAGGGCGTTCGCCAGCGCCGCCGCGACCGGATTGAACGGGCTCTCACTCATCGACTTCGCGCCCAGCGGGCCGACGGCGTCGCGCGTCCGGGCGAAGTGGACCTCCGTTCGCGGAATATCGGCGAGGGTCGGCAGGTGGTACTGGCGGAACGCGGCCGTGGTGACGGTGCCGCCCGGATCGACGCGTACCTCCTCGCACAGGGCGGCCCCGATGGCCTGGGCGACCCCGCCCTCGACCTGGCCCCGGCACTGCATGGGGTTCACGACCGTGCCGGCGTCGGCGGCGTGGACGCTGCGCAGGATGCGGATCTCGCCCGTGTCCGGGTCGACCGCGACCCGGAACCACTGCGTGTTGAAGGCCACCGACCGTGGCGTGCCCGCGCAGTGCCCGTCGGCGGCCGTCTGCTCGCCGGCCGACTGGGCGAGTTCCCACAGGTCCGGCAGGGACAGCCGGTCGCCGGCGCAGTCGAGGGCGTCGGCGTCGAGTCGGCAGTGCGCGACCGGTACGCCGGTGTGCGCGGACGCGAACGCGAGCAGGCGGTCACGCAGCGCCCGACAGGCGCGCAGGACGGCGGTGCCCGCGACGATCGTGCCGGTGCTGCCGAACGCCCCGGTGTCGTGCCCGACCAGGTCCGTGTCGGACTGGCGGATGGCGATCCGGTCGGGCGTCGTGCCCAGCGTCTCGGCGGCGAGCTGCTGGTGCACGGTGGTGCTGCCGTTACCGAACTCGGCGGTGCCGACGGCGACCTCGAAACGCCCGTCGGGCAGCAGCGTCACCCGGGCGTCCGCGTGGTGCCCACCGGGTGGCGCGGTGGCGATCATCGACAGGGCCATGCCGTGCCCGGTGAGCCAGCCGGGCGGTGCGGGCGGTCCCGCGTCCCGCGCGGCGGCGGCGACGACGTCCAGACACTGGTCGAGGCCGTAGCTGCCGACGGTCAGGTCGTCGTCGTGGCCGGCCGGGGGGACGAGTCGTTCACCGGGGCGTACGACGTTGCGGGCGCGCAGGTCGACCGGGTCGAGGTCGAGGCGTCGCGCCAGCTCGTCGAGGACCGACTCGACGGCGAAGCTGACCTGCCCGAGGCCGTAGCCGCGGAACGCGCCGGCGGGGACGGTGTTGGTGTAGACCGCGTACCCGTCGACTCTCTTGTTCGGGCACCGGTACACCGACAGGGATTCGTGGCAGCCGTGGAACAGCACACCGGGCCCGTGGTTGCCGTACGCCCCGGTGTTAGAGACGACCCGCAGGCGGATGCCGGTCAGGGTGCCGTCCCGACGGGCGCCGGCGGTCACCTCGACGGTGAAGGGGTGCCGGGTGGTGGTGGCGGTGAACTGTTCCGCGCGGGTGTGTTCGAGTTTCACCGGGCGGCCGGTCTTCAGCACGGCGAGGACGACGAGGTCCTCGACGAGCATCTCCTGCTTGCCGCCGAACCCGCCGCCGACCCGGCCGGTGAGCACCCGCACCCGGTCCAGCGGCAGGTCGAACAGCCGGCACAGCGCGCGGCGGGTGAGGAACGGCGTCTGGGTGCTGGAGCGTACGGTCACCCGTCCGTCGGCGTCGACCCAGGCCAGCGCCCCGTGCGTCTCCAGGCTGGCGTGCTGCACACGTGGGGTGCGGAACGTCTGCCGATGGACCAGGTCGGCGGCCGCGAGCCCGGCGTCCACGTCGCCGACCTCGGCGTGGATCTCGCCGACCACGTTGTCGGCCGGTCGGGCGATGCCGGCCTCGGCGCCCCGGTCGCCGTGCAGGACCGGCGCGCCGGGTGCCATCGCCGCCTCCGGGTCGACGACCGCCGGTAGCACCTCGTAGCGCACGACGACGCGTCGGCAGCCCTCCTCGGCGGCGGCCTCGGTGTCCGCGACGACGGCGGCGACCCGCTGGCCCACGTGGCGCACCACGTCGTCCAGGAGCCGGGTGTCGGCCGGGTCGTCGCTCGGGTGCTCGTGCTGCGCGGTCGAGTAGCGACGGTCGGGGGCGTCCGCGTGGGTGAGCACCGCGTGGACGCCCGGTAGGGCGAGCGCCGCGGTGGTGTCGACGGCCAGGATCCGCGCGTGCGGGTGGGGCGAGCGCAGCACCTTCAGGTGCAGCAGACCGGGCACGTCGACGTCGAACGTGTACCGGGCCGCGCCGGTGACCACCTCCCGGCCGGCCGGCGCCGCCACGTTGGCCCCGACCGCCGCGCCCGAGGCCGGCTCGTGGACGTGGCGGTCACCGCGAACGGCGTCCTCGATCGCCCGGTAGCCGGTGCAGCGGCACAGGTTGCCCTTCAACGCCTGCGGGAGCGCGTCGAGTTGGCGCTCGTCGAGCGCGGCGGCCGTCATGATGAACCCGGCGGTGCAGAAACCGCACTGGAAGCCCTGCGCGTCCAGGAAGCGCTGCTGCACGGGGTGCAGGCCGTCGGGCGTGGCCAGGCCGCCGATGGTGGTGACCTGACGACCCCGGGCCCGGACCGCCGGGTAGACGCAGCTGTGCACGGGTTGGCCGTCGACGTGCACCGTGCAGGCGCCGCAGTCGCCCGTGTCGCAGCCCTTCTTGACCCCGAGGCGACCGCGTTCGCGCAGGTAGGTGCGCAGGCACTGGCCGGGCCGGGGGGCCTGGTTGCACGCCGTCCCGTCAACCACGATTCCGCCGGCGGTCACCGCGGGCTCCTTCCGGCGAGTTCGGCGCGGATCTGCTCGGCGAACAGCAGGGTGAGGTGGCGTCGCCACCGCGGCAGACCGTGCACGTCGTCGACGTACCGCTCGGCGGGGATGCCGTCGGTGACGGCCTGCCGCAGCGTCCCGGCCGTGGGCAGGGCGTCGAACCGGAGCTGCACCGGCCGTACCGTGGACGCGGTCACGGTGAGCACGAACGACCCGTCCGGGTCGGTGCGGCCGACCAGCAGCGCGGCGGACCGGCCGCCGACGAACAGGGATCCCCGGCGCAACGCGGTCGGACTGCGCAGGGAGGCGGCGGGCAGGGTCATCGACCGCAGAAACTCCCCGGGTACGAGGGCGGTCGTGCCCTCGCCTGTCACGAAGTCCGCGACCGCCAGCTCACGCCGGCCGCCCTCGGCGGTCAGCAGCAGGCAGGTGCCGTCCAGGGCCGTGCCCAGCGAGATCATCGGGCCCGCCGGCAGCGCCGTGCACAGGTTCCCGCCGACGGTCGCCGTGTTCCAGATCTTGAACGAGGCGAGGAACGCCTCGCAGCAGCGCCGGACCAGCTCCCGCAGTGCCGTGGGCCGCACCGTCGTGGACCGGGCCAGCTCCGCGATCGTGCACGTCGCGGCGATGTCCAGGCCACGCGGTGTGTCGGTCACCGGCGGCCAGTCCTCGCCGGTCAGGTCGCGGAGCCGGCGGAGGTGCCGATGGGGTTCGGAGAACAGGTATGTGCCACCGGCGAGCCAGGCGTCGCCCGGCTGCCAGCGACCGGCCGCCGCCGCGGGCACCACGGTCCGTACCGAGTTCAGATCCACCCCGCACACCCCGTCCCGCGAACCCGGTCGGCTCACCTGACAGCCATCTCAGCAGTGCGGAGGGTCGCAGCCCATTGGCTCAGGGCACGAAGGCTGCCGGGTGCTCGCCGCCGCGAGTTGGGCTTTCGCACAGCGGGCAGCCACCTGGACACGTACTCGTCCAGGCCGGGTGTCAAGGTCCTCGGTCGAGCCGAGGGGCGGACGGCGGACACCAGAATGAGCGTGATGCCGGTGAGTCATCTTGATGACCCACAGGCATCACGCTCAATGGAGCGGGTGGCTCCGATCCGGTCGGACCACGGGCCCGCGAGCGGCGGTTCACCAGCGGCCGAAACGGCCGGTCCGCTCGGCCTCCGCAGGCCGGCCAGGGGCTTTGACACACGGCCTAGTGGCGTTGCAGTTGCAGCGCGAGGTACAGGTCGACGCGGTCGTCGAAGCGGTGCAGCTTGCGGCCGGTGAGCTGCTCGATGCGCTGGATGCGGTAGCGCAGGGTGTTGACGTGGACGTGCAGCTCCTTCGCCGTGCGGGTCCACGAGCCGTCGCAGCGCAGGAACATGTCGAGGGTGTGCACGAGGCGGGCGTCGTGCGCGCGGTCGTACTCGGCGAGGGGGCGCAACAGCCGGCGGTGGAACGCCCGCCGGGCCTCGGTCGGGACGCCGGCCAGCAGCAGCGCGTGCGAGGACAGGTCTCCGCTGGACACCACCGCCACCCGCTCCTGCCCGGTGACGGCGTACCGGTAGGCGTGGCGGGCCTCCTCGACCGCCGTGTCCAGCGCGTCGGCCCCCGATGCCGCGGCGCTGATCCCGATGGCGAACCGCGCTGCGCCCAGAGCCGGTGTCAGTGCCCGCGTCGCCTGGCGGATCCCCTGCACGAGGTCGGCCGGGCTGACGTCGCCGGGGGAGTCGACGGGGATGAGCGCGTGGACCTCGTCGCCGACGGTCGCGATGGCCGACGTGGGCGCCAGCGGCCGCACGACCTCCTCGACGACGCTGAGCGGCAGGTCGTCGGGCGCCGCCGTTGCGGTGCCGGCGGTGAGGGCGAGGAAGGTGGCGTCCGGGTCCAGGCGACACGCTTCGAGACGCGCCGCGATCTCGGCGGGCGCGGCGCCGCCGACCAGCGGTCGCAGCAGGAGCGCGGCGAGGCGACGCTCGACGTGCAGGTGCCGGTCGAGGTGGGCGCGTTCGAGGGTGAGCAGGGTGACCAGCCCTTCGACGGCCTGGCGGCGCTCGGGCTCCCAGGTGGTCAGGTCGCCCGCGCAGGCCAGGAACCACGTGCCGACCCGCCGGCCCGGGTGGGCGCTCGCGCCGAAGAGCGAGACGCGCCGGTCCCGGCCGACGCCGAGGACGTGGGGCAGCCGAGGGGCGGTCAGGAACGTACGCGCCAGCCGGGCGCACAGGTCGCCGTCGATCGGGGCGGTGCCCGCGACGAGCCGGCCGGTGGGCGACAGGACCCAGCAGGGGGTCTCGGCGGCGGCCGACGGCAGCAGGTCGGCGAGGTGCGCGTCCTCGGTGAGCGCCGCGATCAGACCCTGGTGCCGGTGCACGGTCGCGGCCAGTCCGGTGGCTCTCTCGACCCGCAGGGCAGTGCCGATGGCATCGCTGATGACGGTGAAGGACACCTCGACGGGTACCTCGAACACGGGGACGTCGTGACGTGCGCACGCCTCGACGACATCGGCCGGGACGGTGCCGAACGCCGCCGCGCCGGCCCCGACCGCGCTGACGCCCGCCCGCGCGACGGCCGCCGCGAACACCTCGGAGTCCGTCGGACCGCGTCTCCACATGAGACCGGTGAGCACCACCTCGCCGCCGGACAGGTAGCGGCTCGGGTCGAGCAGGTCGGTGGTGAAGAACTGTTGGATCACCCGCTCGCCCTGGCTGTGGCCGCTGAGCAACGTCAGTTTGAGGCCGGCCTGGCCCAGGAGGTCGTTGAGGCGCATCGACAACTCCTTGCCTTGGAGGAAGCTCCAGAGACCGTAGGGCGGCAATGTTTCAAGTTCGGTTCGCTCGCCCAATGCACCCGGCTCGATGTCGCTGTTTGACTACCGCCACCGCGAAGTGGAGGGGAGGTCCGGTGCACGAGCGTCTGACGTGGTTCAACGCGTTGCCGGCGGCCGACGCCGAGCGGGAGCTGTCGGCGTGCTGCGCGTCGCCGTCGTGGGCGCGGGCCGTGGCCGCCGCCCGTCCCTACGCCACCCCGGCGGCGCTCGTCACCACGGGATCCGCGACGCTCGCCGCCCTGCCCTGGCCCGACATCGCCGAGGCGCTGGCGGCGCATCCCCGGATCGGGCAACGGGCCGACGGCGACGGGCGTGACGCGACCTGGTCCCGCCGCGAGCAGGCCGGCGTCGCCGACAGCGACGAGCGCACCCGGCTCGCCCTGCGCGAGGTCAACCGCGCCTACGAGGCCCGCTTCGGCCACCTCTTCCTGATCTTCGCGAACGGACGGTCGCCCGCGGAGATCGTCGCCGCCGCCACCGCCCGGCTCGCCAACGGCGCGGCGGCGGAGCGGGAGGTGGTCCGGGCCGAGCTGACCCGGATCACGGCGCTGCGACTGACGAGGCTGATGGCCGAGTGAGCCTCTCCACGCACGTCCTCGACACCGCCCGCGGGGAACCGGCCCAGGGAGTGGCCGTGCACCTGTACCGCTGGGCCGGCGACCGGTGGATCGACGTCGCCACGGGGCGTACGGACCCCGACGGGCGGCTGCGCGACTGGGTGCCCAAGCGGCGCTGGGCCCGGGGGACGTACCGACTCTGCTTCGACACCGCCGGCTACCTCGGCCTCGGGGCGTTCTTCCCGGAGGTGTCGGTGGTGTTCGTGGTCACGGATGTCTGGCGGCACGTGCACGTGCCTCTGCTGCTGAGCCCGTACGGCTATTCGACGTATCGAGGGAGTTGACCCGTTGGACGTTGTTCTCGGCCCCCACCAGTACGGCAAGGCCGAAGTGCGGCTGGTCCACGTCGTCCGCCACGGCGCGCGGCACGACCTGACCGATCTGACCGTCGGCGTCGCGCTCGCCGGCGACCTGGCCGACACCCACCTGACCGGCGACAACAGCAAGGTCCTGCCGACCGACAGCCAGAAGAACACGGTGTACGCCTTCGCCCGCCAACACGGCGTCGGCGCGATCGAGGACTTCGGGCTGCGCCTGGCCCGGCACTTCGTCGAGTCGCAGCCCGCCGTCACCCGGGCGACCGTCGACATCCACGAGCACGCCTGGGGACGCCTGGGCCCGCACTCGTTCGCCCGCTCGGGGGCCGAGACGCGGACGGCGACGGTCACCGTCGACGGGTCGGACGCCGTCGTCGTCTCCGGGCTGACCGGGATGGTGCTGATGAACACGACCGACTCGGAGTTCTTCGGCTTCGTGCGGGACGCGTACACGACGTTGCCCGAGGCGCACGACCGGATCCTGGCCACGGCGGTGGACGCTCGTTGGCGACACGCGACGAGCGGGAGCGACGACTGGGCGGTCTCGTTCGGCGAGGCACGGCGGCACCTCGTCGAGGCGTTCGTCGACACGCACAGCCTCTCCCTGCAGCAGACCCTCCACGCGATGGGTCAGCGGGTCCTCGAAAATCGGCCGGAGATCACCGAGGTACGGATGTCGCTGCCCAACAAGCACCACTTCCTCGTCGACCTCGCACCCTTCGGGCTCGACAATCCCAACGAGGTCTTCCACGCCCCCGACCGCCCGTACGGGCTGATCGAGGGCGCCGTGCGTCGCGACGACGCGCCACGGTGGGTCGAGTCGTGGTGGGACGTGTGACCCCGCCCCGGCCGGAGCGCATCGTCATCGAGGGCTGCGCGGTGGCGACCGTCGACGGCACGGGCCGCGAGTACGAGCGCGGTCACCTGGTCGTCGAGGGTGGACGGATCGTCGCCGTCGGGCCCGGTCCGGCGGCCGCCACGGACCAGGCGGGGCCCGTCCGGCGCGTCGACGGCACCGGCTGCCTCGCCACGCCGGGGCTGGTCAACACCCACCACCACCTCTACCAGTGGGTTACCCGGGGCCTCGCGCAGCAGGCCGACCTGTTCGGCTGGCTCACCGACCTGTATCCGGTGTGGGCGCGCATCGGCGAGGAGGACGTCTCGGCGGCCGTCGGCGCGGGGCTGGGCTGGCTCGCGCTGTCCGGCTGCACCACGACCACCGACCACCACTACGTGTTCCCGGCGGGGGCCGGCGACCTGTTCGCCGCCGAGGTGGCCGAGGCGGGCCGGGTGGGGCTGCGCTTTCACCCCGTCCGCGGCTCCATGGACCTCGGCGCGTCCGCCGGTGGTCTGCCGCCGGACCACCTCGTGGAGGACACCGACGTCGCGCTGGCCGCGACGGCCGAGGCGATCGACCGCTTCTCCGATCCCGCACCGGACGCGATGGTCCGGGTCGCGGTGGGTCCCTGCTCCCCGTTCTCCGCGAGTGAACGGTTGATGCGGGACGCTGCCGCGTTGGCGCGGGACCGGGGCGTCCGGCTGCACACCCACCTGGCCGAGACCGTGGACGAGGAGGACTACTGCCGGGCCACGCACGGCTGCGCGCCCGCCGAGTACGCCGAGCGGCTCGGCTGGCTCGGCGACGACGTCTGGCTTGCGCACGGCGTGCACCTGGACGCCGACGCCATCGGGCGGATCGCGGCGAGCGGCACGTCGTTGGCGCACTGTCCCAGCTCGAACGCCCGGCTCGGCGCGGGTATCGCCCCTGTGCGGGACCTGCTCGACGCCGGCGCGTCCGTCGGCCTCGGCGTCGACGGCGCCGCCTCCCAGGAGGCCGGACAGCTGGTCGCGGAGGTACGCCAGGCCCTGCTGGTGGCCCGTCTGCGGGGTGGGCCGACCGCCCTGACCGCGCGCGAGGCGCTCACCCTCGCCACCCGTGGCGGCGCCCGCTGCCTCGGCCGCGCGGACGAGATCGGCTCGCTGGAGGTGGGCAAGCTGGCCGACGTCGCGCTCTGGCGTCTCGACGGGCTCGGCCACGCCGACATCGCCGATCCGGTCGCCGCCCTCGTCCTCGGCGCGCCGGCGCCGGTGGAGCTGCTGCTCGTCGGCGGTCGACCGGTCGTTGAGGGCGGCCGTCTGAGCACCGTCGACGAACGGGACCTGCTCCTGCGGGCCCGACGGGCAGCGGGTCGGCTGCGCGACGCAACCCGGTGACGGCCCACCCGACAGCGAGGACAGGAGTGCACGTGCCGACGATGACCGAACGGGAAATCCTCAGCCCCGAGGCGCTGGGGTTCGTCAGCGAGCTGCACCGGCGCTTCGACGCCCGCCGGGCGGAACTGCTCGCCCGTCGCGCTCGGCGACGCGCGGAGATCGCCCGGACCGGCCGACTCGACTTCCTGACCGAGACGAAGGACATCCGCGAATCCGAGTGGCGGGTGCCCCCGCCACCACCCGGTCTCGCCGACCGGCGCGTGGAGATCACCGGACCCACCGACCGCAAGATGGCCATCAACGCGCTGAACTCCGGCGCGCAGGTCTGGCTCGCCGACCTGGAGGACGCCAACACGCCGCACTGGGCGAACGTCATGGCCGGGCAGATCAACCTGTACGACGCCGTACGCGCCACGATCACCCACGACGCGCCGGACGGGCGGCACTACGCCCTGCGCGCGGACGGGCCGCTCGCCACCATCGTCGTACGACCACGGGGCTGGCATCTCGACGAGCGTCACGTGCTGGTCGACGGCGTGCCGGCCGCCGGCGCGCTCGTCGACTTCGGCCTGCACGCCTTCCACAACGCGCGGGAGTCGATCGCGCGGGGCGTCGGCCCGTACTACTACCTGCCGAAGCTGGAGAGCCACCGGGAGGCGCGGCTCTGGCACGACGTGTTCGCGTACGCCGAGGACACGCTCGGCATCGGACGCGGCGCGATCCGCGCGACCGTGCTCATCGAGACCATCACGGCGGCGTTCGAGATGGACGAGATCCTGCACGCGCTGGGGCCGCACGCCGCCGGGCTCAACGCGGGGCGCTGGGACTACCTGTTCTCCATCATCAAGAACTTCCGCGAGCGGACCGTGCTGCCCGACCGTGCCGCGATCACGATGACCGCGCCGTTCCTGCGCGCGTACACCGATCTGCTCGTCGCGACCTGTCACCGCCGTGGCGCGGTCGCCATCGGCGGCATGTCGGCCTTCGTGCCCGGCGGTGACGCGCAGCGGAACGCGGCGGCCTTCGCGCAGGTCCGCGCGGACAAGGAGCGCGAGGCGAACGACGGCTTCGACGGCTCCTGGGTGGCCCACCCGGCGCTGGTGCCGGTCTGCCGCGAGGTCTTCGACGGCGTCCTCGGGCAGCGGGACAACCAACTGGACCGCATCCGCGACGACGTGCGCGTGCCCGCCGACCGGCTGCTCGACTTCACGGTCGCGGGCGGCGAGGTCACCTCGGCCGGGTTGCGGACCAACGTCTCGGTCGCGCTGCGCTACCTGGAGGCCTGGCTCCGGGGCGTCGGGGCCGTCGCCATCAACAACCTCATGGAGGACGCGGCCACCGCCGAGATCTCCCGCGCCCAGATCTGGCAGTGGGCGCACCAGGCTGTCCGGCTGGCCGACACCGGCGAGACGGTCTCCGCGGACCTCGTCCGACGCGTCGTGGGGGAGGAACTGGCCGGGATTCGGCACGCCGTGGGGGAGACCGCCTACGCGGCCGGGCGGTGGCCGGACGCACGGGCCCTCGTCGAGCGGGGCGCGCTGGACGACGAGTTCGTCGACTTCCTCACGGTGCCCGCGTACGAGGTCGTCGACTGATGGGCCGGCGACTGCACGAGCGGACCGGCCTCGAACTGGACCGCCGGCTCGCGCCGGTCGACGAGGCGCTGCGGCGGCGCTACCCGGGTGCGGCCGCCGGCCGGCAGCCGGTGCACACCGTGTACGTCCCGGCGGACCGGTACACCCCGGACCTGTGCCGGCGCTGGGGCGAGCAGGCCCTCGACACGCTGAACGGGTGCCCACCCCTGCCGTTCCCGGTGGAGCTGCGCGACCGCGTGCTGGCGAAGCTGTCCACCGAGCCCATCGAGGATCTCCGTCTCGACTTCGAGGACGGCTACGGCGTACGCGACGACGACGAGGAGGACGAGAGCGCCCGCGTCGCCGCGACGGCGCTGCGGAACGGCCCGCGCCCCGCGTTCGTCGGGCTGCGCTGCAAGAGCCTCGACGCCGACAGCCGGGACCGGGCGATCCGTACCCTCGACGTGTTCCTCGACGCGCTCGGTCCACCCCCACCCGGTTTCGTCGTCACCCTGCCGAAGGTCCGGGCCGTCGAGCAGGTCGCGGCGATGTCCCTGCTGTGCGCGGCGTTGGAGGCCGCGTACGCGCTGCCGGCCGCGAGCCTGCGCTTCGAGCTGCAGATCGAGACCCCGGAGGCGGTGCTGGGCGCGGACGGCACCGCCACCGTCGCCCGCATGATCACCGCCGCCCAGGGCCGCTGCGTCGGGCTGCACTACGGCACGTACGACTACAGCGCCGCCTGCGGCGTCGCGGCCGCCCACCAGTCGCTCGACCATCCCGTCGCCGACCACGCCAAGGCCGTCATGCAGGCGGCGGCGGCCGGCACCGGCGTACGCCTCAGCGACGGCTCGTCGAACGTGCTCCCGGTCGGCGACGCGACGGCCGTACACCGGGCCTGGCGGCTGCACACGAGCCTGGTCCGGCGGTCCCTCGCGCGCGGCTTCTACCAGGGTTGGGACCTGCATCCCGCGCAGTTGCCCACCCGGTACGCCGCCACCTACGCCTTCTTCCGCGAGAGCCGTGCGGCCACCGTGGAACGCCTCACCGCGTACCTGGACCGCCGCGCCGGGGGCGTGCTGGACGAACCGGCGACCGCACACGCGCTCGCCGGGTTCCTGCGCCGTGGCCTCGACTGCGGCGCGCTCGACCCGGACGAGGTCGGCGTCGACCGAGCCACCCTGGAGGCGCTGTGAGCTACGACCTCGTCCTGCGCTCGACGCGGGTCGTCACCCCGCGGGGCGAACGGCCGGCGACGGTCTGCGTCACCGACGGACGCATCATGGCGGTGACCGACCACGACGCCACGCCCGACGGGCCGGTCACCGACCTCGGCGACCTGGCCCTGCTGCCCGGCCTCGTCGACACCCATGTGCACGTGAACGAACCCGGGCGTACCGAATGGGAGGGCTTCGCCTCGGCCACCCGCGCCGCGATAGCCGGCGGCGTGACGACGATCGTCGACATGCCGCTCAACTCCCTCCCGCCGACCGTGTCGGTGCCGGCCCTCGACGTGAAGCGCCGCGCCGCCGACGGCGCGGTGCACACGGACGTCGGTTTCTGGGGCGGAGCTGTGCCCGGCAACGCCGGAGACCTCGCGGCGCTGCACCGCGCCGGTGTCCTCGGCTTCAAATGTTTCCTCGTCGACTCCGGTGTGCCGGAGTTCCCGCCGCTGGACCCACCGGCGCTCGACACCGCGCTCCGCGCGGTCGACGCCCTGTTCATCGTGCACGCCGAGAACCCCGACGACATCAGCGCCGCACCACCGTCGCGCCGCTACGCCGACTTCGTGGCGTCCCGGCCACCGAACGCCGAGACAACGGCCATCGCCCGGGTGCTGGACGCCGCCCGACGCGCCGCCGCACGCGTCCACATCCTGCACCTGTCGTCGGCCGACGCCCTGCCGCTGATCGCCGCCGCGCGGGACGCGGGCGTCAGCGTCACCGTCGAGACCTGCCCGCACTACCTCTGCCTGAGCGCCGAGGAGGTGCCCGACGGCGCCACCGAGTACAAGTGCTGTCCGCCGATCCGGGACCGCGCCAACCAGGACCGGCTCTGGGCGGGTCTGGTCGCCGGGGTCATCGACTGCGTCGTCTCCGACCACTCACCCAGCACACCGGCTCTGAAGAGACCGCCGAGCGGTGACTTCGCCGCCGCGTGGGGAGGCATCTCGTCGTTGCAGATCGGCCTGCCGGCCATCTGGAGCAGTGCCCGGCGGCGCGGGTACCGGCTGATCGACGTCGTCCGGTGGATGGCGCAGCGGCCCGCCGAGATCGCCGGACTGGGCACCAAGGGGCGCATCGCTCCCGGTTCCGACGCCGACCTCGTCGCCTTCGCACCGGACGAGCCGTTCGTGGTCGACCCGGCGACGCTGCGGCACCGCCATCCCGTCACCCCGTACGCCGGGCGGACGCTGCACGGCGTCGTACGCGACGTGTGGCTGCGTGGCCAGCCGGTCTCGCCGGACGGACCGCCACGGGGACGCCTCATCTCCGGGAGCAGCCGATGAGCACACTTCCCGACCTCGCCTCCCGGGCGCTGTCCGGTGGCGTCGTCCACGCCAACGACGAGTTCTTCGCCCCCGCCGACCACCTCGTCGACCCGAAGCCGCCGACGTTCGCCCCAGCCACCTTCGGGGCCAAGGGCCAGGTGTACGAGGGGTGGGAGACCCGCCGTCGGCGTACCCCCGGGCACGATCACGCCATCGTGCGGCTCGGCGTGCCCGGGATCGTGCACACCGTCGTCGTGGACACCAGCCACTTCACCGGCAACTACCCGCCGTACGCGGCGGTCGACGCCTGCCGCCTGGACGGGCATCCGGCACCCGAGGACCTCGCCGAGGCGACCTGGACGCCCCTGGTGCCCCGGGTGGCGCTCGCCGGCGACACCCGCAACGTCTTCTCCGTCGAACCGGGACACCGGGTCACCCACGTACGCCTGTCGATCTTCCCGGACGGCGGTGTCGCCCGGTTGCGGGTGCACGGCGAGGCCACCCCCGACCCCCGGTTCCTCGCCGGTGGCCTGGTCGACCTGGCGGCCCTGGAACACGGGGGTCTCGTCGTGGGATGCAGCGACATGTTCTACGGCACGCCCCACAACCTGATCGCCCCCGGCCGGGCCCGCACGATGGGGGAGGGCTGGGAGACGGCCCGCCGCCGCGACGACGGCAACGACTGGGTCCTGCTGCGCCTCGCCGCACCCGGCGTCGTCCGGCTCGTCGAGTTGGATACCAGCCACTTCAAGGGCAACGCGCCCGGGGCGGCGGCGGTCCGCGGGTGCGCCACCGACCCGGACGACCCGGACGGCTGGTTCGACCTGCTGCCGGTGACCCGCCTGCAACCCGACACCCGGCACCGATTCCTGGTCACCGACGCGGACGCGGTGACCTGGGTACGCCTCGACGCGTACCCGGACGGTGGAATGGCCCGGCTCCGCGTCCTCGGCGAGATAACCCCGGCCGGCCTGGCCACCCTGCGAAACCGTTGGTCATCGGCGTGAACCTGGCGTCCGCGGATCTCGTGACGATGGGCGTCTGAGCTGCTGCCACGGCCGTCGGCGTTACGTCTCGGCCGTGGGCGCGGCCACGGACAGCGCCGGCCGGGCCATCCGGTCCAGGGCGTCCTCGCGACTGTCGAAGATCGGGAAGACGCCGTCCAGGCGCATCGTGTGCAGGACGGTCCGGATGAACCGCGACGGCGCGGCGAGGCAGAGCGTGAGGCCCCGCTCGCGGGCGTCGAGGTGGGCCCGGACCAGCAGGCCGAGGCCGGTGGAGTCGATGGCGTGTACACGACTCAGGTCGACCAGCACGGGTGCGCCCGCCTCGGCCGCCTGCCGCAGCGCGGCACGCAGCGCGTCCCCGGTGGCGACGTCGATGTCGCCGCTGGCGGTGACGATGGTGGCGTCGTCGAGGTGGTCGATGCCGAGAATCCCGCCGGGACCGTGGCCCTCGATCGAGGCCTGCCGGGGGTTCGCGGGCGGGAGCAGGCTGCAGTGGGGGCAGCGGTGTGGTCCGGTGGCGAACGGCGAGCCGCTCCAGCCGTGCTCGGACACGAGCGTCCAGACGACCTCGGCGTCGGGCAGCACGCAGGCGGTGGCGGTGAGACTGTCGCCGCAGATGTCACAGATGAGGGTCATCAGGTTGTCGTCCGGGACGACGGTCATGCCGCTGATCCTTTCTGTCCGCCGCGAGCGGCGAGCGCCGGCTCGACCGGCCGCGACTCGTCCCGCGTCGCCGGATCGCCGGGCGACGCCGACGGCGGTTCGGTGACGATCGGCAGGACCTGGTCCAGCCGGGCGTGGTGCAGGATGCGCTGGATACGCCGGTTGGGGTTGCGTACGACGAGGGTCCCGTCGGCGCGGGCCAGCCGTCGGTGGATGTCCAGCAGCAGGCCGATGGCGGCGGCGTCGAGGTAACGGCACTCCGACAGGTCGACGACGACCTGCCCGGGGCGCAGCGCCAGCAGCCGGTCGAACACGGCGCCGCTCTCGGCCAGGCAGCTCAGGTCCAGTTGGGTGATGCTGACCTCCACCAGCGGCAGCGCGTACGACGGAGGTTTGAGTGGTCCCGTCACTGTCGTACCCCTTTCTCGTGGCTCTGGTCGCCTGCCACCGTGCCGGTCCGGCGTGGCGGGCGTCGCGCGGATCTATGACAGTTGGGTGACAAATCCGCAGGCCGGCGGACGCGATTGGCCGTGTCGTCGTGGCCTGGGGATGATGCGGTTATGACGGCCGTACTGGTGATCGAGGACGACGACCGGATCCGACTGGCGCTGCTGCTCGCCCTCCAGGACGAGGGGTACGACGCGGTGGGCGCGGCCACCGCCGAGGAGGGGCTGCGCGCGCAGCGCCGTGATCCGGCGGACTACGTGCTCGTCGACCTGATGCTTCCCGGCCTCGACGGCTTCGAGTGCATCCGGCAGCTCCGCCGCGACGACGACGTGCCGATCGTGGTGGTCAGCGCCCGGGACGACACCCATGACATCGTCGCCGCCCTGGAGGCCGGCGCGGACGACTACCTGGTCAAGCCGGTCGCGATCAAGGAACTGACCGCGCGGCTGCGGGCGCTGCGTCGCCGTGCCCGCGCCGTGGTCGGGGGGCCGGCGGCGGAGCCGGTGCCCGTGCTGGCGTTCGGCGAGTTGGAGATCAGTCCCGACGCGGGCGAGGTGCGTCGTGGCGGCCGGCCGGTGGCGGTGACCCGTACCGAGTTCCGGTTGCTGTGCGAGCTGGCCGAGCACGCGGGCCGGGTGCTGTCACGCCAACAGTTGCTGCAGCGGGTCTGGGGCTACGACATCGGCGACGAGCGGCTTGTCGACGTGCACGTCGGCCGGTTGCGGCAGAAGATCGAGCCGGACCCGGCGACCCCTCGGCACCTGGTCACCCTGCGGGGTATGGGTTACAAGTTGCAGCGATGAGACGCCTCGGACTGCGTACCCGGGTCACCGCCGCGTTCGCCGTCGGCGCGCTCCTGCTCGCCGCCTCGATGGCCCTGGTCTCCTACGAGCTGACCCGCCGATCCCTGATCGGAGAGCGGGAACGCACCGCCCTGCGCGCCGCGTACTTCGACGCGACGGTCGTGCGCGCCGGGATCGACACCGACACCCCCAATGTCGTGGAGGTGCTGCGGTCGCTGGACACCGGCGGCGGACGTCGCCCGGTGCTGCACCTCAACGGCGAGTGGTACGCCCGCACGGCCGACCCCGGCCCCACCACCGCCATCCCCCAGGACCTGCGCCGCGTCGTGGCGTCCGGGCAGCCGGCGGTGCAACGGGTACGGGTGGACGGTCAGTCGGTTCTCGTGGTCGGCGTGCCCCTGTCCGCGACGGCGACGTACTTCGAGGTCAATTCCCTGCGCGAGTTGGAGCAGACGTTTCAGGTCCTGGCGCTCGCGTTGACCACCGTGGCCATCATGATCGCCGGGTCCGGCGCCGCGCTGGGGTGGCACGCCACCCGGCACGGGCTGCGCCCGTTGACGGCGGTCGCCGACGCGGCGGAGAAGATCGCGGCCGGTGACTTCACGGCCCGCCTGGACCCGGCCACCGACCCCGACCTGACCCGGTTGTCCTCCTCGTTCAACCAGATGGTCGACCGGCTCGCCCACCGCATCGAGCGCGACCGCCGCTTCGCCGCCGACGTCAGCCACGAACTGCGGTCGCCGTTGCAGACCCTCGCCGCCGCGGCGAGCGTGCTGGCCCGTCGCCGGGAACACCAGGACGAGCGGACGGCGATCGCGGCGGGGTTGGTCGCCGACGAGATCGACCGCTTTCAGCGGCTCGTCAACGACCTGATCGACCTGGCCCGTAGCGACCAGCCCGCGCACCGCGCGCCGGTGGACCCGGTGGCGCTGGCCCGCGCCGCCTGCGAAGCCCTGGACCTGCCGGTGTCGATCGTGCGGCTCGCGCCCGGGGCGCCCGCGACGTGGCGGGTCGAGCGTCGGCGCGTCGCGCAGATCCTGGCGAACCTGCTGGACAACGCCGTGACCTACGGGGGCGGTCCGACGTCCGTCCTGCTCGACCGCGACGGCAGCGCCGCCGTGATCGAGGTCGAGGACGACGGCCCGGGCGTACCCGTCGAGGACCGGGAGGCCATCTTCGACCGCTTCGTGCGTGGACGTGCCGCCCACACGCGTGGCGCGGGCGACGGCACCGGGCTCGGTCTCGCCCTGGTCGCCCAGCACGCGAGCGCGCACGGTGGGACCGTCACCGTCACCGACCATCCCGGCGGCGGCGCCCGGTTCCGCGTGACCCTGCCGGAGAGCCTGGCATGAGTCGTCGGCGCCTGCTCGGTCTGGGTCTCGTCGCGCTGCTGGTCGGCTGCGGCATCCCCGCCGACGACGCGCCCCGCCCGGTGTCGCCGCCGCGCGGGCCGTTCCCGACCACCGCCGACACCGCATCCGCCGACACCGCGCCGGCCGGTCCGGCCACCGAGACCCTCTGCCTCGTACGCGACAACCGGATCGTCCCGGTGCTGCGGAGCGTCGACCGTCCACCCACCATCGAGGAGCACCTGCGGCACCTGTTCGCCGGCCCCACCACTGCCGAACGCGACACCGACCTCACCAGTGCCCTGCCGGGGGCGGTCAACGCGGCCGGTGTGACGCTGAGCGCCAGCCAGGCCCGGGTCATGGTCGACGAACCTGGTGACGACGCCGGTCGCAGCGACGAGGTGCTCGCCTTCGGGCAGATCGTCTGCACGCTCACCAGCCGTCCCGACGTCAGCACCGTGACGTTCGTGCGCGACGAACGGCCGCTGGGAGTGCCGCGCGCCGACGGGTTGCTGTCGGCACAGCCGCTCGGCCGTGCCGACTACGCCCCCCTCATCGCTCCACAGTGAGCGCTCCGGCTCAAGGTCGATCGCCGAATGTCGTTTCAACCGGTCAGGTCCATGGGTATCTGCCCGCCGGCTGATCGTCCGATCGACGGAGACCCTCGTGATCATGGCTTTGCTGCTCGACCTCGCCAACATCGTCGGCGGCTTCCTGCTCGCCATCGCCGTGCTGCGGTTGCTGCCGCGCGTCGGTGACGACCTGGGCCGCCTCGCCGGTCGGGTGGCGCCGATCGCGTGGGTGGTCGGGCTCGTGGCGCTGGTGACCGGCGGCTACTACCTGATCGTCCACCTGGTGTCCGGCCCCCGGGTGTTCCACTTCGAGGTGGTCGGGATCGGTGTCGGCCTGGCCCTGTTGTGGGGCCGTCTGACCGGTCGTCCGGCGTCGGGCGTGGAGCAGTCGGACGGCGCGACCGGAGTCCGCCTGTTGCTCGCGATCTTTGGCCTGATCGCGATTGTCGTCGGCATCCAGGGGCTGTTCACCCCGGACGGCTGATCGTTTTTCTTACCCCCCTTACTGAGGAGACCTCCATGTCCGCCCAGGCATTTCTCTACATCATCGCCGTCATCCTGATCGTGCTCGCGGCCCTGCCCCTGCCCACCCGGGGCATCTCGTTCGCGCTGCTCGGCGCCGCCTGCGCGCTGCTCGCCTACGCCTGGCCGGTGATCACCAACTGATCCCGCGCTGTGGACAGCCGGTGGCCGGGAGCGCGAGGCGTTCCCGGCCACCGATGGTCAGAGCGGCCGGCCGAAGTGGCGGGTGAGCGCGGCGCGCAACGTGCAGGCGTCCCCGGCCGACCAGGCGACGAAGCAGTCGGGGCGGACCAGCAGCCCGGTCGCGGTCGTGCCCTCCAGGTGGCCGGTGACCACGTCCACCCGGTCCCGCCAGGGTGCGGCGACCTCGGCCCAGGCGCCCGTGGAGTCCAGCAGCAGCGGCCGGGCGCCGCGGGTCAGCTCGGCGAGTCGTACGACGCCCCGGTCGCCGTGCACGACCACGTCGGGGGCGGACCGGCCGGCCATCGGGTCGGCGGGATCGGCGGGGTAGCGGATGTCCGCGCCGGACATCAGCGCCGCGATGTGCCCGGTCACCTCCGGTATCCGCAGTAGTTCGCCGAAGAGTTCCCGCAGCCCGGTGATCTCCTCGCCGGGACCGATCAGCGCCGACTGTGCCTCGGTGGACATGACGACCCGCTCGGCGACCGGACGACGTTCGGTCTCGTACGTGTCGAGCAGACCCTCCGGCGCCCAGCCGCGCACGGTGGCGGCGAGCTTCCACCCCAGGTTCACGGCGTCCTGCAGGCCGAGGTTGAGGCCGGGGCCACCGATGGCGGGGTGCACGTGCGCGGCGTCGCCGACCAGCAGCACCCGACCGGCGCGGTAGCGGGCGGCGATCCGGGTGTTGCGACCGGTCAGCCGGCGGAGCAGGCCGGGGCCGTCGGGTGGACCGAGAGGCACGTCGACGCCGAGCACCCGGGTGACGCTGGCGCGCAGCTCGGCCAGGCTCATCGGGGTCTCGTCGCTCGTCGGCGCGTCGGGCCACTCCGTGGTGCTGACCAGCGCCGGCCGGCCGGGGAACGGGGCCCAGGCGATCAGGCCGCGCGGCGTGCGGGTGTGCAGGAACGGCGGCACGACCCCGTAGCCGGGGGCGAGCAGGCCGCCGGTCTCGGGGTCGAGGAACGACGCGGGGACGGTCACCGTCGCGGTACGGGAGACCGACCGGTCGTTGGTGACGCCGGGGAAGTCGATGCCGGCGGTACGGCGTACCCGGCTGCGGCCGCCGTCCGCGCCGACGACGAAGCGGGCGGTGAGCCGCGTACCGTCGGCGAGGTCGACCTCGACCGCGTCGGGCCGTTGGCGCAGGTCGACGACCTCGTGGCCGCGGCGCAGGTCGACGCCGAGTTCGGCGGCGCGGGCGGCGAGGGCGGCTTCGAGCTGGGCCTGCGGCACGCCGAGCACGTAGTGCGGGTTGTCCGTGAGCACCGTGAGGTCCAGCGGGAACGCGCCGAAGGTGAAGGCGGGTTGCGGGGACGGCGGGTTGCTGTCGCCGCTGAGGCGCGCGTACAGGCCGCGCCGGTCGAGGAGGCGGACGACCTGGCCGACGAGGCCGTTGGCGCGGGGCTCGCCGCCGGGCGTCGGGTGGCGTTCGAGGACGACGGGGTGGACACCGGCGAGAGCCAGTTCGCAGGCGAGCATCAGGCCGTTGGGGCCGGCGCCGACGATGAGGACGTCGATCACGGTCGTGATCCCTTCGGGGCGTGCGTCGTCGCCACGGCGGGCGCGGCGTACGACCGGCCCGCCGCGGGGTGTGACGCGGCTGAGGATGGTGGGTGAGGGGTGCCCGGGTGCGGGCCGGCGCGTCAGCGGGGCGGCGCGGGGAGGCCGGCGGCGACCTGGGCGAAGGCGTCGGTGATGAGGTGTTCGATCGGAGTGGGCGGGTCGGCGCTGTCGAGGTAGTGCTGCATGGCGACGGCGACGGCCGCGCTGGCAGCGGCCGCGACGAGCCTCGGGTACATGTCGGTGGCGAGGTCGGTCCCGGTGCGTTCGGCGACCGCGTTGGCCAACTCGGCCTCGGCGGTCGCGACGGCGCGCAGGCGCTCGCCCTGGAGGGCGGGCTCGGCGAGCATGGTGCGGACGCCGGCCACCCACTGGGCGTGCGCGGGGGAGGGCATCGCCTCGACCTCGGGGCCGCGCGTGAACTGCGCCAGCGCGGCCTGGGTGAGCGCGGCCCACAGCGGCTCGTCGGCGGGGCGTTCGCGCAGCGCGGCGGCGGTGCGCAGGCTGCGGTCGAGGTGGCGGGAGGCGATGGCCTCGGCCTTGCTGGAGAAGTAGTTGTTGAAGGTACGCGGGGAGACGCCGGCCGCCTCGGCGATGTCCTCGACGCGGACGTTGTCGTAGCCGCGCTCGGCGGTGAGGTGGATCGCGGCCCAGCCGAGCGCCGCCCGCGTCTCGGCCTTCTTGCGCTCCCGCAGCCCCGTCATGCCACCACCCTAGCACTTCTTGCGTGCCACGCAAAGATGCGTGACACGCAAGAAATCTGAGCTCCCGTGCTCACCTCTGACGGTGAACGCGTCATCGCCGCACAGGCGGTGGTGCTGGCCGACCCGCAGGGCTGGACCCCCACCGGCCCGCGACCCCAAGCTGTCGCCTCCGCGTACTTCCGCGTTCGGCATCAGGTCGACTGAGATCGATAGAGTGCGCCGACCGCCACCGACGGCGGTCCTCACGTGTGCGAAGGGGAGTCGATGCCGACGACAACACGCCGCCCAGCCCGCGCCCTTGGTGCTCTCGCGGCCGCCATCGCGCTGGTGGCGGCCCTGCTGCCGGCCACACCGGCGGCCGCCGCGACCACGGCCTTCCGGGCGGCGACGCTGAACATCTACAACGGGTTGAGCCAGGCCGACTTCGCGCACGACCTGAACCTGATCGCGTCCCGGGCGGACCTCGTCGGTCTCAACGAGGTCGGCAACCGCAAGGACTTCCTGGAGAACTGGGCCGCCGACAACGGATGGTGGTTGTACGCGCCGGGCGGCACCAACCAGGCCGGCGAGGCACTGATCGCCCGCCGGAGCATGTTCGACGTACGGGACAAGGGCTCGATCTTCGTATGTGACACCAACGGCCCGGGCGAGGTGCCGCCCGCGCGGTACAACAACTGGGTCACGTACCGCCACAAGGCCAGCGGTCGGACCGTGACACACATCAACGCCCACGCGGTGGCCGGCATCGAAGACGCCGGCCGGCCGGAGGACCTGCCGCGCACCCGGTGCGCCGAGGCGCAGTTCCAGGGACTCAAGGACCTGGCGGTCGACAAGCAGGGCGGAGGCCAGGTCATCGTGAGCGGTGACCTCAACGTCGACTTCAGCGCCGACCGCGCCTTCGGGTACGCGAAGTTCCCGTGGCGGGTCTTCGAGGCCAACGAACTGCCCAACCTGCGCTCCAACTACAACCTGTACGGCGAGAAGGGCACCGGTACGCACGGCAACCGGCACATCGACTACATCTACTTCTGGAAGCGGCTGCCCGAGTACCAGCTCATGTGGATGACCGGATACGACATCGTCGGCGGCACCGCGTCCGACCACAACGGCGTCGTCGCCACGTTCACCATCCAGACCTGACGCGCCGGGGGATACCCTGCCTGGGATGCAGGAAGGCCGGACAGGAGGTGCCGCGATGACGGCAGAGCGGGCGTTGCCGACGCAGGAGGACGTGCTCGGATACTTCGACAAGCTGTCGAACTGGGGCCGGTGGGGCGACGACGACGAGCGCGGCACGCTGAACCACATCACCGACGACGTCCGACTGGCGGCGGCGCGGGCCGTGCGCCGTGGCAGGAGTGTGTCCTGCGCGTGGGAGGTCACCGTGCCGGGGGAGATGGAACGGTCGACGACGACGTGCCCGTACGCCGTGGAGATGCCGGGCGCCGAGAACATGCCGGCCGCCTTCCACGCCGACCGGCGCTGGGGCTTCTCGAACGAGCGACTCGGCATCACGTACCACGGCAACACCATCACCCACCTCGATTCGCCGTGCCACATCTTCTGGGACGGCGCGATGTACAACGGGCGGTCCCACTCGCTGGTCGACGAGGCGGCGGGCTCGGCGTGGGCGGCCGTCACGGCGGCGGCGGACGGCATCATCACCCGCGGTGTCCTGCTGGACGTCGCCGGGGCCCGCGACGTCCCCTGGTGGGAACCGGGCCAGGGGGTGTTCCCCGACGACCTCGAAGAGGCCGAGCGCCGCCAGGGCGTACGGGTGGGTGTCGGCGACGCGGTGCTCCTGCGTACCGGCCACGGGCGCTTCCGGCGCGAGGGGCGCTCGGCCACCGGTTTCGCGCAGACCGGTTGGCACGCGTCCTGCCTGCCGTGGCTCCACGAGCGCGGCGTCGCGCTGATCGCCGCCGACTCCCCGCAGGACGTCCAGCCCTCGGGGTACGACGACGTGTTGATGCCCGTGCACGCCGTCGGTCTCGTCGCGATGGGTCTCTGGCTGCTCGACAACTGCGACCTGGAGGCGTGCGCGACGACCGCCGCCGAACTCGGCCAGTGGGACTTCCAGCTCGCCGTCGCACCGGTCCGCTTCGCCGGCACGTCCGGCAGCCCGGTCAACCCGATCGCCACGTTCTGACCGGTACGCGGGGCACCTGGGGCCCTCAGCGCGGCTGCGCGAGTTTGGCGTCGAGCGCCCCGGTGTCGGCCTCGCCGAGCGAGGAGAGGATGTCCCGCGCCCGCTGCCACGCCAGGTGGGCCGACGGGGCGTCGCCGGCGGCCAGGTGAGCGTCGCCGAGACTCACCAACGCGTCCGCCTCCAACCGGCGGTGACCGATCTCGCGGCGCAGGCGGACAGCGTGCCCGTAGCAGGTGACCGCGTCGGTGAACGCGTCGAGCTGAAGGTGCGACTGCCCGAGGCTGCCCCAGGTGATCGCCTGCCCGAGCACGTTCTCCGCCGACGTGAACAGGGCCAGCGCCTGCTGGCAGCTCTCGATCGCGGCGTGGTGGTCGCCGAGCTGGCCCTGGGACCAGCCCACCGCGTTCAGCGCGAAGGCCTGGCCGGTGACGTGGCCGGCCTGCCGGTGCAGCCGCAGCGCCTCCCGGGCGTGGCCGAGGGCCAACTCGGGCTCGCCCGTCTGGTCGCGGATCCAGCCGAGGTTCAGCTCGGCGCGGGCCTGCCCGGCGAGGTCGTCCAGCCGCCGGTACCGGTCGTACGCCAGCTCCAGGTGGCGCTGCGCGTCCGCGTACCGGTGCAGCGCGATGCCGGCGAAGCCGAGCACCCCGTGGGCGTACGCCTCGGCCCGGTCGTCGGCCAGCCGGACGGCCGCCGACAACGCCGCCCGCAGGCTGCCGGTCCAGTCTTCCCAGTAGCCGCGCTGGTTGAGATAGGTGGTGATCGCCCAGGCCAGGTGGCACGTGTGACGGTCGAAACCGTGGTCGGCGGCCAGCCGCAGCGCCGAGAGCAGCACCGGGTGCTCGTCGGTGAACCACGCCAGCGCCGCGTCCCGGTCGGCCAGTGGCACCGGCGCGACCCCCGGCCCCGGCGGGTCGATCGGCAGTCGGTCCCGCTGCGAATAGAGCAGTTCGTCGGCGGCGTACGCGACGCCGAGGTAGTGGTCGAGCAGGCGGGTACGGGCCGCGTGACGGTCCGCCTCGCCGTCCTCGACCGCCGTCAGCTCGGCGGCGTAAGCGCGCAGCAGGTCGTGGTACGTGAACCGGCCGGGCCGGTGCTCGTTGAGCAGGTGGGCCCGGGTCAGCTCGGTCAGGTGGCGGTGGGCCCGCGCGGGCGTGATCCCGGCGAGGCTGGCCGCCGCCGCGACGGCGAAGTCCGGGCCCGGATGCACGCTCAGCAGCCGGAACAGCCCGGCGGTGGCCGGGTCGAGCGTCCGGTACGACCAGGACATGACCAGCCGCAGGTCGGTGACGGGTTCACCGCCGTCGAAGGCGTCGAGGCGATCGGCCTCCGGGCGCAGGTGCGCGGCCAGGTCCGTCAACCGGAACCCACTGTGGATCGCCGCGCGGGCGGCCACGACCGACAGCGCCAGCGGCAGCCCGGCGGAAGCGCCGACGATGGCGTCGACGGCCTCGGGCTCGGCGGCCACGCGTTCCGCGCCGAGGCGTCGGGTCAGCAGCGCGCGGGACTCGGCCCCGGACATGACGTCCAGGGTGACCGGATGGGCGCCGTTCACGCTGACCAGGCCCAGGAACTGGTGGCGGCTGGTGACGAGGACGAAGCAGCCCGGCGCTCCCGGCAGCAGCGGGCGTACCTGGTCGGCGTCGCCGGCATTGTCCAGCACGACGAGCACCCGTCGGCCGGCCAGCAGGCTCCGGTACCGGGCGACCTGCTCGTCCAGCCCGGTCGACGGGCGGGCCGCCGGTCCCGCGAGAGCGTTGACGAACCCGGCGAGCGCCGTGCTCGGACTGAGCGGGACGCCGCCCGGGTCGAAGCCGCGCAGGTTGACGTAGAGCTGGCCGTCGGGGAAGTGCGCGGCGACGCGGTGCGCCCAGTGCGCCGCGAGCGCGGTCTTGCCCACCCCGGCGGTGCCGGAGACGATCGCGAGCCCCATCGCGGTCGGCTGATCCACCGACCGGGCCAGGATCTCGTCGAGGCGGGCCAGCGCGCCCTCGCGGCCGACGAAGCCGAAACCGTCCGCCGGCAACTGCGCCGGAACGCCACTGGACGGGGGTGGGGTGGGGGCCCCGGCGAGGAAACGGTCCCGTCTCGACCCCTGTAGACCGAAGGCGTCGGCGAGCAACAGCATCGTCGCGGGACGCGGTCGGGCGATCCGCCCGGCCTCCAGGTCCCGCAGGTGACGGACCGACAGCCCGGTCTTCGCGGCCAGATCCTCCTGGGTCAACGCGCTGCTGCGCCGAAGCTCCTGCACGGCCTCCCCGAACACGGAATCACCGTATCGACGGCGCTGAGCGTGGACAATCGGCCATCCGACGTACGATCCGGCACGCACCGCGCCGTGCCGTGACACGGCCGCACGGGTACGGTTTCGATGCCCGACAAACGCCGGGGCGGCAGCGGTCGGCCCGGTGGCGACGGACGGTGGAAGGAGCGACGGTGACGCAGCTGAGAGCACTTGTGGTCCGAGGCGGATGGGAAGGGCACCAGCCGGTCAAGGCGACCGAGTTGTTCATCCCCTTCCTCGAACGCAACGGCTACGCGGTACGGGTCGAGGAGTCGACGGAGATCTACGCCGATGCCGACGAGTTGGCCGGCACCGACCTGATCGTGCAGTGCATGACGATGTCGGAGATCACCTCGGCCCAGGTGGCCGGACTCGCCGCGGCGGTCGTCGCCGGCACGGGCTTCACCGGCTGGCACGGCGGCATGGTGGACGCGTTCCGTGCCTCGGCGGAGTACCTGCACCTGGTGGGCGGCCAGTTCGCCACCCACCCGGGCAAGGAGCCGTGCGAGCGCCACGGTGGGGAGGAGGACAACTTCCTGCCGCACAGCGTGCGCGTCACCGACCTCGGCCGGGAACACCCGATCACCGCCGGCATCGAGGACTTCGACCTGGTCAGCGAGCAGTACTGGGTGCTGCACGACGACCTGATCGACGTCCTGGCCGTCACCACCCACCCCACGCGGGAGTGGCATCCGTGGCACCGGTCGGTCACCTCGCCGGCGATCTGGACCCGCCGCTGGGGCGCGGGCCGCGTCGTCGTGACAACTCCGGGCCACAACCTCGACGTGCTGGAGCACCCGTCGGTACGTACCGTCATCGAGAGGGGGATGGTGTGGGCGACCCGCACGGCGTCGGCATCGTAGGTCTCGGGGTCATCTCCCGCGCGTACCTGGACACCCTCGCGCACCACCCCGCGGTGCGGATCGCCGCGCTGGCCGACCTCGACGAGTCCCGGTCGGCCGCGGCGGCGGCCACGGTCCCCGGCAGTGCGGCGATGAGCGTCGAGCGCCTGCTCGCCCACCCGGACGTGCACACGGTGCTCAACCTGACGATCCCCGCGGCGCACGCCGACGTCTCACGCGCCGCGATCGACGCCGGCAAGAACGTGTACGTCGAGAAGCCGCTCGCCGTGACGTTCCCGGACGGCCGCTCGATCGTCGACCGCGCCGCCTCGGCGGGCGTCCACATCGGATGCGCGCCGGACACCGTCCTGGGCACGGGCACGCAGACGGCGCGTGCGGCGATCGACGACGGCCTGATCGGCCGCCCGATGTCCGCGACGGCCGTCATGGTCACGGCCGGTCACGAGCGCTGGCACCCGCACCCGGACTTCTACTACACCCCCGGCGGTGGCCCCCTGTTCGACATGGGGCCGTACTACATCTCGGCGCTCGTGCACCTGCTCGGGCCGGTCCGCGCGGTGGTCGGGGCCGCCAGCCGCCTGCGCTCCGAGCGCGTCATCGGTTCGGGCCCACGCGCCGGTGAGCACATCCCGGTTCGGGTGGACACCCACGTCACCGGCGTCCTCGAACACGTCGACGGCGCGCTGTCCACGATCACCACGAGCTTCGACGGCATCGCGACGACCGCCGCGCCCATCGAGGTCCACGGGGAGACCGGCACGCTCGCCGTGCCGGACCCGAACTACTTCGACGGCGAGGTCCGCCACTTCGCGCTCGGTGGCGACGAGTGGCGTGCCCTCCAGGCGCGCGCCGGGTACGCCGAGAGCGGCCGGGGGATCGGCCTGCTCGACTTCGTCCTGGCCGATGACCAGCGTGCGCCCCGCGCCGGTGGCGACGTCGCCCTGCACGTCCTTGAGACGATGACCGCGCTGCTGGAGTCGGCGGCGCAGGGCCGCCGGATCGAGCTGACGACGACGCCGCGCCGACCCGTGCCCGTGCCGCTCACCCCGGCGACGCAGTGGAAGGGCGTCGGATAGCCATGCTCCGGGGCTGGCACGGCTGGTTCGGCACCTTCACCGGCGTCGCCCTCGTCACGGTGGTCGTCCTGCCGCTGGCCGCGCTGGCGGTGTGGGCCCTGGCGCGTCGTCGGCGGGCCGCCGGTGACCCGCACGCGTGGCGCAAGTCGGCGGCGGAGGTCGGCATCGCCTACGGGACGGTGCCGTGGGTGTGGATGATCCTCCTGCCGGGGTCGGCGGCCGGCGTCGTCGCCGGTCGGGTGAACCTCGTGCCGCTACGCGATCTGATCACGATCGTCGTCGATGGTGGCCCGTCGAGGGCGACGGGCCAGATCGTCGGCAATCTGCTGGTGTTCGCGGCGCTGGGGTTCTTCGCCCCGCTGCGGTTCGCGGCGTTGACGTCGGTGCGCCGGGTTCTGCTGCTCGGGGCGGGCTGCTCGGTCCTGGTGGAGGCCGCGCAGTACGTCCTGCGGCTCGACCGGGTGTCCTCGGTGGACGACGTGCTGCTCAACGCCGCCGGTGCGGGTCTGGCCGCGCTGGCGTCGCGACGCTGGTGGACGTCCGTACCGGCGGATGCGGTCGCGCGGCGGACGTCAGATGGTGATGACGACCTTGGCCCGCGCGTGTTCGCCCTCGACGTACCGGATGGCGTCGGGCACCTCGTGCAGCGGGTACGTCCGGTCGACGACCGGGGTGAGGCGGCCGGCCTCGACGTGGGCGCGGAGCGTGTCGAGGTGCTGCCGGCCCGGCGTCGTGGTGAGCGTGACGATGCGCTGCCGGACCAGCGGCGCGAGTAGTCGTCCGCGCGCGATCAGCCACACCGGCCCGACGAGGCTGCCGCCGCCGTACACGCCGCCGCCGGAGAGCACCAGCGTCCCGGTCGGTGTCAGCGCGCGCCGCAGGTCGGTGAGGGAGCGGTTGCCGACCAGGTCGAGCACGACGTCGTGGCGGCGTGAGCCGTCGGCGAAGTCGTCCCGGCGGTAGTCGACGACGTCGTCGGCGCCGAGGGAGCGGACCAGGTCGACGTTGCGGGTGCTGCAGACCCCGGTCACGGTCGCGCCGAGCGCCTTGCCCAGTTGCACCGCGAGGGTGCCGACGCCGCCCGAGGCGCCGTTGACGAGCAGGCGCTGACCGGGCTCGACCCGCCCGACGTCGCAGAGTCCCAGGAGCGCCGTGGTGCCGGCCAGTGGCAGGGCCGCCGCCTGCTGGGGGGTCAGGTTCGTCGGCAGCTGTGCGACCTGCGTCTGGGGCACGCACGCGTACTCGGCGAACGCGCCGTTGGCGTCGCCGAGGTCGCCGAAGACCGCGTCGCCCACCCGGATGTCGCGTACGTCGGCCCCGACGGCCTCGACGCGGCCGGCGATGTCCCGGCCGCGGATGCGTGCGCGGGGCCGCGACAGGCCCATCGCCAACCGCGCCATCCGGGGATCGCCGCGCATGGCGTGCCAGTCGTACGCGTTGAGCGAGGCGGCCCGCACCCGCACGAGCACGTCGTTCGGGGCGGGTGTCGGCGTGTCGACGTCGCCGAGAACGAGTGTTTCCGGGCCGCCGTACCGGTCCTGCACGATCGCCTTCATGGCCCCTCCCTGGGGTGTACGGCGTACACCAACGGTAAGTGTACGCCGTACACCTGTCAATGGTGGTTATCGTTCAACAACCGCCGGACAGGACGAGGACGAGATGGTCGAGCAGGCTGAGACGCTGCGCCGTACGCCGTTGAGCAGGGACCGCATCCTGCGGGCGGCCGTCGCGCTCGCCGACGAGACCGGCATCGAATCACTCAGCATGCGCAACCTCGCCCAGGACCTGGGCGTCGTGCCGATGGCTCTCTACAAGCACGTGGCCAACAAGGACGAACTGCTCGACGGCATGATCGACGTGGTCGTCGGCCAGATCGACCCACCCGAGCGCGACACCACCTGGAAGGACGCCATCCGCCGGCGCATCCTCTCGGCGCGGGCGGTGCTGCGCCGGCACCCCTGGGCGCCGCTGGCCATCGAGTCGCGGACCATGGCGACGCCGGCCGTCCTGGCCTACCTCGACTCGGTGGTCGGCACCCTCCGGGCCGGTGGGTTCTCCGCGAACCTCGCACACCACGTCATGCACACGATGGGCAGCCGGGTGCTGGGCTTCAGCCAGGAGCTGTTCGACGACTCCCGCCGCGCCGGTCGGTCCGGAGCGGCCAGCCCCGAACCCGCCGCGGCGATGCCGCCGGAGTTCGCCGCCCGGTTCCCACACCTGGCGGAGATCGCCACCGCGGCGTCCCACGACGACGAGTCGGTCGTGGGGCAGGGCTGCGATGACCAGTTCGAGTTCGAGTTCGCGCTCGACCTGCTGCTGGACGGCATCGAACGGCTGCACGAGCAGGGCTGGGCGTCACCGCGACGACCCCGGTGACGCCGTTTCTTCACCCCGATGTCACCGGTGGAGCCCACAGCTGACGCTTCGGTGTTCATCGGTGCGGGTTGGCTTTCGGCCGTCGCACTGTCTTGATCAGGAGCTGATCCCCGTGCCTTCCTCCCGTCGTACCTTCCTCGCCGGCGGCGCCGCCGCCGGTGTGGGCCTCGCCGTCGCCGGTGGCCTGCCGTCCCTGGCGCAGGCCAGCCCCGCCCGACCGCACTCGCCGGGCGGGGCTGGTCGCGTTCCCTTCCCGCCGCTGGTGGACGACCCCAAGGGGATCCTGGCCCTGCCCAAGGGCTTCCGCTACACGATCGTCACCCGTACCGGCGTCACCCGCCTCGACCGTGGTCAGGGCGTGACCCCGGCGGACCACGACGGCATGGCCGTCTACGACGCCGGACGCGGCCGCTACACCCTGATCCAGAACCACGAGATCGACCCGGGCGCCGAGTTCGGCGTACCGCACGTCAAGGGCACCGTCTACGACCCGGGCGCCGTCGACGCCGGTGGCTGCACGGTGATCACGACCGATCTCGCGGGCCGCAACCTGGGCGAGTTCGTCGCCCTCTCCGGCACCATCTCCAACTGCGCCGGCGGCCCGACCCCGTGGGGCACCTGGCTGACCTGCGAGGAGACCGAGGACCGCGCCGGCGACAGGTGGGAGGAGGGCGACCGCTCCGGCGTCTACGCCAAGGACCACGGGTACGTCTTCGAGGTCTGGGCCGACGGCAGCGCTGACCCGCGGCCGATCAAGTGTCTGGGTCGCTACTCCCACGAGGCGCTGGCGATCGACCGGGACCGCACCCACGTCTACCTCTCCGAGGACGCCGACGAGCCCAACGGCCTCTTCTACCGCTGGTCCGCGCCGCGCGGCGTGAAGCTGGGCCCGGGTGTGCTGACCCGCCTCGCGCCGGACGCCGGTGTCCTCGCCGCCATGCAGATCATCATGGACGACGGTTCCGTGCTGCCGGACGTCGCCTACCTGACCTCCGCCCAGCTCGGCCGCCCGTTCCCGGTCCGGTGGATCGAGGTGCCGGACCGCGACGCGCGGCACACCTCCGTACGCGAGCAGTTCGCCGACGGTCAGGTCACCCGTGGCCGCAAGTTCGAGGGCGTCTGGAGCACCGACGAGGGCGTGTACGTCGTCAACTCCTACGCCTGGGACGAGGGCGACCTGCCGGCCGACGCGGCGCCGCACGACGGCATGGTCTGGTTCTACAGCTTCAAGGACCAGACCATCCAGCTCGTGACGTACTTCCCGCACCAGGCCGCCGCCGAGGAGGGGACGCCGGTCAAGTACACCGACATCACCTTCGACGGCCCGGACAACGTGACGGTCACCCCGTGGGGGAGCCTCGTGCTCGCCGAGGACGGCAAGGGCGCCTCGCACGTGCTCAGCACCATCCCGGGCGGGCCGACGTACGCGATCGCCCGCAACCAGCTCAACGACTCGGAGTTCTGTGGCCCGACCTTCAGCGCCGACGGGAAGGTGCTGTTCGTCAACATGCAGGACCCGGGCCTGACCCTGGCGATCACCGGCCCGTGGGAGAAGTACCTGGGCTGACGACGTGCGCGACGACAGGTGGGGATCGGGCGACGGCCCGGTGCCCACCTGTCGTCTTTTCAAACCTCGGCAGTGCCTGACTATTGTCACGAGTTCGTGTGCACCTCGCATCACGGTCGGTGACTTAGCGCACTGGAGCCCACCGGGCCCCGTCGATGAGACTCGATGCAACGCCGGACGACAGCAGCCGGCCGGAATCGAGAGGCGGCGGGACAGTGGACGAACGCTACGACAGCTACTGCGCCGCGGATCGCCTGTTCTACGACTCGCTCGGCAGCGCCGTCGCGCAGCCGGTCTTTCCGGCCGCCGAGCGGGACATCCCGACCGGCTGGCGTCGTGAGCCGCTCGACGACTGGCTGATCTACGCCCCGGACGGCGGTTCGCTGCCGCAGCAGGGCTGGAAGATCCACGTGTCGGCGGGTCTGGCGAACGCCGAGCGCGTGTTGGACGCCGTCTGGGACTACTGCGTACCCCGGGGCCTGTCCTTCAAGTTCCTCCGAGGGCCCCGCACACTGCTGCTGCGCAACTCCAAGTACGCCTCCCGGGCCGCCAGCGGCAAGTTCGTCACCGTCTACCCGCGCGACGAGGCGGAGCTGGAGCTGGTCTGCAAGGAGCTCGACGAGCTGCTCACCGGCGAGTCCGGGCCGTACATCCTCAGCGACCTGCGCTATGGCGCCGGCCCGATCCACGTGCGCTACGGCGGCTTCGCCGCCCGCTACTGCCACTCGCCCGACGGTCAGGTGGTGCCGGCGATCGAGGACGACTCCGGCACGCTGGTGCCGGACCGGCGCGATCCCGTCTTCCACGTGCCGTCCTGGGTCACCCTGCCCGACTTCCTCGGCCCGCACCTCGCGGCGCGCAGCGGCACCAGCACCGACCAGGTGCCGTACCGGATCGAACGGGTGATCCACTTCTCCAACGGCGGTGGCCTGTACGTGGGCCGCGACCTGCGCACCGACACCGAGGTCGTGCTGAAGGAGGCCCGGCCGCACGCCGGCCTCGACGCCGACGGCGCCGACGCCGTAGCCCGGCTGGCCCGCGAGGCCGACGCCCTGCGGCAACTCGCCGACCTGCCCCAGGTGCCCCGGGTGCACGACGAGTTCGAGCTGGGCGAGCACCGGTTCCTCGCGCTGGAGTTCATCGAGGGTCGACCGTTGAACAAGGTGCTGGTCGACAGGTATCCGCTGATCGACGCGGACGCGACGGACGAGGACCGGGCGGCGTACGCCCGCTGGGCCCGGCACGTCCACGAGCAGGTCGAGTCCCTCATCGCGGCGATCCACGAACGCGGCCTGGTCTACGGCGACCTGCACCTGTTCAACATCATGATCCGTCCGGACGACCGGGTCGCCCTCGTCGACTTCGAGGTGGCCGCGCCGATCGACGGGCACCGCCGACCGGGGCTGCGCAACCAGGGCTTCGCGGCTCCCCGCGACCGGACCGGACCGGCGGTCGACAGGTACGCCCTGGCCTGCCTGCGGTTGGCGCTGTTCCTGCCGCTGACCCAGCTGGTGCGGCTCGCCCCGGCGAAGGCGGCGCACCTGGCCGACGTCATCGCCGCGAACTTTCCAGTGCCGAGGTCCTTCCTCGACCCGGCGGTCGAGGAGATAACCGGCGGCCCGCAGGTGACGGCCGCGCACGACGCACCCGTCACCCGGGACAGGCTGGCGAGCGCCATCCTGGCCAGCGCCACCCCGACACGCGCCGACCGGCTCTTCCCCGGCGACATCGAGCAGTTCCGCAGCGGCGGCCTCAACCTCGCCCACGGGGCGGCGGGAGTGCTGTACGCGCTGCACACCAGCGGCGTCGGACGGTGGCCCGAACACGAGGACTGGCTGGTACGACGGGCGACCGCGCCCCCGTCCGGCACCCGCTGCGGCTTCTATGACGGCCTGCACGGTGTCGCCCACGCCCTCGAGAGCCTCGGCCGCCGGCAGGATGCGCTGGACGTGCTCGACATCTGCCTGCGCGAGCCGCTGGACGGACTCGACCACAGCCTGGCGAGCGGAGTGTCCGGGATCGCGCTCAACCTGGCCGAGTTGGCCGCCCGTACCGGGGAGGTGTCGTTGCGCGATGCCGCGTGGCGGGCCGCCGAGCGGCTGATCGGGCAGCTGCCCGACGATCCCGGCCCGGACATCAGCGGCGGACGCCACCCGTACGCCGGGCTGCTGCGCGGCCGGACCGGACCGGCGTTGACGCTGCTGCGGCTCTACGAGCTCAGCGGCGACGAGGACCTGTTGGGGCACGCCGCCACGGCGTTGCGCCAGGATCTGCGCCGGTGCGTGCTGCGCCCGGACGGCGCCCTGGAGGTCAACGAGGGCTGGCGGACCATGCCGTACCTGGCACACGGCAGCGTCGGCATCGGACTGGTTCTCGATCAGTACCTGCGCCATCGCGACGACGACGGGTTCGCACAGGCCAGCGCGGGGATCCGCCGTGCGGCACGGTCACCGTTCTACGCGCAGACCGGGCTCTTCGCCGGCCGGGCCGGCATCATCACCTACCTCGCCGCCTCAGTTCACGACGGCGACCGCCGGGAGCTCGACGCGCAGGTGGACCGGCTGGCCTGGCACGCGCTGCCGTACCGGGAGGGGACCGCCTTCCCCGGTGAGCAGCTGCTCCGGCTCTCGATGGACTTCGGCACCGGCACCGCCGGCGTGCTGTACGCGCTGACCTGCGCGCGGGACGACAACCCGCCGGTGCTGCCCTTCCTCGCGCCCCTGCCGGGCGCGCAGAGACTCCCCCGCGACAGCGGGGGCGACCGGATCGACGAAGGAATGGAAGGGAGGTGAACGACATGGCGCTTCTGGACCTCCAGGGCCTGGAGATGGCTCCGGCCGACCGCACGGGTGGCGGTAGCCGGGCGAGCCTGCTGCTCTGCGGCGACAGCTCGCTCTCCGTCACGACCTGCAACTGATCCGTCGCACGAACGTGATCGCCCTGGGTGGGTAGACGTGCCCACCCAGGGCGACCGCGTGGCACCGGGAGGAGCGATGTCGACGTTCGACGCGGGGGACCGGTTGCTGCGGCGAACGGTCCTGGCTGGCGGCGGCTGGACCGCCGGGCTCGCGGCGGTCGCGCTCCTGGGCGCGGCCGCCGAACTGTTGCTTCCCGCGGCCCTGGGCCGCGCCGTCGACGCCGCCCTCACCGGAGGCCCGCTCTGGTGGGCGGTGGCCGCCGGCGGCCTGGTCGTCGCCCTCGTCTGCGTCGACGCCCTGACCGACCTGGCCAGCGGATTCGGCGCCGCCCGCGCCACCGCCGGACTGCGCCGCCACCTGCTGCGCCACCTGTTCGCGCTGGACGTGCGTGCCACCCGCCGGTACCCGGTGGGCGATCTCGTCGGTCGCCTGGTCGGCCAGTCCGCCGACGCGGGGCAGGCCGGCAACGCCGTGGTCCTGGCCGCCGTGGCGGTGCTGCCGCCCCTCGGCAGCGTCGTCGCGCTCGCCCTCCTGGAACCGATCCTGGGGATCACCCTGCTCGCCGGCCTCGGCCTGCTCGCCGTCCTCATGCGCGCCTTCGTGGCCGACGCCTCCGCCGCGACGGCCGGCTACCAACGGGTGCTCGGCGAAATCGCCGGCCGACTGCTGGAGTCGCTGACCGGCGCCCGGACCATCGCCGCCGCCGCCACCGTCCACCGCGAGGAGGCCCGCGTGCTGGCGGCCCTGCCGGAGCTGGGCCGGCACGGCCGACGTACCTGGGACCTGCTGGCGCGGGCGAGCGCGCGTACCGCCGCCGTGGCGCCGCTGCTGCACCTGAGCGTCGTCGCGGTCGGCGGGTACGCCCTGACGGCCGGTTGGCTCACGCCCGGTGAACTGGTCGCCGCCGTCCGGTACGCGGCCATGGGCGCCGGCCTCGGTGCGGTCCTCGCCACGCTCAACCACCTGGTGCGCAGCCGCGCCGGGGCGCACCGGGTCGCCGAACCGCTGCGACAGCCCGCCATGACGAGCGGCGACCGGCCCCTACCGCCCGGCGGCGGCGCGCTGCGACTGCGGGGCGTGCGCGTGTACGGCGATGACGGCCGGCCCATCCTGGACGGCATCGACCTGGACGTGCCGGCCGGCGCGACCGTGGCCGTCGTCGGCGCGTCCGGTGCCGGCAAGTCGACCCTCGCGGCCGTGGCGGGACGGCTGCACGACCCGGATCACGGTACGGCGCTCCTCGACGGCGTGCCGCTGCGTGACCTCGACGCGTCGGCGCTGCGCCGAGCCGTCGGCTACGCCTTCGACCAGCCGGTGCTGATCGGCGCGACGGTCCACGACGCGGTCGGCCTGGCGTTGCCGGGCGCCGTCGCGGTGCCACCGGCCGACGCGCGCCCCGCCACGCCGGCGGTTCTGCGGGCGGCCCGTCTGGCGGCGGTCGCCGACGTCATCGACCGGCTGCCCGAGGGGTACCGCACACCGCTGGTGGACGCGCCGCTCTCCGGTGGTGAGACCCAACGCCTCGGCCTGGCCCGGGCGTTCGCCGCCGAGCGGCTGCTCATCCTGGACGACGCGACGTCCAGCCTGGACACGGCGACCGAACACCGGATCACCGAAGCGATCGTCGGGCGCCCCGGCGAGCGGACCCGACTGGTGGTCACCCACCGGGCGGCGGCGGCGGCCCGCGCCGACCTGGTCGCCTGGCTGGACGGCGGTCGGCTGCGCGCGCTGGCGCCGCACCGGCGACTCTGGGCCGAGCCGGACTACCGGGCCGTGTTCGAGCCGGCCGGCGGTGGATCGTGACCCCGCTGACCGTGCGCCGGGTGACCTGGCGGGCGCTGCGGGCCCGCCGAGCTGACCTCGCCCGTCTCTGCGGGTGGTCGCTCGTCGAGGCGTTGCCGGCGCTGCTCGCCGGCCTGCTGGTCGCCCGTGCCGTGGACCACGGCTTCCTGGCCGGGCGTCTCGTCGACGGGCTGGCGTGGTTGGGGGTCCTCGCCGTGGCCGTGCTGGTCGGCGCGGCGGCGACCGGCCGGACGTACCGGAGCCTCGGCGCGGTGGTCGAGCCGTTCCGCGACGAGGTGGCCGCCCAGGTGGTGCGGGGCGCGCTCCGGGACGCCACCCGCGCGGGTGGTCGCCCGGACAGCGCGGCGATGACCCGGCTGACCCACCAGATGGAGATCGTCCGGGACACCTTCGCCGGCCTGCTGATGGTCACGCGTGGTTTCCTCTTCTCCGCCGGAGCTGCCCTGCTCGGCCTCCTCGCCCTCGCGCCGGTGGCGGCGGCGCTGGCCGCCGCGCCGCTGGTCGCCGGCCTGGCCGTGTTTCTCGCCGCTCTGCCGGCCATGGTCGCGCACCAGCGGGCGTACGTCCGCGCGGGCGAGCGGTTGGGCCAGTCGGCCGCGACGGCGCTGGCCGGTCACCGCGACGTGCTGGCCTGTGGCGCCCAGGCGCGCGTGGCGTCCGAGGTGGAGCAGCACGTGTCGGCGCAGGCCGCCGCCGAGCGCACCCTCGCCCGAATGGCGGTGATCCGTAGCCTCAGCCTCGGCATCGGCGGATGGTCACCGCTGGTGGTGCTGCTCGTGGCCACTCCGTGGCTGGTCGAGCGCGGAATGACGGCGGGCGCGGTGCTGGGGGCGCTGATCTACGTGTCCACCGGGCTGCAACCCGCCGTGCACACCCTCGTGCAGGGCCTCGGCGGCGGCGGGCTGCGCTACGCGGTCACTCTGGAGAACATCCTGCGCGTCTATCCCCACCGGCCGGCGCCCACGGGGGAGACTCCCGGCCCGCGCCGGTCGACCAGGCCGGTCGGGGGGTCACCGGCCGCCGAGGTCCGGGGACTGACCTTCCGGTACGGCCCGAGCGCCGAGCCGATCCTGCGGAACTTCTCGCTGACGCTGGCCAACGGCGATCACCTTGCCGTGGTGGGACCCAGCGGCGCGGGCAAGTCCACGCTGGCCGCTCTGCTGGCCGGGCTCGTGCCACCGCAGGAGGGCACGGTCCACCTGGCCGGTGCTCCGGTCGCCGACACCGCGCCGGCCGTCCTGGCCCGGATGCGGGTGCTGCTGCCCCAGCAGGCGTACGTCTTCACCGGCACGCTGGCCGACAACCTCCGCTACCTCCGGCCCGACGCCGACGACGACACCCTGGCGGTCGCCGTCGACGAGCTGGGCGCACGCCCCCTGGCGACCCGCCTGGGTGGCCTGGACGCGCCGGTCGTACCGGCCCAGCTCTCCGCCGGTGAGCGGCAGCTCGTCGCGGCGGTCCGGGCCTGGCTCGCGCCCGCCCCGCTGGCGGTCCTGGACGAGGCGACCTGCCATCTCGACCCGGCGCTGGAGGCGACCGTCGAGGCCGCCTTCGCTCGACGGCCCGGCAGCCTCGTCGTGGTAGCCCACCGGATCAGCTCCGCCCTGCGCGCCGATCGGGTGCTGGTCCTCGACGGCGACGCGCCAACCGTGGGGACGCACGAGCAGTTGCTGACCCGCTCGGCCACCTACCGGGCGCTCGTCGGCTGCTGGGAGGAGCCGGTGACGCCGTCCCCGGCGACCCGGCCGGCCTGACCTCCGCCGGTCAGATCCAGCCCGCCTCGCCCGCCAACCGCACCGCCTCGACCCGGGTGCGCGCACCCACCTTGCGGGCGATCCGAGCGAGGTGGTTGCGGACGGTCCCACGGCTGAGCCCGAGCGACGCCGCGACCTCGGCGACCGGTGCCCCCGCCGCCGTCAGCGTCAACACCTCCCGCTCCCGCTCGGTCAGCGGGTCGTCCGAGTGCAGGGCCGCGACGACGAGGTCCGCGTCGAGGACGGGCTCCCGGCGGGCGAGCCGGCGGATCCCGTCGACGACCCGCTGGGGGGCGGCGTCGTTGCGCAGGATGCCGACCGTCCGGGACGGGCTGAGCATCCCCCGCAGTCGGCGGGCCCGGTGCGGGTGGACCAGCATCAGGATGGGGCACAGGCCCAGGCGACCGGGCACCTCCTCCTCGACCAGATCGAGGTCGGCCACCACCACGTCCGGGCGCTGGGCATGGACGGCCGCGCGGACCGCGTCGCCGCGATCCACCTCCGCCACGACACGGATGTCGTCCTCGGCGGCGAGGACGAACGACAGCGCCCCCAACACCAGGGCCCCGTCCAGAGCGAGCAGGGTACGGATCACGACGAACCTTCCCGCGCTTGCATGACGATCACTCAACGTCAATATTCAAACACGCATTCGTCGGGGCCGCACGGCGACGGGGCGGGCCCGTGACGGACCCGCCCCGATGGCTACAACCAGCCGTTGCGCCGGGCGTGCCACACCGCTTCCAACCGGTTGCGGGCCCCGATCTTGCGCAGGATCGCCGACAGGTGGTTACGCACCGTCCCGTGGGCCAGGAAGAGGCGACCGGCGATCTCCTTGAGTGGCAGACCCTCGGCGGCCATCCGCAGCACGTCCAACTCCCGGGGCGTCAACGGCATCTCCGACGGACTGAGCACCGCCACCGCGGCCGCCGGGTCGATCGCCCGCTCCCCGGCCGCGAGCGCGCGGATCGACCGCACCAACTCGACCAGCGGGCTGTCCTTGCCGACCAGGCCGCGTGCGCCGGCCGCCAGCGCCGCCTCCACGAGGGCCGGGCTCCACCGGGGGCTCATCGCCAACACGGCGGCGTGCGGCGCCTCGGCGCTGATCCGGGCGACCACCTCCACCGGGTCGGGCAGCTCCGGTGTCAGCGCCAGCACCACCACCTGCGGCCTGCACCGGCGGACCGCCGTCAACAGTTCGCCGACGCCCTCGACGTCGGCGACCACCTCCATGTCCTCCTCACGGGACAGCGCGGCGCAGAGCGCTCCGCGCAGCAAACCCATGTCCTCGGCGACAACAACGTGGATCACCGTGTTTCTCCGATCTCAGGTGCACGTCACGACGGTCACCGAACCCGGTGTGTCCACGGGTTGGCAGCGATCGTCGTACGCGAGAAGTCGGGCGGCCATGGGCCCACCACGCCGTCAGGGCGCGTGGGCGCGGGCACCATTGACCAGGCCAGCGGGGTGGGACCGACCGCGCGGGCGAGCAGCCCGGCGGTCGGCGGCCGGCTTCAGCCCGGGCGGGCGATCCCAGACGGAGTTCGGCTCTCGACGGAGAGCGGCACGAGGTGGCAGAGCGCGGCGATGCCGGGGTGTGACTGCCGGTGAGCCGGCCGGATCAGGCCCGGCGCGGGCGCCGAGCCCTCGTCGGTGCCGGCGGCGTCCTGGTCGACCGGGGTGACGGGCTGACCCGGAGGGTAGGCCGCGACGGCCGGCGGCGCCGGGCGCGCGGCGAGGTGGCCCGGTGGGGCCATGGCAGGTGGGTACGCGGCCACGGGTGTCGGCGGCGGTGCGACCGGTGCTGGCGTCGCCGCGGCGTGTATCGGCGGCAGCGCCGGAACCGGCGGCGGGGTTGGCGGGGCCGGTGCGGGCGCCGCGCCGGGCGAGGCGGCGGGCGACGCGGCGGTCGGTTCGAGCGCCGGGGGAGCGACCGGTGAACGCGGCGCGGGTACGACCACCGCGCCGAGAGCGGGCGGCAGGACGGCATCGACGACGCGCAGCAGCGCCGGGACGACGGGCGCGATCGGCAGGGCGCGCACGACGTCGACGGCGGGCCGCAGGACCGGGGTGAGCAGGCCCGCCACGGCGGGCGAGACGAGCGCTTCGGGCAGCTCTCGGTGATCGGGCGCGGCGGTCGCCGGCTGCCGTGCGAAATCTGCCGCCGATCGAGGTGGGCGGGCGCGGTGGGCGGAACGATGAGTCGCGCGGGCCGCGGTCGAGGATCGCAGCCGTTCGTACCGTGTGGCGTCGGACCGGACGGAGGTGGCCGTCCGGGACGGCGGCACGGAGGTCCGCGCGGCCGCCGTCGGGCGGCGGGACGCGGTCGGGGACGGCACGTCGCGTGCGCCGACGACACCGGCTATCGCGCCGGTCAGCGGAGCGTGGCGCCCGCCACGGCGGGGGTCCTCGGCGCGTACGCCGCCGCGGGGGTCGGGGTCGGAGCGTTCGGTGATGGTGACCTGCCGGACCGGCTCCACCAGAGCGCCGAGCTGCCGATGAAGCGCGCCGCCGGAACCGCCGCGCGTGTCGTCGGCGCTGGCCGGCCCCTGGAACAGGAGGGCCAGGACGAAGCCGCCCCCGACGGCCACCGCCAACAGCGCCAGACGCCGGACGAGCCCGCGCGGTCGGTCGGCCACGACGGGCGCGGGTCGACCGGGCGCGGACGTCGGCGCGGTTCCGTTGACGGGACTTCGCACGCGGGCACTACCCCCTTGCCTCGAGACTGACCCATAGTAGCGATGCGCTTACGTATTCGCATCAGTCAATGGATGTCGGGCGCGCCCCCCGGCGGGTGCGATGGACGCCGGGCGACGCTGGGTGTCGGGCCGGTCTCCACCGGGGTGGCGCGGGCGCAGCCGGTCGTCGACGGTAGTGTCCCCAGCGTGGTGCGGCGGTGGGCCCTGACGGTGTTGACGGCGACCTTCGGCGTGCTGGTCCTGGCTTCGCAACTGGCCGCCGGGTCGCCAGTGGTCGGCGGTGTCGAGTTTCTGATCTTTCTGGTGGTGGCGTTCGGGGTGTCGCCGTGGGCCTTCCCCCGCTCGATGGGGGCCGCCGAAGCGCAGCGGGCCAGCGCGGCGGACGGGCTGCCGATCGTGTACTGGCGCCCCGCCTGCCGTTACTGCCTCCAGCTCCGCTTCTCACTTGGCCGGCTCGCTCGGCAGGCACACTGGGTCGACATATGGCACGACCCGGCGGGTGCCGCGGCCGTTCGGGCGATCACCGGCGGCAACGAGACGGTGCCCACGGTCGTGTTCGACGCTCAGGCCGTGGTGAACCCCGACCGCGGCTGGCTCCGCGAGCGGCTCCGCCGGCTCTGACCCGCCCGCCGCCGGTCGGGGGCGGACTGCTCGCACCGCCGCGACCGACGTCCGTCCGCTGCGTCGCGCTCGCCGGGTGAGCCCCGGAGATACTGACGGTCAGGTACGCGTGACATTCGGCGTAGCCTCGGTCCATGCGCCTGCTCGACGGTCTCGACCGCTCCAGCCCGACCGTCGATGATCTGATCCGCCTCGGGCCGGTGACGATGTCCGCCGAGCGCCTGCGGGGATGCGCCGCCGCGGTGGCAGACGACCTGCGCGGCGAACCGGTCGTCGCCGTGCACGCCAGCGCGACCACCGAGACCGTGGTGGGGATGGTGGGCGCGCTGCTCGGTGGAGCCGCCGTCGTCCCGGTGCCGCCCGACTCCGGTCCTCGGGAGAGGGCGCACATCCTGCGCGATTCCGGCGCGACACTGCTGCTCGGCGGCACCGGGGACGAACCTGCGCGGATCGGTGTCCGTCGGGTCGACCTGGGCCGTACCTCGGACACCCGGCACCCGACGCCGGCCCCCGAACGCACTGCTCTGATCATGTACACGAGCGGCACCACGGGAGCGCCCAAGGGGGCGGTCCTGTCGCACCGTGCCGTCGAGGCCGGCATCGACGCGCTCGCCGACGCCTGGGCCTGGACCCCTGACGACCTCCTGGTGCACGGTCTGCCCCTGTTCCACGTCCACGGTCTCGTCCTTGGCGTGCTCGGCGCGCTGCGGGTGGGCTGCCGGCTGCACCACACCGGACGGCCGACGCCCGAGGCGTACGCCGAGGCGGGCGGCACCCTCTACTTCGGAGTGCCGACGGTGTGGTCGCGGATCTGCGCCCAGCCGACGGCCGCCGCGCGCCTCAGTTCGGCGCGGCTGCTGGTCTCCGGCAGCGCTGCCCTGCCCGCGCCGTCGTTCGAGCGGATGCGCCAGCTCACCGGTCACCAGCCGGTCGAGCGTTACGGCATGACCGAAACGTTGATCACGTTGAGCAATCGCGCCGACGACCCGCACCGTCGGCCCGGCATGGTCGGCACTCCCGTGCCGGGCGCGGAGACGCGGGTGCTCGACGAGGACGGGCGGCCGGTACCCGCCGACGGGACGGCCATCGGGGAGCTGTGGGTTCGCGGACCGATGCTCTTCGACGGTTACCTGGGCAAGCCCGACGTGACCGCCCGGCTGCTCGACGGGGACGGGTGGTTCCGCACCGGGGACATCGCGAGCGTGTCGCCCGATGGTGTGCATCGACTGGTCGGTCGTCGGTCGACCGACCTGATCAAGAGCGGTGGTTACCGGATCGGCGCTGGTGAGGTTGAGGATGCGCTGTTGGCCCACCCGGGTGTTCGCGAGGCCGCGGTCGTCGGCACGCCGAACGACGACCTCGGCCAGGAGGTCACCGCCTTCGTCGTCGCGGACCAGGTGAGCGCGGCCGAGCTCGTCGACTTCGTGGCGCGGACGCTGTCCGTCCACAAACGGCCGCGCCAGATCAGGTTTCTCGACACGCTGCCCCGAAATGCGATGGGCAAGGTGCAGAAGCACCTGCTCGCCGAGTGACGACCAGTCCCAGCCGGTCCCGGCCGTTCACCGCGATCGCGGCGCGGCGGCGTCGGTGCGGGGTTCGTCGCCCGAAGCGCCCTGGGTCACCTCCGCGCGTAGCGCGTCGAAGGCCTCGTTGATGAGGTGGCGCAGGTCGTCGGCGCCGTTGCTCTCCGCCCAGTAACGGATGGCCTCCGTGGTGGCCGCCAGCGCGGCCGCGACCAGAACCCGCAGGCGCAGCCTGTCCCGGGATCCGCTGGCGGTCGGCGCCAGCGCCTTGATGAGCAGTTGCTGGTCGGCGTCGCGTCGCTGTCCGGTGCCGGCCCGCAGCGCCGGCGTCTGGTGGACCAGTCGCATCCGGGACAGCAGCACCTCGCGTTCGCTGTCGTACAGCTGGTTGAGCCCGTGCGTGAGAGCGTGCCGGATCTTGTCGATGGCGGGCTCGTCGGCCGGACGCTCGGCGATCAGGTCGGCGATCATCGGGTCGTAGCCGTCCTCGAGTGCCGCGTCCTCCTTGGTGGGAAAGTAGCGGAAGAACGTCATGTGCGAGACGCCGCTGGCGGCGGCGATCTCCTCGACAGTGGTGGCGTCGAAACCCTTCTCCAGGAACAGCCGCATGGCATTCTGCTGAAGCTGCCGGCGCGTGCGTTCTCTCTTCTCGCGGCGCCAGTCGGATCCCGGTGCCCGGGAAGCATCGGCACTGCTCACAGGGGCCTCATTCTGCGGATTCGTCTGAATACCGTGGCAGCCTAACCGCCGCTCCGCGCGATGCCGCTCACCCGGCACCCGGCCCGTGCGGTGTCACCGATGCGAACGATTCGCGTTTCGGCAGGAGGGCCAGGCAGAGCGCGGCGCCGACCACGGCGAGTCCGAAGCAGCACCACATGACCGCCGACATTCCATCGACGTACGCCAGTTGGGCGGAGCGCAACAGCGCGGAACCGGTTGGTCCGAGCTTCTCGGCGACGGCGGCCGCGCCGAACACCGACTCCCTGGCCGCGTCGGCCGCTGTGGACGGGCGACCGCCGAGCGCCGGATCAAGGTCCCGCTGGTAGACGCCGGAGAGCACGCTGCCCATCGCGGCCACCGCCACGGCGCTACCGACCTGCCGCAACGTGTTGACCACCGCCGAGCCGCTGCCGGCGTCGTCGTCACCAACCGAACCGACCGCCGCCTCCAGGGAGGTGGCCATCACGGCGCCGACGCCGAACCCGCAGCCGGCGAGGCCGATGCCAGCGACCCGTACCCGCTGGCATCGGCTACGACCCCTTAAAGTTAGCGAATAACATGTTAGAGGATAACCTTTCGGCGTGGCCGAGGCAAGGGGCCGTCATGCGCACTCCTGCGTCGAACGTAGGACTTCTTCGTATAAGTCCGGTTGATGTGAGTTCGACTCGGCTACGTTCCCCGTGGGAGCGACAACCGATTTGTCGCTGTCTGCGCCGACTGTGGCGTGCAGAGACACGGTGTACGGAGAAGGGCCAGATATGTCCAACCATCGACACCCGAACGTCAGCGATGCGGCGGCAGACCAGCCACGTCCGGCCAAGAGGCGCCGGGCCCGCTGGCTCGTCGCCGGGGTGGCCGGACTGACCGGGGTCGCCGGTCTGGCGGCCGTCGGCGTGCCCGGAGGCCTGACCGGAGCGCTCGGAGCGGGCGGAGGACTGCTCGGGAAACAGGTCCTCGCCGGCAGCAGCCGGGCGGCGGACGACGACAGCGGCAAGCACGATCCGGGCGGTCGCGACAAGGAGCACGGGGGCGACAAGGAGCGCGGGGACGACGACTGGAGCGGTGGCGGCCGGGACGCCTGGGACGTGCCGTGCGGCGCCAACGAGCTGATCGCGGCGATCGTCCGCGCGAACGCCGGCAACGGGGCGAAGCTCCGGCTCGCCAAGGGGTGCACCTACACCCTCAACGCGTCCGCGCCCCAGCCGCCCGTGCCGTTCGGCCCCGTCGGACTTCCCATCGTCACCCAGCCGATCACGATCGACGGCAACGGTTCCACGATCGTCCGGGCGGCCGCCGCGACGCCGTTCCGGATCCTCGAGGTGGGGGCCGGCGGTGACCTGAAACTGCGCGACGCCACCATCAAGGGCGGCGACGACACCAGCGGGATCGGCGGTGGCGGTGGTGGCATCCGCGTCGACGTCGGCGGTCGGGCCACCCTGGAGAACATCGACGTCGTCTTCAACCACTCCAACGGCACCGGCGGTGGGATCGCCAACTTCGGCGACACCAGGATCCTCGGCCGCGGCGACCACGGTGGCAATGACAAGGACGGCAAGGACGGCAAGGACGGCAAGGACGGCAAGGACCGGGAGCGGTACGGCGACGACGAGAGCCGGATCAGCGACAACGGCGCGTTGTTCGACGGCGGTGGCGTCTACAACAACGGCAACCTCACGGTGCGGAACACCAGGCTCAGCGACAACAGCACGATCGGGACCGTCGTCATCCTGCCCATCGGCGGCGCGGGTGGCGGCCTGTCGAACTCCAGCGTCGCCGTGCTCGACGACGTCCGCGTGCACCACAACAGCGCCGGCTTCCGCGGCGGTGGCATCCGCACCGGGATCAACGGCACCACCACGGCCAGGAATATCGAGGTCACCGAGAACACGGCCGGTAGCGAGGGCGGCGGCATCTTCACCGACGGCACCTTCCAGCTCCAGCACGGCAAGATCGTTCGTAATGACGCCGGCCAACGCGGCGGCGGTGTGTTCAACCAGATCGGCCAGTTCGTGGCCGAGGACAGCCAGATCAGTGAGAACGCCGCCAGCACGAGAAGCACCATCGAGAACGGCGGCGGCGTCTACAACGGCAGCGGCGTGGTCGTGCTGCGTCGCACCGTCGTGGCCCGCAACAAGGCCTTCGGCACGAACTCGCGCGGCGGCGGAATCTACAACAACGCCACCCTCACCCTCACCCAGACCAAGGTGACGGAGAACGTCTCCGTCGTGGCGCCGGGCGGGGTGTTCAACGACGGTGGTCAGGTCACCGTGGACGACAAGTCGGCCATCAGCGGCAACCGACCCACCAACTGCACGCCCAGCGCACCACCCGTACCCAACTGCTTCGGCTGACCACCGCGGCACCTGGTCCCGCCCACGGTCCGATCACCAGATCGAACCGTGGGCGGGACTTGCCGCGTGCGGTCAGAGCCGGGAGGTGAAGGTGGCCAGGAAGCGGTGCGGGGTGACGACGCCGGCGTTGTCGAAGCAGATCACGTCGACGTCGGCGTTGGTGGTGTACGTCCACGGTTGGGTCAGGTGGCAGTAGTTGTTGCCGGCGCCCTGCGCCACCACCTGCGCGTGCGTCTCCTTGAGACCGATCTGCGGAAACGTCGCGAGGTAGCGGCCGGCGGGCGCGATCGCCGCGACGGTGTTCGCACCGACGCCGAGCACCGAGTTGTCGTTGGTGGGCCCGCCCACGGCGGTACCCAGGTAACCGAAGTACGACGGCGGGCCGAGGGAGCCGATCACCGGCCGGCGACGGTGGTACGAGAGGACGAAGTCGGTGTTGACGGCGGCCCCGGCCTGGTCGTAACAGAACACGTAGACCTGCACCCCGGTCCCGACCGCGCTCCAGGAGTTGACCTTGCAGCGGCGGGGTCCGGCGTTCGGCTGTACGGCGGTGACCTGCACGTCACCGGCGAGCACGCCGGCCAGTCCGACAGCGGGCAGCCGTACCAGGTACTGCCCGACGCCCACCGGCCCGGCGGTGTTCACCGCGCCCGTCGAGTTGTACGACTGCGCCAGCACGCCGCTGGTCCACTGCACGTACGCGTGGGAGGTGCCGGCCGCCACGACGCCCGAGCTGGTCGTCCAGAGCACGGTGAACGGGGTGTCCTCGCGGGTGCCGCCGGGCCGGTGGCACTGCACGTCGACGATCTCGTCGGTGCCGGACTGGAACCAGCGGACCACCTCGCAGTAGTGCCCGGTCCGGTTCACCGGCGTCACGTGGGGCACGCCCCGCGCGCCGGCGCCCACCTGCGGGAAGCGCACCTGGAAGCGACCGGGCGCGAGCTTGACGCCGTCGGCCCAGGCGGCCGGGAACGCCGTCTTCCAGCTACCCCACTGCCGGCTGGTGTCCAGCACGGTCCAGACCGCCACGGTGGGGTCCTTGACGTACGCGAAGCCCCAGCGGTCGGCGGTGGCGGCGGCGGCCGGCGCCGGTGGTGCGAGCGCGCTGGCGGCCAGGACGGCGGCCAGCGCGGCGGTGACGAACGTTCGGAGACGCATGGTTCCTCCACTCGACAGGGACGTGTCGGGGAGGAGTGTGCTTTGCGTGATGACCTGGTCACAGTCGGCTACCGCACGCTTTGGTGTCGGGTGTCGGCCAACGAGAGGCGGCCCCACGCCTGCGCGTGGGGCCGCCTCTCGGGTTGCGTGTGGGGTCAGCCGCCGGCGAAGGTCACCTCGGTGCCGCACTTGGCCTTCTGGTTCAGGCAGGACTTCACCAGGGGTCCGATGTGGGCCGGGTCCCAGGCGTTCATGAAGTCGCCGTGCATGGAGGACGGCTTGCCGGAGGAGAGGCTCAGGCCGTTGCCACCCAGCGACTGGTAGTTGACCATGAAGGACAGGTTCGGCACCGCCACCGGGTACTTGCCGGTGCAGACGCCGTTGACCGGGTCGCCCATGTGCGACTTGTGGTCGGGTGAGTCGATGTTCTTGCCGTCCCAGCAGTCCTTGAAGACGAGCTGGAAGATGAGGTTGCCGCCGGAGGCGCAGACCGGCCAGTTGCCGTCGGCGCTGCGGCCGGTCTCGGCGCTGCCGGCGCACCAGAACTGGTTGCTACCGGCGTTCTTCGGCGTGTCGACCTGCTTCTTGGCGTCGCCCTCGACCATCCGCAGGCCCGGCGGGAAGGGCTTGACGGTCGACGGGTCCTTCACCCGTGAGCCGTAGTAGACCCGGAAACTCTTCATCGGTACGGGCTTGCCGTCCTTGCGCAGCTCCGGGGTCCAGTAGGCGCTCAGGTCACCGGGGGCGTTGCAGGTGGTCGTCGAGGAGAGCAGCTTGTCGGTCGTGGTGAACGCGTCGATCTTCGGGCCGAAGAAGGTGTGCATGTGCGACGCGCCCGGCAGGCCGGGGACGACGATCGGGTCATCCGGCGCCGAGTTGGCCAGCTCGCAGTCCGTGTGGAACTCGGGAACGCGGGTCGTTCCCGGCGTCACCGGCTTCGGCGTGATCGCGTTGAAGGCAGCCAGTTCCCGGTCCCACCTGGCCTGGTCGACCGGTACCCAGCCAGCCGCGGGCGCGGTGCCCGGCGTGGTGGGCGTGGCGCCCGGGGTGGTCGGGGTGGTGCCCGGGGTGGTCGGCGTCGCCGGGCTGGCGCTCGGCGTGGTCGACGCGCTCGGCGTCGTACCCGTCGCGGAGCCGAACGTGAACCAGTTCAGGTTCACGAAGTCCGACCGGGAGCTGCTCTTCATGACGGCGAAGACGGTCTGCGGGCCGGACGGCACGCTGGCCGCCGTGGCGGTCACCGTCGTCCACTTCTGCCAGCCGCCGGTGTGGGCGATCGGGAAGCTGGCCAGCAGGGCGCCGGTCTGCGTACCGAGGCGCAGCTCGACGGCGCCGCCGTCGGTGTTGTTCGCCGCCACCCGGGCCTTCAGCTCGGCGCCGGTGATCGAGACGCCGTCGTACCGCAGCCAGTCTCCGTTGCCGAGCCAGCCGACGTTCCGGCCGCCGTCGGCGTCGCCGGTGCTCTCGGTCTGCGCGCCGGACTGGGCCGCGAAGGCCTCAGCCTGGATCCGGCCCGACACGGCGACCTCTTCGGCCTGGGCGCCGGCGATGTAGATGCCACTGCCCACCAGGGCGGCGGCGACCCCCGAGGCGAGCGTGATGCGAGCGATGCGGCGGCGCTTGCGCGCCCGGTCCGGCGGTGCGACGTGCGCGGGGGGAGGAGTCCGCATTACCAGTGATTTCCTTCGAGTCGACGATAACGCTCTGTCGGATGAAGTATGTGCACGTCGGAGGCGCGCGGCAATCTGCGGAAAAAGAATTAAGGAGGGCCGTGGAGAACTGTCCTGGTGGCCGTCGAGCCGGCTCCGGATAACAATTTTTTGCCCTCGTACCCTTAAGTTTCTATTAATCCTGATGGCATGTCTTCCCGGACCGGCTTCTCCGGCTCGCGCGTCAGCCGGGGCCGCGCACCGTCCCGACTGAACCCGACCCGACGGCCCGGAGAACGGCTCGGCGTACACCGGCGGCGAGGCCGCCAAAATATCGTGGGTGGGGCTGTCGATCGGGACCGGCTCTGTTCGTAGCCATGGTGAGAGCCCGGCATCGAGACGGGCACCCACCCGCTGGAGGGCATGATGACCACCACCGCGAACACCACCCGCGCCGCCACGTCGACGCGCGGCGCGCTGATCTGGGCCGGTGCCGTCGCCACGGTCGCCGCGAGCGCGGCCACCATGGTCGTCGCCGCCGCCGGCCGCGCGGCGGGAGTCAGCCTCGACGTGAGCGGCGCTCCGATCCCGGTCGCCGGGTTCGGGATGCTGACGGCCGTCTTCTCCCTGGTCGGCGTGGTCCTGGCCGTGCTGCTGTCCCGGTTCGCGCGACGCCCGCGGCACGTGTTCGTCCGTACGACGGTGGCGCTGACGGTCCTGTCCCTGGTGCCGGACGTGATCGCCGACGCCGACACGACCACCAAGGCGCTGCTGATGCTCACCCACCTGGTCGCTGCCGCGATCGTGATCCCCGTCGTCGCGCGCCGCCTGGCCGCCTGAGCCGTCACCACCCCATCCCGCTGTCGAGCTACCGGAAGGATCGTCATGAAGCAGTATCTGCTGTCCGTGCACGCCGTCGAGGGCGCGCCCGCCATGTCCGACGAGGAGACCGAGGTCATGTTCGCCGAGACCGGCCGCATCAACGACGAGATGCGGGCGGCGGGCGTCTGGGTCTTCGGCGGCGGGCTCGTGTCTCCGGAGAGTGCCACCGTCGTGCGGACCGAGAACGGGTCCAGCACCATGAGCGACGGACCCTTCGCCGAAACGAAGGAGCACCTCGTCGGCTTCTGGGTCCTCAAGTGCGCCGACCTGGACCAGGCGCTCGCCTGGGCCGAGAAGTGCGCGGCGGCCTGCGGACCGATCGAGGTACGCCCCTTCGACGACCTGTCCCAGGCCTGACCCGGAGCCGGCCGGCCGACATGGATCTGGCGAGCATCTACCGCGCGGAGTACGGCCGCTGCGTCGCCACCCTGGCCCGTCTCCTCGGCGACATCAACCTCGCCGAGGAGGCGGTCCAGGACGCCTTCGCCACGGCGCTCGAGAAGTGGCGGACGCCGCCACCCAACCCGGGTGGCTGGATCGTGACGACCGCCCGCAACCGGGCGATCGACCGGCTCCGCCGCGAGTCGACCCGCGAGGCCCGGCACGCCCAGGCCCTGCTGCTCCAGCACCAGGACGCGCCCCAGGAGGTGGGACCCGTGCGGGACGACCAGTTACGACTCATCTTCACCTGCTGCCACCCGGCGCTCGCCCTCCAGGCGCGCACAGCCCTCACGCTGCGCCTGCTCGGTGGCCTCGAGGTCCCCGAGATCGCCCGGGCCTACCTGGTCCGGGAGACGACCATCGCCCAGCGGATCGTGCGCGCGAAGAAGAAGATCCGGGAAGCCGCCATTCCCTACCGGGTACCCGCCGACCACGAGCTGCCGGACCGGCTGCCGCCCGTGCTCACCGTGCTCTACCTGATGTTCAACGAGGGCTACACGTCCACCGCCGGACCGTTGATCAGGACCGACCTGTGCGCCGAGGCGATCCGGCTCGCCCGCGAGCTGGCCGCGCTGATGCCCGACGAGCCCGAGGTGCTCGGCCTGCTCGCCCTGCTGCTGCTGATCGAGGCACGTCGCCCGGCCCGGCTCGGCCCGAACGGTGAGCTGGTTCTCCTGGGCGAGCAGGACCGGTCACTGTGGAACGACACGTTGATCGCCGAGGGACACGACCTGGTCCGGCGGTGTCTGCGACGCAACCGGCCCGGCCCGTACCAGATCCAGGCCGCGATCAACGCGGTGCACACCGACGGCGTGGCCACCGACTGGCGGCAGGTCCTGGCGCTGTACGACCAGCTTCTCGTACTCACGCCGAACCCCGTCGTGGCCCTCAACAGGGCGGTCGCGGTGGCCGAGGCGCACGGTCCCGACGCGGCTCTCGCCGCGCTGGAGACGGTCGAGCTTCCCGGGTACCACAGGCTGCCCGCCACCCGGGCCGAGCTGCTGGCTCGGCTCGGACGCGACACGCAGGCCCGCGCCGCCTACGACGAGGCCATCGCGCTGACCGGCAACGATACTGAGCGCGCCTTCCTGAAGGCGCGGCGTAGCGAACTCACCCACAGGAGGAGACCGGCGTGAGCGCCACCTACACCTTCGACGTCTTCACCAGCCTCGACGGCTTCGGAAGCACCACCGGCAACTGGGGAGGCTACTGGGGCAAGCAGGGTCCCGAGCTGCTGGAACGTCGCCTTGCCACGTACACGGATGACCACCGCATGGTCTTCGGCGCCCGCACGTTCGCGCTGTTCCGACAGATGCTGGCCGACAGCGTCGAGGAGTCCGGCGTCCGCGACGCCTGGGTCACCCGCATGATCAGCCTTCCGGCCATCGTCGTGTCGAACACCATCGAGGAACCGCTCGACTGGCCGGACGCCACCCTGGTACGCGGTGACGCCGTCGACGTCGTCGCCCGGCTCAAGGAGGAGTCCGAGGTGCCGCTGCGGTCGCACGGCAGCCTCTCGATGAACCGGGCACTGCTGGCCGCCGGCCTGGTCGACTTCATCCAGGTGACGCTCTTCCCGGTGGTCACCGGTCAGACCGGGACCGAACCGATCTTCCACGGTGCGGCCGACTTCGACCTGGAGCTGGTCGAGGGTCGCACGCTCGACGGCCGGACTCAGGAACTCGTCTACCGACCCACCCCGCACACCTGAACCCTCCCCGTCGGTCGTTCGGTAGCCTCTGACACGCTCTGACAACGTCTGACAAAGTCGTCTGACATGGGGGACTGATGAAGGACCAGCGTGCCGGGGAGTCTGGTCAGGACGGACGGCCCGCCCAGAGGTTCGCCGAGCAGTTACGGGCGCTGCGCGGCGCCGCGGGAGACCCCTCGTTCCGCAAGATGGCGGGGCGATCAGGACGGATCTCGCACACGACCCTGCACGAGGCCGCCGCCGGCACCCGGTTTCCCTCGTGGGAGACCACGCGGGAGTTCGTCCGAGCCTGCGAGGCGGACGAGGCCCTGTGGCGGCGTCGATGGGAGGAGGCGCAGCGCCCGGTGACGGCCGCCCGGTCCAGCGGGGACGGTGACCCCGCGCCGGTCGTCGCCGCGTCCGCGCCGGCGGAACAGGGCGTGGTGCAGGTCGTGGAGCATCCGGGGGCCGAGGATCGCGTCGTGACGACGCGGCGACGCCGTCTGCCGTGGCTGAACATCGCGGCGGTGGTGCTGGTGGTGGCGGTGGCCGGTGTCCTGGGCGCGACCGTTCGTGGCCGGTCGGGCGCCGACGGCTCCAGCGCACCGACGGCGTCACCGTCACCGTCCGCGTCACCGAACGCGACGGCGTTCTCGGACTCCCTGACCCCCGGAGACTCGAGCAGGTTCGTCGCCGACGTCACCATCCCCGACGGCACCCAGGTGAAGGTGAACGCCCAGTTCGACAAGGTGTGGTCTCTCGCGAACGTGGGAAAGGTCGACTGGCACAACCGGTACCTGGCGCGGATGGACCCCGCCGCAGACGGTGCCGGCTGCCGGACACCGGATCGGGTGCCGATCGGCGACACGCCGCCCGGCGAACAGGTGATGATCCGTGTTCGGGTCACCGCGCCGAGCCGCCCGGGCAGGTGCTGGGTCAGTTGGAAGATGGTCGACGAGGCCGGCCGGGAGTACTTCCCGACCCGGCGGCCGGTGTACTTCATGGTCACCGTGACCGCCTGAGGTCCGGCCGCGATGTCAGGCACGGGCTCCAAGCCAAGCTGACAACACCGCATTCATCGAGGTCGGTGACGGTCTGACGGATCTGACAGGCCGCCGGGGGTACCGAACAGCAGGGCGCTTCTCGCAGGGTGATGTCGAACCGAGAACGACTCACCGGCTACGAGGAGGACCCATCTTGCGACGTCCCTGGTTGACCGTCGGACTCGCCGCGCTCTGCGTGGCCGTCGGCGTCCCGGCCCACGCGGCGGCATCCGGCGCCACACCGCAGCGGACCGCCACCGCGGCCGCGCGGCCGATCGTGGACATGGAGGCCACCGTCCTGGCCGCCCAGATCGACCCCCGTCGGGCGGACAACACACTGACCCCCGGTGCGAAGAGCTCGGTGCTCGCCGTGGAGCAGGCGTTGCAGGCGCGGGGCCTGCTGAACGCGCAGTGGGTCGACGGCTACTTCGGCACGGTCACCGTCTCGGCGTACGCGGCGTACCAACGCTCGCTCGGCTACACCGGGCTCGCCGCGAACGGGCTGCCCGGCACGACGTCGCTGACGAAGCTCGGGCTGGACCGCTACACGGTCGCCAACACGATCGGTCCGGGCGCGAAGGTCCCGCGCGACGGGTACGTCGTCAACGCCCGGACCCAGGCGATGCTGGCCGAGGCGCAGCGTCTGCTGGGCCAGACCCTGGTGCTCGAGCAGGGCTCGTACAACCCCGGGGGTGACCCGACCTCGGCCGGCACGCATGACGGCGGGGGTGTGGTCGACATCGCGGTCACCGGCATGACCGCGACCCGGCGCACCGCCGTCGCCCGTGCCCTGCGCCAGGTGGGCTTCGCCGCCTGGGTCCGCAACCCGAACCAGGGCGACTGGCCGTGGCACATCCACGCCGTGGCGATCAGCGACACGGACCTGTCCAGCCAGGCGCAGCACCAGGTCGGCGACTACTACCTCGGTATGAACGGTCTGGCCAACCAGGGCCCGGACGACGGACCCCAGATCCCGATCAAGACCTGGGAGCAGTACCAGCGCGGGCAGTGACCCGCACCCCCTCACCACCCTCGAAAGGACACCCATGAACATCCGGAAGAGCCTGGCCGCCGTCGGCGTCGCGCTGGCCGCGACCACCTCGATCCTCAGCGTCGCATCGCCCGCCTCGGCGGCGGCCCGGGACGGGATCTGCGACAGCGGCGAGTTCTGCTACTACTACAACAGCGACAACGCGGGATCGATCTCTGACTTCACCGGATCGCTCGACGACTACGGCACCGAGCAGCCCTCCTGCTACGACTTCAAGGGCGCTGGCGCCGGCAAGGGCCTGTGCATCAAGAACGAGGCCGCCTCGGTCTGGAACCGCAGCACCAAGACGGTCCGCGTCTACTACAACAGCGGCTACGCCGGTTCCTACCAGGACTTCGCGGCCGGTGCGAAGACCAACCTCAACGCCACGCTGAAGAACAACAACGCCTCGCACCAGTTCTCGCCGTCGACGCGCACGAACCTGTCGTACGCCCTATACCAGGCCAGTGGCGGCAGTGTCACGTGCGGCTTCGACGGTTACACCACCACGCCCGGCCGGCACGAGGGCATCGACATCGCCCGCAGCGTCGGTTCGGACGTGCGCGCCCTGGTCTCCGGAACGGTCACCTACGTCGCGCAGGGCAGCACCGGCAGCGGTGGCCTGTCCACGATCTCGGTCTACAACTCCTCGTCCAACAAGACCGTGATCTACCTGCACACCGCGCCGAGGTCCGGGGTGAGCGTGGGTGACGCCATCAGCAAGGGCCAGGTCATCGCCGACGAGTCATGGCACGGGGTGTCCTCCAGCTCGGGCGCGCACACCCACGTCGAGGTCCGGGCCGGTCGGCAGACCCACGCGGCCGTCAGCGTCGGCGACCCCACCCTGGACAACGCCGACCCGACCGCGTTCTGGAACTCCCAGGGCTACAACGAGAAGTAGGACGTCATGAGAATCCGCAAGGGCCTCGCCATCGTCGGTGCCGTCCTGGCCATGTCCACCTCCGTCCTGAGCGTCGCCTCGCCGGCAGCGGCGGCCGAACGGGACGGGACCTGCGACAGCGGCGAGTTCTGCTACTACTACAACAGCAACCAGGCCGGCTCGGTCTCCGACTTCACCGACTCGCTGGACGACTACGGCACGACCCAGCCGACCTGCTACGACTTCAAGGGCGCGGGCGCCGGCAAGGGCCTGTGCGTCAAGAACAACGCGGCGTCGGTGTGGAACCGGACCGGCAAGACCGTGCGGGTCTACTTCAACAGCAACTTCGCCGGTACGACGCAGGACTTCGCGGCCGGGGCGAAGGGCAACCTCAACGCCACGTTGAAGAACAACAACGCCTCGCACGAACTGCTGAGCGGGCCGACGGGCTGCAGCACCGACGGCACCAACAGCAAGCTGCCGAGCACCATCCTCGTCTACCGGGTCAGTCTCGGGCGCGTCGACCGGGTCGACTTCAAGACGTACGTCAAGAACGTCCTCCCGAACGAGTGGGTGACGAGCTGGCCGGCCGCCTCGCTGGACGCCGGTGCGATGGCCGTGAAGAGCTACGCCTGGTACTGGGCGCTGCACTCGACCCGGAAGACCTCCGGCGGCCAGTGCTACGACGTCCGGGACGACACGGGCGACCAGGTCTACCGGCCGTCGTCGGCGCAGACCTCGACGTCGGCGGCGGTGGACCGCACCTGGTCGAACCGGCTGACCCGCAGCGGCAACATCCTGCGGGCGCACTACTGCGCGACCACCACCGCGTGCGGTGGCTGGGTGGACGGCGACTGGATGTCCCAGTACGGCTCGCGTGATCTCGCCAACTCGGGCAGCAGCTACCAGGCGATCCTGCGCCACTACTACCGTGACGTGGTCATCTCCTGACGTCCCGCGTCAACCGTGCCGCCCGCCGCACATCCGCGGCGGGCGGCACTGTCGTGGGCAGCCCGGACGGGTCGCCGGGCCGTGGGGACGCGCCGACGCCGCTCCCACGGCGACAGGTGGCAGACTCGGCGGAGTGAACGACATGGCCGCACCGACGATGGACGGTGAGCTGGAGAGCGTCAGTCTGGTGGACCTCGCCGTCGCCCGGTTGACCCGGGAGATCCTCAGCGGCAGGAGCGATCCGGGGGAACGCCTCGTCGAGGAGCAGCTCACCCGTCGGCTCGGGATCAGCCGGGCGCCGCTGCGGGAGGCGCTGCGGTTGCTGGCCCAGCAGGGGCTGGTCGAGCACGTGCCCCGGCGCGGCGTACGGGTGGCCACCCTCTCCGATCGTGACGTGCGGGAGCTGTACGAGCTGCGGGACGTCCTCGAACGATTCGCGGTGCGGGCGGGGATCCCGGTCGGCCGCGAGAGCGACCTGGCGGGGTTGCGGGCGACGCTCGACGAGATGCGGGAGGCGACCCGGGCCGGCGACCGGATGGCGGTCGCCGAGTCGCACCGGGCGTTCCACGTCGCGCTCGTCGCGCTCGCCGGCAATCGCCAGCTGTCCGCCGTGTACGGCTCGATCCTGGTGAAGTTGCAGCTCTACATGGCGATCAACCTGCGGCGTGAGGCGGAGGTGGCGCAGCCCTTGGACGGGGTCCACCGGCACGAGCGGTTGTTCGAGGCGGTCGCCGGGGGAGACCCGGAGGAGGTCCTCGCCGTGCTGTCCGGGCACGGCGCGCGCTCCTACCTGGACTAGCTGTACGAGCCATTGCCGCCCCCGACTCGCCCGTGCGAACATGCATCGATGAGGGTAAATCTCTTGCGTCGCAACAGGTCCCGCCTGTTGCTGACCGTGGCCGCGGCGGCCATGTCCATCGCGTCCCTGGGCCTCAGCACGCCGGCCGCCGCCGCGACCCCCGACGGCCACTACTGCTGGTACGTCCTGCCGGACAAGGTGCCGTGGAAGCCGGCCAACAACATCGTCAACTACACCGCGACGGTCACGTGCGACGGCGCGGTGCGGCGCGTCGACCTCGCGGTGGAGTTGCTGTACCACGGGACGAGCGGGGGTGCCGGCACGACCGTGAACGGCCGGACGACGCTGTGGACCGACGGCACCTCGATCCCCGTGGTCGCACTCGGCGTCACCACCCCGAACACGCTCTGCGACTCGGGCTTCTACTCGGGTCGAGCGACCGCCACCGTCCAGTACCGCTCGGGTGAACCGGAGTACATCACCAGATCGATCGCGTCGCAGCAGGTATCGCTGAACTGCTCGTTTCCGGAAATTCCGCCCACCGGCCCGAGTCCCAGCACGGTGACGGTCACTAACCCAGGCACCCAGAGTTCGCTCAAGGGGGACAACGGAGGGCTGCAGATGCAGGCCACCGGCGGCAGTTACTCGTACACCTGGACGGCGGTCAACCTACCGCCCGGGCTGACCATCGAACCCGGGACCGGCCGGATCAGCGGCACGCTCGCCCAGATCGGCTCCTACAACGTCACCGTCACCGCCGACGACGGATTCGGCAGCCTGGGCAGCACCACCTTCACCTGGAGCGTCCGCAAGGAATCTCCCTGCCCGCGCTGCTGATCAACGCCCGCGGCGCCCGTCCGGCCCGGACGGGCGCCACCTGGCCGCGCCGCCGCGCCTTGCCGGATCGCCGCCCCGGCTTCGCCTCGGCTCGGCCGCCCCCATGAAACAGGCCCAGCCGGCGGCCAATCGGCCGTCATGTCCCCGTTACAGAACGCGCCGCCCGCTGTAACAGAACGGTCGACAATCGACTGTATGCCAGAGTCAGTCGGATCCATCTCGGACCTGCGGACGGCGTACCGCGACGGTCGTCTGACGCCGACGGACCAGGTCGAACGCGTCCTCGACGGGCTCGCCGGAGGCGGTGCGGGCCCGGTCTGGATCAGCACCGTGCCGGCCGACGAGCTACGGGCCCGTGCCGAGTCGCTGACCCGCCACGGTGACCCCACCTCCCCGCTGTACGGGATCCCGTTCGCGGTCAAGGACAACATCGACGTGGCCGGCCTGGTCACCACGGCCGGCTGCCCCGACTTCGGATACGAGGCCGCGCAGGACGCGCCGGTCGTGCGGCGGCTCCTCGACGCCGGCGCGCTGCTCGTCGGCAAGACCAATCTGGACCAGTTCGCCACCGGCCTGACCGGCGCCCGCTCGCCGTACGGCAGTTGCGAGAGCGTCTTCGGCGGCGGCCTCATCTCCGGCGGCTCCAGCTCCGGATCCGCCGTCGCGGTGGCCGCCGGCCAGGTCAGCTTCGCTCTCGGTACGGACACCGCGGGCTCCGGCCGGGTGCCGGCGGCGCTCAACGGGATCGTCGGCCTCAAGCCCACCCGTGGTCTGCTCAGCACTGCCGGCGTGGTGCCGGCCTGCCGCTCGCTCGACTGCGTGTCGGTCTTCACGCCCGACGTGGCGGGCGCCATCGACGTGCTGCACGCCGCCCGTGGTGTCACCACGGCCGACCCGTGGGGCCGTCCGTTACCGGCGGAGCGGGTGGTCGCCCGCATGCCGGGCACGCTACGCCTCGGGGTGCCCTGGGCAGAAGACCTCGAGTTCTTCGGTGACACCGGGCAGGAAGCCCGCTTCGCCGCCGGAGTGCAACTGCTGCGTACCCTCGTCGGATCTCTGCGGTCGGTGCCGCTCGGCGCCTTCTTCGCGGCGGGTGACCTGCTCTACCAGGGTCCCTGGGTGGCCGAGCGGCTCGTCGGCCTGGGCGACTTCCTGCGGTCGAACCCGGAGTCGGTGTTGGCGGTCACCCGGGCCGTGCTGGAGACCGGCTGGCGCTACGACGCGGTCGCCGCCTTCCGGGGGCACCACCGGCTGCGTGAGCTGCGCGCCCAGGTCGACACGCTCTGGCAGGACGTCGACGTGCTCGTCGTGCCCACCGTCGGCACCACCTTCACGCTCGACGAGATCGCCGAGGACCCGATCGGGCGGAACGCCATGCTGGGCCGCTACACCCAATTCGCGAACCTGCTCGACCTGGCCGCGGTGAGCGTGCCCAACGGCTTCACCGCCACCGGCCGGCCGGCGAGTCTCACCCTGCTCGGTCCGGCGTTCAGCGACACCACCCTGGCCCGGCTCGCCGCCACCCTCAGCACGGGCGGCGCGGCCAACCCGGACGTCGAGCCCGTTCCGCCGCCGGCTCCACGGCCGACGGACGTGCTGATCGCCGTGGTCGGCCGGCACCTGAGGGGCGAGTCCCGCAACGGCGAGCTGCTCGGCTACGGCGGGGCCTTCGCGGGCGCCGCCCGTACCGCGCCGCTCTACCGGCTCTACCGGATGGACACCGCCGACGGCGAGGGGCTGCCGGGGCTGGTCCGGGTCGCGCCGGACACCTCGGCCGGTCACCCGATCGAGGTCGAGCTGTGGCGGCTGCCCAGCGCCGCCCTCGGTGAGCTGCTGGCCGGCGTGCCGGCGCCCCTCTCGCTCGGTTGGATCCGGCTGCACGACGGGCGGGACGTGCTCGGCTTCCTCTGCGAGGCGTACGCCGCCAGCCCGCCGGCCGAGGACATCAGCGCCAGTGGTGGGTGGCGGGCCTACCGCCGCTCCGCCGCCACCCGGCGGTGAAGCGGGCCGCACCAGCGATCACGACAGGAGGCGAGAGGATGGGAAGCATCGGGCCGGTACCGGCCAACCCCTACCCGTGGCCGTACGACGGTGTGGTCGACACCGCGCGGACCGCGCTGCTCTGCATCGACTGGCAGACCGATTTCTGCGGGCCGGGCGGTTACGTCGACGCCATGGGCTACGACATCGGCCTCACCCGGGCCGGCCTGCCGGCCACCGCCCGGCTGCTGGAGCACGCCCGGTCGCTCGGGATGCTGATCGTGCACACCCGCGAGGGGCACGACCCCGACCTGTCCGACCTGCCGGCGAACAAGCGCTGGCGTTCGGCCCGCATCGGCGCCGAGATCGGCGGGGCCGGTCCGGCCGGCCGGATCCTGGTCCGGGGCGAGCCCGGGTGGGAGATCGTGCCCGAGGTCGCCGCGCTGCCCGGCGAGGTGATCATCGACAAGCCCGGCAAGGGCGCCTTCTACGCCACCAACCTCGACCTCGTGCTCCGGACCCGGGGCATCACCCACCTGATCCTCACCGGCATCACCACCGACGTCTGCGTGCACACGACGATGCGCGAGGCGAACGACCGGGGTTACGAGTGCCTGATCCTGGCCGACTGCACCGGCGCCACCGACAAGGCCAACCACGAGGCCGCCCTGCACATGGTCACCATGCAGGGCGGCGTCTTCGGCTGCGTCGCCACATCCGACGACGTCATCGCCGCCACGGCGAAGTGAGGTGAGCCATGCCGACCATCGCCACCGCGCGACCCGGCCCCTACTCCTTCGACATCTCGACCACCGCGCTGCTCGTCATCGACATGCAGCGGGACTTCCTGGAGCCCGGCGGATTCGGTGAGAGCCTCGGCAACGACGTGAGCCAGCTCCGCCGTACCATCGCGCCGCTCGCGGCCCTGCTGGCCGACGCCCGCGCCGTCGGCCTGGCCGTCGTGCACACCCGCGAGGGGCACCTGCCCGACCTGTCCGACTGCCCGCCGGCCAAGCTGAACCGGGGCGCCCCGAGCAAGCGGATCGGCGATCCCGGGCCCACCGGCCGGATCCTGGTCCGTGGCGAGTACGGCCACGACATCATCGACGAGCTCGCGCCACTGCCCGGCGAGCCGGTCGTCGACAAGCCCGGCAAGGGCGCGTTCCACGCCACCGACCTGGACGTCCTGCTCGCCGAGCGGGGCATCCGCAGCCTCCTGGTCGCCGGAGTCACCACCGAGGTGTGCGTGCACACCAGCGTCCGGGAGGCCAACGACCGGGGGTACGAGTGCCTCGTACTCGCCGACTGCGTCGGGTCCTACTTTCCCGAGTTCCACCGGGTCGGGCTCGACATGATCGCCGCCCAGGGCGGGATCTTCGGGTGGGTCGCCGACTCGACGCAGGTCCGAGCCGTGCTGCCCACCACGTCCGCGTTGCAACCCTCCTCCTGACCGGGAGCAGCCATGGTCTCCTCGAAGTCCACCGTCGTCCCGCTCCCGTTCTGGGTGCGTGGTGACACCAACGCGTTCTTCGGTTTCGGCGTCAACGTCCTGGTCAACGTGCTCACCCTGACCGGGCTCTGCATCGGGGTGGTGAAGCTGCCCGAGGGGGAGGTGTTCGGCACCATCCTGCCGGCGCTCGGCATCGCCCTGGTCGCCGGCAACATCTACTACACCTACCTGGCCCGCCGCCTGGCCCGTCGGGAGAACCGCACCGACGTGACGGCCCTGCCGTACGGGCCGAGCGTGCCGCACATGTTCATCGTCATCTTCGTCATCATGCTCCCGATCTACCTGCGCACCCAGGACCCGCTCCGGGCCTGGGAGGCCGGGCTGGCGTGGGCCTTCATCATCGGCGTGATCGTGCTGATCGGCGCGTTCGTCGGCCCCTACATCCGTCGGTACGCGCCCCGGGCGGCGCTGCTCGGCACGCTCGCCGGGATCTCGATCACCTTCATCTCGATGAACCCGGCCGGGCAGATGTGGCGGATGGCCTGGGTCGCCCTGCCGGTCTTCGCGCTGCTGCTGATCGGCCTGCTCACCGACACCAAGCTGCCGTTCAACTTCCCGATCGGGCTCGCGGCCCTGCTGGTGGGCACCGCGATCGGCTGGGCCGGCGGGGCGATGTCGGTGCCGGACGTGACGGCGGCCGCCCGGGACATCGCGGTCGCCGTACCCTCGTTCAAGCTGGACCTGTTGTTCACCGGGCTGTCCGACATGGCGCCGCTGCTGGCGACGGCCATCCCCCTCGGCGTCTACAACTTCACCGAGGGCATGACGAACGTGGAAAGCGCGGCGACCGCCGGGGACAACTACAACCTGCGCAGCGTGCTGCTCGCCGACGGCGCGGGCGCGGTGATCGGCGCGGCGCTCGGCTCGCCGTTCCCGCCCGCCGTCTACGTCGGCCACCCGGGCTGGAAGGCCGCGGGTGGCCGCAGCGGTTACTCGATGGCGACCGGCGTGGTGATCGCCGTGCTCTGCTTCCTCGGCATGTTCGGACTGCTCGCGGCGATCTTCCCGACGGCGGCCATCGTGCCGATCCTGCTCTACATCGGCCTGCTGATCGGGGCGCAGGCGTTCCAGGCGACGCCGCGGGCGCACGCCGCGGCCGTGGTCGCCGCACTGGTGCCGAACATCGCGGCCTGGGCGACCGGGCAGATCGACAACGCGCTGGCGGCGGCCGGCACCAGCGCCGCCGCGGTGGGCGACGACGCGCTCAACGGCGCCGGTGTCGTGTACGACGGGCTGCTGGTGCTGGGGCAGGGCGCCATCCTTGCCGGCCTGGTGCTCGGCGCGGTGGTGGTCTTCGTCATCGACAAGCGGTTCGTCCGCGCCGCGATCTTCGCCGGCTCGGGCGCGGTGCTGTCGTTCGTCGGGCTGATCCACGGCGAGCGGGTCGAGTGGAACGCCAACGGCCAGGTGGCGCTCGGCTACCTCTTCGTCGCGGTGATCTGCGCGGTCTTCGCGCTCGGTCGTCCCACGCCACGCGAACCGGACCCGGAGGAGGCCGAGTTGGACGAGGCGTCCGCGCCGGCCGCCGATCGGGCGGCCGACGAGCAGCAGACCGCGGCGGCGCGTGGCTGAGCCGCCGGGCCGACCCGACCGGATGGAGAGGACGGACCGGATGGAGATCGATCGCGCGGACGTGGTCGCCGAGGTGGCGGCGGCCTTCGGCGGATACGAACGGGCGCTCGTCGACGGTGACGCCGAGGCGATCTGCGGGTACTTCTGGGACTCCGACCGGACGGTGCGGTTCGGCCTCGCCGACCATCAGTACGGGCTGGAGGAGCAGCGCAAGTGGCGGGCCGCGCAGCCACCGCTGCCGGCCGGCCGCCGGCTGGTCGAGACGAGGGTCAGCACATTCGGCGCGGACCTCGCGGTGGTGACGACCCGATTCGGGTACGCCGACAGCTCCGCCACGGGACGGCAGACCCAGACCTGGGTACGCCTGCCCGTCGGTTGGCGGATCGTCACCGCCCACGTCTCCGAGCCCGCGCCGAACCTCGACTGACCGGTCGACGGGCCGGCACCGGCCGGACGTGGTCGCAGCCCCGGTGCGGCCCGGCGGTCGACCGTGTACCGGTCGCTGTCCGCCGCGCACGACGAAGCGCCCCGTCCGCCGTGGACGGGGCGCTTCGTGGCGTCAGCCGGACGGCGTGCCGGGCGTCGGACGGTCCTCGTCGCCACGGGGCAGCGGCGTGGCCACCTCGATCCGGGGTGACCGGTCCGGCGGAAGGTGCGCGAGGTCGGCGATGACGACCACGTCCACCTCGCCGTCGACCATCTTCTGCTCGACGGTCTCCCACGGTGCGCGGATGATCCCGTTCAGCCGGTAGTCATGTCGGCGCAGGTGGTTCAGACACGTCGCGATGGCGTGTTCCGACGGCTCCATGTCGGCGGGTACCCAGATGATGGCTAGCTCCATGATCTCTCCTGATCAACGTCGTGGACGTGGATGGGTGATCAGGAGCTGCCGGGGCGGCGGGGGACCCCGCTGGACGGGTCGACTGGTGGCCCGACTGTCGAAGGGACCGACGGCGCCCCCTCGACGCAGCGGCCCGACGGACGGCGGCGTGTCGGTCGCCGACGCTGTCAGGTCGGCGCCCCCGGCACCGGTGCTGGTGGGCGCGGACACGAATGCCAGTGCCAGCGCGGGTTGCGCCGGTAGCGGACGGGGGGTCGGGATCGGCGGTGATGACGGTTCGGCGGTCATCGCCGCCCGCCCGCGCGCCGGCATGCGACGGTCGGCGGCGTCGGCGCGGGATGCCCGCACCGTCACCGGTGCCGACGACGGCGGGGTGGCGCGCGTCGTCGACGAGGTGACCGGCGTCCCCGCCTCCGGTGGCGGGGACGATCGCCGGGTACGGGGTGCCCGGGTGGGCGTGGGAGCGGTAGGTCCGCCCGTCGACGCCGGTGACGTGGTCACCAGCGGCAGCGGCAACGGCAGGGAGCCGGTGGTCGGCAGCGGGACTGCCGTCGGCAGAGGGAGCGCCGTCGGCACCGGGACAGTCGTCGGCAGGGGGAGCGCCGTCGGCAGGGGCAGGTCGAGGTGCGATGGAGTGTCGAGCAGGTCCCGCGCCAGCGATCCGACGATGCCGCCAGCGGTGGCGGTCTCCACCGGTCCGCTGGTCGTCGGCGTCGGCGTCGGGATCGGGATCGGCGTCGGCTCGGCGGAGGCGGGCTCGGCGCCCAGGGCGGCCGCGAGCGCGGCCGCGCCGAGTGCCACCGCGCCGAGGGCCACCGGCGGCGGGCAGTGCTTCGGCGGCGTCACGCGGGTGCCGCCGACCGCCGGGTCGGATCGGCCCCGGCACGTCGCCGCCGCCCGAGCGGTCGCTCGTCGACCCGCGGCGTCCCACCCATGAGCGGATTGTTGCCCCTCGGGAACGCGGGCTACACCTGTCGCCGGCCGATCGACGTCGCGCGCGGTGAGAGGGCGGGGCGGGCTGGCCCTGTGAGCGATAACAAGGATCGCTTCCATCGATACTGCCGCACGGTCCGGCCGCTGTGACCCCGTAGCAGCATCGTCGTGAGTCACTGCGGCCACCGCGGCGTATGTCCGGCTCGTTACATCTTGACGAACAGCATGTTATCGCTCACCCTCGATGCAGAGGTCCGCGGCGTCGGTGGCTCACCGGGCGAGTCCCGTGGTCGCGCCTCGACGCGCGGCGTCCCTCCGGGCAACGGACGCCGTCTCAGGACTCGTGCGGTTCCCGGCGAACGCCGGCCGATTCCGCGTGTGCCGGTGCGAGGTGGCCCAGGATGACCGTCCCGGATTCCTTGGCCCAGCCGGCGCGCGCCGCCGGGAACAGGTCGTCCTGAGCGAAGTGGCACCTCACCACCGCCGATGCACCTACAGAAGGATCGACATGAGACCTAGAAAAGCTCTGCTGGCGACGGCGACCCTCGCGGTCGCGCTGACCGCGGGTATGACGGTCGCGCTGGCACCCATGGCCAGCGCCGGAACGACGTTGAAGGCGTCGGCGGCCGAGAAGGGCCGCTACTTCGGCGCCGCCGTCGCGACGGGCAAGCTCTCCGACAGCCAGTACGTCAGCATCCTGAACGGCGAGTTCAACAGCGTCACCCCCGAGAACGAGATGAAGTGGGACGCCACCGAGCCCCAGCAGGGTCGGTTCAGCTACACGGGTGGTGACCGTCTCGTCAGCCATGCCCAGGCCAACGGCATGAGCGTGCGCGGACACGCGCTGCTGTGGCACGCCCAGCAGCCGAGTTGGGCGCAGGGCATGTCCGGCACCGCGCTGCGTAACGCCGCCATCAACCACGTCACCCAGGTCGCCACCCACTTCCGGGGCAAGATCTACGCGTGGGACGTGGTGAACGAGGCGTTCGCCGACGGCGGCTCCGGCGGGCGACGCGACTCGAACCTGCAGCGCACCGGCAACGACTGGATCGAAGCGGCGTTCCGCGCCGCCCGCGCCGCCGACCCGGGCGCCAAGCTCTGCTACAACGACTACAACACCGACGGCATCAACGCGAAGTCCACCGGCATCTACAACATGGTCCGCGACTTCAAGTCCCGCGGCGTGCCGATCGACTGCGTCGGCTTCCAGTCCCACCTCGGCACCACGCTGGCGAGCGACTACCAGGCCAACCTGCAGCGCTTCGCCGACCTCGGCGTCGACGTGCAGATCACCGAGCTGGACGTGATGACCGGCTCCAACCAGGCCAACATCTACGCCTCCGTGACCCGCGCCTGCCTCGCCGTGGCGCGCTGCACCGGCATCACCACCTGGGGCGTGCGGGACAGCGACTCCTGGCGCGGCTCCGACAACGCCCTGCTGTTCGACCGGTCGGGCAACAAGAAGGCGGCGTACACCTCCGTCCTCAACGCCCTCAACGCGGGCAGTGGCACCCCGACCACCCCGCCGCCGGGCTCCGGGGTCGACACCACCGCCTGGTATGTCCTGATCAACCGCAACAGCGGCAAGGCCCTGGATGTGTACGAGCGGGCGACCACCGACGGCGCCCGGATCGACCAGTGGACCCGCAACGACGGCGCGTGGCAGCAGTGGCAGTTCGTCGACTCGGGTAGCGGCTACTACCGACTGAAGTCCCGTAACTCCGGCAAGGTGCTGGACGTCTACAACCGCTCGACCGCCGACTCCGCGGCGGTCGTGCAGTGGACCGACGGCAACGGCACCAACCAGCAGTTCCGGCTGGCCGATTCCGGGGGCTACGTACGCCTCATCAACCGCAACAGCGGCAAGGCCGTCGAGGTGCAGGGCGCGTCCACCGCCGACGGCGGCAACGTCGTGCAGTACGCGGACTGGGGCGGCAACAACCAGCAGTGGCAGTTGGTCAAAATCGGCTGACATCCGTCGATCGAGTCGGCGCGGTGGCGCGGACGCTCGTCGTCCGCGCCACCGTTTCCGCTCCCCGCAGCGTCTATTGGTATGCGGCCGTTGCGTCGTGCGCGAGAACACGCCACGCTTCGGACAGCAGATGGACAAGCCCGGCACTATTGGAGAGCATCAATTTCATGATTATCCGGTCCGCCACCCCGCCACCAACCTCGGAAGACGTGCCCCCCGAGGAGATCCCCGAGGATCGGCCGCCGGCCGACTGGGGTCGTTGGAACTGGGCGCGTTCCGAATGGACCGTGGCGGTGGCGGCGAGCCTGCTGCTGGCGGTGGTGCTGACCTGGCCGACCCTGCGCCACCCGGCGACCACGATCCCCGGCGACCTGGGTGATCCGCTGTTGCAGGCGTGGCAGGTCGCCTGGTCGGGGCATGCCCTGCTGAACAGCCCGGGTGACCTCTGGAACTCGAACACGTTCTACCCCGAGACGTACACGTACGCCTACAGCGACACCCTGCTCGGGTACGCCCCGATGGGGATGCTGGGCTCCGGTTTCACGGCCGCCGTGATCCACTACAACCTGCTGTACGTGCTGCTGCACGCGCTGGCGTCGTTCGGGGCGTACGCCCTGGCACGGCAGCTCGGCTCGAACCGTTGGGGCGGCGCGGTCGCCGCCGTCGCCTGGGCGTACGCGCCCTGGCGGCTGGCGCACTCGGGGCACCTGAACATCCTGTCCAGCGGGGCGATCGCGCTGTCGCTGGCCATGTTGGCCCGTGGCCACGGCTGGTCGCTGCGCCACGGGTACCGGCCCGAGCTGCGCAAGCCGGGCTGGGCGGTGGCCGGGTGGCTCGTCGCCGCCTGGCAGGTCAGCCTCGGGTTCGGCATCGGCCTGCCGCTTGTCTACTTCCTGCTGGCCACGGTCCTGGTGGCGGCCGGCTGCTACGGCTGGTCCTGGTGGCGCAAGCGGGAACGGCCCCCGTTCGGCCGGCGGCTGCTGATCGCGGATCTCGTCGGCGGCGGGGTGTTCGGCCTGGTGACCCTGCTGCTGGGCATGGTCTACCTGCGCGTCGTCGACCTCAACCCGCAGGCCGAGCGGACGCTGGACTGGACGAAGATGTTCTCGCCCCCGCTGATCGGGTTCGTCACCGCGCCCGCCGACTCGTGGCTGTGGGGGGAGCGGCACGCCGGCGCGCGCGAGCAGCTCTCCTGGCCGCCGGAGATGGCGCTGCTGCCGGGCATGATGGTGATCGGGCTGGCCGCGGCGGGTCTGTTCCTCTCGGCGTACCCGCTGCGGCACCGGGTCGCGCTGGGGCTCGGCGTGGTCGGCACCGTGCTGTTGGGGCTGGGCGCCACCCTCGGCGGTGACGGGGACCCGGGCTACCTGACCCTGTCCACGCTCCTGCCGGGCTGGGACGCGTTGCGGACGCCCGGCCGGATGATGCACTGGACGAGCCTGCTGCTCGCGGTGCTGGCGGCCGGCGCGGTGACCGCACTGGCCGAGTCGCTGCGACAGTCCACGCCCCGCCAGTGGGCGCGGACCCTCACGCCGCTGGTCCTGTTGATTCCCCTGACGGTGGTCACCCTGGAAGGCGTCAACTCCACGCCCCACCTGACCGTGCCGCCGCCGCCGGCCGCGATGCGGACGGTGCAGGACCCGATCCTCGTGCTGCCGGCCGGCGGGGTGGGCGACCTGACGTACATGTTGTGGACGACCGACGGGTTCCCCCGCGTGACGAACGGTCTCGCCGGCTTCGAGCCGGTCAGTCAGGCGCAGACCCGGACGGCGGTGGCGTCGTTCCCCGATCCGGTCAGCGTCGCGCACCTACGGGGGATCGGCGTGCGGTCGGTGGTCGTCGTGCCGAGCCGTGCCGTGGGAACGCCGTGGGAGAGCATCGCGACCCGACCCATCGACGGGTTGGGCATCACCCGGGAGGATCTCGATGGCACGCTGGTCTACCACCTCTGACCGCGTGAACGGCGGATGCCCGGGTACGGGCGGGGTGAGGTGACGAGCATGCGACTGTCCGTCGTGGTGCCCTGCTTCAACGAGGAGGCGTCGGTCGAGCGGCTGCACGAGACCGTGTGCGCCGCCCTCGCCGAGCTGCCCGACGTCGAGGTCGAGGTGGTGTACGTCGACGACGGCAGCGAGGACGGCACTCTCGAGGCGCTGCGTCGGCTCGCCGCCGCCGATCCGACCGTCTGCTACACGTCGCTGAGCCGCAACTTCGGCAAGGAGGCGGCGATGCTCGCCGGGTTGCAGCGCGCCACCGGTGACGCGGTCGTCATCATGGACGCCGACCTGCAGCATCCGCCCCGGCTGCTGCCGGAGATGGTGACGCTGTACCAGCAGGGCTTCGACCAGGTGATCGCCCGGCGGGACCGGCGCGGCGACCGGTTCGTGCGCATGGTCGCCTCCCGGTCCTTCTACCGGGTGATCAACTGGTGGATCGACGTGCGCCTCCAGGACGGCGCGGGCGACTTCCGCCTGCTGTCCCGGCTCGCGGTGGACGCGATACTGGCGATGCCCGAGTACAACCGCTTCTCCAAGGGCCTGTTCTCCTGGATCGGCTTCCGTACGGCCGTCGTCGCCCACCCCAACGAGACCCGGCAGGCCGGGCGGAGCAGGTGGACGCTCAGCAAGCTCTTCAACTACGCGTTCGACGGCCTGTTGTCGTTCAACAACCGGCCCCTGCGCCTGGCCATCTACGGTGGCCTGTTCCTCACCCTCATCGCGCTGGCCTACATGGCGTGGGTGGTCGCCGACGCCGTCGAGAAGGGCATCGACGTCCCCGGGTACACGACGATCATCGTCAGCGTGATCGGGCTCGGCGGCATCCAGATGACGATCCTCGGCGTGATCGGCGAGTACATCGGCCGGATCTACTACGAGACCAAACGTCGACCGCACTACCTGGTGCAGGAGACCGAGTACCTCCTGGCCGAGACCGGCGAGGCGTCGCGGCGGCCGGTGCCGCCCGCGCCGCGCTCTCCGGTACGGGGCCAGCGGGTGACGTTGGCCCGGGAGAATCCCCTCTCCCGGCCGGCGCGGCCCGACGTCGGCGACCGCGACCGGAGCTGAGCTGAGCGGGGCCTGCGGGCGGTCAGCGCCCGCAGGCCCGGCACGCTGTGCGGGTACGGAGGTGGTAGTCGCTGGACGCGATGAGGAGACCGAGCCCCAGGAGGCAGTACGCCGACATGGCCACCCAGAGGAACGCGTCGGAGAATTCGCTGGCCGACCCGGACGCCACCTGCGCCATCCCCATGCCGAAGTAGGCGACGATGGCCGCCCCGAGCCCGAATCCCGGCACCAGCAACAGCCGGCGGGGAATCCGACGACCGGCGAGCAGGGGAACCCATCCCGGCCAGACCTCACCCCAGTGGTGCACCAGCGCCAGCGGCAACAGCACACCGGCCAGCACCAGACCGATCTCCAACCCGATGATGGAGGCGTCCTGCGCCACGTTGTCGAAGCCCACCACGGCCTGCGCGGCGAAGCGGGTGACGAGCCCGGCCACCGCCACGTACGCCGCCCAGCGTGCCCACGGCGCGGGCGTCGAGCGTCGGTGGCCGGGTCGGACGGTGCGGCAGCAGGCGGGGCAGTCGCCCCGGGTACGGCGCTGATAGTCGAAGACGGCCAGGCCGAGGAGCGCCGCTCCGGTGGCGCAGCCGAGCCGGCTGGCGAACGCCACCGGGTCGAACGACGGGCCGGGCGCGAACAGCAGGAGGCTCACCAGCTCCGGCAGTAGGATCGCCGCCGCCGCGACCAGCGCGCCGGCGACGATCCAGGCCAGCCCCGCGAGCGCCGGTCGCCAGGTCGCCGTGCGGTCCAGGGCGACCGTCACCGCGCCCGCGACCAGGCACAACGCCACCGACCGCCAGCCCGTGAAGCCGAGCAGGTCGGACCCGAACGGTGGGAATTCCGGCGGCGGGCCGACCGTCCACACCAGGCGTAGGCCGCCGTAGGCCACGGCCCAGCCGAGCATGGCGTACGTCAGGCCGTGGCCGCTGCCACGGGTGCGGGGTGCCGTCGTCGTCATGCCTGTGATCCTCGCGGCGTCTCCGCCGCCGGGCTTCCCTCCGGCCAGGGATGGCGCTCCCCGGCCGGAGGGATCTGGCTCACGCCCGCCGCCTCCCGGCGGTCAGAGCGTGAACACGAGGGTCGAGATGCTCCGCGCGCCGACGTTGATGGTGGCCTGGCCTCCGTTCACGCTTGTCGGCTGGCTCGCCGCGTTGGCGTTCTGCGAGGTCAGGTAGTACTCCGCTTTGCTGACGTTCTGCGGGGCCTGGATCACGGCGTTGTTGACCGCGCTGTTTGACCGGTTGAGGATGACCAGCGTGATCTTGCCGTCCCCCTGGTAGGCCGTCACCTCCAGCGGGGACGCCTTGGAACTCTTGGTCAGGGCCACCCGCTGGTAGCCCGGCCGGACGTACTTGGCGTACTGGGAGAACGCGTACCCGCGCTTGAGCGGGGCGCCGGCCGTGGTGCCGTAGGCCGCCTCGCCGTCACCGATGAAGGAGTAGTAGCGCTTGCCGTACCACCAGATGTAGGCGGCCCAGTTGGCCTCCATCGACCTGTGCACCGTCCGCATGATGTCGTCGAGCGTCTCGTTCCAGACGGCCAGGTTGCTGGGGTTGCCCCAGATGTTCGAGCCGCCGCCGTCCGCCGCGTGCAGGTTCCACTCGGTCATCCACACCGGCTTGTTGTACTGGGCGGCCAGGTTGTACGGCGCCAGCCGTCCTGCGGACTCGGTGCCGTACAGGTGCCCGCCGATGTAACCGATGTTGTTCCGAGCGGTCGCGTCGTTCAGGGTCGGGTCGGTGTAGCCGTAGTTCAGGTTGACCGCCTCGGCGACCATCAGCTTGCTGTTCTGCACCTTCGAACCCTGGTCGCGGACGAAGGTGCGCAGCTCGGTGCCGCTCCAGTCCATCGAGTCGTAGTCGGGGTGCCAGTCCGGCTCGTTCTGCACGGACGTGACGTCGATGGTCACACCCTGACCCCGCATGTACTGCACATAGCTGTTCAGATGGTTCGCGTAGTCGTCGTAGTAGTCGGTCTTCAGCTTGCCGCCGCCGGTGCGGCTGTTGTTGGTCTTCCACGCGGCGGGTGCGGTCCACGGCGAGGCGAGGATCTTCACGTTCGACCCGTACGCCTTCGCCGTCTTCAACGAGTTGACGTGGGTCGCCCATTCGCTGGACTCCGGCGAGAGGCCGGTACGCACGATGGACAGGCCGAGCTGGTTGGCGCCCAGCCCGACCAGCGTCTGGGTGTCGGTGGTGGACCAGGCGCTACCCCAGATGGACTGGGCGGCCCCGAACCCGTCGACGGTCTGGTACCTGGTGTTGCTGTTCACCGTGATGTCGGCCGGGCCGGTGGGCGGTGGGGTGGTCGGTGGCGGTGTGGTCGGCGGTGGCGTGGTTGGGGGCGGCGTGGTCGGTGGCGGCGTCGTCGGGGCCGGTGTCGTCGGCGTCGGCTCGCCGGTGCACGTCACGCCGTTGAGCGCGAAGCTGGACGGATCGGGGTTGCTGCCCGTCCACGAGCCGTTGAAGCCGAACGACGCGGTGCCGTTGGTCCCGATGGCGCCGTTGTAGCTGACGTTCTTGGCGGTGACCGCGGCGCCGCTCTGGGTCAGCGTCGTGTTCCAGGCCTGCGTGACGGTCTGTCCGGCGCTGTAGGACCAGTTCAGCGTCCAACTGCTGACCGGGTCGCCCAGATTGGTGATGGTGACGTTCGCGCCGAAGCCGCCCTGCCACTGCGATGACACGGCGTAGTTCACGGCACAGCCGGCGGCTGCGGCGCCGGCGGGCGCGGCCAGTGCGACCGCCGTCGATGCCAGCAGGACGGCGCCCGCCGACACCAGGGCGGCGTTGGTGACCCTTCGTTTTCTCATCAGACTTCTCCCGAGGTGGTGGTGGTGGTGGCGGCCGACGCGTCCGGGCTGGTCGGTTCGGAGAGCGTCGGTACGCCCGGCGTCGCCGGGAGCGCTCCCAAGCGCGCGAGGCGGGGGCTGTCGGATCTGCTGTCCGGATCAGCCGGGCCGGTCACCCTCGACCTGCCGGTCGCCGAGCCCCACGCCGCGACGATTCGCGGAGGGGGTCACCGGGGGAACGCCGGTGCGGCGGCCGGGAGTCGACGCCGGATCGGCCCTCGCGCCGGCGGTGCTGTGGGGCGCGACGAGTGACGATGCGACGAGCGGGTCCGGCGGGGCTGCGGCACCCTCCTTTGTCGACCGGCTCGTGGGGCGGGCGGCCGCTCTGCTCATTCGCGGCTCGCGGGTGAGTGCCGCACAGCGAGCGCGCGAAACAGTTTCTCGTAGCCAGGAATTTATTTCGTTCAATGCCCCCTTGTCAACGCCACACCACCCCGCCCTCGCTCCTCTCTCCCCGCCCCCCCGGTGATCATGAAGTCGTTGCCGTGGTTGTCGGCGTGTCGTGGCGATAACTTCATGATCACCGGAGCCCGGGGGGTGCGCTGCAACAAACCTGCAAGCGGTAGGTGTTGCTTCACGGAAAACGCTTTCCTACGATCGTGTCACGTCGATGTTTCGTCCCCGGATCGAGTGGGTGCGCCTCGGGCGCTGTCGGTTGTGTGCCGCTTGGCCAGCGGCTCCGCCTCGGACGTCAGGGTGGCGGCATTGCCGACGATCGATGCGTAATTGATTGTCGCCTATTCCGGGTCGGGTGACGGCCGTCCGCTGACGCCTTCCGACATCGACGCGTCACACCGATTCTTCGAAAGTGAGGCGAGATGAGACGAACACTCGTACGCCGTCTTCCGGCGGCACTCGTGACGGTGGCTGTCGGGGTCGCGGCCGGCGTGACTCTTCAGGGTCCCCGGCCGGCGGCGGCGGTGGGCGCCGCCACCGGTTACGCCACCCAGAACGGCGGGACCACCGGTGGCGCGGGAGGACAGACGGTGCGCGCCAGTACGGGCACCGCGATCCACGCGGCCCTGTGCGGACGGGCCAGCAGCAGCACCCCGCTCACCATCGAGGTCACCGGGACGATCAACCACGGCAACACCAGCAAGGTGTCGGGATCGAGCTGCAGCACGGCGGACGGCGTGATCGAGCTGAAGCAGATCAGCAACGTCACCATCATCGGGGTCGGCAGTGGAGCCGTCTTCGACCAGGTGGGCATCCACATCCGCGACTCCCGCAACATCATCATCCAGAACGTCACGGTCCGGAACGTCAAGAAGTCGGGTTCGCCGACCTCCAACGGCGGGGACGCCATCGGCATGGAGAGCGCCGTCCGCAACGTCTGGGTCGACCACGTCACGCTGGAAGCGTCCGGCGGGGAGTCGGAGGGGTACGACGGCCTCTTCGACATGAAGAACGACACCCAGTACGTGACCCTGTCGTACAGCATCCTGCGCAACTCGGGGCGCGGTGGTCTCATCGGGTCCAGTGAGAGCGACCTGTCGAACGGCTTCGTCACGTTCCACCACAACCTGTACCAGAACATCGATTCCCGTACGCCGTTGCTGCGCGGCGGCGTCGCCCACGTCTACAACAACAGCTACGTGAGCCTGAACGAGTCCGGTATCAACTCCCGGGCCGGGGCCCGAGCCAAGGTCGAGAACAACCACTTCCGCGACTCGAAGGATGTCCTGGGCACGTTCTACACCGACGAGCGCGGCTACTGGCAGGTCAGCGGCAACATCTTCGACAACGTCACCTGGTCCAACCCGGGCAGCGACAACTACCCGGCTGGCCCCAATCCGACGTCCATCACCACCGTCAGCATTCCGTACGCCTACCGGCTGGACGGCGCGAGCTGCGTGCCGAACGTCGTCGGCCAGACGGCGGGCGCCAACACGGGCCTGCGGGTGTCCGACGGAAGTTGCTCGCCGCAGACGCCAGCGCCCACCACGCCAGCGCCCACCACGCCAGCGCCGACCACGCCGCCACCCAGCGGGACGAATCTCAGCCTGGGTGCCGGCGCGGACGGTTCCAACAAGGCCAGCGGGACCAGCTACGGCAACGTGCGCGACGGCGACATCGCCACCTACTGGTCGCCGGCCGGCTCGACCGGTTCGATCTCGATCAAGTGGGGATCCGCTACACGGGTGTCCCGCGTGACCATCCGGGAGCCCTCCGGCACCCAGGGCTCCATCGGGTCCTGGCAGCTCGTCAATCACGACACCGGCGCCGTCCTGGCCTCCGGTGCGGGTGCGGGTGCGATCACGTTCGCCGCGACGACGCTGAGCAAGATCACTTTTAAGATCAACAGCTCCAGCGGTACGCCCCGGGTCGGCGAGTTCGAGACGTACGCCAGCTGACCATCCGGTGGCGGGCGCGTCGGGCACGCGGTGAGGAGCGGTATTCCGCAGAGGTATGAAGATGACCCTGAGGAATGCCGCTCTTCAACCCGTCGCCATGGCGCGCCCGGCAACGGCCCGTGGCCGTGGTGAAGAGCGACGACCGGCTCAGGCCGGTGCCGCGATCCGCAATCACGTTCGGTTGTCGCGGCGTCACTGTTAGCATGCGGCAATGTCCGCAGGTCAACGGGGGATCCAGGCAGGCGACGGTGATCCCGCGGTGACCGACGCGGGTCGCCTGGCGGCGTTCAGCGACGGCGTGTTCGCCATCGTCATCACCCTGCTGGTGCTCGACCTGCGGGCACCGGATTTCCACGAGGGCGGGCTGGCCGAGGGGCTTCTCGGTGAAGGGCCGTCATACCTGGCCTTCGTCGTGTCGTTCATCTACGTCGGGGTTCTCTGGATGAACCATCACGCCGTGCTCCAGTTGGTGCGGGGCACCACCCCGGCGTTCAGCTCGATCAATCTCGGCATTCTCTTCGGCGTGGTGATCATTCCCTTTCCCACCGCAGTTCTGGCGTCGGCGCTGGCCGACGGCAACACCGACGACCTCCGGGTCGCCGTCGTCCTGTACGCGTTCGCCGCCTCGCTGATGTCGGCGCCCTGGTGGGTGCTCTTCTCCTATGTCCGCCGCCACCCGGCGCTGCGGGCCGACACCATCGGCCAGGACCAGGTACGGGTGCAGGAGTTCCGCCCGATCGTCGGCCTGGTCCTCTACGGCCTGACCGGTCTGCTCGGCTGGCTGGTGAACCCGTTCCTCGGCCTGATCGGCGTGGTCGTGATGATCATCTTCCACGGCGCCACCAGTCAGGGGCTCCGCTCCGGGCGGTGGTGGCCGGGGCGCGCCACCCACCGACGCTGACCCCGCCGCACCTCGGTTCGCGCAGCTCGCGGCGTTGCGGCTATGTTTGCGCACGCTCGGGGGAGCGTCAGGGGGACAGGGACATGAACATCATCGGTGATCGGATGGCGGCGGCGTACGACGACGCCATCGAGGATCTGTGCGGAGCGACACCGAAGGGCTACTACGCGCGGCGGGGCACCGCCCGTGCGGCGGTGACCCACGCGGGAGCGGCGACGCTGAACGTGGCGTACGACCTGTCGCGCGAGCCGGATCTCGACGCCCTGCACGAGCTGGCCACCGAGGTGTCCGGGCAGGTCGAGGCCTGGTCGATCGTGGTCCGGGACGGTGTCGACGGCGCGGTGGCCGATCTCGCCACCCGGCACAGGCTCGCCGCGCGCAGCGAGCTGCCCCTGCTGGCCTGCGGGGTGGACGAGCTGGTGTTCCGGGCGGACGAGGCGCAGCGCGAGCGCGTACGGCAGGTCGGCGCGGCGGACAGCGATCGGTACACGGACGTCCTGACCAGGGGCTTCGAGGTGCCGGACGGTCTGTTCGGGTCGCTGATGGGGGGCGCGGTGCTCGACGCCGAGCGGATCGACGGATACCTGTACGAGGAGGCCGGCCAGGTCCTCGGCACCGGTCTCGGGATGCGCACCCGCGGTGTGGTCGGCGTGTTCAACATCGCCGTCGTCCCGGACGCGCGTGGTCGCGGCCTGGGCCGCGCGATCACCGAGAAGGTGGTACGTGACGGCGTCGCGGCCGGCGCGGACGCGGCGTACCTGCAGTCCAGCGCGCTCGGCCGGCCGCTGTACGAGTCGATGGGCTTCCGTTTCCAGGAGAACTGGATCGCCTTCCATGCCTGAGGGCCACCGCCAGGGCCGGAGCCGCGACGCACGAGGGGGAAAGTAACCGTGAGCTTCAGTGACGACGTCCGCTCGGCCTTCCGTCGGGGGGAGAGCGACGCGGTGGTACGGATGAGCACGGCCGAGATCGAGCGTGCTCGTGCCGTCGGCGACGCGGCGGGCGAGGTGGAGGCCCGCTACAGCCTGGCCCGGGTGGCGATTCGTGGCGGCGACCTGGCGCTCGGGGAGACCCGGGCGCGCGAGGCCCTCGACGTCGCGGTTCGCTCGGGTGACCGCGCGCTCCAGGAGCGGCCGAGGCACGTGCTGGCGGCGGTGGCGCGGATGGCCGGCGACCTGGACCGGGCGCGGGACCTGTATCGCGAGAGCATCGCGCTGAACGAGTCGCTGGGCCGACCGGAGACGGTGAATTCCGAGACGCACAACCTGGCCTTCTGCGAGCTGGGTCTCGGTAACCTCGCCGAGGCGCGCAAGCTGTTCACCCTCAGCCGTACCCGGGTGTTCCAGCACGGCTGGGACGACTTCGTGCCGTACGTCTGCGTGGCGGGTGCGGCGCTCGCGTCCGCCGAGGGTGACCATTCGCGGGCGGCGCTCATGGTCGGCCTCGCGGACGCGGCGTTCGCGGCGATCGGCCAGGTGCCGGACCCGGACGACGCGGCCGACCTCGCCGCCGTGCGCGACGGCGCGGTCGGGGCGCTCGGCCCCGCCGCCTACGCCGCCGCGCAGGAGCGGGGTCGGCACCTCGATCCTCGTACGGCGTTCGACGACGAGCACTGAGAGGACCAGCGGGTCAGGCCGACCGGGCGGCGGCGACGGCCTGGCCGCGCTCCGACTCGGGAAAGCGCCGGAGCATGGCGCGCACCTCGTCGGCGCTGACGTTGGCGCCGAACAACTCGCTACCCGGTTCGAGGCGTACGCCCTCGGCGAGCGGGCCGGCGACGACCGGGTCGAAGCCGAGGGCGTCCACCAGCGAGGCCACCGGGGCGACGTCCGCCTCGTCGTCGCCGGCGATCGCGATGGCCTTGCGGCCGGCCGTGCCCGTCGGCCGGGCCCCGTCCTCGAGATCGTGGTAGCCCATGTGGTTGAACGCCTTGACGACCCGCGACCCGGCCAGGAACGCCTGGACGATCTCGCTGGACGAGGTGCGCGGATCGGTCAGGTCGTCGCGGATGCCGTCGACCTCCCACCAGTAGTTCATCGCGTCGACGACGAGTTTGCCCCGCAGCGCCTCGGCGGGCAGCGTGCGGTACTTGCCCAGCGGCAGGGCGAGGACGACGATGTCGGCGTCCGCCACGGCGTCGACGGCGGTGGTCGCCACCGCTCCAGGCGTGAGCACCTCGACGGTCAGGGCGATCTTCGCCGGATCCCCGGAGCCGGCGACGAGCACCCGGTAGCCGGCGGCGAGCGCGAGCCGGGCGAGGACGGTGCCCACCTTGCCGGCGCCAAGGATGGCGAGGGTCCGTGGCCGGTCGGATCCGTTGTCGTTCATGTCTTCCTCTCCGAGGGGCAGCCGGCGGGTCAGCTGGCCAGGATGTCGCGGACCATGGGGATCACCCGCGAGCCGTACAGCTCCACGGCGCGCATCCGGGCGCTCACGGGCTGCGCCCCGGCGGTGTAGATGAGGTCGAACCGGCCGACACCGAGACCCTTGATGGCGGCGGCCATCCGGCGGGCGACCGTCTCCGGCGAGCCGATGTAGAGCGAGCCGTGCTCCACCTCCGAGTCGAACTCCTGGCGGCGGATCGGAGGCCAGCCGCGCAGCGCGCCGATCCGGTCGCGCATGACCCGGTAGTACGGCCAGAACAGCTCCTTCGCCTCCTCGTCGGTGTCGGCGACGAAGCCGGGCGAGTGCATCCCGACCGGGTGCGCGGTGGTGCCGAGTTGGTCGGCCGCCCGCCGGTAGAGGTCGATGTAGGGCGCGAAACGCTCCGGAGCGCCGCCGATGATGGCGAGCATGAGCGGCAGGCCGTACCGGGCGGTCCGTACCACCGACTGCGGTGAGCCGCCGACGCCCACCCAGGTGGTGAGGCGTCCCGACTCCGTCTTGGGAAACACGTCGGCGTCGGTGAGCGGGGCGCGGGTGGTGCCGCTCCAGGTGACCGGCTGTTCGTCGAGCAGCTTCGCGAACAGCTCGATCCGCTCCTCGAACAGCACGTCGTAGTCGGCCAGGTCGTAGCCGAACAGCGGGAAGGACTCGGTGAACGAGCCCCGGCCGAGGATGACCTCGGCCCGACCGTGCGACAGCGCGTCGACCGTGGCGAAACGCTGGAAGACGCGGACCGGGTCGTCCGAGCTCAGCACGGTGACGCCGGAGGAGAGCCGGATCCGCGAGGTACGGGTGGCGATGCCCGCCAGCACCGTCTCCGGCGTCGACACCGAGTACTCGGGTCGGTGGTGCTCGCCCAGGGCGATGACGTCGACGCCGAGGTCGTCGGCCAGCACCGCCTCGTCGACGACCTGCCGGATGGCGGTGGCGTGGGAGACGGGCTTGCCGGAGTCGTCCTCCGGCACGTCACCGAAGGTGTCGAGGCCGAACACGAGATCAGACATTGGTGGGCTCCTTCGCCAACAGCTCACGGACCCGTGGCGCGACCTCGCTGCCGAGCAGCTCGATGGTGCGCGCCCGCGCCTCGCGAGGCAGGTGCATGATGTCGTACTTCAGGTCGAACCGACTCAGCCGCAGGTCGCGGGCCATGGTTGCGATCTTGCGGGCCACCGTCTCCGGTGACCCCACGAACAGCGCGCCGTGGTCGATCTCGGTCTCGTAGCGCGCGCGGTCCGGCTTGTAGAAGCCGCGCTCCTCGGCGAGCCGTGCCACGGTGGGCTGCCAGTACCGCCACCACGTCTCGACGGCCTCCTCGTCGGTGTCCGCGACGAGGCCGAGCGAGTGTTGCCCGACCGGTTGCGCGGCCTGCCCGAACTGTTCGAGCGCCCGATGGTAGAGGTCGACGTGGCCGGCGAACCGCTGCGGGCGTCCACCGATGATCGCCAGCATGAGCGGGAGCCCGTGCCGGGCGGCGCGGATCACCGAGTTGGGGCTTCCTCCGACGCCGATCCAGGTGGGGATTCCGCCCGGGCGCATGCGCGGATGGAGTCGTTGCGCGACCAGGGGAGTGCGTACGGTTCCCGACCAGGTGACCGTTTCGTCGCGTTGAAGCTGGAGGAAGAGGTCCAGCTTCTCCTCGAACAACCGCTCGTAGTCCGCCAGGTCGTAGCCGAAGAGGGGGAACGACTCGGTCGCGGATGCCCGTCCGAGGACCAGTTGGGCCCGGCCGTCGCTGACCGCGTCCAGGGTGGCGAACTCGTGGTAGAGCCGTACCGGGTCGTTCGTGCTCAGGACGGTGACCGAGGTGCCGAGCCGGATCCGGTCGGTCGCCGTGGCCATGGCCGCGAGCAGGACGGGGGTGGCCGAGTCGTTGTGCCCCTCCCGGTAGTGCTCGCCCAGGCTGAACACGTCGAGCCCGACCGACTCCGCGAGCCGGGCCTCGTCCACCAGCAGCCGGACGGTCTCGGCGTCACTCAGGGTCCGGTCGCCGTCCGTGGCCACCTCGCCGAACGAGTTGAGCCCCAGTTCGAAGGGTGCGGCGGACATGTCTCCTCCTCGGCGTTCTTCGCCGTCGACACGCGGGAAGTGGTCTTCCCGGTTGACGTGTCAATGATGCTAACCTGCGAATTGACACGTCAATTCCCCGGAGGGTTCGATGGTCGACACCACACCCGAACGACGCGGGGGCCGGCAGTTGCCGACGGCGGAGGAACTGCGGATCTGGCGGGACTTCGTCGAGACGACAGAGGCGCTCACGTCCCGGGTCGGGTCGCGTCTCCAGGTCGACTCTTCCCTCTCGCCGGGTGACTACGCCGTCCTGCTCGCCCTCAGCGAGGCTAAGGAGCGGCGGATGCGCTCCTCCGCCCTGGCCGCGCAGATCGGGTGGGAGCGGAGTCGACTCTCGCACCACCTGGGACGCATGGAACGACGCGGGCTGATCCGTCGCGAGGAGTGCGCGACCGTCCCGCGCGGGGCGGAGGTGATCCTCACCCCGGCCGGGGCCGCGGCGTTCCAGCGGGCCACCTATCCGCACCTGCGCACCATCCGGGAGCTGTTCGTCGACGCTCTCACGCCGGACCAGCTCCGCGCGGCCGGCGACATCGCGCGGGCGCTGCGCGAGCATCTCGGGCCGCGCGCCGACGAGTAGTCGGCGCATGGAGAGCGGCACATCGGGTACGCGCCTGCGGCCGTCGAGTCCGACGAGCGCCGCGCAGCCCGAGGAGCAGGACATGTCGATCGCGGGGCGGGTACGACTCGCGCCGAACGTCTCCCTGGTGCTGCTGGCGTCGATCCTCGTGTCGTTCCTGGCCGCCTCGGCGGCCCCGACCCCGCTCTACGGGATCTACCAGGAGCGCTGGCACTTCTCGTCGGTCACGACCACCGTGGTGTTCGCGGTCTACGCGCTCGCGGTGCTGGCATCGCTGCTCACCTTCGGCAAGCTCTCCGACCACGTCGGCCGGCGTCCGGTCCTGGCCGCCGCGATCGCCGTACAGATCCTGTCGCTGCTGGTGTTCATCCTCGCCAACGGCGTACCCGCGCTGCTGGCCGCCCGCCTCGTGCAGGGGCTCGCGGCGGGCGCGGCGACGGGCGCCGTCGGCGCGGCCATGCTGGACATCGACCGCGCTCGCGGGACGCTCGCCAACTCGATCGCACCCGGCCTCGGCACCGGCAGCGGGGCGCTGCTCTCGGCGCTGTTCATCCGCTACCTGCCCGCGCCGACCCGCCTGGTGTACGTCGTCCTCGTCGCGATCCTGCTGATCCAGGCCGTCGGGGTCGCGCTGATGCCGGAGACCGTCACCCGGATGCCCGGCGCGCGGCGCAGCCTGCGACCGGAGATCAGGCTGCCGCGCCCGGTACGCGGGCCGGTGCTGGTCGTCGCTCCGGTGCTGTTCGCGGTCTGGGCGCTGGCCGGCTTCTTCGGCGCGCTCGGCCCGGCGCTCGTGCGCAGCCTCATGGACACGTCGATCGTGGTCGCCGGTCTGGTGCTCTTCGTCTTCGCGCTCTTCGGGTCGGTCGCCGTCCTGCTGTTGCGCGACACCGCCGCGCGGACGGTCATCCTGACCGGGATCGTCGCCCTCATCCTGGGCATGGTCGTCACGGTGGTCTCGGTCATGGCCGACTCCGTACCCGGGTTCTTCGTCGGTCTCGCGCTCGGCGGCGTCGGCTTCGGCGGCGGGTTCCAGGGCAGCCTCAAGACGATCATGCCGCTGGTCGAGGCGCACGAACGCGCCAGCGTGCTGTCGCTGCTCTACGTCGTCTGCTACGTCGGTTTCGGCCTTCCCACCGTGATCGCCGGCTTCCTCGTGGTGTACGCCGGGGGCCTCCCGCGGACCGCCGACGAGTACTCCGTCGCCGTCATCCTGCTCGCGCTTGTCGCCCTGTTCGGGCTGCGCCGGGCGACGAGGGCGGCGCCGGGCTGATGCCCCGAACGCCGCACCTCACCGGCGCGTAGGACGTAGCGTGGTCGTCGACGGTGGGGCGAGTAACCCAGGAGGTCGCGATGAGTCCGAACGCCGGTGAGGGCGATCTGACGTCGTATCGGTCGGCGACCGACCTGGCGGACGCGCTGCGGCGCGCGGCGGCGGCCCACGACGAGCACGAGAAGCGCACCGGCCAGCGGGACGACAACTGGCCCGACTGGTACGCGAGGTACCTGGTGGCCGAGAAGTCCGGGGCGACGCTGCCCGAGTGAGCGACACCCAGCCGCGCCCGCCGGTCCACTGAGGCCGACGCGGGCGCGGCTGCTGCAATCATCCGATGTATACGCGGCGGGTGGCCTGACCCGCACCGTCGTCATGCGCGCCGATCCGCGCCACGACCACCGGTGATCGACACGACATCGCTGATATGGGGCTGACCGGGCGGCGGGATGCCCTCACATGGCCGCACTGGCGTCGATCATGGTCGGTGCGCAGGGCGGCAGCGATGATCGCGCAAGCAATCGACCGTTGCCTATTGCGTGACACCGGAGTAATCTTCCCGAAACACATCGGACGTTTGGTCGTCCACCGGGTCTGCCTACGACCTGCGCAGCATGGTCGGTGTCACCGCGCGGATCCACCATCGGGGGTCGTCGTTGTCGCGCTTGGGTGGCCGCATCGGTCACCGTTTGGAGGATCGATGTCAGACCTGACCCGGCGGCAGGCCCTCAAGATCGGTGCGGCCGGCGCGGGTGGCGCCCTGCTGCCGCTGCCGTGGACGGCGACCGCCAACGCCGACTCCGTCGCGCCGCCGCAGGTGCTCGCGGCCAACGACCTCGTCCTCTGGTACGACGAGGGCGCCGGCACGGACTGGCTGCGGGCCCTACCGATCGGCAACGGCCGGCTCGGCGCCATGGTGTTCGGCAACGTCGACACCGAGCGACTTCAGCTCAACGAGGACACCGTCTGGGCCGGCGGCCCGCACGACCCCAGCAACACCCGAGGCGCGGCGGCCCTGCCGGAGATCCGGCGGCTGGTCAACGCCAACCAGTGGACCCAGGCCCAGGACCTGATCAACCAGACCATGATGGGCAACCCCGGCGGGCAGTTGGCGTACCAGACCGTCGGCAACCTCCGGCTCGCCTTCGGGTCGGCCAGCGGAGCGTCCCAGCACAACCGCACGCTCGACCTCACCACCGCGACGGCCACGACCTCGTACGTCCTGAACGGCATCCGCTACCAGCGTGAGGTCTTCGCCAGCGCGCCGGACCAGGTCATCGCGATGCGGCTGACCGCCGACCGCGCCACCTCGATCAGCTTCACCGCCACCTTCGACAGCCCGCAGCGGACGACGGTGTCCAGCCCGGACGGCACGACGATCGGCCTCGACGGCGTGTCCGGCAACCAGGAGGGCGTCACCGGGCAGGTCCGCTTCCTCGCCCTGGCCAACGCCACCGTCACCGGCGGCAGCGTGTCCAGCTCGGGCGGCACCCTGCGGGTCACCAACGCCACCAGCGTCGTCCTGCTGATCTCGATCGGCTCCAGCTACGTCAACTACCGCAACGTCGGTGGCGACTACGGGGGCATCGCCCGGCAGCGCCTCAGCGCGGCGCGCGCCTACAGCTACGACCAGTTGCGCACCCGGCACGTCGCCGACTACCAGGCGCTGTTCGGACGGGTGACCCTCGACCTGGGCCGCACCTCCGCCGCCGACCAGACGACCGACGTACGCATCGCCCAGCACAACAGCGTCAACGACCCGCAGTTCTCCGCGCTGCTGTTCCAGTTCGGGCGGTACCTGCTGATCTCGTCGTCGCGGCCCGGCACCCAACCGGCGAACCTGCAGGGCATCTGGAACGACTCGCTGACCCCCTCCTGGGACTCGAAGTACACGATCAACGCCAACCTGCCGATGAACTACTGGCCGGCCAACACGACCAACCTGGCCGAGTGCCACAACCCGGTCTTCGACATGGTCCGGGAACTCGCCGTCACCGGCGCGCGCACCGCCCAGGTGCAGTACGGCTCCGCGAGTGGCTGGGTTACCCACCACAACACCGACGCGTGGCGGGCCACCGCGGTCGTGGACGGCGCGTTCTGGGGCATGTGGCAGACCGGCGGCGCCTGGCTGTCCACGTTGATCTGGGACCACTACCAGTTCAACGGCGACATCGAGTTCCTGCGGACGAACTACCCGGCCATGAAGGGCGCGGCGCAGTTCTTCCTCAACACCCTGGTGACCGAGCCGACCCTCGGTTACCTGGTGACCAACCCGTCGAACTCACCGGAACTCAGCCACCACTCGAACGCCAGCGTCTGCGCCGGTCCCACGATGGACAACCAGATCCTGCGGGACCTCTTCGACGGCGTCGCCCGCGCGAGCGAGATCCTCGACGTGGACAGCACCTTCCGGGCGCAGGTACGCGCCACCCGGGACCGCCTTCCACCGATGAAGGTCGGCTCGCGCGGCAACATCATGGAGTGGCTCTACGACTGGGTGGAGACCGAGCCCAACCACCGGCACATCTCGCACCTGTACGGGCTGGCCCCCAGCAACCAGATCACCAAGCGCGGCACCCCTCAGTTGTTCGAGGCCGCCCGGCGGACCCTGGCGCTGCGCGGCGACGACGGCACCGGCTGGTCGCTGGCCTGGAAAATCAACTTCTGGGCTCGGATGGAGGAGGGCAAGCGGGCTCACGACCTGATCCGCTACCTCGCCACCACCGCCCGGCTCGCCCCGAACATGTTCGACCTGCACCCGCCCTTCCAGATCGACGGCAACTTCGGCGCCACCGCCGGCATCGCCGAGATGCTGCTCCAGAGCCACATCGGTGAGCTGCACATCCTGCCCGCGCTGCCGCCGGCCTGGCCCAGCGGCCGGGTGACCGGCCTGCGGGGTCGCGGTGGGCACACGGTCAGCATCACCTGGGCCAGCGGCGCCGCCACCGAGGTGCTGGTGCGACCCGACCGCGCCGGCACCGTCCGCCTGCGGTCGCGGTTCCTGACCGGCACCGTCAGCGTCGTCGACACCGCCGACGGCACGTCGCCCCGGGTCACCCGGGTCGAGTCCGACCTGGTCGAGGTCACCGTGCAGGCCGGGCGCACCTACCGGGTCACCAGCACGGGCGCCACCACGCCGACGTTGGAGCAGAGCTTCACCAACGCCGGCATCACCAACGACAGCAACACCAACGTCGGCAACTTCGACGGCAACGGGGCCACCCTGTCGGCGCAGGCCCTGGCGCAGGCCGGCGCGAGCCCGGGCGGCACGGTGAGCCGCAACGGGGTGAACTTCCGCTGGCCCAACGTCAGTCCCGGCACGGCCGACAACGCCATCGCCTCGGGTCAGACCCTCGGTATCAGCGGCACCGGCAGCACGCTCGGCTTCCTGATTACCGGCACCTACGGCGCGGTCTCGGGGACCGGCACGGTGGTGTACGCGGACGGGACCCGCCAGACGTTCACCCTGAGCACGCCCGACTGGTACGGCGGCCCGGCGTCCGGCGCGACCGCCGCCATCGTGTCCGCGTACCAGAACCGGCCCAACAACGGCCGACAGGCCACGGCGGCGTGCATCTACTACGTGGGCGTCGCGCTGCAGAACAAGGCGGTGACCCAGGTCGTGCTGCCCAACATCAGCGCACGGGCGGCGGCGAACGTGCCGACGATGCACGTCTTCGCCATCGCGATCGGGTCCTGACACTCAGCTCGCGTCGCGCCGCCGGTGACGGCACGGTCACCGGCGGCGCGGCGTGACAAGTCCCGACTCGTACGCCCACACGACCAGCTGGGCGCGGTCCCGGCAGTGCAGCTTCGTCATGGCCCGGTTCACGTGCGTCTTGGCGGTCAACGGGCTGATCACCATGCGCTGGGCGATCTCGTCGTTGGTCAGCCCTCGCGCCACCAGCTCGACGATCTCCTGCTCCCGGGCGGTCAGCACATCCCGACCGGCCGTCGGCACGGCCGGCGGTGGCCCGGCCGCGAACTCGCTGATCAGCGTGCGGGTCACGGCCGGCGCGAGCAGCGCGTCGCCACCGGCCACGACGGCGACGGCCTGCAACAGGTCGGCGGGGTCGGCGTCCTTGAGGAGGAAACCGCTCGCGCCCGCGCGCAGGGCGGCGAAGACGTACGAGTCGAGCCCGTAGTTGGTGAGGATGAGCACGCGGGTGGCGGCGAGGTCCGGATCGGCGGCGATGCGCCGGGTCGCCTCGATCCCGTCGAGGCCGGGCATCTGCACGTCCATCAACACGACGTCCGGGCGGAGACGTCGGGCGAGCTGCACGGCCGAGGCGCCGTCGGTGGCCTCGCCCACGACCTCCAGGTCGTCCTCGGCGGCCAGCAGGGCCCGGAAGCCGGCCCGCATCAGCGCCTGGTCGTCGGCGAGCAGAACCCGGATCATCGGTGCGACCGTCCGGTCATGCCGGCTCGTCCAGCGGGAACGTGGCCCGCACCGTGAACCCCTGGTCGTCGTTGGCGGCGGCCAGCAGGGTGCCGCCCAGTCCGGTGACCCGCTCACGCATCCCGCGCAGTCCCACCCCCGGCGTCGGGGGACGGGCCGGCGACGCCTGCCCGTCGTCGCTCACCGCGACGGTCAGTCCGGCCGGCGCGTACTCGACGTGCACGCGTGCGGTCGCGGCACCGGCGTGACGGGCCACGTTGGTCAGGGCCTCCTGGACGACCCGGTAACCGGCCTGGTCGACCTCGTCCGGCAGACGCCGTGGCCGGCCGGTGACGGTCACCTGGACCGGCACGCCGACCGCACGGGTCCGTTCGGCGAGTTCGTCGACGCGGGCCAGCCCGACACGGTCGTCGGGCGCGCGCAGGACGTCGAGGGTGGTGCGCAGTTCGCGCATCGCGGCGGCGCTGGCCTCCTGGATCGCCAGTAGCGTGGCCGAGGGCTCGTCGCCCTGCTTGCGGGCCAGGTGCACGGCGATCCCGGCCTGCACCTTGATCACCGAGATGCTGTGCGTCAGGGAGTCGTGCAGGTCGCGGGCGATGCGCAGCCGCTCTTCGCCGGCCCGCCGCAACGCCATCTCCTCGCGGGTGCGTTCGGCCTCGACGGCCCGCTGCTCGACCTGCTCCAGGTAGGCGCGGCGTTGCCGGCCGACCAGCCCGGCCACGTTCGCCGCCACGAACCATCCCAGCAGCAGGGCCGTCCGCTCGGCGATCAACTGGTTGGGACGGTCGACCGGGGCCACCGAGACGTCGCGGGCCAGAAAGCCACCGAGGAAGACGACGCTGGCCACGGCGGCCGCCGCCCGGTGCCCCCGCCAGGCGGTCACGTAGACCACGCCGAGGACGGGGAAGGCGGCCGACACCCCCGAGTGCACCCGGACGTGCAGGGCCAGCATGGCGACGGTCACCACGCCCAGCGCGAGCACCGGATGCCGCCGGCACACCCCGAGCGCCGCGGCCATGACGAGGACCAGAGCGACGTCGAGCGCCCCGACCGTCGCGGCGTCCGGTGCGAGCGCGGCGTTGCCGAGCAGGAGACCGCCGAGGGCGAGGCCGCTGAGGACGTACGGCAGGTCGCGGCGCATGGTCGCACTGTAGAACGGCCGTCGTTGGTGGAGCATCCCGCGCGCGCGGTAGATCCGGCGTACCACGGTCGTGGTATCCCGGCGGCGCGAAGTGTCTGCGCCGGCACGACGTCTTTGGCGGCCGTCGCCACGAGCATCGACCGCATGACATACCGCTTCTTCACCCCCGTACCCACGAGGGCGGCCACCGGCCGCACCGCGGAGGTCTACCAGCAGCTACGCGAGGACTTCCTCGGACCGCTGCCCACCTTTCAGGCGCTCTCGGCCGTGCCCGAGGTGCTGGCCGCGACCTGGTCGCTGATGCGCGAGGCCCTGCTCGCCGGCGACACGTCCCGGGTCGACCGCGAACTCGTCGCGGCGGTGGTGTCCCGGGCCAACGGCTGTCAGTTCTGCCTCGACGCCCACGTGCTGCTGCTGCACGCCCTGGGCGAGCACGGGTTGGCCGAGGTCGTCGCCCGGGGCGAGACACCCGCCGACCCGAGGCACGCCGAACTCGACCGCTGGGCCCGGGCCAGTCGCAGCCCCCGCACCGGCGACTGGACCAGCCCGTACGGCCCCGAGGTCACCGGCACCCTGCTCGCGTTCCATTTCGTCAACCGGGTCGTCTCGGCGCTGCTCGACCCCGACCTGCTCCCCGGCGGCCTGCAACGCGCCCCGCTGGTGCGGTCGGTCGGTGGCCGGCTGTACGCCAGATCCGCTCGGGAACCGAAGGCGCCCGGACGCAGCCTCGGGCTGCTGCCCACCGGTACGACCCCGCCGCCGGCCTGGGCGGGGGACAGCCCGGTCGGGGTCGCGTACGCGTCGTTGCGGGACGCCGCCACCCGGGGCGGCGAGCTGCTGGGTGACGTCGCCCGCCAGACCGTGACGGCCACCGTGCGCTGGGAGGACGGGCGGTTCCCGACCCGGCCCGCGGACTGGGCCGTCGACCTGGTCCGGGACGTGCCCGGCCGGGACCGGGTCGGAACGCGGATCGCGTTGCTGGCGGCGTTCTCGCCCAGCGCGGTCAGCCCGGGCGACGTCGCCCTCTGGCGGCTGTCGCACCCCGCCGACGCCGACCTCGTCCGGATCGTCGCGTACGGCGCGATCACCGCCACCGACCACGTCGCCCAGGCGTTGACCTCGGCGCAGCTCTAAGGAGCCCAGCATGCGAAAGGCCTTCGTCATCAGCAGCGGCGTGCTCCTCACCGCGTTCGCCCTCCAGTTCGTCTTCGCCGCCGTCGGCGCGTTCACCAAGCCCGCCGAGGACGGCGCGTACGCCCTGCACAGCGTGAACGGCATGGCGGTCATCCCCGTCCTCACCCTGCTCACCGTCCTGTTCGCGGCGCTGGCCAGGGCGCCCGGTCGGCTCGTCGGGCTGGCGGTCCTGCCGCTGGGCCTGGTCGTCGTGCAGGCGCTGCTCGCCATGCTCGCCAACGCCGGCACCGACGCCGTCGGCGTCAGCACGCCGTTCGGCCTGGTCATCGGCGGGCTGCACGCGGTCAACGGCATCGTCGCGGTACACGTCGTGGTCGGCGTCATCCGGGGAGCGCGTCGGCTGGCCGCCGAGACGCCATCGGGCGACGCGCCGGTGGTCGTACCCCAGGGGGAGCCGGCATGACCACCGCCTCGCTGCTCGCGGCGGACCTCCTGCTGGCGGTCCTGGCCGCCGCCGGCTGGCTGGGTGGCGGGGTCGCGGCGGCCGCCCGGCGGCGGCCGCTGGCGCTCGCGCTGGCCACCGTCGCGCTGCTCGCCACGCTCGCCCGCGCGACGACCGTGCTCGCGCTCGCGCGCGTCGGCTGGTGGTTCGCCGCGGAGAAGGTCGTCGTCGCCGCGCCGCTGTCGCTCGCGGCGGTCGTCGTCGCCGGGCCGCGGCTGCTGCGGGCCGCGGGCGACATCCGGTCCGTCGCGCTGCCGCTCCTCTTCGCGGGGTACGCCCTGAGCGCCGCCCTGCTCGTCACGGTCCTGCACGGCTACCCGGTGTCGGCGTCGGTGGGGCTGCTCGCGGTCGCCGGGGTCGTCGCGGCGACCGCCCTCTCGTGGCGTCTGCTCGACGCGCGCCCGTCCCGGGCGGTGTCCCGGGCGGCGGTGGCGGTGGCGGTGGCGGCGCTGCTGGCCGGCACCGGGTTGGCCGTCACCCCGGGCCCGGCGCCCGCCGCACCGCATGATCACCGGTACCCGCAGGCCCGGATCTCCGACGAGCCCACCCGGCGGTTCACCCTGACGGCCGGTACCGCCACGGTGCGCGTCGGTGGCCACGACGTCGCGGCGTGGGCGTTCGACGGGCAGGTACCCGGGCCGGAGCTGACCGCCACCGTCGGCGACGTCGTGCAGGTGACGCTGCGCAACCGGGACATCGGCCGGGGTGTCACCCTGCACTGGCACGGGTACGACGTGCCGAACAGCCAGGACGGGGTCCCCGGGGTGACGCAGCCGGCGGTGCTGCCGGGCCAGGAGTTCGTCTACCGGTTCCGGGCCGACCAGGCCGGCACGTACTGGTACCACACCCACTCGGTGTCCGACGTCGGTGTGCGGATGGGCCTCTACGGCGTCCTCGTGGTGCGTCCCGGGCCGACGAGCGGCCTCGACGTGACGGTGCCGGTGCACACCCTCGGGGGGCGTCCGCTACCGGACGCGCGGGTGGAGCAGGTCGAGGCCGGCGTTCCGGTCCGGCTGCGGTTGATCAACACGGACAGCACCACGCACCGCTACGCGCTGGCCGGAACCGACTTCCGGGTCGCCGCGATCGACGGCTACGACCTGGGCGGGCCGACGCCGCTGCGGGACACCGCCGTGCTGATCCCGGCCGGAGGTCGCTACGACCTGGTGTTCAGTGCCCCGGCCACACCGGTGGCGTTGTACGTCGACGGACGTCGGGTCTACTCGACCGGCGCGCAGTCGACGGCGACCGACAGGGGGCCCGTACTGGACCCGCTCAGCTACGGCCGGCCGGTCCCGACGCCCTGGTCCCGGTTCGACCGGACGTTCACGCTCGTCCTCGATCGCGGTCTCGACCTGCGTGGACTGCTTCCGCGCTACGCCCACACCGTCAACGGCGCGGCCGATCCGGACATCCCGCCGCAGGTCGTCCACCCCGGCGACGTCGTCCGGTTCACGATCGTCAACCGGTCGCAGACCGTGCACCCGTGGCATCTGCACGGCCATCACGTGCTCGTGCTGTCCCGCGACCGGCGGCCGGCCAACGGGAGCCCACTCTGGTTGGACTCGTTCGACGTCCGGCCCGGTGAGGTGTGGGAGGTGGCGTTCCGGGCCGACAACCCGGGGATGTGGGCCAACCACTGCCACAACCTGGGGCACGCCGACGCCGGGATGATGCTGCACCTCGTGTACTCGTGAGGACCCGGGCAGGGCCCGGCCCCCGTCGCGTGGCGGCGGGGGCCGGTACGTGGTGCGGTGGTGCGGGTCAGCTCGTGCGACAGCTGATCGTCGGCCAGGTCCAGTTGCCGTTGGCCATGATCGTGATCCCGAAGTTGTTGCCGTTGCCGTTCGGTCGGGCGGTCACCGTCCCGCTGGTGCCGCTGACGGACGCGTTCCAACTGTTCTGGATGGACTGACCGCCGTTGAGGTTGAGGCTGACGATCCAGTTGTTGGTGCCGCTGACCGCGACGTTCAGGTTGAACCGGTCACCCCACTGCTGGCCGGCGGAGAGCGTCGCGTTGCAGTTGCCGCCACCCGGGTTGCCGGTGGTGGGCCCGGAGGTCGGCCCCGAGGTCGGGTTGCCGCCGCTGCCCTCGGACACGGTGACGTCGGAGCTGCCGGCGCTCTGGTAGCCCTCGGTCGCCATGATCTGGTACGCGTGGTTGGTGCCGAGGTTCAGGCCGGCGCGGGCCCAGGCGTCGAAGTGGTTGGCCGTGGTGATGGTGCCACTCGAGCGCTTGTTCTGACGGACGCTCCAGTACTGGTAGAATGTCTGGTTGCCGTCGATCGACGGGGCGTTGACCCGCTGGCTGCGCAGGATGTCGTAGGTGCCGCCGTCGGTGGTGACCGTGCCCAGCCGCTGGGCGCCGTTGCTCGGGTTGTAGCTACCGAAGTTCTCCACCACGTAGTACTCGATGAGCGGGTTGCGCGTCCACCCGTACAGGGCGAGGTAGGTGTTGTTGTTCCCCGGGTTGTAGTTGGCCGAGTAGCTGACCGTCCGCCGTGAGCCGGTGGCCCAGCCCTTGCCGCCGACCCAGTTGTTGGTGCTCCGGTCCCAACTGCTGGAGTATCGGCCGTTCTCGCGCAGCGTCATGCTGGCGTTGCCGCCGTCCTTCCAGAAGGAGAAGTAGTAGCCGTTGTGCGTGCCGGTCAGGCTCGAGGTGAGCGTCCGGTCGGCCTCGGCGTACGCGCTGGTGGCCGTGACCGCGACCGTGCCCGTGACGGCCAGGACGACCGCACAGGCGGCGCCGAGGAGCAGCCGTATCCGGCCGCGCCGCGGTGCTGCGGTGGGAGTGTGGTCGGTGTCGATCATGTAGGTGTTTCCTCCTCGTCACGGCTGGCACGGGGCCAGCGGTGCGGTGCGACCCGGCGGACTGTCGGCCACGGAGTCGTACCGCGTGGTGGTGGTAGACCGGTTGTCCCGCACGACGACCGGAGGCGGCAGTCGCGGCGCGGGTGGTGACGGCAATTGAGTGTCGTCGATGGGGACGGTATTGAGCCGGTCGTCCACTTGTCAACATTTTCCGGAAGGTCTGCGGCGGCGACCAGCGCGTCGCCATGCTCGAAAGGGTGCGCATCTTCCGAGGTCAGTAATCGATCCGGGGTGGCGACGGCGAGGGTGGTGACCGATCGTTCGCCGGACAACATCCGACGAATAGCGGCCGGAACTTCCGGAGACTTTCCGGACCCTCGGGCGGCACGCCGAGGCGCGGGAACCGGGGAAAACTTGATTCGTTCCAAAAAAGTGAGCTAGTGTGCAGCGCGTGATGTCCGACCTCGAAGCGCAGCTGAGAGGGGTCTCGTTACGAGTGACGCGACCCCGGCTGGCCGTGCTCGCGGTGCTGCGGGATCACCCCCACGTCGACACCGACACGGTGATCGCGCTGGTCCGGGCGGACCACCCCACCATCTCCCACCAGGCGGTGTACGACGTGCTGCGCGCGCTCACCGACGCGGGTCTGGTGCGGCGCATCCAGCCGGCCCGCGCGACCGCCCGCTACGAGTCACGGGTGGGGGACAACCACCACCACGTCGTGTGCCGCTCCTGCGGCGCCATCGCCGACGTCGAGTGCGCCGTCGGCCACGCACCCTGTCTCACCGCCTCGAACGACCATGGCTTCGTGGTCGACGAGGCGGAGGTCGTCTACTGGGGCACCTGCCCCGGTTGCGCGGCCGACCGCATCTCCCAGCGATCCGCCAGTTCGGAAGGAAGTACATGAGCGACACCCAGGACAACGTCCCCACCAGCGCGCAGGGCGTGGACCAGAAGGCCGCGGCCGGTTGCCCGGTCGCGCACGACTCGGTGACCGCCCAGGGCAGCGAGAGCGAGAACCCGGCGATCGACTCGCCGACCCCGAAGACCGGTGGTCGTCCGCGCACCAACCGGGACTGGTGGCCGAACCAGCTCGACCTCTCGGTGCTGCACGCCCACTCGCACAAGGGCAACCCGCTCGGGCCGGACTTCAGCTACGCCAAGGAGTTCGCCAAGCTCGACGTCGAGGCCCTCAAGCGGGACATCACCGAGGTCCTCACCACCTCGCAGGACTGGTGGCCGGCCGACTTCGGCCACTACGGCGGCCTGATGATCCGCATGAGCTGGCACGCCGCGGGCACCTACCGCATCGAGGACGGCCGTGGCGGCGCCGGTGACGGTGGTCAGCGGTTCGCCCCGCTCAACAGCTGGCCGGACAACGCCAACCTGGACAAGGCCCGCCGCCTGCTGTGGCCGGTCAAGCAGAAGTACGGCCAGCAGATCTCCTGGGCGGACCTGCTGGTGCTCGCCGGTAACGTGGCCCTGGAGTCGATGGGGTTCAAGACCTTCGGCTTCGGCTTCGGTCGTGAGGATGTGTGGGAGCCCGAGGAGATCTTCTGGGGCCCGGAGGACACCTGGCTCGGCGACGAGCGCTACGCCTCCGAGAAGGAGATGGCGGCCGGCGTCGGCTCGACCGAGATGGGCCTCATCTACGTCAACCCGGAGGGCCCCCGCGGCAACGCGGACCCGGCCGCGGCGGCGCACTTCATCCGGGAGACCTTCGGCCGGATGGCGATGAACGACGAGGAGACCGTCGCCCTCATCGCCGGTGGCCACACCTTCGGCAAGACCCACGGCGCCGGTGTCGCGGACAACCACGTGGGCCCGGAGCCCGAGGGCGCCCCGATCGAGGCGCAGGGCCTCGGCTGGCTGAGCACCCACGGCAGCGGCAAGGGCAGCGACACGATCACCAGCGGTCTCGAGGTGACCTGGACCGACGTGCCGACGCAGTGGAGCAACCGCTTCTTCGAGATCCTGTTCGGCTACGAGTGGGAGCTGACCACCAGCCCGGGTGGCGCGAAGCAGTGGGTCGCGAAGGACGCCGAGGAGATCATCCCGGACCCGTTCGACCCGTCGAAGAAGTACCGGCCGACGATGCTCACGACCGACCTGTCGCTGCGCGTCGACCCGGCGTACGAGAAGATCTCGCGCCGTTTCCTGGAGAACCCCGACCAGTTCGCGCTGGCCTTCGCCAAGGCCTGGTACAAGCTGCTGCACCGCGACATGGGTCCGATCGAGCGCTTCCTCGGGCCGTGGGTCGCCGAGCCGCAGCTGTGGCAGGACCCGGTGCCGGCCGTCGACCACGCGCTGGTGGGTGACGCCGACATCGCCGCCCTCAAGGCGAAGGTCCTCGACTCGGGCCTCACGGTCGAGCAGCTCGTCTCCACCGCCTGGGCCTCCGCCGCGAGCTTCCGCAACACCGACAAGCGCGGTGGCGCCAACGGCGCGCGCATCCGCCTGGAGCCGCAGCGCAACTGGGAGGTCAACCAGCCCGAGCAGCTCGCGACGGTGCTGAGCGCGCTGGAGGGCATCCAGCAGGAGTTCAACGCCGCCGGTGGGGCGAAGATCTCGCTCGCCGACCTGATCGTGCTGGCCGGTTCGGCCGCCGTCGAGAAGGCGGCGCGCGACGGGGGCGTCGAGGTGACCGTGCCGTTCCGGCCGGGCCGCACCGACGCCACCCAGGAGCAGACCGACGTCGACTCCTTCCGGGTCCTCGAGCCGCGCGCGGACGGTTTCCGTAACTACCTGCGCGCCGGCGAGAAGACCCAGCCGGAGGTGCTGCTCATCGACCGCGCCTACATGCTGAACCTGAGCGCGCCGGAGATGACCGTCCTCGTCGGCGGCCTGCGCGCCCTCGGGAACAACGTCGGAGGCGCGTCGCACGGCGTCCTCACCGACCGGCCGGGCGTGCTCACCGGTGACTTCTTCGCCAACCTGCTCTCCCCGGGCACCCGGTGGAAGGCGTCGGAGACCGACGAGCACGTGTACGAGATCCGCGACCTGGCCACCGACGAGGTGAAGTGGACCGCCACCGCGGTCGACCTCATCTTCGGCTCGAACTCCCAGCTGCGCGCCCTCGCCGAGGTCTACGCCAGCCAGGACGCGCGCGAGAAGTTCGTGCGTGACTTCGTGGCCGCCTGGACGAAGGTCATGGAGCTCGACCGGTTCGACATCGCCTGATCCCGCTTGACCCGACGAGCCCCGGCCGATCGGCCGGGGCTCGTCCGCGTTCCGCGCCGCAGGGCCTCGCGTGGCGAATCCACCGCCAAGTCCGCAAAACCCACGATCCCCGCAACTCCCTAGAATTCAGGGAGTTGCGGGGATCGCTAGAACCCGCAGCGGACCGGTGGCCTCTGCGTAGTACTGGTCAGGTCGCGGGGTGAGTCTTCGCCATGTCGACGAACGCCCGCCAAGCCGTCGGGCTGAAGACCAGTGCGGGACCTGCCTGGTCCTTCGAGTCCCGGACGCCAACGACGCCGGGCAGGTTGTCGGAGACCTCCACGCAGTTGCCGCCGTTCGTCCCGGACTTCGTCGACTTACGCCAACGGGCGTGGGTCATGTCCATGTCTTCGCCGTTTCCTTGATCACGTCTCGGGAGGATCTGCGCGGGAGGGCGTCGCGGAGGATCGCTTCCCACGTCTTTTGAAGCGTAACAATCTCGGCCGTGCCGCTGACGGTCTGAGACCGCACCTGGTAGTCCGTGTGCCCGACGACAGAGCCATCCGGCATCGTGGCGATGATGAACCCGCCCTGTAGGCCAGGGTAGAGCCCTGCGTCGTCCGGCACGACATGAATGTGGACGTGCGGAAGGTCGGCGACCGCCGCGAGGTGCTCGACCTGTTCCCGCATCAGCGTGCGGTCGTCGTCCACCGTCCGGCGCAGCACCGCGACGTCGAGCACGATCATTACGTGGGGAGGATCGTCGCGGGTGAGGATTGCTTGCCGCTCCATTCGCGACCGTACCCGCTGCGATATCTGCTCGGTGGTCAGCAATCCGCTCGCTTGAAGCGTCGCCCGTGCGTACGCCTCGGTTTGTAACAGGCCCGGCACGAAGGCCGGTTCGTACCAACGCAACGCCCGAGCTTGTTCCTCGAACTTGATCCATTCGCGGAGCCAGACCGGGGCCGTGTCGAGCGCCGCCAGCCGCTCTACCAGCCTCGCGAACATGCCACCGGTCGTCAGCGCCCTGTCGATTGCCGTCGCGTAGTCACTGGTCGGCGGGCGAGTGCCGGTCTCAACGGCGCTCACATGGGTGCCGGAGTAGCTGATGAGTCTGCCGAAGTCGTCTTGATTCAGTCCCCGTGCCATTCGGGCGTGACGCAACTCGTCAAGCAGGATTTCGGCTGCGGTCATGCTCATGTCCCCAACTCCTCCCCACCTCCAGCCCTCGCGCCCCCCAAGTCCCCTCACCAGGGCAATCGTTGACCGTCGGGGTCTCTCCAACGTGGTCGAACACCTTCCGACACTAGGCGGTCACGGAACAGAGTGTCACCAGACGGCGCGGCCGGTGGAGGACCCGAACCCGGCGGACGCGTTCGTACCCGGGGCCGCCCCTGTCCGGCGAGTAAACACGGGGGCGGCCCCCTCCGACGAAAGCGCGAAGGAGGCACCGTGCGCTTCACGTTCCGGCGCAGCGAACCCGCTCCGAAATTGTCTGTGCGTGGCCCTGCCCCGCGGCCTGCCCCGCGACTTCCGGCCTGGGTCACGTCGCACACCGAGGCGTTCCGCTTGGACGAGATCGGGCGAATAGGTCACCTGACCCCGGCGCAGGAGTTCCGGGCGAGCGGGGGTCGGAAGTGATATCTACGCAGGTTTCCGTCCCTGAGCGGGGACCGGTCGCGGACCGTCCGCGTCAGCACCGCCAGGGCCCGCCGCACACGCCGTTACGGCCGCACTGGGCGTGCCGCGCCGACGGTCAGCCGTGGCCGTGCGCGACGGCGCGGCTCATGTTGAAGGCCGAGTACGAAAACTCAATGCCGAGCCTGTCGATCTACCTGGCCGGGCTGCTGTACGAGGCGATGCGCGACCTGTACCACCTGAACCCGCACGACGGGCCGAGCCCGCGCGCCCTGTTCGACCGGTTCGTCGGCTGGGGCCCGTTCCGTAAGCCCATCGTCGAGGCTCCGTGATAGCCGCACCGCCCGCCCTGGGATCTCCATTCCCCGTGGAGGATGTGACCCGGCGCCGCCTTCTTTGCCCTGACGGCCGGTGAGCCCCGGGGACCGGTGGCTGGGGCTCGTCCGCGTTTTCCGGCCGCAGAGGGCGGTAACCGTCGTACGAGTTTGCGATGCTGTGCCCGTCTATGAGCCCGACAGCACCTCACGTGAAGGAGCACCGCGATGGCGAAGGTCATCTCCACGCTGTTCATCTCGGCCGACGGCGTGGCCGAGATCGACCCGGACTGGCACTTCCCGTACTTCGACGAGAACATGGGTCGCGCCGTCACCGAGGACTACGACACGTCCGACGTGCTGCTGATCGGCCGGGTGACCTACGACAGCTTCGCCGGGGCCTGGCCCGACCGGGAGGCCGCCGGCGGCGAGGACGCCGGGTTCGCCAAGCAGCTCGGTGACGTCCGTAAGGTCGTCGTCTCCCGCCAGCCGGTGGACTTCGCGTGGCGCAACTCGGAGCTCGTCGCCGGCGATCTCCCCGAGGCCGTCGCCGCGCTCAAGGCCGACCCCGGGATCAAGGGCATCCTCATCCCCGGGTCGATCTCGGTCGTCCAGCAGCTCCTCGCCGCCGGGCTGGTCGACGAGCTGCGTCTGCTGGTACACCCGGTGGCGGCCCGCAAGGGGCGCCGGCTCTTCGACGACGGCGACACGCCGTACCACCTGCGGGTTACCGCGACCGAGGTGTTCCCGACGGGCGTGCTCCGCGTGATCTACGCGCCGACGGCGGCGCCCGGCGCGGTCGGCTACGACGAGGTCGTCGACCAGGTGCCGTCCGGGAACTGAATCGGGCCGGCCCCGCCGCCGTGGGCGACGGGGCCCGCTCGATCTGGTCGGAACGGCTCGCTGTCGGTCAGGCGATCGCGCAGGTCGCGCCGTTGAGGGTGAACGCACCTGGCCGGGCGGTGTTGCCGGTGTGCGTGGCCTGGAAGCCGATGGTTAACGATCCGTTCGGCGGGATGCTGGCGTTGTAGGCGGCGTTGCGGGCTGTCACCTGGCCGGACGTGGGCGAGTAGGTCGCGTTCCAGCCCGAGGTGATGCTCTGCCCGCCGGGCAGGGTGAAGACGAGCGACCAGCCGTTGACGGCGCTGGTTCCGGTGTTGGTGATGGTGATGTTCTCGGTCAGCCCGTTGTTCCAGGCGTTGATCGCGACGCCCACCCGGCACGCGCCCGAACTCGGCGGCGGGGTGGTCGGGTTCGGCGGCGGGGTGGTCGGGTTCGGCGGCGGGGTCGTCGGGTTCGGCGGCGGGGTCGTCGGGTTGGGCGGCGGGGTCGTCGGGTTCGGCGGCGGGGTCGTCGGGTTCGGCGGGGCGGTCAGGCCGAAGAACGCGACGGCGGCGGCGGCCATGCCACCGGCCGGCAGGCTGTGCCCCGCGCCCTGGATGCTGTACGCCTCGACCTGGACGGTCCCGCTGGCGTCGGCGTACCGGCGGCGGTTCCAGTTGGTCTGCGGCGTGTCGGTGGAGGTGGGTGTCTGGCTGAGCCCGAACACGTTGGTCCACTGCTCGATCGTCTCCTGCAGCAGCGAGAACGGAACGAGCGTGTCGCTGGTGCCGTGCCACAACTGCACCCGTGGGCGGGGACCGGTATAGCCGGGATACGCCCCGCGCACCGCGTCACCCCACTGCTGCGGGGTCCGGTTCATGTTCCCGCCGGTGCACTGGCTGCTGCCCGGCGGGTAGTCGGCCGCGTTGGCGAAGCAGTTGTAGGGGACACCCATGAACGCCGCGCCGGCCTTGAAGACGTCAGGGTAGAGGGCCAGCATGTGGTTGGTCATCATGCCGCCGGACGAGCTGCCGGTGGCGTACACCCGGTCGGGGTCGCCCCCGTACTGCTGCTGCGCGTAGCGGATCATCGAGATGATCGACACGGGGTCGCTGCCACCGCCACGGCGCTTGGCGGCGTCCGACCAGGTGTCGAAGCAGTTGCCGAAGCCGGCCTGCTGGGTCGCCGACGGGTAGATCACGATGAACCCGTACCGGTCGGCCTGGGCGGCGAACTCGCTCCCGGAGTAGAAGCCGGGGCCTGACCCGCCGCAGCCGTGCATGGCCACGACGATCGCCGGCCTGGTCGGGCGGGTGTCCGGCACGTAGACGTGCATGCGCATCCGGCCCGGGTTGTCGCCGAACGTGGTCACCTCGGTGAGGGAGGCGGCGTACGCGGGTTGGAGCGCGGGGGCCACCAGGCCGGCCGCCACCAGTGACGTGACCAGGCCGAGCAGCAGTTTCCTTCGGATTTTCACGGGGATGGCTCCTTCGATCACCTGTGCGGGGTGGGTGTGGGGTCGCGCGCTGTGCGGTCACGGGTGCGCCCGACTCCCGTGGTGATCGCGCCTCGCCCACTACGTGTGCTCGCCCTGTGCCCGGCTGCGTACGGCGTCGCGTAGCAGATAGTGTTCCTCGCGGTCGCTGAAGTGTCAATCGATGCACCTCGATCGAATGGCGTTGGTGCCGACGCCGCCGCCCGGGTGGCGGCGTCTACAGTCGGTGCACCGTCCCTGAGTCGAGCCGGGAGCGCCTGTGGCAAACCCCTTCCCGATCGAGGAGATCTATCCCGACGACGGGGACGAGCCGCCGCGACTGCCCCGGCGGCAGGCCGGCAGCTCCCCGCAGGACCTCGCGGTGACCCTGCTGGCCGACTACACGCTGCGGACCCGTGCGCGGGTTCCGTCCGCAGCCCTCGTCGCGCTGCTCGCCGAGTCCGGTGTGAGTACGGCCGGCGCGCGTGCCGCGATCAGCCGGTTGGCCCGGCGCGGTGTGCTGGAGGGCAGCCGGGAGGGTCGACGCAGCTCCTACCGGCTCAGCCGGGCCGCCGCCGCGAACCTGTCCAGCGGCGGGAGTTGGATCCTGGCCGCGACCACCGAGGTGGTCGCGTGGGACGGCTGCTGGACCATCGTCGCCTTCTCCCTGCCCCAGGACCGTGGCGCGCAGCGGCGGGCCCTGCGCGGCCAACTCCGCTGGCTCGGGTACGCGCCCCTGTACGACGGGCTGTGGATCTCGCCGTACGAGCTGAGCCCGCAGGGCAGAGCCCAGATCGCCCGGTTCACCCGGGGCGCCGTCACGGTGTTCCGGGGACGGCAGGCCGACCTTGACGCCATCGCCCAGCGCTCTCCGATCGACGCCTGGGACATCGAGGCGATCGGCCGGCACTACGAGGAGTTCCTTCGGCGGTGGACGCCTCTGGTGCCGCAGGCGCGGTCGGAGCGCGTCGACGGCGCGGCGGCCGTGCGAACGCGTACCGAGGTCATGGACACCTTCCGCCGCTTTCCGACCCTCGACCCGCGGCTGCCCCTGGACCTCCTGCCGGCCGGATGGCTCCGGCGGCCGGCGCGGGAACTCTTCGAGGCCATCTACGACGGCCTCGCCGCGCCCGCCGAGCGGCACGTCCGAGCGGTCGTCGCCCGGTTCGCCGAGGAGGCGCAGTCCGGCATCCGGGCGCACACCGCCGCCGACATCCTCGCCGGGGTACGCGGCGTCGAGCCGGCCGAGGCAGGCGAGGGCTGCGCCTCCTGAGCGCGGCGTCGGCGGGCATTCGCCTCGCCGCCGAGGTGTGTACCTTGTGGAGGATGCGCAGCGATGGGGGAGGCCGGATGACATCGCACGGCGGACACCCGGCGGCCACCGACCGGATCGACACCTCGGTCGCGCACCCGGCGCGCAGGTACAACTACCTGCTGGGCGGCAAGGACAACTTCGCTGCCGACCGGGCGTCCGGTGACGCCCTCGCGGCGGCGATGCCCACCATCCGGCTCGCCGCGATCGAGAATCGGATGTTCCTGCAACGCGCGGTGCGCTTCCTGGCCCAGCGCGGTGTCCGGCAGTTCCTGGACATCGGGACCGGCATCCCGACCGCCGACAACACCCACGAGGTCGCGCAGGCCGTCGACCCGTCGGCGCGTGTCGTCTACGTCGACAATGACCCGATCGTCCTCGCCCACGCCCGCGCGCTGTTGTCCAGCACGCCCGAGGGGCGGACGGCGTACCTCGACGCCGACCTGCGCGCGCCGGCCGGGATCCTCGCCCATCCCGACCTGCGCGCGACGTTGGACCTGGCGCAGCCCGTCGCGTTGATGCTGGTGGCCATCCTGCACTTCGTCCGCGACGACGAGGACCCCAAGGGCATCCTGGATCGGCTCGTCGCCGCGCTGCCGTCCGGCAGCTACGTGGTCGCCTCACACGTCACCTGGGAGCATCTGCCGCCTGCGGTCACCGCCGGGTTGGCCGCCAACAATCGCGACGGCCGCTTCCAGGCGCGCAGCACCGAGCAGTTCGCGGCCCTGTTGGACGGGCTGGAACTCGTCGAGCCGGGCATCGTCTCGGTGGCGCGGTGGCACGCCGACGACGCGCCGCAGCCGCGTCCGTCCGCGCAGGACGTGTCGTTCAACGGCGCGGTCGCCCGCGTCCGCTGACGGCCAGCGTCACCGTCGCCGACGAGGCGACCGCTCAGCGGGTCTTTTTGGTCGGCCTCTTGCGGGGCGGGGTCAGCAGGTCGGCTATCGCCGCGATCGCCGAGGGCACGATGCGGTAATAGGCCCAGACCCCACGCTTCTCCCGCTCGATCAGCCCGGCCTCGGTGAGAATCCGCAGGTGATGGCTCACGGTCGGCTGAGAGAGGTTGAGCGGCGCGGTGAGGTCGGTGACCGAGGCCTCGCCCTCCGGGGCGGCCTGGATCAGGCTGAGCAGGCGCAGTCGGGCCGGATCGGCGAACGCCTTCAGCACCCCGGCGAGCCGTTCGGCGTCGGCGCGCTTGATCGGCTCACCGGCGAGGGGCGAGATGGCAGGCATGGCGGTATTGGCAGTTCCCACGACAGTCATCGTTCCACCAATTTGTCGGTTCGAGCGGCTGAACCGGACAAATCGCCGAACCGATGATGTGCTTCGCGCGACACCGACGCGTTGGCCGCCGCTGATGCGCTCTCCGGCACGGCCACCGGAGAGCGCATCGCCCCGCTGCGGCGTCCGGGTCGCGGAGCCGTGCCGGCCGCAGCGCGCCGGCGCGACGGCTCAGGCCGCCGCGAGCCGCTCGCGGTGGTCGTGCGCGAACTCGGCGAAGGTTCGCGGCGGTCGGCCGGTCACCCGGGCGACGTGGTCGTTGGTGAAGTCGCCCCAGCCGCTGCCGTAGGCGACCCGGTACTCGGTGAGGACCTCCGCCGACCACTGGTCCAGACCGGCCGCGAGGAGCCCGTCACGCGTCTGCTCGGGGCTCTGCGGGAGGTACCGGACCGGGCGGTCGATCGTCCGGCTGATGTCCTGCGCCGCCTGGTCCAGGGTGATGCTCTCCGGGCCGGTGGGCGTGTAGATCATGCCCTCGTGCGGCCGCGGCGCGGCGAGGATCGCGGCCCCGACGGCGGCGATGTCCCGCGCGTCCACGAGGCCGACCCGCGCCGCGCCGAAGAGTCCGTAGAGCTGCTCGCCGGCCAGCGACCCAAGCAGGTTCTGCATGAAGTAACTCGGTCGCAGGATCGTCCAGGGGATGCCGGACGCCTGTACCTCGGCGTCGGACAGCGCGTGCAGGCGGCCGTTGCGGGTGGGGGCGTCGTGCGCGGCGCCGATCGCGGAGAGCCGGACGATGTGCTGCACGCCGGCCTGCCGCGCGGCCCAGACCGCGTTCATACTCTGACTGGGCGCGATCGGGCCCATCGGAGTGAGCAGCCACAGGGTGCGTACGCCCTCGAACGCCTGCGTCAGCGTCGAGGGGCGGTCCAGGTCGCCGACGACGTACTCGACGCCGTCGAGCGCGGATGCTCGCGACGGGTCCCGCACGAGCGCCCGTACCTGCTCGCTGCCGGCGAGTTCGCGCAGCACCTCCCGCGAGACCGTGCCGGTCGCTCCGGTGATCAGAATGGTCATGGTCGTCCTCCGGATTCGCGCGGACCCGGACGGGCCCGCTGGTCACCGGTGAGACGTTATAGTCCAAAACTTGTACCGTCCAATGATTGGACCAAAATATGAAGCGCAGCACACGTAAGGAGCAGGATCCCGACCTCGGCATCCTGGCCGTGCAGCTCTCCGGGCGTGTCCAGCGGGAGATCTTCACGCGCGCCGCCGATTACGGCTTCGACGACGTGCGACCCCGCCATGGCGCCGTCCTGGCCTACCTGGATCCGGAGGGGACGCGCCCCGGCGAGCTGGCGCGACTGGCCGGGCGGAACAAGCAGACGATGGGCGCGATCCTCGACGAGCTGGAACGGCTCGGCTACGTGCGACGTACGCCAGACCCGGCCGACCGCCGGGCGAAACTGATCGTGCCGACCGAGCGGGGGCTCCGGCTCATGGAGGCGTCCGACGACTTCGTGGCGGCGATCGAACGGCAACTCTCCGACGCGCTCGGCCCCGACCGGTACGCGGAGTTCCGCACCGCCCTGCGCGGCAGCCTGGCGGCCCTTCCGAACGGCGGCGACGACACCGAAGGCTGAAGGCCCCCGGAGGCCGGGGCCGGCCCGACCCACTCGGGTCCGACGGGTCAGCTCCCGGCCGGCGCCGGGGAGACGGGCATGGCGTCGGGACGCCGACGCCGGGACACCACGCCCGCGACGACGTCGACGACTCCGAAGGCGAGCAGGCTGAGGCCGAACAGGGGTAGGGCCCAACCCACCGCCACGGTCGCCGCCGCGCCGAGCAGCACCGCCCACCAGGGCAGCCGGCGTACGCCTCCACGGGCCGGCGGTGCGCCGACGAGCGCGCGACGGTCGGCGCGGGTCGGCCGGCGCTGCCACCACATGCGGTAACCCCAGACGACGACGCAGAGCAGCCCGAGGGCCAGCGCGGCGAGCAGGATCTGGTTGACCGGGCCGAAGAGGACACCCATGTGGGCCTGGGTGCCGAGGCCGCTCAGTTTCGCCAGGAGAGGCCAGTCGGCGAAGTCGCTGCGGGCGGTGATCATCGCGCTGGTGGGGTCGACGGCGACCCGGTCCTTCGCGACCGGCCAGGTGTTGTCGATCTGCGTGACGGTCCACGCGGTGCCCGCCTCTGCCGGGGTCATCTCGACCGGGCCGGAGAGGTCGGCCGTACGAGCAGCCGTCAGGACCCGGTCGAAGGCCGCCGGGTCGACGACCCCTTCCGCCGGGGCGTCCCCATGGTGGTGGCCGCCGCCGCTCTCGGCGGGGACGGCGGTGAGGCTGGTGGAGATCTCGGGGGAGCGGGCGTCGAGGGCGTCGAGGCCGGCGCCGAAGTTGGCTCCGGCGTAGCGGGACCAGGTCAGGCCGGTCACCGAGAGGAACAGCAGGCCGACGACCAGCCAGACGCCGGTCGTGGCGTGCCATCCCCGGGTACGGCGGACACCCCTGCCGGTGGACAGGTTCGGCACGAACAGGTGCCGGGCGGCGGACCGGGAGGCGCTGCGTCGTCGCCACCACAGGAGCAGGCCGCCGAGGGCCAGCACCCAGAGCCAACTCGCCGCCAGCTCCGAGTAGTGCCGGCCCACCACGCCGAGGTGCAGGTTGCGGTGCAGGTCGTCCAGCCAGGTGGTGGCCGGCGTGGAGCCGAACCAGGTGGTGAGCTGACCTCGGACCTCGGCGGTGTACGGGTCGACGTAGACGGTGTGCACCTTCTCGCCGAGCTCGGGCAGGGAGAACGCCACCCGGGTGGTCCGGTCGCCGTCCCCGGGCTGGACGGTGGCGATGGTGCCGGTGGGGTGCGCGGCGCGGGCGGCGGCGATCTGGTCGGCGAGGGGGAGTGGACGGTCACCCCGCGCGGCCACGGTCAACTGGTCGCCGTAGAGCGCGCCGTCCAGTTGCGGCGCGACCGTGTAGGCGAGCCCGGTCAGCGCGGCGACCACGAGGAACGGCGCGACGAGGATGCCGGCGTAGAAGTGCAGCCGGACCAGCAGCGCACCGAACGGCGAGGTGCGCCGGGTCGGCTGGGTCGGGGGTTCCGCCGGGATGGACTCCTCCGGCGTCGGCGTGCCGGACAGCTCGGTCAGTGACATGTCTGGTAGTCGCGACATCGGCCGGTGTGGTTCCCGCCACTTCCGGATCGGACCGGGGTCGCGGCGGCGGCGTGGGCCGCGGTCAGGGGACGTGTCCCGCGTGGCGCTGCCGTGGCCGCCACGCGGGACGCGTCCGGGGTGTCAGCCGGCGCTACAGGAGCGGATCTGTGGTCGGGCGCTGCTGTTGCCGTTGAACATCGTGGTGAAGCCGAAGGTGTTGCCGCTGCCGTTGGACCGCACGGTCATCACCGTGCCGCTGCTGTCCCAGCTGGCGTTGCCGTTCCAGACGGTGGAGACGCGCTGCGGCGAGGTGAGGGCGATGACCACGGTCCAGGTGTTGCTGCCGCTGACCGTCACCGAGGTGTTGTACCGGTCGCCCCACACGTTGGGGGTCGACGCGGTGGCGGTGCAGGATCCGCCGCTGGGCGGTGGGGTCGTCGCGCTGGGGGGCGGCGTGGTGCCGCTCGGCGGCGGGGTGGCCCCGTCGGGCGCGACCGCCCGGCCGGTGGACGGCGAGATCATGCCCGGGCAGAGGTTGCGGCTGGTCAGGTTGGCCATGATCTGCCCGATGGCGTCCCGGGTGTTCTGGATGCCGTCGTGCATGAGGATGACCTGACCAGCCTGGAGGCGGCTGGCGTTCGACACGATCTGGCTGACGCTGGCGCCGTTCCAGTCCTGGGAGTCGACGTCCCAGATCACCTGCCGCATCCCGAGCGAGGAGGCGACCGACTGAAGGGTGGAGTTGGTCTCCCCGTACGGAGGCCGGAACAACTGGGGTCGGACGCCGGTCGCCGACTGGATGGCCGAACTCGTCTGGGACAGGTCGGACTGCATCTGGGACTGACTCATCGACGTCATGTGGGCGTGGTTCCAGCTGTGGTTACCGACCCACATGCCGGCGGACACCTGCGCCTGCGCCGCCGACCGGTTGTTCTGCACGTTCTGCCCGACGTTGAACATGGTGGCCCGTACGCCGTTGGCCCGCAGCACGTTCAGCAGAGCGCTGGTGCTGCCGGTCGGGCCGTCATCGAAGGTGAGGCCGACGTAGCCGTTGCAGGTGGCGGCGTTCGACGGGGTGGCGGTGGCCGCGACGACGGCGCACGCCGCGGCGGCGGTGACGAGGATGGACAGCGCCGCCCGTAGTGGCCTGGACCGTACGAGCGTGCCAGCGGAGACAGTGCTCATCTGTGCCCCTTCTACCGGCCCGGTCCCGTCCCGGTGTGGAAGGAGAGCACGGTCCGGACGTGGTTGGTGGTGGGTGGGAGATCGACGGCTACCCCACGGACACCGGGTGCATCGATCACGGTGGATCGGAGTATCGCAGCGCAAATTCGAGGCCGTCAATAAGTTCCGGAAGTCCTCCGATAGCGCCGCAGGGCCGTCGCAGCGCGGTCATCCTGGTGCCGAGCAGTGGCGATCCACCTGCGGCGATGCGCGGACCGCAGGCGCGTCGGCTGCCGAAGGTCGAGCGTCGATCACGGTGATCCGGAAATTCATCGGAACTATCGGCGTCAATCAGATCGCCTGACGAGGTTCTGCAACGTCGGTTGTGAGTTCAATCTCCTGGCCAGTGTCAGGGCCAGCGAAGACGGCTATTGGTTGGCACCCGCGTGCCGTCTGACCTTTCGCAAACTTTCCGAGAAACGTTGACATCGCAGTTCCGCCGTACCAATACTTTCGCCACCGACGGACCTCGATGAGCGTCGATCAAGGTCGTCCACGGCGACCCGAGCGCCGGCCGCTGTTGGCGGGGCGGGCCGGCCGACGCCATCGCGGCGCACGACGTCGGTACGCGCAGGGATCCATCCGCCGGGAGGCCCGCCCGGTCGGGTGGAGACTGCGCTGCGGGGCCGCCCGGAGCGGCGGACCGGGCGGTCCGGCTCGGCGCCGACAGGCGCTGGTGGCGCGGCGGTTGCTGGGCCGCCGCGCCACGCCGCGCCGCCATGCCGGCCCACCACACCACGCCGCCGCGAGCGGGCCCCGCCACACCACGCCGCCGCGAGCAGGCCCCACCACGCCGCACCCCGCGCAGGCCCCGCCACGCCGTGTCGCTGCACCATTACGCCGCATGAAGGCCGATCCGTGGAGAGCCGGCTTTGTTGACGCGGTTTGTCCTCGATCGAACGAGATCGTTGACATGTGTCGGGAATCCATCTTTGATGGTCGATGTTGCCTTCTCGTCGGTCTGGTCGGGCGCTGGGTCGCCCGGCGTCGGGTCGGGCCGGTCGATGCCCCGACCTTGGAGGACGGATGAGCATTTTCGCGCGGCTCAGACCACGACGGCTCCTGCCGCCGGTGACCGTGGCGGTGCTGGTGGCCGTGACGCTCGGCGTGCCGGCGTCGGCGGCCGGTCCGTCGACGATCGTCGGCGCGGCGTCCGGCCGATGCCTGGACGTGGTGGGCGGCGGCCGGACCGCCGGCACCGGGATCAATATCTATGACTGCGGCGGACAGGCCAACCAGGCGTGGACCCTCACCGCGGCCGGCGAGTTGCGGGTCTACGACGCGACGATGTGCCTGGACGTCGTCGGGCAGGACACCACCGCGCCGGCCGCCGTGCAGATCTACGGCTGCACCGGCGGGGCGAACCAGCGCTGGCAGATCAACACCAACGGGACCATCGTCGGCGTCCAGTCGGGACTCTGCCTGGACGTGACGGGTGGCGGCACCGCCAACAGCACGACGGTCGGTCTCTGGACCTGTAACGGGCAGGCCAACCAGCGCTGGACGTCGTCGTTCGGCAGCGCCGACAGCCAGCCACCCACGCCGCCCGGCAACGCCCGGGTCAGCGGTCTGACCTGCAACTCGGTGACGTTCGCCTGGAACGCCTCGACGGACAACGTGGCGGTGGCGTACTACGACATCTACCACGACGGCCAGCTGATGACGTCGGTGAGCGCAAGCACCCTGTCCGCCAACCTCACCGTCGTGCCCGGCGCGACCTGGGGCCTCTACGTCAACGCGCGGGACGCCGCCGGCAACGTGTCGCAGGCCAGCTCCACCGTGACGATCACCCCGCCGCAGTGCCAGGCCGACACGGTGCCGCCGAGCACGCCGACGCAGCTCACGGGCAGCGCCTCGGGCACCACCGTCACCCTGCGCTGGACCGCGTCCAGCGACAACGTCGGGGTCCGGGCGTACGACATCTACCGCGGTGGCGTGAAGATCGGCGCCGTGACCGGCGCTCCGCCGGTGACCACCTTCACCGACAGCGGCCTGGCGGCGAACACCACCTACCAGTACCAGGTGGCGGCCCGCGACGGGCAGGACAACGCCTCCTCGCGCAGCGCCTCCGTCGCGGTGAGCACCGGTGCCACCTGCGCCAACCCGGTGTGCACGGTGCGCCAGGTCACGACCGACACCGACGTTCCGTGGGGGCTGGTGACGCTGCCGGACGGGACCGTCCTGTACAACCGCCGCGACGCGCACGACATCATCCAGCTCGACCCGGCCACGGGGGCGAAGACCACCGTCGGCACCGTGCCGAACGTGCAGAGCACCGACGGCGAGGGTGGACTGATGGGCCTCGCGATCTCGTCGAGCTTCGCCAGCGACCGGTGGCTCTACATCATGCACACCTCGCCGAGCGACAACCGGATCGTGCGGATCAAGCTGGAGAACGGCAGGCTCACCACCTCCGGCGAACAGGTCCTGCTGAGCGGGATCCGGCGTAACAAGTACCACAACGGCGGCCGGCTGCGGTTCGGCCCGGACGGCAAGCTCTACGCGAGCACCGGCGACGCGCAGAACGGCGCGTACGCCCAGGATCGTGCCGCTCTGGAGGGCAAGATCCTTCGCCTCAACCCGGACGGCAGCGTCCCGAGTGACAACCCGTTCGGCAACCACGTGTGGAGCTACGGGCACCGCAATCCGCAGGGGCTCGCGTTCGACTCGCAGGGCCGCCTGTGGGAGCAGGAGTTCGGTAACTCGATCATGGACGAGACGAACCTGATCACCAAGGGTGGGAACTACGGCTGGCCGGCCTGCGAGGGCACCAGCGGCACCTGCGGCACCGCCGGTTACCTCGCGCCGGCGCGCACCTACCCGACCGCCGAGGGCTCCTGCTCCGGCATCACGATCGTGCGCGACGCCCTCTACGTCGCCTGCGCTCGTGGCGCGCGGATGTACCGCGCCGTGATCAGCGGCAGCAGCCTGACGAACGTGCAGACGTACTTCAGCGGCACCTACGGTCGGCTGCGCACCGTGGAGCCGGCCCCGGGCGGGGGTCTGTGGCTGACCACCACCAACACCGGTGACAAGGACAGCACCCCGAACAACAGCAACGAGCGCGTCCTGCACGTCACCCTCGGCGGTTAGCCGTGGGGCGTTCGCCGACGGTCACCGCATCGACAGGGCGGCCGTCGGCGAACGGCAGGTGCTTCTGAGGTTCGGCGAGCGTTCACGCTCCGCACGCGGCGAGGTCATCGGGGCCGACCGTCTCCCACCTAGCGTGGCCAGCGCATCTGCACCTGAAGAGCTGAGGTTCTCGTACCATGTCCCTGCGTCACATTCTGGCGGGCCTCGTCGTCCTGCCCGCGCTCGCCGTTCCGGTGGCCGCGCACGCGTCGACCGTCGACAGTGCCAACGCGCTGCTCCCGCAGAAGACCCACTTCGACCTCCAGGCGCACCGCGGTGGCATCGGCATGACCACCGAGGAGTCGCTGGAGGGCTTCGCCAAGGCCCTGCGCCTCGGTGTCACCACCCTGGAGATGGACACCCAGATCACCAAGGACCAGAAGGTCGTGGTCAACCACGACCGCCAGGTCAGCGCGCAGAAGTGCGCCGACACCGCGCCGGTCACGGCCGGCGACCCGATGTACCCGTACGTCGGCAAGTACCTCAAGGACCTCACCCTCGCCCAGGTCAAGACCATGGACTGCGGCTACCAGCAGCTCCCGGGCTTTCCCGAGCAGGAGCAGGTCAAGGGCTTCCGGATGGTCGAGTTGAGGGACGTCCTCGACCTCGTCAAGAGCTACCGGGCGAAGCAGGTCACCCTCAACATCGAGACGAAGGTCGAGGCGGGAGCACCCGAGCAGACCGCGCCCCGAGAGCTGTTCGTCCGGCGCGTCTTCGAGGAGATCCACGCCTCCGGCCTCGAGAAGCAGGTCACCATCCAGTCGTTCGACTGGGGCGCGTTGAAGGAAATGCACCGGCTCGCGCCGAAGTGGCCGCTGGTGGCCCTGACGAACTACGACTTCCTCCAGGTCGGCAAGCCCGGCGCGTCCCCCTGGCTCGGTGGGATCGACGCCGACGACTACGACGGTGACTTCGTCAAGGCGGCCGCCGCCATCCCCGGCGTCACCGCCCTGTCGCCGAACTACGGTTTCCCGCAGAACGGCACCATCGCCGACCCGAACTTCCGCTTCTACCCCGACGCCACCATGATCGCGGAGGCGCACGCCCGTGGCCTGAAGGTCATCCCGTGGACCTGCGACGACCCAGCCACCGTGTCCGCGCTGATGGACATGGGTGTCGACGGGATCATCACCAACTATCCCAACCGGGTGCGGGCGATCATGGCCGAGCGCGGCATGCGCCTGCCCAAGAGCTACCAGCCCCGCCACTGATCGGGTCTGCCCCGATCCGCGAACCGCCACCGGGTCGGGGCATCCCACTCTGTGACAGGTGACATCACGGAGAAGGGACCCCCATACGTGTCATCGCCGGAACCCGCCTGGACCTGCTCGCGGTGAGCCCGCAGGGTCACCCACGAGCGCCGGTCAGGCTGGATGCTCGATGAGCCTCCTCGACGTCCGCTGCGCCGGGACACCGGCCGGACGGCCCGCGTCCACCTCTGCCGTCCACGGGGGCTGCGCGTCGGGAGTCCGCCACCGGGCGACCCGCGCCTCCGGCGCAGCCGCCGAGTCCGCGTGCTGCCCGGTGTCGGCGTCCGTCCCCGGGCAGCCCGCCGGGGCGATGCCCAGCTCCCGCATCCGCTCGACGTACGTGCGGTAGCGGCGTTGCGCCTCGCCGTGCCGCCCGGCCGAGCGCAGTACCTGCACCAACTCCAGGTGGGCGTCCTCGTCGTACGGGTCGCGGTGCACCAGCCGCATCAGGTAGACGAGCTTCTGGTCGGTGTCCGGGGTGTGCTGGGCCAGGGCCCGCAGCACACTGGTGTGGGCGGCCTGCGCCTCCTCCCGCAGCGGCTGGGCCCAGTCCTCGTACGGGTCGTCGGAGAGGAAGTCCCCGCCGTACAACTCGTCGGCGCGCATCAGCGCGCGGGACGTGTCGGGGTGCCCGGCCCGTAGGGCGGCCTGTGCCTCCTCGGCCGCGGTGAGGAACGTCTCGACGTCCACGTCGATCACGTCGAGGTCGATCGCCACCGAACCCCGGTCGGCCAGGACTGCCCCCCGACCGCTGGTGCGATGACCGGTGCTGAGCACCCGACGCAGCGTGGACAGCAGCACCGACAGTCGGTTCGCGGTGCGCGACGGTGACTCGTCCGGCCAGAGCAGCTCCATCAGCCGGGCCCGGGGCACGGCGCGGCCCCGGTGCGCGACGAGGATCTTCAGCAGGTCCCGGGCCTTCTTGGACTGCCACTCGCCGTACGGGACGACGGCGCCGGCCCGGAACACCCGGAAGTCGCCGAGGGTGTGGATGACCACCGCCGGTACGCGCAGTGTGATCGCGCTGAGCCCGTCGGCGACGCCCGGGTCGAGGCGTACCCCGCAGCGGCGCAGTTTCTGTTCGGCGCCCTCGGCGCCGCGACGGGCCTGCCGACCCTGCAGGCGTGCGGCGATCAGCCGGACGGTGGCCTCCTCGGCCGGGTCGCCCAGCTCTCGGCAGAGCGCCGCCGCGTCGTCGAGCAGCCCGGCGGACGCGCGTGGGTCGTCCGCCGCGAGCACGGTGAGCTGAAGCGCCTCGATGAGGGTGGCGCGTCGCCGCCCGACGGTGGCCCCGGTACGGGCTTCGGCGGCGTCGAAGTGGGCGGCGGCGGTGTCGCCCCGCAGCAGCGCCACCCAGCCGCGCGCCAGCAGGGCGTACGGCCGTTCGAGCTCCCGGGCCAGGGTGACCGCCCGGTCGGCGAGGTCCTGCGCGGCGGCCAGGTCGTCGGCGGCGCGGATCCGCGCCAGCTCGGCGAGCACCCAGGCCGGCGAGGTGGGGCGTGACGGAGACGTGGCCATGGCGCTCAGGGCGCCCTCCAACGCCTGCCGGGCCTGGCGTGGCTCGCGCCGTCGGCGGTGCACCATGCCGAGGGCGGCCAGCGAGAACGCCTCGTCGGCGGTGACGCCCGCCAGCTCCCGCAGGCGAAGCCCGGCGGCGCCGTCGGCGAGCGCCTCCTCCAACCGTCCGAGCTGGCACTTCGCCACGGCGGCCAGGGTCAGCGCGTACGGCTCGTAGCCGGAGTCACCCGCCACCTCGGTCAGTCGTACGGCGGCCTCGGCCTGCCGCAGCGCGTCGGCGGCGTCGCCGGCCCGCAGCAGGTGGCCGGCCAGGTCCAGGTGGACCATCAGCCGGAACAGGTTGGCGTCGGCGCGGCGCAGCCCGTCGGTCGCCTCCGCCCGCCCGAGGGTCGCCGTCGGGTCGCCGGTGGCGGCGGCGAGCAGCACGACCACCCGGGCGTACGCCTGGTGGGCGGTCGGTACGCCGCACGCGTGGGCGGCGCGGGCCGCCTCCTCGACGTCGGTGCTGGCCCGCTCGATGTCGTCGTCGAGCAGGTGGTGCACCGCGGCGTGGCAGTACATCTGCACGGCGTGCGGCCCGGTCGCGCCGATCGGCGCGGTCGCCAGGAGGGCTGTCGCCAGGTGTGGTTCCCCGGCGAGGTGGTGCCGCAGCGCCGTGCGCCAGATCTGGGCGACCGGGACGTCGGCGTCTCCAGGGCGTACGGCGAGCAGGTCGGTCTGGGTGGCGAGCCACAGGTGCGCCGCCCTGCGGTCACCGGCGGCGGCGAGGTGGCGCAGCGTCCGCCCCGGATCACCACTCGTGGGTTGTCGTTCTGCTGTCGACGCGTCGCCTCCACCTTCGCTGCGAGCCGGCGGCGACGCGCGCCAGGCATGGTTGACATGGTCTCCGGACATGCACCGCTCCTGTGTTCTCTCGTGGAGGCTCAGGCGAGCGAAGAGACAACCGGGCCCTGCGAGTCGTCACCCGGCGTGGCTTCCCCCCGGCACGATCATTGCCTTCATCGAGCGGCATCGCCATAACCAAAAGAGTCGGTGTACTTACTGACTGCAATGCGCTATCGGCATAAAGCCGCGCTCAGGTTTCCCTCAGGTCGCCGCAACGGCACCCGAACTGTCCGTACAAGCAACTGGCACGGGCGCGGGCCAGACTCTCGGTCATTGCGTGTCACCCGCCGATCGGAGCTGAGATCCGATGACCGAACAGACAATTCTTCCTGTCCTTTCCGCCTTCTGGGAGCGGCAGCTCGCCGCCCTCCCGGACCCGCCGGACCTGCCCTTCCCGCCGACGGCAGACCCGCCCGGCGACGCCCGAGTTGACCTGGGCGAGGAGGTCGAGCCGCAGGTCAGCGTGTTGGCCGGCCTGTTCGCGCTGCTGCACCGCTGGGTCGGTGGTCGGGATCTGCTCGCCGCGACGCCGGCCGCCCCGACCGACGGTGGACGCTGGCTGCCGGTCCGGGTTCGGCTGCCCGAGGATCCCACCTGGACCGAGCTGCGGGACCTGGTCCGAACGGCGCTACGTGAAGCCCGGGCGCATGACAGGGAATTGCCCGAAACTCCTCTCGGCTATCGGCCGGTGGTATCGATCGGCTCCGATCAACCGCCGCCCGGTAATCGTGGTGTGTTGCGGCTGCTGATCGACGACGCCGACGAACGGCCGACGGCCACGGTGGCCGGACACCCGCACGTCGCGTCGATCGCGGCGGCCCTTGCCGTCCTGCTCGACCGGGCGCGGGAACGCCCCGGGGCGCGGCTGTCCGACCTACCGCTGCTCGACCCGGCGACCGAACGGCGGGTGGTGCGTGACTGGAACGCCACCGACACCGCCTATCCGCGCGAGTCGTCGGTGCCCGCGCTGTTCGCCGAGTGGGCCCGGCGAACCCCGGACGCGCCCGCGCTGCGCGACGACAACCAGAGGCTCGACTACCGCGAGGTGGACCGGCGCGCCAACCACCTGGCCGGGCGTCTGCTCCGGCGCGGCATCGGCGCCGAGACGATCGTCGGGATCTGCCTCGCCGACACCACGACCTGGGTGGTCGCCGCCCTGGCGACGCTCAAGGTGGGCGCCGCGTACCTGCCGCTGGACCCGGGTTACCCGCCGGAGCGGCTGGCGCTGATGTGCCAGGACGCCGCGCCGGGCGTCATCCTGCACGCCGCCGCGCTGGCCGACCGGCTTCCCGACGACGGCACGCCCCGGATCGCTGTGGACCGCCTGCCGACCGACGACGGCCCGGCCCAGCCCCCGGCGGTGACGGTTCACCCCGACCAACTCGCGTACGTCATGTACACGTCGGGATCCACCGGCCGCCCCAAGGGCACCGGCGTCAGCCACCGCAACATCGTCCGGCTGGTCCGCGACACCACCTTCATCGACGTGCGCCCCGACGACGTGATGGGGCAGGCCGCCACGATGTCGTTCGACGCGGCCACGCTGGAGGTCTGGGGCGCGCTGCTCAACGGCGCCTGCCTCGCGGACCTGGACATCAACGACGTGATCGTGCCGGACCGGCTCCGCGCCCGGCTGCGCGACACCGGCGTGACGATGATGTTCCTGGCCACCTCCGTGGCCCGGCAGGTGGCGACCGAGGCGCCGGACGCCCTGGCCGCGCTGCGCTACCTGACCTTCGGTGGCGAACAGGCCGACCGGACCGCCGTGGAGCGGCTGCGGGCGGCGTGCCCGGACACGACGCTCGTCAACGGGTACGGCCCGACCGAGGCGACCACCTACAGCACCACGTACGACTGCGCCCGGCTCACCGCCGCGGACCCGGTCGTGCCGATCGGCGGTCCGATCGCCAACACCCGGGTGTACGTGCTGGACCGTCTCCTGCGACCGGTACCGCCCGGCGTGCTGGGCGAGCTGTTCATCGGCGGCGACGGCGTGGCCCGTGGTTACCTCGGCCGCCCCGACGCGACGGCCGAGACGTTCGTGCCCGACCCGTTCGGCCCCCGCGCCGGGGGCCGGCTCTACCGCACCGGGGACGTGGTCCGGCAGCGCCCGGACGGGTTGATCGAGTTCGTCGGCCGGTCCGACCACCAGGTGAAGATTCGTGGGTACCGGGTCGAGCCGGGGGAGGTGACCGAGGCGCTGCGCCGCGGCGGGCTGGTTCGCGACGCGATCGTGCGCGCCGATCGCGACGCCGCCGGTGACGCCCGGCTGGTCGCGTACGTCGTGCCCGACGAGGAAGTGGGCGTCGCGGCGATCCGGGAACGGGCCCGCGAGCAACTGCCCGACCACCTGGTGCCGGCCGTGTTCGTGGTGCTGCCCCGGCTGCCGCTCAACCGCAACGGCAAGGTGGACGTCGCGGCGCTGCCCGCCCCCGACGCCACCCCGGCAGCCGACGACGACGCTCCCCGTACGCCCACCGAGCGGGCGGTGACCGAGATCTGGCAGGACGTCCTCGGCGTGCCGGTGCGCCGCCGCGCCGACGACTTCTTCGACCTGGGTGGACGGTCCCTCAAGGCGACCCGGGTCCGCTCCCGGCTCGCCGCCGCGATCGGCGCGGAGGTGCCGTTGCGGCTGATCTTCGACCACCCGACGGTTGCCGCGCTGGCCGCCGCGTTGGACGAGATCGGTGGCACGCCCGCCGAGTCCGCCGATCCGGTCGCGCCGGTCGTGCTGGACGGGCCGCCCCCCGCCGATCTCGCGGGCCTGCTCGACCAGCTCGAACAGGACGCCGCCCGATGATCGGCGCGCTCACCCCCGCCCAGTTGCGCCAGCGCGTGGAGGCCCTGCCACCCGAGCGGCGGCGGACGTTCCTCGCGGCGATCCGCGCGGACGGCGACCGGTACGGCATCCACCCGCTCACCGCCGCCCAGGAGTGGATGCTCCTGCTGGCCCAGCTCCGACCGGACAGCCCCGCCTACCACGTGCCGTACCGGGTGGACCTGCGCGGTGACCTGGACGTGGCCGCGTTACGCGGCGCGCTCGACGAGATCGTGGCGCGGCACGAGGCGCTGCGCACGGTCTTCGTGCCGCTGGACGGCCAGTCGTACCAGCTGGTCCTGCCGGCGACCGGTCTGCCGCTCACGGTGGTGGACGTCGCGCCGGAGCGGATCGACGGGTACGCCGCCGCCGAGGCGGTACGCCCGTTCGACCTGTCCCGGGGGCCACTGGTGCGCGCCACCCTGTGCCGCACCGGCCCGGATGACTTCTCGCTGCTGCTCAGCCTGCACCACGTGGTCTGCGACGGCTGGAGCATGGGTCTGCTCTTCGAGGAGTTGTCGGCGGCGTACGCGGCCCTGCGGGAGGGCCGTGCCGTGGCGTTGCCGACGGTCCCCCGGGACGTGCCGGCGGCGCTGGCCCAGGACCGGCTGCTCGGCCCGACCGAGCTGGCCCGGCGGCTCGACTGGTGGCGTGACGCGCTGGCCGGCGCGCCGCCCGGTCTCGACCTGCCCACCGACCGGCCCCGTCCGGTGGAGCTGGAGGACGCCGGCCACGAGATCGAATTCTCCTGGCCTCCCGGGTTGGCCGACCGGGTGGCCGAGGCGCAACGACGCACCGGCGCGACCCCGTACATGATCTTCGCGGCGGCCTGGGCGGCGTTGCTGCACCGTCGCAGCCAGCAGTCGGACCTGCTCATCGCCACGCCGGTGGCCAACCGTCAGACGATCGACAGCGAGACTGCCGTCGGTTTCTTCGTCAACACCCTGGTGCTGCGCAGTCGGGTCGACGGTGGACTGACGTTCGCCGCGCTGCTGGACCGGCTCCGCGACTCGGCGCTGACCGCGCTGACCGATCCGGTGCCCTTCGACGCCCTGGTGCAGGAGCTGCGCCCGGTCCGCGATCCCGGCCGTCATCCCCTCGCTCAGGTCATGTTCGCCGTCGAGGACGGCTGGGAACAGCGGCTGACGTTGCCCGGTGTGACCGTGCTGACCAGCGGCGAGACGCACACCGGTACGTCCATGTTCGACCTGACGTTGACCGTCGTCGCACACGAGGGGCGGATCGACGGGCGGATCGAGTACCGGATGAGACTCTTCGACGAGTCCACCGCCCGCGCGCTCGCCGACCAGCTCGACACCCTGCTCATGGCCGCGCTCGCCGCCCCGGACACCCCGGTCGACCGGCTGCCGCTGCTCGACCCGGCCGCCGGTCGGGACCTGGTCGACCGCTGGGCCGCCACCGCGCCCGCGTCACCCGAGCAGCCGAGCCTGGGCGAACTGGTCGCCCGCCAGGCGAGGACGAACCCGGACGCGGTGGCGGTGGCGTACCGCGATCAGGCTGTCACCTACCGGGACCTGGACGCCCGGGCCGACCGCCTGGCCCGGACCTTCGCCGCCCGGGGTGTGCGGGACGAGACGACCGTCGGCGTCTGCCTGCCCGCCGGCCCCGACTGGGTGGTCACCTTCTTGGCCGTACTCCGATCGGGTGGGATGTACCTGCCCCTGTACCCGCAGCTACCGGCGGCCCGGCTGGCGCACCTGCTCGCCGACTCGGCCGCCGCGCTGGTGGTCACCACCGCCGACGCGCAGTTGGCGCTGCCGACCACCGACGTGCCGCTGCTGCGCCTCGACGAGCAACCGCCGGCCGTCGACGCCACGCTCCCGGCGCCCGTCCACCCCGACGCCGCCGCCTACCTGATCTACACGTCCGGCTCGACCGGGCTGCCGAAGGGCGTCATCGGCACCCACCGGGGGCTGGCCAACCTCGCCGAGGCGCAGGCCCGGCTGGTCGGCGTCCAGGCCGGCGACCGGGTCCTGCAGTTCCACTCGATCGGGTTCGACGTCGCGCTGTCCGACGTGGTCACCACGCTCACCGTCGGCGCGACCCTGCGCCTGCTCGGCCCGGACGAGCGCACACCCGGCCCCGACCTGGCCGCCGCGCTCGTCCGGCACCGCGTCACGGTCGCCGACCTGCCGCCGGTGGTCCTCGACGCGTTGGACCCCACCGCCCTGCCCGACCTGCGGGTACTCACCGTGGGTGGGGAACCCTGCGCGCCGGACGTCGCCGCCGCCTGGTCGCGCGGCCGGCTCCTGATCAACGGGTACGGCCCCACCGAGGCCACCGTCACCGCCACGGCCGCCCACTGCGCGCCCACCGACAGCGAGCTGCCGATCGGTCGCCCGCTGACCGGGGTACGCGCCTACGTCCTCGACACCGAGCTGCGGCCGGTACCGCCCGGGGTGCCCGGCGAGCTGCACCTCGGCGGCCTCGGCGTGGCCCGCGGCTACCACGGCGACGCCGCGCTCACGGCCGGACGCTTCCTGCCCGACCCGTACGCGCCGACGCCGGGGGCGCGCATGTACGCCACCGGTGACCTGGTCCGCTGGCGTGCCGACGGACAACTCGTCTTCCTCGGCCGGGCGGACAACCAAGTCAAGATCAACGGTTTCCGGATCGAGCTGGGTGAGGTGGAAGCCCACCTGCGGCAGCACCCGGGCGTACGCCGCGCCGCCGCCGTGGTGCGGACCGACTCGCCCGGTGGCCGACGACTCGTCGGCTACCTCGTGGGCGACGGGTTGGCGGTGGACGAGCTACGCCAGAGCCTGCTCCGGCGGCTGCCCCGCTACCTCGTGCCGAGCGCGTTCGTGGTGGTGCCCGACCTGCCGTTCACGTCCAGCGGCAAACTCGACGCGTCGCGTCTGCCGGCCCCCGCCGTGGCCCGCGCCGATCTCGGCGCCAGGTACGTGGCGCCCGACGGGGCCGTCGAACGGACCATCGCCGACACCTGGCGACAGGTGCTCGGGCTGGACGACGTCGGTGCGGACGACAACTTCTTCGACCTCGGGGGCACGTCCCTGCTGCTTGCACGGGTGCAGACCCGACTCGCCGACCGGCTGGGCCGACCGGTTCCGGCGGTGGAGCTGTTCCGCTACCCGACCGTCGCGCAGCTGGCCCGCTTCCTCGACGGCGGGTCCGCGCCCACGGCGACGCCGACCGGCGGCCGCCGACGAGACGAACGCAAGCAGGCGCTGGCCGACCGGGCCCGCCGGGCCCGCCCGGTGCCGGCGGGGGAGGGACGAGCGTGAGCGAGCAGGAGACCGGACTGGAGATCGCCATCGTCGGGATGGCCGGCCGCTTTCCGGGCGCGGCCGACGTCGACGAACTGTGGCGTCGGGTCCTCGCCGGACAGGAGACCATCACCCGGTTCACGGACGCGGAGTTGGCCGCCAACGGGCTGAGCGAACAGGAGCGGCGGCACCCCGACCACGTGCCGGCGCACGGCGCGCTGCCGGACGTCGACCGCTTCGACGCCGGCTTCTTCGGCTACTCGCCCCGCGACGCACGGCTGCTCGACCCGCAACAGCGGCTCTTCCTCCAAACGGCCTGGACCGCCCTGGAACGCGCCGGTCACCTCGCCGGTGACCCCGACCGGCTGGTCGGCGTGTACGCCGCCGCGGCGGCCAGCGGCTACCTCCTGCACCACCTGTTCCGCAATCCACGGCTCGACTCGGTCTCCGAGTACGAGCTGATGCTCGCCAACGACAAGGACTCGCTGCCCACCCGGGTGGCGTACCACCTGGACCTGCGGGGACCCGCCGTGGCCGTGCAGACGGCCTGCTCGTCGTCGCTCGTCGCCGTACACCTCGCCGCGCAGGCGCTGCTCGCCCGCGAATGCGACGTCGCGCTCGCCGGCGCGGCGCACATCCTGCTGCCCACCGGCACCGGCTACCGCCACGAGGTCGGCGGCATCATGTCCCGCGACGGGCACTGCCGGCCCTTCGACGTACGCGCCACCGGAACGGTGGGAGGCGACGGCGCCGCCGTGGTCGTCCTGCGCCGGCTGGCGGACGCCCGCGACGACGGCGACACGGTGTACGCCGTCATCCGGGGCTCCGCCATCAACAACGACGGCCGGGTGAAGGTCGGGTTCACCGCGCCCGGGGTGGACGGTCAGGTGGCCGCGATCCGGGCCGCCCAGGAGGTGGCCGAGGTCGACCCCGCCACCATCGGCTACGTCGAGGCGCACGGCACCGGCACCGAGCTGGGCGACCAGATCGAGCTACGCGCCCTGACCGAGGCGTTCCAGCACGCGGTCGGGGGTCGGGGCGCTGAGGGTCGGGGCGCTGGCGGGGGTCGGTGTGCGCTCGGCTCGGTCAAGTCGATCGTCGGTCACCTCGACGTCGCCGCCGGCGTCACCGGGCTGATCAAGGCCGCGTTGGCGCTGCACCACCGGGTGGTACCACCCAGCCCGTACTGCACCGAGCCGCACCCCGAGCTGGCCGGCGGCCCGTTCCGGGTGCCCACCGCGCCGCAGCCCTGGCCCGACCTGGGCGGACCGCCCCGCGCGGCGGTCAGCTCCTTCGGCATCGGGGGCACCAACGCCCACGTCGTGCTCCAGGCCGCCGAACCGGCGCGGCAACTCCCCGACGACGAGCGGTCCGCGCACGTGCTGGTGCTCTCCGCCCGGGACGCCGACGGGCTCGCTGAGGCCCGTAGCCAGCTCGCCACCCACCTGGAGGGGAACCCGGACGTGCCGCTGGCCGACGCCGCGTACACCCTGGCCCACACGCGACGGGCGTTCGGTCACCGCCTGGTCGCCGTCGCCCCGGACGCCCGCACCGCCGCCGCCCGGCTCGCCGACCGCGGCTCGTCGCTGGTCCGCACCGGCGTCGCCACCGGTACGCCGGCCGGTGTGGCGCTGCTCTTCCCCGGCCAGGGCGCGCAGTACGCGGGGATGGGCCGCACCCTGTACCGCGCCGAGCCGGTCTACCGGGCGGCCTTCGACCGCTGCGCCGAACTGCTGCGCCCGCACCTCGACGTGGACCTGCGCACGCTGCTCTGCCCACCCGGCGAACCGGTCCCGCCCGTACCGGAGCTGGATGAGACCCGACTCACCCAGCCGGCCCTGTTCGCTGTCGAGTACGCCCTCGCCGAGCTGCTGCGGCACCGTGGCGTACGTCCGGTCGCGATGGCGGGACACAGCCTCGGCGAGTACGTGGCCGCCTGCCTGGCCGGCGTTTTCACGCTGCCCGACGCGCTCGCCACCGTCGCCGTACGCGGTCGGCTCATGCAGGCGCAGAGCCCCGGCTCGATGCTGTCGGTGGCGCTCGGCGTCGACGAGGTGACGGCGCTGCTGCCCGACGGCGTGGAGGTGGCCGCCGCCAACGCGCCGCGCCTCGTCACCGTCTCCGGCGCGACGGCCGCCGTCGCCGCGTTCGCCGCCGACCTGCGGGGGCGCGGAGTGGCCTGCCGCGAGGTGCGTACCTCGCACGCGTTCCACTCGGCCATGATGGAGCCCGCCCTGGCCGGCTTCGCCGCGCACCTGCGCGAGGTTCCGCTCAGCCCGCCCGCCGTGCCGATCGTGTCGAACGTGACCGGACGCTGGCTCACCGACGACGAGGCCACCGACCCCGCCTACTGGGTGCGGCAGCTCCGCCGCCCGGTCAACTTCGCCGCCACCGCCGAACTGCTGCTGGGCGAGCGGTACGCGCTGCTGGAGGCCGGACCGGGCCGCACCCTGGCCACCCTCGTCCGTCAGCACGGGGCGGCCCGCGGTACGACGGTGCTGACCAGCCTGCCCGCCGACCGCACCCCGGCCGGGGAGGACGAGACGGTCGCGCTGGCCGTCGGTCGGCTCTGGCTCGCCGGGGCGCCCGTCGACTGGCCCACCGGACGACGGCGGGTGCCCCTGCCCACGTACCCGTTCGCCCGCGAGCGGCACTGGGTCGACGCGTACCGGCCCGGTCCGGTCACTCTCGGCGAGAGCGCGCCGGTCACCGCCGCCCCACCACCGACCACCCCGGACACCGCCGTCGCGCCAACCGACGATCCGTACGAGGTGGTGCGGCGGATCTGGGTGGACCTGCTCGGGGTGGACGAGGTCGGTCCCGACGACGACTTCTTCGAGCTGGGCGGCCACTCGCTGCTCGGCACCCGGGTGGTGGCGCGGCTGCGCGACGCGTTCGGCGTCGACCTGCCGCCCGCCGCGATCTTCGAGTCACCCACCCCCGCCGCGCTGGCGCGTACCGTCGCCGACCTGGCCCGGCCGGCTCCCGCCGTACCGGACGGGGACCTCACCGACCTGCTCGCGGAGATCCGGGCGCTCTCGCCCGAGAGTCTCGCCCGTGAGCTGCACCTGGCCCGACACGAGGAAGGCAACCCTGATGGCTGACGAACACCGCGTGGTGGTCAACGACGAGGAGCAGTACGCCCTGTGGCCCCGGCACCGGGAGGCGCCGGACGGATGGCGGGACGCGGGCTGCGCCGGCAGCCGCCAGGAGTGCCTGGACTTCGTCACGCGCACCTGGACCGACATGCGCCCCCGCAGCGTCCGCGAACACCTCGCCGCGAGCTGACGGCCGGTCACCGCCTCGCCGCGCGAAGCCGTCCGCCAGCCCGACGCTGGCCCGGCCTCAGCGCTGGCTCAGTCTCGGCGTTGGTCTGGGCCCGGCCTGGGCGGTGAGCCCGGTCGACGGAGGTAAGTGTCCGTGCTGCCTGTCGAGCTGCCCCAGAAGTGGGGCAGCCCCACAGCCCCATGTGGTACCAGAAGTAGGGCAGCCGGCCAGCGTTCGGTCGTCCTGTGGGTGGGGCAGCTCGCCAGCGTTGGGTCGTCCTGAGACAGAGCCGCTTACTTGACAGACCCCGACCTCGGTGGAGCGTTTCGAGCCGCCGTCCGAATCGTTGCCCACTGCCACCTAGCGGCGTCGGAGTCTGGGGGTGCCCTGGTCAGGAGCCGGTGCCCTCCTTCCGGTGACGTTGTCGTTGTCCTGGTACTGGTGTGTTGGGGCTCCTGATGAGGGAATGCCTGCCACTTCGGCTCGCGACGAGGGGTCGCCGATGCTCATGGACTCGAAGCGTGAAGTCATGTCGCTGATGGAGGGGGAGGAGGCGGGGCCCGCGCTGTTGGCGTACTGGCCGTGGGAGGCCCACTGAGCCGCGACCGAATAGGGATTGGGATCCTGATACATCGTGCTCGATCCGGTGATGGCTAGACCAGCGGTGTTGCCGTCTCGGGTCACGGTGTATGGATTTTGTCTGGATTCGCTGGCAGTAATAAAATCATTCAGCATCCTGGGCAGGTCTGCTGAGCGGCTGCTTTCGGCGAGTTGGCCGGAGGGTCGAGCCCAGTCCGTGATGTCCTGATAGGTCGCCCGAGCCGATGTCTGCGGCGACCAGCCAGCGGGCGGGGCAATCCGCACATTTGCCGCACGATTCCGATTGGCGCCGTGGGGGGCAAAATCGGTATTCTTCCTGAGGACAAAATTCCTGCCCTCCCGCGCAAGCGTGTAGTAGCGGTGGCGGATTCCGTGCGCGTCAGCAAGGTCATCCAAGACTTCCTCGCTCAACGCGCTGAATCTTCTGACGCTAGGTGGAAGTCGGCCTGTGGCATGTCCCCAGGCGAGTGCGATCTGGGGATCGGCGAGGCTCGGGTCTGCGATGATTTCCTCGTAGGCCATTGGCGTATAACCGCGGTCGCGTCGTTCGCGGGGGGCATGCTTGTGGTCCTCCCGTGTGGGTGATTGCTGTCTGGCTCTCAACGGCGTGTCCATGACAACGGTTCAACACGACGGGTGAATTTTCCTCAGGGCAGCTCGCCAGCGTTGGGTCGTCCCGGAAGCGGTGCGGCTCGACGGCGGCTGGTCGTCCCGCAAGAGGGGTCAGCTCGCCAGCGTTCGGCCGTCCCAGAGATGGGGCAGCTCGACAGCGTCGTCGGATAGTGGGGGCCACCCCGCCCGTCGGGAAACCGTGGCAACAGGCAGCTGTCCGGCCGGGACCGCAGATCGCAGACCGCGACTCGCCTGAGCCCTGCACTGCCGCACCCTCGCGACGTCGAGCTGTCAATGTAATGTTGACACGGTGACGACGCCGCTGGCCGGTCTGGCTGAGGTCCGTGCCGCTCGTACCCGTCTGGATGAGCGCGAGGCCGAGCTGATCGACCGGGCCCGCCACGATGGCGTCACCTGGGCGCAGATCGCGACGGCCCTGGGCCTCGGCAGCCGGCAGGCGGCCGAGCAGCGCCGGCAGCGCCTGGCCGTGGCACGGCGTGCGCGGCGGCAGGACCTGGACCGGGGCTACTCGCCGCGGATTGTGGCGTTGCGGGCCGCGGTGGCCGAGTTGGGGCGGTGGATCGCGACGGACCGGCGGTGGGACTCCCGCTTCCGTCGGGCGACACTGGTGCGGAGCACGGTCGACGCGGCTCTGGACGCCGACCCGGGGTCGCTCTACGCGCTGGCCCTGCATCTGCGCGCCGACCTCGACCAGGCGGGCGACCGACTGCCGCAGCCGGTGCACACGGTGGCGGACGCCCTCGACACCGCCTTGTCAATGTTGCATTGACACCGCACTGCCAGCATTGCCTGATCGAGGCTCAACCCAACAGGATGTGAGTGAACTCGGCTCAACCTGGAGGGTTGAATGCGGCGCAACGCCTACCTGTTCGTGGCGATCTCCATGCTGTCCGGCTTCGGCAGCAGCGCCATGTCGCTGGTGGCCGGCCTCTGGGTCCTCGACCTCACCGGCTCGACCGCCGTCGCCGCGCTCACCGGGCTCTGCGTGTACGCCCCGGTCCTCGCCGGCCCGTGGCTCGGCGGCCTACTCGACCGGGCGTCCCGGCGACCACTGGTGATCGCCGTCAACCTCGCGCTGGCCGCCGCCCTGTTCTCGCTCCTCGCCGTCCGTGGGCCGGGGCAGACCTGGCTCGTCTTCGCCGTCTCGTGCGCCTACGGTGTCAGCTACGTACTCATCGACGCGGGCGAGACGGCGCTGCTGCCGTCCGCGCTGTCGGCAGCGGAACTCGGCGACGTCAACGGGTGGCGCTCCAGCGCCCAGGAGGGCATGAAGCTCGTCGCGCCGCTGGTCGGCGCGGGCCTCTACGCCTGGCAGGGCGGGCACGCGGTGGCCGCGCTGAGCGCGGTGATGCCGATTCTGGTCGCCCTCCTCTACCTGGTGGTCCGCCTGAACCGGCCGCCATCCGGGCGACCGACGAGGCGGGCTCACAGCCTCCGTACCGGACTGGCAGTCCTGGCCGGACAGCGGACCATCCGCGTTCCGGTCCTGCTCGCCGGAGTGTCGATCGCCATGTCCGGCTTCGTGACCGCCGCTCTCTACGCGATCGTCGTCACGGAACTGCGCCTGCCAACGAGCTTTCTGGGGGTGCTTGCCAGCGCCCAGGGCGCCGGCTCCATCCTGGGCGGACTCGTCGTCGGTCGGCTCCTCACCCGACGGGGTCCCGTGGCCGTCGGGGTCGCTGGAACGGTGCTGTTCGCGACGGGTTGTCTGGCCCGGTGTCTGCCCTGGTGGCCGGTCACGGTGGCGGGCGCGGCGACCGTCGGCGTCGGACTGCCGTGGACCGTGGTCGCGGCGGTGACCGCCGTGCAGACGCACACCCCTGCGGCGCTGCTCGGCCGGGTCGCCGCGACGGCCAACACCGCGATGTTCGGGCCGCTCGTCCTGGCGATCCCGCTCGGCTCGGCGGCCGTCCACCTGGGCGGACGTCCACCCCTGCTCGGCGCCGCCGCGCTGTGCGTGCTTGCCACCACCGCCGCCGCTCGTAATCGTTGGCGGCTCAGCATCACGACACGCCGTCCACGCCGCTGCTCGGCGGCCAACGATCACGACCGGCAGACCTGCGTGACCGGCTGACCGGCGGGCTCCACGGACAGCGAGATCGATTCGTGGCCGTACCGTCGTCGGTCAGGTACCCGCCGGAATTAGCCTTTCGCCATGCGCCCAGCCCTGTCACCGCACCCCCCGTCGGTTGACCCACCGCCCAGGGCCTCGCGTACGGGATGGATCGTCGCGGGCGCCATCATCTTCGGGTGCCTGGCGGCGCTCGCCGTGCCGGTCGGCGGCTTTCTCCTGTGGATGTACGCCGGACCGGACGTGGACGAGCCGCGCGCGGCGGCCGACCAGTTCGTCCATCGGCTGGAGCGCAACGACGACGCCGCCGCCCACGAATCCCTGTGCCAGGAGATCAGGGAGCGGACCGACCTGGCGGCGTTCACCTCGGCGGTGCAGCGCCTCGGCCGGCCCGTGTCGCACACCATGGGCCGGGCCGCCTTCACCAACGAGGCCAGCAACAGCGCCTCGGTGACCGTCGAACTGACCGGCCGGAACGGTCAGACCTTGCGGCTCGACCTGCGGCTGGAGTCGGAGGTCGGCTGGCAGGTGTGCGACGAGAAGCTCTTCGGCTGACCGGCGCGTCACTCCTCGGCGAGGTGGTCGGGGGACTCCAGGGCGGCCTTCACCGCCTGCAGGAAGGCGACCGCCTCCCGGCCGTTGACGACCCGGTGGTCGTAGACGGCGCTCAGGTTGACGAACCGGCGGGTCACCACCTGACCGTCCGCGTCCAGCGCCAGCTCGTCCTGGGTCCCGCCGATCGCCACCACGCAGGTCTGACCGGGAAAGACGATCGGCCCGGCGAGCACCACGTCGGGATCGGTGTGCAGGGACACGACGATGGTCCCGCCGGCCAGCTCGCCGGCCCGGAAGCCCTCGCCGCCGGCCCGGCTGCGGAAGTCCATCAGCGTCTCGGCGATCTCCGCGCAGGTCAGCTCCTCGACGTCGCGGACCACCGGGATGAACAGGCCCGTCCCGACGTCGATGGTGACGCCGACGTGGGCCGCCTCGGCCAGCCGTACGCTGCTGCCGTCGCCGGGGGAGGCGAACAGCAACGGGTGGTCCTCGCGCAGCCCGCCGATCACCTTGACCAGCAGTTCCGGCAGACCGACCAGGGTGCGGGTGGCGCGGGTGAGCTGCCGGGCGACCGCGAGGGCGGCGTCGGCCCGTACCTTGATCACCGCGAGCGCCGCCGGCACCTCGCGGTGCGACTCGGTGACCACGGCAGCCACCGCGCGCTGGGCGCGGGAGAGCGTGTGCACCGGGCGCGGGTCGTCCGGCTCCGGGCCGTCGCCGGCCGCCAGCGCGGCGGCCGCGGCCACCACCACCGGCTCGGTCGCGGCCGTGGGCGCCGCCGACCGGTCGGCCAGCAGGCGTTCCACGTCGGTACGCCGCACGACCGCCTTGCCGAGCCCGCGCAACTCGTCGTCGCCCAGGCCGTGCGCGGTGGCGAGTTCCCGGGCCGAGTCGGTGAGTACGGGCCCACCCGGTCGGGTGTCGGGCGTCGGGGCGGCCGCGGTGACCGCTGCGGCGAGGAACCGCTGCCGCGCCTCCTCGTCGTCGAAGACGTGCCCGATGACGTCGCCCGGGGCGCACTCCTGGTTGACCTCGACGAGCCGGTGCAGCACGCCGTCGCCGTCGCTGAGCAGCTCCTCGGCCGCCTTGGACGTCTCCACCTCGGCGATCGGCTCGCCGGCGCGGATCCGCTCGCCGTCCTCGGCCAGCCAGTCGAGCAGGACGTACGTCGTGTCGTTGTTGTTGAGCTTGGGGACGACCAGGTCAGTCACCACTGACGACCTCCTTCACGGCCTGGTGGATGTCGGCGTCCTGCACCAGCACGGTGCGTTCGAGGTGCGCGGCGGTCGGGATGACGCTGTCCGCGGAGTGCACGAGACGTACCGGCGCGCGCAGCGATCCCCAGAGCCGCCGGTGCACGACCTGCGCCAGCTCCGCGCCCCAGGTGCCGCCGGCGGTGCTCTCCTCGGCCACCACGACCCGTCCGGCCCGCGCGATCGGCGGCAGCAGGGCGTCGGTGTCCAGCGGCCAGAGCCGCGAGGGCACCAGCACCTGGCAGACGACGTCGTCGCGCAGCAGCAGCTCCCGGGCCACCGACACGGCCCGGGCGGCCAACCCGCCGGGTACGACAAGCACGCAGTCGGCCTGCTCCTCCTCGTCCACCCGAACCCGGGCGACGTCGGCGTCCGGGCCGATCAGGTCGTAGCGGAACAGCTCGTCCACGACGCCGTCGGCGTACATGCGGGTGGTGTAGAGGACCTTGTCCTCGAAGAGCAGTCCCGGCCGGCCGGTGGCGAGCATCCCGGCGAGCACCGCCCGGTTGTCGTGGAAGGGCGACACCTCGTGCACGCTCAGGCCGGGGATGCCGATGAAGTGCTTCAGCGGGCTCTGGCTGTGCGTCGGGCCGTACCCGCGGTTGCCACCGCTGGGGCAGCGCACCACGAGCCGCATCGGCACCCGCCGGCCGTACATGGCGGTGGACTTGCTGGCGAAGTTGAGGATCTGGTCGAACGCCAGCGCCACGAAGTCACTGAACATGATCTCGACGATCGCGCTCTGCCCGGCCAGGGCCAGCCCACCGGCCACGCCGACGATCCCGCCCTCGCTCAGCGGGGTGGACAGCACCCGATCCGGCCAGCGCGCCGACAGTCCCCGGGTCACCTTGAACGCCCCGCCGTACGGGTCGACGAGGTCCTCGCCGAGCACGCTCAGCGTGGGGTCGTCGGCCAGCAGCGCGTGCAGGGCCTGGTTGAGGTTCTCCACCACCCGCTCAGCCACGGTTCTCCTCCGTCCAGCGGCTCGCCGGGCGGCCGGCGACGTCGGCGACGACCTGGGCCACGTACGCCCGTTGGCGTTCGTCGCGCGCGTCGAACTGCTCCGGGTACGCCCGCGCGTAACGCGCGTACCAGTCGTGCGCCCGCGCGTGCGCGATCTCCTCGGGGCGACGGCTGTCGTCCCCCTTGCTGTGCGGCCCCACCCGGTGGGTGAGCAGCTCCACCACGTACGGCGTGGACCGCTCGCGGACCCGGCGCAGCGCCGGTGTCAGCGCGGCGCGGACGACCTCGGTGTCGGTGGAGGTGATCCGGAGGTGGTCCACCCCGAAGGCCCGCGCCCGGCCGCCGATGCTGCCGGCGAGCTGCGCGGTCGTCGGCGTGGACTGGGCGATGCCGTTGTTCTCCACGACCAGCACCAGCGGCAGGCCCCACAGCGCGGCCATGTTCAGCGCCTCGTAGACGGCGCCCTCGCCCCACGTGCCGTCGCCCAGGTAGACCAGCGCCAGGCGGCCGGGTTCGGTGCGCTTGAGGTGCAGCGCGACCCCGGCGGCCACCGGCGCGCTCTCGCCCTGCACCCCGGTCGACAGGTAGCGCTCGCGCAGGATGTGCTGGCTGCCGCCGACACCGTGGCACACCGCGCCGTCGCGGCCCATCACCTCGGCGAGCAGGCCGTGCGGGTCGTCGAACCGGGCCAGGTAGTGGCCGTGGCCCCGGTGGTTGCTGAACACGAAGTCGTCGTCGTCGAGCAGCGGGCGCAGCGCCACCGGCACGTACTCCTGGCCCAGGCAGGTGTGCGTGGTGCCGTGCAGCTCGCCCCGGCCGAACATGTCCAGCAGCGCCAGCTCGAAGTGCCGGATGAGCAGCAGCAGGTCCAGGTCGGCGTCGGTGAGCCGGGTCGGCGCGGTGGGCGCCACCTCGGTGCGGGTGGCGGTCACCGGACGACCCCGTCCCGCTCGGCGGCGACCAGGTCGACCAGCTCGCCGACGGCGGTCACCGCCAGGTACGCCCGCAGGTCCAGGCGTACGCCGAGGTCGTCCTCCAGCGCGGAGAGCAGCCGCAGCGCCTCCAGGCTGGTCCAGTGGGCCAACGACGCGAACCGGACGTCGGGCGTGATCTCCTCGGCCGGTACGTCCGCGACCTGCTCGATGAGGCCCGCGACGGTGGTGAACAGGTCAGGCACGGATGTCTCCCTCCTCCAGGGCGATCCACGCCGGCAGCAGCCGGGGCGGGGGGTGCAGTGGCAGCACGTGCCGGGTGGTGCCGTCCTCGACGGAGGCCACGGTGAAGCCGGCGGACGGCCAGACGGCCCCGCCGGGCTTGTTGCGGGCGGTGGGCCGGAACAGCGCCTCCAGCCGGGTCGCGCCGGCCGAGCGGGCCAGCTCCGTCACCCGGTGCAGGGCCGCCTGCTCAACGCCCCGGGAGAACACCCGGCAGCTCAGCACGAAGTTCTCGATCACCCAGGCGTCCGGATCGGTCCGGTCCAGCCACAGGCCGCCGACCAGCCCTTCCGCGCCGAACCGGTCGGCCACCTCGACGGTGAGCACCAGGTGGTCGGGGGAGTCGGCGCGGGCCCGGGTCTGCGCCTCGGTGTGCGCCCGTTCGGCCATCGTGAACTGGTTGGTGCGTAGCCCGAGCTGCGCGACCCGGGGCAGGCTGTGCGCGTCGACGTCCCGGACGCTGACCCGCAACTTCAGCTCGTGCAGGTAGTCGGCCGCGGAGTCGAACGTGGCGGCGAACCGCTCCCGCCCGGCGCGGGCCCGGTACAGCTCGGTGCGTTCCCGGTCGGTTGCGCCGGTGGACAGTACGGTGAAGTGCCCCTCGGTGAGCAGCCGCGTGGAGAAGCCGGCCGGGTCGCCGGCCAGCTCCACCACCCGTACGCTCGGCAGCTCGTGGCGTACCAGCTCGCACTCGAACGGGCTGTCGTCGGCGAACACGACGGCGTCCAGGCCCAGGTTGAGGCTGGTGGCGAGCTGGCGCAGGTTCTCGTCCTTGCGCCCCCAGTTGACCGCCTGCGCGACGAAGTCGTCGGCGCGCAGCAGCAGGTCCGGATGTTGCGCGAACGCCTCGGTCACCAGGTCCGGGTCGTTCTTGCTGCACACCGCGAGCAGCACGCCCTGCCGGCGCAGCGCCAGGGCGCGACGTTGCACGTCCCGGTGGCAGTTGCCCGGGTAGTCGGCGCCGAGTCGGATGCCGGTGAGCCCGTCGTCGCCGAGCACGCCCGCCCAGAGCGTGTTGTCCAGGTCCAGCACGAGCACCTTGGCCGTCCGGCCGAGGGCCGCCCGGCAGAAGGTGGCCGCCTCGTGGGCGTACCGGCGTTCCACGGTGGGCGTCCACGCCATGCTGGCGAACCGGTACAGGCGCTCGTCGCGCACCGGACCGTCGTGGTCCACCAGCAGCGCTTCCAGGTCCAGGGTGTACGTCGTGTCCCGTCCACCCAGCTCCAGGAGCTGGGCGTTCAGCTCCCGCCAGAGGAGGCCCAGCTCGGCCCGCCCCCGGAAGCTGACCAGACTGCGGTGTTCCAACGGCGACAGCGGCACGGTGTGCAGCAGCACCGCGCCGTCGGTGCGGGTGGCGTACCCGCGCAGCGCGGCGGTGAGCACGCCGGCCCGTTCGCGCAGCACGTCGGCGAGGCCGGCCAGGTCGCCGGGGTCCCACTCGGCGGGCAGGAACCAGCCGTCGTGCAGCAGGCAGAGCGTGACGTCCGGCCGGAACTCGGCGAGTGCCGAGCCGGGGTCGCTGAGGTCGAGCACGAGCTGGTCGAAGCCGGAGACGTGGATCTCGGCGGCGATGCCGATCCGCAGCAGCGCCACCCGCAGCAGCGGTTCCAGCGTGCCGGGCGTGAACGTGCCGGTGACCGCGACCCGCAGCGGGCGCAGCGGGAAGTCGGGGCTGGCCAGCTTCTCGACGGGTACGTCGGCGAGCAGCCGACCGGCGGACGCGACGGCGGTGACCGCCGCGTCGTCCAGGTGGACCAGGCCGGGCGCCAGCTCCGGGTCGGCGGCCGCGCCTGGTCGGCGCAGCCGGCGGATCCGGTGCAGGACCTCCTCGACTCTCATGTTCGGTGTTCCTTCCCGTGGGTGGGTGCGGCGGCCGGTCAGACCCGCAGCAGGGTGCAGACCCAGTGCATGCCGCTGCCGGTGCTGGTCAGGGCGACCAGGTCGCCGGTGGCCACCTCGCCGCTGTCGAGGTGGCGCTCCAGGCTGATGAGTTGGTCGGCGCAGCCGATGTGACCGTGCGCGAGGGCCAGCTCGACGTTCGTGCGTTCCAGCTCCACGCCGAGGTCCTTGGCCAGCTCGGCGAACTGCCGGGCGTTGTCGTGGAAGTGCACGAAGCGGCGGACGTCGGCGAGCGTGACGCCGGCCCGGTCGCAGGCCGCCTGGACCACCTGCCGGTTGCGCTCCCGGATGGTCGCGACGAACCGGAACATCCGCCGTACGTCCCCGGCGAAGAACTCGTTGAGCCGGTCCGCCGGGTCACCGACGCGGGGGGTGCCGGCGTCCGGGGTGAACGGCTGGGCGGCGCCGCCGACGGGCATCCGCATGAAGCCCGCGTACCGGCCGTCGGTGATGGTCTCGGTGGCCAGCCAGCGGCACCGGTCGTGGTCACGGACCAGCACGGCCGCCGCCGCGCCGTCGGAGAAGACGCTGGTGTTCACCTCCATCCGGTTCCAGTAGGGCTCGCACACCCGGTTCGCGCCGATCACCAGCGCCGTCCGGTAGTCGGGATGGGTGGCGAACCGCCCGGCCACCGTGTCGAACGCGGCCACCCCGCCGCCGCACGCCTGGTTGAGCAGCACCGCCTCGGCCCGGTGCGCGCCGAGGCGGGCCTGGGTGTGCGCGGCGGGATCCCAGTAGAGGTATTCGGCCAGGTCGGGGATGGCCAGCACCACGAGGTCCACGTCGGCGGCGGACAGCCCGGCCCGGTCCAGGGCCGTGCCGCCGGCCACCACCGCCAGGTCGGTCACCCCGACGGTGGGACCGGCCCGGTGGAAGGTCCGGTACTCCCAGGACCGCAGACGATCAAGATCCTTGGTGTACGCGGCCGCGGCCGCCGCCACGTCGACCGGCTCGCCGAGGACGTGGGCCAGGGCGGCCACCCCGACGCCGACCGGCGGCGCGCTCATGGCCGTACCCCCGTGGTCCGGTCGTCGCTCGCGTGGATGGCGCGTAGCCGGACCCGAGGATCGGCGGGCGCGAGACCGTCCACCTCGGACAGGAAGCGCCGGGCGGTGCCGTTGCGGCCCGTGTCGGTCCACCGGACGACCACCTCGTCCGCGCCGGCCGCGCCGGCCCGGCGGGTCACCTCCCGCAGCACGGCCGCCTCGACGCCCTTGCCCAGCACGGGACAGGAGAGTGAGAAGACGTCGACGGTCCAGCGGTCGGCGCCGCGGTCCAGCGCGACGAGGCCCGAGGTGCCGTAGTCGCCCAGCCGGTCGCGGACCCGGATGGCCAGGAGATCGGCGGCCCGCTGGGCCAACGCGGCGGCCGGTGGGGCCGGGGCGAGGGCGAAGTCGTGCGCGCGGGCCACCACCTCGGCGACCTCGCCGACGCCGTCCGCGGCGACGGGCCGGTAGTCGACCTGGACGTCCAGGCCGGCCACGAAGTCGTCCAGGGACAGTTCGGCGGGCGCGGCGAGGGGTCCGGTCCCGCCGCCCATCCACCGTCGCTCCGGCAGCCGGTCGGTCAACCGCGCCGCCCGCAGCTCGTCCGGCCACGCCGTCGGGTCGGCCCCGAGCAGCACGCGCCGCGGCGGCCCCTCGACCGCCGGCCCGTCGCCGGTCGGCTCATCGCCGGTCGGCCTTTCGCTGGTCGGCCTTTCGCTGGTCGACCGCTCGCTGGTCGGCCCTTCGCTGGGCGGCCCTGCACTGGGCGGCCCAGCACTGGGCGGCTTGAGCTGGGCCGCGTCGACGCCGGCCAGGACGAGCTGCGCCGGTGCCACGTCCAGCGCCTCGGCGATCTCGGCGAGCTGTGCGCCGATCGGCCGGTCGTCGGTGACCCAGCCGTCGAGCACGCCCAGCAGGTCGACGGCATCGCCGTCCGACCAGCACCCGTCGCCGGTGGCCCGCAGCGCCACCCGTACGCCGGCGGCGCGCAGTTCGCGCAGCGCCGGCAGCAGGTGCGCCGCGCCGGTCAGCCCGTCGCCGTCGACGACCAGCGCCCGGCAGCCCGTGCCGAACCAGGACGCCACCAGCGTGGCGGCGGTCGCCCCGAGCCGGGCGAAGACCTCCTCGGTGTACGGCACCTTGGCGAGGCGGAACAGCACCGGGTGATGCGCCCGCTCGTCGCCGACGGCGCGTACCGCCTCGTCGGCGTCGACGAGCAGCACCCACGGGTCGCCGGCCAGCCGGTCGCGCAGGCGTTGCCGGACGACGGTGGCGCTGGCGGCCACCCCGTCGGCGTGCATCGCGTCGGCCGGCCCGGACGGGCGGGCCGCGGGGATCGCCGGCAGCACGTACACCAGCAGGGCGCCGTGCCGACGTGCGGCGGTGACGGCCGCCTCGGCCCCGGCCAGCAGCTCCGTCGCCCAGGCGTCGCCGCCCGCGCCGGGTTCGCCCGCTTCCTCAAGGCGTTGCGCCACCACCAGCACGTCCGGCCGGACCTCGGCGAGGAAGCCGTCGGTGGCCAGGCACTGCTGCACGACCTGCTGGAACGGGCCGACGGTGAGCGTGGCGGAAAGGCCGCGCTCGTGCAGGTCCAGGCCCAGGTACGGCACCAGCGGGTCCGCCGTGTAGCTGGCCAGCAGGGCGACGCGCAGCGTCGGGGCCGGCCGCCGGCGGCTGAGCGCCTGCCAGCGGGCGCGTCGGGTGAACAGGACGGTGCTCATCGCGTCTCCGTGCCCTTGGCGCGCAGCACCGTCCGCAGTTCGCCGACGCTGCGCACGTCGCGGATCTCGTCGAAGGCGAAGGAGAGCCCGTAGACCTCCTCCAGGGTCACCACCAGTTGCAGGTGGCGCAGGCTGGTCCAGGTGCCGATGGTCTCCGGCCCGGACTCGTCGGTCACCTCGGCCGGGTCGACCTCCAGGACCCCGGCCACCACCTCGGTCAGCGTCACTTCGCCACCACCGCGCGGTCGTCGGTCAGCTCGTCGGTGCCGGTCGGCGAGGGCAGCGGGGCCGGCGGGTCGGTCGGCTCGTCGTAGTCGGGCAGGTCGGTCTCCATCCGGCGGATGCTCGGCGAGGCGAACCCGGCGGCTGCCACACCGATGCCGAACAGGCCGACGATCACGAAGATCAGGCCCATTCCGGCGCCCGGTCCGCTGCCGACCAGCCACCCGAAGTACGGCACGCCGGGGCCACCCTCGCGCATCATCGGCTCAAACCAGCGGTCCGCGGCGATACCGGCCAGGGCGGTGCCGCCGGGGTACGCCAGGTCCTCGATGAACTGGCGGGCGGCGAAGACCCGGCCCTGGTGGGACGGCTCGACCTTCTCCTGCCACACCGACTGGGCGTACCCGTCGATGAAGGGGATGGACAGGTGCAGGAAGAGCAGGGCGACGGACCAGACGATGATGCTGTCCCCGACGCCGTAGACGATCCGGCCGAGGACGCTGAAGACCAGGATGGCGACGAGCATCCGGCGGATCTTGTGGCGGGTGTTGGGCAAAAGCCCGAGCAGGAGCGCGCCGGCCACGCCGCCCACCGCGCCGATGGTTTGCACCAGACCGACCGCGTTGGTGCTGCTGTCGGTGCGGGCCAGGATCTGCGGCACCAGCAGGGCGAAGCCGACGGCCGCGAGCACGTTGATGGCGAACATGATCGCCTCCAGCCCGGTGAACGCCCGGCTGGCCAGGATGTAGCGGAAGCCGTAGATCGTGTCGTACCAGAAGCCGCCCTCGTCCGGCTGGGTCGAGCGGGGCCGGGGTGGGAGCTGCACCAGCAGCACCGCCCCGATCGCCACCACGTAGGAGAGCGCGTCGACGAGCAGGATGACCTTGATGTCCATGAAGCCCAGCAGGGCGGCGGCGAAGCCGGGAGCGAAGATCACCGGAATGGTCCGGACCGCGAACATCATCGCGTTGGCCCTCGGGTACTGGCCCTTCTCCATCATCACCGTGATGGTCGCCTGGTACGCGGGGAGCTGGAACGCGAGGAACGCGCCGGTCACCAGGTTGACCAGGTAGAGGTGCCACACCTCGACCGAGCCGCCGAGGAACAACAGCAGCACGACGGCGGTGGTGAGCGCCGAGCCGATGTCACTGAGCACGATGGTCAGTCGTCGGCCCCACCGGTCGACCAGCGCGCCGGCGATCGGGCTGAAGATGACTGTCGCGCCGAACGCGAACGCCATCAGCATGGTCAGGTCGAAGGCCCGGCCGGTGGCGTCCCACACCCAGATGCTCAGGGCGAAGTTCGTCATCCGGGTGCCGAGCGCCGACAGCAGCTGGCCGAACCAGATCGTGGTGAACCCGGCGAACCGGGACGGGCGTCGGAACGCCATGGGGGTCTCCTCCTACTGCCGTGGCGGTTGCCCGGGGCGTCCGGCCAGGCGCAACAGGCCTTGTCGGATGCCGTCGAGCAGGTTCTGGGCGGTCTCCGGCCGGAAGGCCGGAGTGGCATAGCTCAGATCGACGCGCAGCGTGGGGCCGGTGAGCGACCCCGTCACGTCGAAGGGGAAGGGCCAGTGCCCGTCGGGGTCCTCGGTCGGTCCGAACGGCGCCGCGCAGACGTCGAGGAGCTGGTTGGCCGGGGCGACGTCGTCGAAGCCGTACCCGCCCATGTAGTTGACCGCCACCATCGGCGCGGCGGTGGCGGCCAGCCGGGCGCGCACCTCGTCGTCCGGGCAGAGGTGACGCAGCAGCGCGTAGCCGATGCCGTTGTCCGGAACCCGGCCGAGCTGGCGGATCACCGAGCGGACCGAGCGGGTCGCGTCGGCGGTCGCGGGCAGCTCCAGGCGCAACGGGTAGAGCACCTGGAACCAGCCCGTCGTACGGCTCACGTCGACGTCGTCGAAGAGCGGTTCCCGGCCGTGACCGGTCGTGGCGACGGTGACCGCGCCGCCGGTACGCCCCGCGACGGTGTCCACCACCGCCCACACGAGCAGGTCCCGCACGCTGGCGCGCAGTCGACGGGCGGCGGCGTGCAGTCCCCGGGTCGCGGCCTCGTCCAGGGTCACGGTGGCCAGGCCCAGGTCACCGAGGCGGAACGGCGTGGCGGACGGCTCGTCGGCCAACCGGGACAGCACCCCCTCGTCGGCCTGGGCCAGCCAGAACGGCACCTGCTCGCGCAGTTCCGGCGAACCCGCGTACCCGGCCAGTCGCCGCGCCCAGTCCCGGTACGACGTGGTCTTGGCCGGCAGCGTCGGCTCGACACCACGTTCGAGCTGGTCGCAGAGCGTCTCCAGATCAGCCAGCAGGACCCCCCGGGAGACCGCGTCGACGACGAGATGGTGGTTGACGAGCAGCAGCCGGTCGGGCAGTTCCGGGCCGAGCCGGAAGTGCGCCACCCGGGCCAGCGGGCCGGATTCGAGGTCCAGCGCGGTCTGCGCCTCGGCGCAGTGGGCCTCGACCGCCGCCTTCCGCTCGTCGACGGCGAGCCCGGTCAGGTCGTGGCTGACGAACGGCACGGCGTCGGCCGGGTCGCCGTGGCGCTGACGCCAGCTCCCGTCCGCCTGCCGGGTCAGGCGCAGCCGCAGCGCGTCGTGCTGGGCCACCAGCCGACGTACCGCCTCGCGGACCAGGCCGACCGGGAGCGGCCGGGCCAGCTCGAGGTAGTAGGGGTGGTTGAACAGGGCGGGCCGACCCATGCAGGGGGCGATGACGTCGGTGAACCAGCGCTGCGCGCCGGTCAGCGGGGCGTCGCCGTGCACCTCGCCCTGTTCGGCGTTCGGCGTCGCGGTGGCCTCCCCGAGGCTGGCGGCCAGCTCGGCCACCGTGGGGTGGCGGACGAGCTGTCGCGGGGTGAGGTGGATGTCGGCGGCCGCGCAGCGGGCCACGAGCTGCATCGCGAGCAGCGAGTCGCCGCCGGAGGCGAAGAAGTCGTCGGTGATGCCGAGCTGGTTGGTCCGCAGCAGCTCCGACCAGATCGCCACGAGCTGGCGTTCCCGGTCGGTGCGCGGCGCGGCGGCGGCCCGGTCGGCCGAGCGCCGGTACCCGTCGGTGACCGCGCCGCGCACCGCCGCCGCATCGGCCAACTCGGTGGCGACCTCGGCCAGCAGGCCGGCGGGGATCCGGTCGACGGGCGCGTTCCCGTCCACGGTGGTCCCGGCGTCGAGCGACCAGAGACCCCGTAGCAGCTCCACCGGCCCGACCCGCTCGTCGACGGGCAGCGCCGGGACGTCCGGCGGCGCGGGTGTGCTGGCCGGATGCAGGAGCAGGGTGGCCGCGTCGGTGGGAGGCGTCGGGGCGTACCCGATGATCCCGGCGGTGACCAGCGCGGACAGCTCGGCGCGCTGCGGCGTCGTGGTGAGCAGCACCTCGCGCCCGGCGTGGGCCTGGGCGGCGAGCAGCCGTGCCAGCTCCGCCTGCCGGTGCGCCGGGCCGGCCGGCACGACCAGCCGGCGCAGCGCGGGATGCCGCACCGCCCGCCGCACCAGCAGCGTCGCGGTGACCGCCGCCAGCTCCGGCGACCAGGCGTCGCCGGGCAGCTCGGGCACCCGGTAGCGCCGCGCCCACGCCGCCACGGAGACGACGTCGACGTCCGGCCGGGCCTGGGCCAGCCGCGCGGTCAGCTCCGCGAAGACGGCGGTGTACGGCGACGTCCGGTACGGCGGCGACGGCGGGCAGATGGCGATCGTCAGCGCCGCCACGCTGTGCGCCCGGTGCACGTCCAGCGCCGCCAGCAGCTCGGCGAGGAAGTCGCGCAGCCCGACGATGCCCGCCGCGAGCGGGCCGGGTGTGAGCCGGTCCTCCCAGCGCAGGACCAGCGCGTTGCGGTCGCGCCGGCCGGTCGCCAGGCCGGCGGCCGGGTCGCGCAGCAGCCGCAGCAGCGCGCCGGGCGCGAGCTGTTCGAGGGTGTGCGGCAGGTTGAGCAGCCCGGCCCAGAAGCGGACGGCCTGGGCAAGCCGCGGAACCTCGACGGTGCCGCCGACCACCAGCCGGGGCGCGGGCGGTGTCGACCGCCGCGAGACGGGCGCACGTCGACCCGCGCCGATCGGCGTGTCCGGTCGACGCACCCCGTCGTCGAGCACCTTCGCCAGCCCGGTCAACAGCCGGACCATCCGCTCCGGGGTGAACAGGTCGGCCCGGTACGCCAGGTCGGCGTGCAGGTCGTCGCCCTGCCAGGTGACGCTGAGGAAGAGGTCGAAGTCGACACCGACGCTCGGCACCTCGACCGGCGTGGCGGTCAGCCCGGCGAACTCCGGCAGCTCGTCGGCGCCGTCGAGGACGTTGAGCACGCACTGGAACAGCGGGTGGTACGCGGCCTGCCGGGGTAGCCGCAGCGCCTCCACGATGGTCGCGAACGGCAGCCCCTGGTGCCGGTACGCCTCCCGGGCCGTGCGGTGGGCCCGGGTCACGAGCTGCCGGAACGTGGGCCGTCCCGCCACGTCCATCCGCAACGGCAGCAGGTCGGCGAAGCACCCGATCAGCGGTGCGAGTTCGGCGCGTTCCCGGCCGGCGGTGGGCGTGCCGAGCACCAGGTCCGGTTGCCCGCTCTCGGTGTGCAGCAGGGCCGCGAAACCGGCCAGCAGGACGGCGAACGGGGTGACCCCCTCGGCCCGGGCCAGCTCCCGCACGGCCGCGCCGAGCCCGACGCCCAGCCGCTGGGCCTGGTACCCGGCGACGTCCGAGCGCTCGTCGGGGCGGGGCTGGTCGGTGGGCAGGTCCAGCAGCGGCGGCGCGTCGGCCAGCCGCTTGCGCCAGTACGTCAGGTGCGGCTCGACGGCGGCCGACGCCAGCCAGTCGCGCTGGTGTCGGGCGTGGTCGGTGAACTGCACGGGCAGCGGCGGCAGTGGCCGGTCGACGCCGGTGGCGTGGTGGGCGTACCGGGCGGCGAGCTCGTCGAGCAGGATGCTCCACGAGGTGTTGTCACAGACGATGTGGTGCATGCCGAGCAGCAGGTGCCAGCGCTGGTCGGGCAGCCGCAGCAGGCGGGCCCGCACCAGCGGGCCGGTCCCCAGGTCGTACCGGTGCGCGGCCAGCTCGGCGGCCGCCCGGCGCAGCGCACGGGCGTGCTTCGCCGCCGGCAGCGCGGTCAGATCCAGCGTCTCCAGCCACGGGTCGACGTGCGGGTGCACGACGGGTTCGGGTTCGCCGTCACGGCCCCGGAAGGTGGTCCGCAGCACCTCGTGTCGGGCCAGCACGTCCTCGAACGCCCGGCGCAGCGAGGTCGTGTCGAGGTCGCCGCGCAGCTCGACGGCGGCCGTGGTGTTGTGCCGTACCACGTCGTCGCCGAGCTGGTCGAGCGCCCAGAGCCGTTCCTGCGCCGACGACGCCACGGCCGGCGTACCCGCCGGGGCGGGGGTGAGCGGGGCGAGCGCGGTGGCGTCCTCATCGGCGTCCAGCACGGCGGCGAGCCCGGCCACCGTCGGGTTGGTGAACAGGGTGTAGAGCGACACCTCCCGGCCGAACTCGGCCTGTACCTGCGACAGCAGCCCGGTGGCGAGCAGCGAGTGTCCACCGAGGCCGAAGAAGTCGCTCGTCACGCCGACCTGTTCGACGCCGAGCGCGGCGGCCCAGAGGCCGGCGAGCCGCTCCTCGGTGGCGGTGCGCGGCGCGACCACCTCGCCGTCGTCCGTCGTGGCGGCGCGCGCCGGACGGCTCCGCTCGGCGACCGCCGCGGCGGTGCTCAGCTCCTCGACGACGTACGCGGCCCGCTCCGATCCGATCGTCGTGCACAGCTCATTCGGGCCGGCGCTCGCCAGCGGCGGGTCCAGCGCCCAGACGTGGGCGAGCTGCCGGCGCAGGTCCGCTGCGCCGGTGGGCACGGCCAACGCCAGCACGCCCGGGTATGCGCCGCGCAGCGCCGCCACGGCCTGCGGGTCGGTGTCCAGGACCATCGTGGTGGCCGGATCGGCGGCGGCCAGCGCCTCCGCCGTGTACGCCCGCACCTCGTGACCGGGCAGCGCGTCGGCGAGCCGGTCGAGCGGCAACCGCTCGTCGTCGACGAGCACGAGGCGGCGTGGCTGGCCGGCGAGCCGCCGCAGCTCACGCAGCACGATCGTGCCCAGCGCCGCGAAGTACTCGCCCGTGTACGGCACATGGCCCAACTCGTCCGCGCGCTCGTCGCTGATCTCGCTCACCGGGTAGGCGCTGACGTGGTCGGCGGCCCAGGCCGCGTGGACCCCCGGCGTACGGGCGGCCAACGCGGCCAGCCGGTCGTCGAGGCGGCCGGACCGCTCGCCGAGCCGGTCGGCGGCGCGCGGCGACGCGGGGCACACCACAAGCAGCAGTGGTGCGTCGGTCCGCCGTCGGTACGCCGCCACCGCCGCGTCGAGGTCGTCCATCGCCGCGTCGAGGGCCGCGTCCCCGGCCGTGTGGTCCTGGCGGCGCAACCAGTCCTCGAAGCGCAGCAGGCAGACCGTGGCGTCGGCCGTCGGCCCGGCCAGCAGGTGGGCCACCTGCTGGCCGTACCCGACCAGCTCCACCGACGCGGGTACGCGCAGGAAGCGCAGCCAGAACTCCACCGGGTCGCGCAGCGGGTCCACGGTGAAGGTGGCCGCCAGGGCGATCCGGTGCCGGCGCAGGCCGGGCACCTGCGACAACGGGCGGTCCGGGTCGTCCGCCATGGCGCGGAGCAGCTCCGGCAGCCGGCCCACGGTCGCGGCGATCGTCTCGTCGAGGTACAGGTCGGCGTTGAAGTCGACCGCGCCGTCGATCCGGTCACCCTCGACGGTCAGGCTGACGAAAAGGTCGAAGTCGGTGAGCCCGCTCTCCGCCGGCACCGGACGGAACGTCGCACCGGCCGCCTGCCGCTGCCGTACGCCGCCGTCGGTCATGGTCGCCAGCACCTGGAAGAGCGGGTTCACGCTGGGATCGCGGACCGGGCGGACCTCCTCCACCACCCGCGCGTACGGGGCCTCCTGGTGGGCGTACGCCTCGCTCACCGTCCGGTGCACCCGGCGGACGAGGTCGCGGACGCTCGGGTCACCGGTGGTGTCCACGCGCAGCACCAGCATGGTGGCGAAGCAGCCGATCAGCGGCTCCAGATCGGTGCTCGCCCGGCCGGCGGCGGGCATCCCGAGCAGCAGGTCGTCCTGGCCGGTGGCCTGGCGCAGCAGGGCGGTCAGCCCGGCGAGGACCACCGCGTTGACGGTGGCTCCGGCGCGGCGGGCCAACCCGCCGAGGGCGTCGGTCAGCTCGGCGTCGACGGTGAACGGCAGGCTCCGGCCCCGGTGGGTCTGCACCGGCGGCCGGGGCCGGTCCGGCGGCAGCGTGGACCGGGTCGGCGCCGAGGCGAGTCGTTCCCGCCAGTGCGCCAGGTGACCCGCCAGCTCCCGCTCGGCCTCCGGCCGGCGGCGGGCGGCGACGTGCGCGACGAACCGGGTGGGCAGCGTGGGCAACCCGGCCGGGGCGTCCCCGGCGAACTCGCCGTACCAGCGCACCAGCTCCTCGACGAACACACCCGCCGACCAGGCGTCGAAGACGATGTGGTGCGCGGTCACCAGCAACAGGTGCTCGTGGTCCGCGAGGGCGACCAGCCGGGCCGCGAGCAGGGGCCCGCTGGTCAGGTCGAAGCGGACCGCCGCGTGCGCCGCGATCTCCCGCTCGGCCGTTGCCTCCCGCTCCGACGCGGGGAGCCCGGTCAGGTCGAGCAGCGGCAACGGCAGCTCCAGCGCGTCCGACACCCGCTGGGTGACGACGCCGTCGACGGTCGCGAAGACGACCCGCAGCGCGTCGTGCCGGGCCACCACCGCGTTGACCGCCCGGTGCAGCGCCGCGACGTCGAGCGGACCGGTGATCCGCTCGGCGAAGGGCACGTTGTAGACCGGCGTGCCGGGCTCCAACCGGTCCAGGAACCAGAGCTGCTCCTGGGTGAAGGAGAGCGGGTAGGCCGCCGTCGCGGGAGTCGGTGTCGGATCGGCGCGACCGGCGCGGGCCTGGCCGGCTTGGCTCTGGCCGGCGCGGCTCTGGCGCAGCCGCAGGGCCAGCAGCTCCCGCTGCTCGGGGGTGAGGTCGGCGAGGTCCGGGTGCAGGTCCTGGGTCATCGGGTGGCCCCTTCGACGTACGCGCGGTCGGCGGCCGGCCCGCCGTCGAGCAGGCGGGACAGCGGGGGAGGCGTGTCGTGGAGGTAGAGGTGGCCTCCGGGGACGACGGTCAGCGAGAAACCGGCCGCGGTGCAGGCCGCCCAGCCGGCCACCTCGTCCGGGGCGACCAGGGGATCGTCGGCGGCCGCCACCGCGTCCACGGGCAGCGGCAGCGGCGGCACGGTCGTCGGGCGGTAGGACGCGACCACGCTCAGGTCGGCCCGCACGGTCGGCAGGATCAGTTCCAGCAGACCGGGGTCGGTGAGCACCTCGTCGGGTATCCCGCCGAGGTCGTGCAGCCAGCGGGTCAGCGCCGCGTCGTCGAGGCGGTGTGCCGTGCCGAGCGGCGCGGCGTCGCGCGGCGGACGGGCCGCCGAGACCACCAGCCGCTGTGGTACCGGGCCGCCCCGGGCGACCAGGCGGGCCGCCACCTCGTACCCGATCAGGCCACCCATGCTGTGCCCGAAGATCGCGAACGGCGTCGGCACCCGCGCGACGATCGCGTCGACCAGCGGCGTCGCCACCTCGTCCATCGTGCTCAGCGGCGGGTCGGCCAGCCGACGCTCACGGCCGGGCAACTGCGCGGCCCACACCTCCACGTCGTCGCCCAGCAGCGCGGCCCACGGCCGGTACGCGCCGCCGCCGGCACCGGCGTACGGGAGGCACACGAGCCGCAGCCGGGCGGCCGGGCGGGGCGCGACGCAGGTCAGCCAGGCGGTGACGTCGGCCGCGCGGGCGGCGGTCGTCGGCGGGGATACGGGTGGTGTCGCCATGCCCGCACACGTTAGGAACGGGCCGTGAGAGCGGTCTTAGCGTCGGCTGAGGGTTCCTGGCGGTGTCCGCTGCGCGCGACGCGTGAGGTGGATTTGAACGTCAACGAATACGGCGGCAACGAGAAGCGGGCAGGGCTTCAGAACCTCGCTCGCGGCCTGGCCGTCAACTGCGCCGACCGCAACAACCACCCCGATCCAAGAGGCGGCAAGAACAGCCGAGCGACTACGACTCAGCGTCCAATCTGGTCGGCTGTGCGCCCTCGACCCTCCGCCACAGCCTACGAAGGCTGACCTGACGGGTACCTGGTGCGGATCCTCCGGCGACCGGATCGATCTGCGCGAGGACGGGTCGGCGCGGCTGGACGCGATCTCGGACGCCTACCTCTTTCACGTCGTCAGGGCCTCCGGGTGACGTGGACCGACGAATACATCTGGCGCACCTACTTCGACGGCCGCCGGCCCGCTTCCGGTCAGCCACGATGGCAACGTGTTCGAGCTGTTGGCCCTCGACGGGATGCCGGACGAGGGATGGTCGAGCCGCTTCGCCCCCTGCGCCGAGCCGCCAGTGGAACGAGAAATCCGCCGTTCGGTACTGGTCAGCTGACGTCGAGGGTGGTCAGGGGTTCCGTGGGTGGGGATGCTCGGTGAAGGCGGTGGCGTGGTCCGTGACCCACTGGCGGAACGTTCGCGGTGGTGTTCCGAGGATGTCGAATATCGTGGACGTGATGTATGCCGGGTGTCCCGTCGTGGCGTCCCACGCGGCGAGGAGCATGTCCACTGCCGCGCGCGCGGCTTCCGGAGTCTCGCGCCGGAAGTCGTCGGGCGACAGTTCCTCGAACGCGATCGGGCGCCCCAGCGTGTCACCGATGATGCTTACCTGTTGAGCTTGACTGAGTGATTCGGGGCCGGTCAGGACGTAGTCACCGCCAGCGTGCCCGTCCTCGTACAGGGTGCGCGCGACGACCTCGGCCACATCTCGGTCGTCAACGGGGGCTGTCTCGGCCGCGCCGTACGGCCACCGGACCACGCCGTTGCCACGGATGGCGGCGGCCCACCAGAGGAGGGCGTTCGACGCGAACATCCCTGGTCGGATGATCGTCGAGTCGAGCCCGGCGGCCGAGATGAGCCGCTCGATCTCCGCGTGCAACGCCGCCATCGGGTTCGGTTGCTGGAAGAACGGGTGCGGGGTCTGGTGTGGTGCGGACAGGTAGACGACCCGCTGCGCCTGGGCGGCCAGCCGGTCCACGACCGCCGCCGCGGTCTGCGCCGGAGCGGTCCAGACCAGGAAGACCGTGCTGACGGCGTGCAGTGCGTCGTCGAGCGATTCGGGCACGGTGAGATCGCCGGTGACGATCTCGACGTTGGCGGGCAGTGTCGCCGCCGTCTCGGAGCGGCGCACGAGGGCACGGACCGGCACACCCGCATCGGTCAGCAGATCGACGACGCTGCGCCCGATGCGGCCGGTCGCCCCAGTGACAAGTACCGGAGGTCCTCCTAGTGGTGTCGCGGCGACCTCGCCCTGGTTGACGGAGTGCTTCGGGGTGTCTACCTGTTCCATGGCTTCCATGAAACCGTTACCGAGTTAAAAAAGCAACTCGGTAACGAATGTTAGTCTGACACGGTGATGGAGCCTGTCGGGCTACGCGCCCGCAAGAAGCTGCGTACGCGGGACGCGATCGCCGACGCGGCGATCTCGCTGTTCCTGGCGCGCGGGTTCGAGCAGGTATCGGTCTCCGACATCGCCGTCGCGGCCGAGGTGTCGAAACCGACCCTCTTCCGCTACTTCGCCACCAAGGAAGACCTGGTCCTGCACCGTTTCGCGGACCACAACGGCGAGGCCGCACGTGTGGTGCGCGACCGTCGGCCCGACATCGCGCCGATGACAGCCCTGCACCGGCATTTCCGAGCCGGTCTCGATCGCTTCGAGCCGGTCACCGGCCTCAATGATCATCCCGAGGTGGTGGCGTTTCATCGGCTGGTGTTCACCACCCCGAGCCTGGCGGGACGGCTCACGCAGTACCTGCTCGACGATGAGGAGGCGCTGGCTGCGGCCCTCGGCCCGGGCATCGACGCCCTACTGCAGGCCGCCCAGGTGATCGCGGTTCACCGCGTCCTGGCCCGGACCAACTGGCAGAGGATCGCCGATGGGCGAACCGCACACGACGTGCAACCCGAGGCGATCGCCGACGCAGACCGAGCCTTCGCCCAACTGCGCCATGGAACGGGCGTCTCCTAGCCCGCCGCGCAGCGGCACACAGAACAGCCCCGCAATGCGTCCAGGCGGCTGGCCGACCGGCGATCCGGTCGCCTCGCCGCATTTCCCGACACGGCTGAGGAGGCGCCGTACGCTCACCCGTCGATGGTGACCGCCGCGATGGCGAAGTGCGGCCGATGGGCGCCACCGTCGGGGCGCTCCAAACGCTCGACCTCGGTGAAGCCGGCGCGCGCCAGCCGCGCGGCGATCTCGTCGACCGGCCAACGGTAGGCGGTCATGACCTTGTGGTCGAAGGCGTCGACCTCGTCGCCGGAGAAGAGGCCCAGCACCAACCTCCCGGACGGGGCCAGGGCACGCCGGAACGTGGTCAGCACGCCGTCGAGGCGCTCCGGCGGCAGGTGGATCAGTGAGTACCAGGCCAGGATGCCGGCGACGGAGTGGTCGGCCACGTCGAGGTCGCCCAACGACCCGAGGCGGTAGTTGCCGCTCGGATACGTCGCACGGGCGTGGGCGACGAACTCGGGGACCACGTCGATGCCCGTGGCGTCGACGCCCGACGACCGCAGGTAGTCGGTGAGGTGGCCGGGGCCGCAACCCAGGTCGAGCACCTTCCCGGGTCGACCCGCCAGGTGCCGGCAGATGAGGGCGAGGTCGTCGGGGTCGACCTGCTCACGCGTGCCGAACAGTTCGATGTAGAGATCCGCGACCGAGGCGTACGCCTGCCGTACCCGTTCCATGCTCACCGCGCGACTATAGAGACCACCGGGATCAGGGTTGCTCGGTGGAAGACCTGAGGCGGAAACCGGGGCCGTACCGGGGCTGCGCCCGGAGGCTGGACGGGTGTGGACGGCCAGATGATGGTGATCATGAGACGCGCCGCATTCTTCGTGATCACCGGTCCGGCCTGCATCGTGGGCTACGGGCTCGTCCGCCTGTGGGGTAGGTCCGACGGGACGTATGGTCCCGGGTTCGACTGGCAGGCCGCGCACCTGGTCGGCCTCGCCGGCATGGTGTTGTTCGTGCCGGTGGTGCTGGCGCTGGCCGGCCTGCTACGCCCCGGTCCGTGGCGTACGTCGGTCGTGGCCGTCACGCTGGTCGGGCTCGCCGCCACGATGGTGCAGTTCGGCGCCGACATCGTCGAGGGTCTGCTGGCCGCCGACCGGGCGGAGATGTCGGCGCTCGGCGCGGACTTCAAGGACGTGCCCGGCGTCGAGGTGCTGTTCTACGACGTCGTACCGCAGTTGTTCTTCCTCGGTCTGCTCGTCCTCGCGGGCATGCTCGCGGCGCACCGGCGGCTGCCCTGGTGGAGCGTGGCCCTGCTGCTCGTCGGCATCGTCCTACCGGCCGTCACGCTCGACCTGCTGCCGCTCGGCGGCCTGTGCATGGCGGTGGCGCTCGCGCCGACGCTGCCGGCCCTGCGCCGGGACGACGCGCGGGACCGCGCGGAAACCGTAATCTGATCTTTCTTGCCGCAGTCGCCCTGACCTGCCGAGATAACGCTCTCTCGGATAGTGCGGAAGTCCTTGACGAGGTGGTAATCGACCCGTAACGATGCATGCACACCACCACCGGCGTGATCGGCGCACGTCGTCCCGCGAAAGGACCAATCCGTGCGCAGATCCCCGAGAGCATGGCTCGGCGCTGTGTTGAGCGCGATCCTCGTCTTGGGCGGCGTCGTCGCCACGCCACCCGCGGCCAGCGCCGCCCCGTTCACCGTCCTGGTCTTCAGCAAGACCGCCGGATTCCGGCACGGCTCGATCACCCCCGGCATCACGGCGATCCAGCAACTCGGCGCGGCCAACGGCTTCACCGTCGAGGCCACCGAGGACGCCGGCCAGTTCACCGACGCCAACCTGGCCCGGTTCGCGGCGGTGATCTGGCTGTCCACCACCGGTGACGTGCTCAACGCCACCCAGCAGGCGGCCTTCGAGCGCTACATCACGGCCGGCGGCGGGTACGTGGGCGTGCACTCCGCCTCCGACACCGAGTACGACTGGCCCTGGTACGGCGGGCTCGTCGGCGCGTACTTCGCCTCGCACCCGGCCGAGCAGACCGCCACCGTGACGGTCGCCGACCAGGTGCACCCGTCCACCAAGGGGCTGCCGCAGCGGTGGAGCCGCTTCGACGAGCTGTACAACTACCGTGCCAACCCCCGGGGCACCGTGCACGTGCTGGCCACCCTCGACGAGAGCACCTACACCGGCGGCAGCATGGGGTACGACCACCCGATCTCCTGGTGCCAGAACTACTCCGGCGGCCGGGCCTGGTACACCGGCCTCGGCCACACCGACGCCTCGTACACCGACGCGGCCTTCCGGCAGCACCTGCTCGGCGGCATCCAGACCGCCGCCGGGGCGGTCACCGCCGACTGCGGCCCGACGGTCACCACGGGATTCCAGCAGGTGGCGCTGGCCAAGGGCGCGGCCGAGACCGGCGAGCCGATGAGCCTGACCGTCCTGCCCGACCGGGGTGTGCTGCACACCTCCCGCGATGGCGTGATCCGGCACACCGACGCCGCCGGCAACACCAAGGTCGCCGGCACCCTCGCCGTCTACAGCGGCGACGAGGAGGGGCTCCAGGGCATCAAGGCCGACCCCAACTTCGCTACCAACCGCTGGGTGTACGCGTACTACGCGCCCCCGTTGAGCACCCCCGGGGGCGGGGCGCCGGCCACCGGCACGCCGGCCGACTTCGCCGTCTGGGACGGGGTCAACCGGTTGTCCCGCTTCACCGTGAACGCCGACAACACCATCAACCTGGCCAGCGAGACCCTGATCCTCAACGTGCCCACCAGCCGGGGCATGTGCTGCCACGTCGGCGGCGACATGGACTTCGACGCGGCCGGCAACCTCTACCTGTCCACCGGGGACGACACCAACCCGTTCGACTCGGCCGGCTTCACCCCGATCGACGAGCGGTCCGGCCGCAACCCGGCCTTCGACGCGCAGCGCACGGCCGGCAACAGCAACGACCTACGCGGCAAGGTGCTGCGCATCAAGCCGAGCGCGGCGGGCGGCTACACCATCCCGGCCGGGAACATGTTCGCGCCCGGCACGGCCCGGACCCGCCCGGAGATCTACGCCATGGGCTTCCGCAACCCGTTCCGGATGAGCGTGGACAAGGCCACCGGCATCGTCTACCTCGGTGACTACGGACCCGACGCGGGCACCGCCGACCCGAACCGGGGTCCGGCGGGCAACGTCGAGTTCGCCCGGATCGACCGGCCCGGCTTCTACGGCTGGCCGTACTGCACCGCCCGCAACGACGCCTACAACGACTACACCTTCCCGTCCGGGCCGTCCGGGGCGAAGTTCAACTGCGCCGGCGGGCCCGTCAACAACTCGCCCAACAACACCGGCATCACCCAGCTCCCGCCGGCGATCCCGGCCTGGCTGCCGTACGGCGGTTCCGGCTCGCCGCCCGAGTTCACCGGCGGTGGCCTGTCGCCGATGGCCGGCCCGGTCTACCGGTACGACCCGAACAACACCTCGCCCGTGGCGTTCCCCCAGTACTACGACGGCACCTTCTTCGCAGGCGAGTTCGGCCGCCGCTGGATCAAGAACGTCAAGCTCGACTCCAGCGGTCAGCCACTGAAGATCAACCCGTTCCCGTGGACCGGCACCCAGGTCATGGACATGGAGTTCGGCCCGGACGGCGCGCTCTACGTGCTCGACTACGGCACCGGCTGGTTCAACGGCGACGCCAACTCGGCGCTCTACCGCATCGAATACGCCCGCGGCGGCCGCGCGCCCGTGCCGAAGGTCACCGCCACCCCCACCAGCGGCACCGCGCCGCTGACCGTGGCCTTCTCCTCGGCCGGCACCCTCGACCCGGACGGTGACCCGTTCACCTACGCCTGGGACTTCGACAACAACGGCACCACCGACTCGACCGCCGCGAACCCCAGCTTCACGTACACCACCAACGGCACCCGCAGCCCGACGCTGACCGTGCGGGACACCACCGGCAAGACCGCCACCGCGAGCGTGGTCGTCACCGTCGGCAACAGCGCCCCGGTGGTCACCGTGAACACCCCGTTGAACGGGCAGACCTTCACCTTCGGAGACGCGATCCCGTTCTCCGTCACGGTCACCGACGCCCAGGACGGCACCATCAACTGCGCCCGGGTGAAGGTGAACTACGTCCTCGGGCACGACTCGCACGGCCACCAGCTCGCCAGCGCGCAGGGCTGCACCGGGGTCATCCAGACCTCGGCCGACGGCGAGCACGACACCGCGGCGAACATCTTCGGCATCATCGACGCCGAGTACACCGACCTGGGCGGAGGCGGCCAGCCGGCGCTGACCACGCACACCCAGGCGGTGCTGCAACCCCGCATCCGCCAGGCCGAGCACTTCGGTGACTCGTCCGGCGTCCAGATCGTCGCCGGGGCGGCCGGGCACGGCGGTGCCGCCGTCGGCTACATCGACAACAACGACTGGATCTCGTTCCGTCCGTACAACCTGACCGGCATCCAGTCGTTCAGCGCCCGGGTCGGCGCGCCGGCCGGCGGCGGCGGGACGCTGGAGCTGCGCGTCGACTCACCCACCGGGCAGTTGGTCGGCTCGGCGACCGTCACCTCCACCGGCGGGTACGCCAACTTCGCCACGGTCACCGGCGGGGTCACCGCGCCGACCGGCACCCGCACCCTGTACCTGGTCTTCAAGGGTGCCGGGCCGTGGTTCGACATCGACGAGTTCACCCTCTCCACCAGCCCCGGCGGTCCCGGCCCGGACCCGGACCCGGATCCCGGCACGGGCACCAACCTGGCCAGGGGCAAGCCGGCGCGGGCCTCCAGCTTCGAGGGCGCCTTCGTCGCGGCGAACGCGTTCGACGGTGTGGCCGGCACCCGCTGGGGCAGCGCCTTCGGTGACCCACAGTGGATCGACGTGGACCTGGGCGCGACGTACGCCCTCAGCCGGGTCAAGCTGACCTGGGAGGCCGCGTACGGCAGCGCGTACCAGATCCAGACCTCGACCGACGGCGTCACCTTCACCACGATCCGCACGGTGACCGGCGGCGACGGAGGGGTGGACGACCTGACCGGGCTCACCGGCTCCGGCCGGTACGTCCGGCTCCTCGGCACCGGCCGCGGCACGGCCTGGGGCTACTCGCTCTACGAGTTCGAGGTGTACGGCGGCACCGGCACCCCGACCGGCGGCAACCTGCTGCTGAACAAGCCGACGACGACGTCCAGCAGCGAGGGGGCCGACGTGACCGGCGCGCAGGCCGTCGACGGCAACCTCGCCACCCGCTGGTCGAGCGCGTTCTCCGACCCGCAGTGGATCCGCGTCGACCTGGGCAGCCCGACCGCGATCGGACGGGTCAAGCTGGCCTGGGAGGCGGCGTACAGCAGCGCGTACCAGATCCAGACCTCCAACGACGGCACCACCTGGACCACCGTGAAGACGGTGACCGGCGCCGACGGTGGCGTGGACGAGCACAGCGGCCTCGGCACGAACGGCCGCTACCTGCGCATCTACGGCACGGCCCGGGGGACCGGCTACGGCCATTCCCTCTGGGAGGTGGAGGCGTACACGAGCTGAACCACCACCACGACGTGGCCGGCACGGTTCTCCGTGCCGGCCACGCCGCTGGCTCCGTCAGTCGTCGGCGACGGCCACCGGTTCGGTGCCGATGCAGCGGACCTTCAACTCGTGCCGTCCGGCCGAACCCTCGAACGTGACCTCGACGTCGTCGTCCGGGCCCCGGTCCACCTCGTGCACCCGGTAACCCTGCGCGGGCGCCCACGACACCAGGCGTACCCCGTCGGGGCCGCACTCGGCCACGGCGGTGCCGCCGCCGGTGGCGAAACTCCGGCGGACCCCGGCGCTGGCGCTCGGTGCGGCGCTCGCCGTGGACGGCCCGCCCGGCGCGGTGCCCACGGTGCCACTCGGCCCCGGCTCCGGCGCGGCGAGCGCCCGCTCGATCTCCGCCTCGCTGCGCACCCCGCCCGGTGTGCCGGTGATGCTCTCACCCACCAGCCGGATCGCGCCCAACCCGATCAGGGTCGCCACGGCGACGGTGGCCACCCACCCGGCGGCGACGAGGACCGAACGACGGCTCATGCCACCGACTATCCCCGATCCACGGTTGTCGCCGGCACATCCGGAGGCTAAGGCACGGTTAACGTGGGCCCCGCCGGCAGTGACAGCGGCTAGCCTGCCTGCTGTGGCCCGCCTGCTGCTCATCGAGGACGACCTGACGATCCGTACCCCGCTGATCCGTGCCCTGCGGGAACGCGGCCACGCGGTCGCCGCGGCCTCGACCGCGATGGCGGGCCTGCGCGACGCCCTCGACGACCGGCCCGACCTGGTGGTGCTCGACCTGGGCCTGCCCGACCTGGACGGACGTGAGCTGCTGCGGATGCTGCGCGCGGTCAGCTCGGTGCCGGTCATCGTGGCCACGGCGCGTGACGACGAGACCGAGATCGTCCGGGTCCTCGACGCGGGCGCCGACGACTACGTGGTCAAGCCGTTCACCGCCGCGCAGCTCGACGCCCGCGCCCGCGCGGTGCTGCGGCGGGGCCCCGCCGGTGTCGACGCGCCGGACCCGGCCCTCGTCGTCGGCGGTCTGCGCGTCGATCCCCGGTCCCGGCAGGTCACCCTGGACGACACGCCGGTGGAGCTGACGCCGCGCGAGTTCGACCTGCTGCACCACCTGGCCGGGCGACCCGGTCAGGTGGTCACCAAACGCGAGCTGCTCACCGAGGTCTGGCAGATCCCGTACGGCGGGGCCGACAAGACCGTCGACGTGCACCTGTCCTGGTTGCGCCGCAAGCTGGGGGAGACCGCCCAGCAACCCCGCTACCTGCACACCGTGCGCGGCGTCGGCGTACGTCTCGAAGCGCCCTCGGCCCGCCCGTGAGGGCGCGTCTGGCGCTGCTGGTAGCCGCGGTCAGCGTCCTCACGCTCGTCGCGTTCCTGGTGCCGCTGGCGTTGCTGGTGCGCACCGTCGCGCAGGACCGGGCGACCGTACGGGCCACCGCCGACGCGCAGAGCCTCGTGCCGGTGGTCGGTACCGCCGACGCGCCCACCATCCGGCTCACCGTCGAGCAGTTGGCGGCGGAGTCCGGCCGTCCGGTGAGTGTGTTTCTGCCCGACGGCACGGTGCTCGGCGCCCAGGCGCCCCGTACGCCCGCGGTGGCCCTGGCCGCACGAGGGCAGAGCCTCACCGGCGAGTCGGCGGCCGGACGGGAGGTGGTCATCGCCGTGCAGGGCCGGGCGGACGGCACGGGCGTCATCCGGATCGTGGTGCCCCGCCAGGAGTTGACCGCCGGGGTGACCCGGGCCTGGCTGGTGCTGGCGCTGCTCGGTGTGGTGCTGGTGCTGATCGGGTTGGCGGTCGCCGACCGGCTGGCGCGCACGCTGGTCCGGCCGATCAGCGACCTGTCCGCCGTGTCGCACCGCCTGGCGAACGCCGAGCTGGACGCCCGGGTCGTACCCGCCGGCCCGGCCGAGCTGCGGGAGGTCGCCGGGGCGCTCAACCACCTGGCCAGCCGGATCCAGGTCCTCCTGCTCCAGGAGCGCGAGCAGGTCGCGGACCTGTCCCACCGGCTGCGGACACCCCTGACGGCGCTGCGGCTGGAGGCGGAGTCACTGCGCGACCCGAACGACGCGGTCCGGATCGCGGCCGCCGCCGACGGGCTCGAACGGGCGGTCACCGGGCTGATCGAGCAGGCCCGCTGGCGTCGCGCTCCGGTGCCGGGCGCGGTCACCTCCGACGCCGCGGCGATCGTCGCCGACCGGGTCGCGTTCTGGTCGGTGCTCGCCGAGGACACCGGCCGGGCCGTCCACCTCGACCTGGCCCCCGGCCCGCTGACCGTCGGGGTGGCCGCCGACGACCTGACGGCCGCCGTGGACGCCCTGCTCGGCAATGTCTTCGCGCACACCCCCGACGGCACGCCGTTCACGGTCCGCCTCGTGTCCGCCGCCGGCGAGGTGCTGCTCACCGTCGCCGACGAGGGCCCCGGGATGCCGCCGGGCGCCGTGAAGCGAGGGGCCAGCGCGGCCGGCTCGACCGGGCTCGGCCTGGACATCGCCCGGCGGGCCGCCCAGGCCGGCGGCGGCCGGCTGGAGCTGCGCTCCGGCCCGCATGGTGGGGCGCAGGTGCTGCTGCGGCTCGGCCCGCCACCGCGGCGCCAGGCATAGCCGCTGCGCTGCCGGGTAGCTGCCACCCATGGCGCGGTATACGAAACCCGAGCTCAGAGAGCAGATCAAGGAAGAGATCAAGGCGTCCGACAAGGGCGGAAAGCCCGGTCAGTGGTCGGCGCGCAAGTCACAGCTGGTGACGCAGGAGTACAAGCGGCGCGGCGGTGCGTTCCTGGGCGAAAAGGACGATCGGCAGAAGGCGTTGCAGCGCTGGGGCAACGAGAAGTGGCAGACGAAGGAGGGCGACGCCCGGGCCCGCAAGGACGGCACGACGAGCCGTTACCTGCCCAAGAAGGCCTGGGACGAGATGTCCGAGAGCCAGAAACGCGCGACCGACACCAAGAAGCGGGAGGCGTCCCGGACCGGCCGGCAGTACGTGGCCAACACCGGCCCGGCCAAGAAGGCACGACGCGACGCCACCACCTCCGGCCGGATGTCGGAGATGTCGGTGGCCGAGGCCAGCAAACTCGTCCGTGGCCTCGACACGCGACAGCTCCGGACCGCCCTGCGCAACGAGCACGCCGGCAAGGACCGCAAGACCCTCGTCCAGCGGTTGGAGGCGGAACTCAACCGGCGTGGCTAGCCGCCAGCAGGCCCGGAGATCGCCCTGCGGTCCCGAAGCCGGTCGCGGTGACCCGCTCGTCATCCCGGCGACGCAGGATCCGCACCTCGGTGGTGGCCCCGGTGCCGGTCAACGGCAGCACCGCCACCGGAGGAGGCGTCACGGCGGTGATACTCGCCGGTGCGATCGTCACCCCGAGGCCGGCCGCGACCAGGTGCACCACCGTGGTCCAGTTGCCGGCGTCCTGGACGATGCTCGGCGTGTAGCCGGCTTCCAGGCACGGCCGGAGATTGCGCTGGTAGGCCCGCTCGCCGGCCATTCGCGGGATGAAGACGAACGGGTCGTCCCGCAGCACCGCCGCGTTGATCGCGCGGCTTCGGGCGTGCGGGTGGTCGGCCGGCAGGACGGCGACGAAGGACTCGGTGGCGAAGGTGACGCCGACCAGGTCGTCGTGGTCGTCCGCGTCCCGAACCACGCCGAGATCGACCTCGCCGCTCAACAGCCGGTCGACGATCTGCGCCGTGTACGCCTCGTGCAGGCGTAGGTGGACGGCCGGATGGCGCTCACGGAAACGACGGATCGGCCCGGCCAGCCCGAGCTGGATGGCCGAACTGACGAAGCCGATGTCGAAGCGTCCCTGCTCCCCGCGCCCGATGCGGCTCGCCTCGTGCACGTCGTCGGACACGGCGGCCAGCACCCGCCGGCACCGGACGAGATACGCCTCACCGGCGGGCGTCAGCGCCACCGACCGGGAGGTGCGGACGAACAGCGGCGTACCGATCATCGCCTCGAGCTGTCGGATCTGCTGCGACAGCGGCGGCTGGGCCATCCGCAGTCGCACCGCGGCCCGACCGAAGTGCAGCTCCTCGGCGACCGCGACGAAGTACCGCAGGTGGCGCAACTCGGGATCCATACGTCGAGGATACGAATCAGTCCAAACAAGATATTGGACGTTCGAATGAGGGCGGCCGGAGAATCGGGGTCATGAATCCGAGCACGCTGACCGTCACGTCCATGACGACCCCCGAGGAGGCCGATGCCTTCCGGACGCTGAACGAAGAGTGGATCTCCCACCGCTTCACCATCGAGGAGTCGGACCGTAAGACGCTCGGTGACCCGTTCGCTGCCATCGTCGCGCCGGGCGGCGACGTGCTCGTCCTGCGCGACGGCGGGGAGATCGTCGGTTGTGTCGCCCTGGTACGCAGCTCGGCGGACGTCTTCGAGTTGTCGAAGATGGCGGTGACCCCGGCGCTGCGCGGCAGGGGCCTGGGCCGGCAACTCATCGAGGCCGCGATCGGGCGCGCCCGCGAGCTCGGCGCGGCCACCCTGTTCCTCGGCAGCAGCACCAAGCTCCCGAACGCCGTACACCTCTACGAAACGGCCGGCTTCCAGCACGTCGCCGCGGAACAGATCCCGCTGGCGCCGTACGACCGTGCCGACGTCTTCATGCGGATGGCGCTCTGACCGCCGGCTTAACCCGGCCTTAGCGTTGGGACAGCGCGCTGCTATCCCGGTTCCGCCGATCCTCGTAGTCGACAACCGAGGAAAGGTGGACACCACGATGAAGCGGACCAATCTGCTCCTGGCGTCGGCCGGCGGGGTGGCGGTGCTGGCAGTGGCCGGGGCCGCGCTCGGCGTCACCGCCGCGAAGGACTCGCGCACCGACACGACGCTCGCCGCCGCGACCGTCGCGCCGACGGCCGAGAGCACGACCGCCGCGCCGGCGACCGGCGGTCCGTCGTCGACCGGCACACCATCGGGTACGCCGACGAGCGGTGCCCCGTCGCCAAGTGGAGCCCCGTCTGCGGGCGGGGCGCCGGCCGGCGCCGCTGTCGACGAGAAGCGGGCCGGGGAGATCGCGCTCGCCAAGGCTGGCGGCGGTCAGATCGTCGAGATCGAGGCCGAGCAGGAGCACGGCCGTGCGGTCTGGAGCGTCGAGGTCGTCGTCGGCGACACCGAGCACGAGGTGGACGTTGACCGTGCGGACGGCTCGGTGGTCAAGGCCGAGCAGGAGCCGGTCGATGTCGATGACGACGCCGATGACAAGAACGACGACGCGGACGACGACGGCGACGACAGCGACGACGGCGACGACAGCGACGACGGCGACGACGACTGATCGTCGAATCTCGCCGCCCGCCCCGGGGGCGACCCGAGGCGGGCGGCGACGTCGTGGAGCAGATGCCCCGGCGCGGTGGTCTAGATCGGCACGCGTTGTTCCTGGACCGTCGGTTGCTCCTGGGCCGTCGGTTGCTCCTGGGCGAACTGGGTGCGGTACAGCTCGTGGTAGCGACCGCCCGCCGCGAGCAGGTCGCCGTGTCGTCCGCGTTCGACGATCCGGCCGGCCTCCACGACGAGGATCTGGTCGGCCGCCCGGATGGTGGACAGCCGGTGCGCGATGACCACGCTCGTGCGACCGGTCAGGGCCTCGGCGAGGGCGTCCTGGACCGCGGCCTCCGACGTGGAGTCGAGGTGCGCGGTGGCCTCGTCGAGGATGACCACGCGCGGCCGGGCCAGCAACAGTCGCGCGATGGTCAACCGTTGCCGCTCGCCGCCGGACAGGCGGTATCCGCGTTCGCCGACGATGGTGTCGAGACCATCGGGAAGCGTACGGATCAGGTCGTCGAGTCGGGCCCGCCGCAGCACGTCCCACATCTCGTCCTCGCTGGCGTCGGGCCGGGCGAACGCCAGGTTGGCGCGGATGCTCTCGTGGAAGAGGTGCCCGTCCTGGGTGACCACGCCCAGCGCCGTCCGGATCGACTCGGCGGACAGGTCGCGTACGTCGACGTCGCCGAGCTTCACGGTCCCGTCATCGACGTCGTACAGGCGGGGCACCAACTGCGCGATCGTCGACTTGCCCGCCCCGGAGGAGCCCACGAGCGCGACCATCTGACCCGCCTCGGCGCGGAACGACACCTCGTGCAGCACGTCCTCGCCGCCGCGCGTGTCGAGCTTCACCACGTCCTCGAGGGAGGCGAGGGACACCCGGTCCGCGGACGGATAGCCGAACCGTACCCCGTCGAACTCGACCGCGACCGGTCCGTCGGGGAGGGGGCGGGCGTCGGGCTTGTCGAGGATCAGCGGCCTGAGGTCGAGGACCTCGAAGACCCGCTCGAAGCTCACCAGCGCGCTCATCACCTCGACCCGGGCGCTGGCCAGCGACGTCAGCGGCGCGTAGAGGCGTGACAGCAGCAGCGCGAGGGCGACCACGGTCCCGGCGTCGAGGCTGCCGCGCAGGGCGTACAGGCCGCCCAGCCCGTAGACCAGGGCCAGCGCCAGCGAGCCGACCACGGTGAGCGCGGTGATGAAGACCCACTGCAGCATCGCCGTACGGACGCCGATGTCCCGTACCCGCCGTGCCCGGGCGGCGAACTCGGCGGACTCCTCGGCCGGTCGCCCGTACAGCTTGACCAGGGTGGCGCCGGGCGCGGAGAACCGTTCCGTCATGCGGGTGCTCATGGCCGCGTTGTGTTCGGCGGCCTCACGCTGCAAGCGGGCGAGCCGTGAGCCCATGCGGCGGGCCGGTAGCACGAAGATCGGCAGTAGGACGAGCGCCAACAGCGTGATCTGCCACGAGAAGCTGAGCATCACGGCCAACGTCAGCATCAGCGTGACCGCGTTGCCGACCACACTGGACAGAGTGTCGCTGAACGCGCGCTGCGCGCCGATCACGTCGTTGTTCAGGCGGCTGACCAGCGCACCTGTGCGGGTCCGCGTGAAGAACGCCACCGGCATCTGTTGGACGTGGTCGAAGACAGCCGTCCGCAGTTGAACGATCAGCCCCTCACCGATGCTGGCGGAGAGGAATCGGGTCACCAGCCCGAGGCCGGCCTCGGCGAGGGCGATCACCGCGATCAGTACGGCCAACCGGACCACGACGCCGCCGTCGGCGCCGTCGACGATCGCCTCGACCACCCGACCGGCGAGAATCGGCGACGCCACCGTGAGGACTGCCGTCACCACACTCAACAGCAGGAATCTGACGATCAGTGCGCGGTGCGGCCGGGCGAACCGCGCGATCCGCTTCAGGGTGGCGCGGGACAGCGGTCGCTCGTCCCGCGCGTTCATCGCGTGGCGCAGAGACGTCCACGCGGTAACTTCCATGCTCATGCGTACCTCCGATACCGGAGGCTAGGACCTCATCCAAGCTTCAGGTCAAGCCGCGCGATAAGGTTCCCGCGTGCCATTGACCAATCCATGGCTGGCCGGGCCCACGCCGGTTGGGCGGCTCGATCGTGAACGGCTCGACGAGCGCATTCTCAACCTGCTGTCGTCGCAGAACATGTGCGTACTCGCGACCACGGGTCCGGACGGCCCGCTGGCCACCCCGGTGCGGTACTACCCGCTCGGCTTCACGGTGCTGTTCACGGCCTCGCCGCGCTCGCCCAAGATGCGCAACATCGCCGCCGATCCGCGAGTGTCCGTCGGGATCTTCGCGCCGCTGGTCGGGCTGGCCAGCAGCCGTGGGGCGCAGGTGTTCGGTACCGCCCGGGTGCTCGATCCGGCGCATCCGGACCGTACGCACTACTGGGAGGCGTTCCGATGGGAGAACGAGCACGCCGAGCGGGGACGCTCGGTGTCCGAGCCGCCCGAAGACACCCTTGTGGTCGTTGAGCCCGAGCGGATTGTCTATACCGAGCACTGGCTGCGACGTGAAGGGTTCGCACCCCGCCAGGTCTGGCGCCGCACGCCACCCGCGCGGCAGTGCACCTAGGCCCTGACAAATGGCCCAGCGCACTAGGGCCTGTTTCATAAGAGCTGGCCGGCCTGCGGCGGGCCCGGACGACGACCGGCGGCGTTGGGGGGGGGGGGGGGGGGGCCCCCCGCCCCCCCCCCCGCCCCCCCCCCGCCCGGGGGCCCCCCCCC
>NZ_JBEZEC010000001.1:285861-668398 GCF_040648595.1 Micromonospora sp. NPDC049107
TTATCTGCGGCCGGGCCGGCGGGGGGCCCGGACGACCCCCGGGGGCGTGGGGGGGGCGTCCGGATACAACACCGGTATCCGGACGCCACCGCGCCTTGCCGGATCGCCGCCCGGACTCCGCCTCGGCTCGACCGCCCTTATGAAACAGCCCCTAGTGGGCGAGATGCTGGAGCCAGTCCCGCAGGAGTGCGGTCTCGACGGGGCGGAGCGGGACGATGGCTGGATCCGCCCCGCCGAGGGTGGCATCGAGCGCGAGGGCGCGAGCGGCGAGGGTGGAGTCCGGGGCTGGGCTCGTGTCGGTGGTCAGGGCTTCGATGAGTGCTTCCCGCATGCGCGGTGAGACCTCCGGGTCGCGTTCGCCCTCGGGGATGCCGATCAGGGAGAGCGTGGTGCCGGTTACCGCTGCCAGCGTGAGGTGGGCGGCCAGGACGGGCGACACCCGTAGGCGGCCGTCGGAGGCGGCGCGGCCGAGGAACGTCATGAGGAGTTCCTGAGCCTCCCGCGCGGCAGGTGGGCGCCGGCCGGGGCGGTCGGTGCCGTACATCAGCAGGTAGAAGGCGGGGTGTTTCAGGCCGAAGTCGACATGCATGTCCCATCCGCGGCGCATGTCGTCGACCGGGTTGCCGCTCGACGACAAGGTGTGCTTCTGCGCCAGGTACAGGTCGAAGCCGTGGATGGCCAGCGCCGAAAGGAGCCCGTCCTTGTCGCCGAAGAGCTGGTACAAGGAGGCGGCACGGATGCCTGCCGCCGCTGCGACGGCGCGGGTGGAGAGCGCCTGGGCGCCCTCGCGTTCCAGAAGCTCGGCTGCGACTTCCAGGATCTGCCGGCGACTGCGGGTCTTCGCGTCATCCACGGTTGCAATGCTACGGCATAAGGCGTATCACTGGTTCGGTCAGCGATACGGGAGATACCGTATCAGTGATACGGCGGGAGAGGTCGATGAATCGTGTGGGATACGGCGCCATGCAGCTTGCGGGCCCTAATGTCTGGGGGTTCCCGGACGACCCGGAGGCGGCACGGCGGCTGTTGCGCCTGGCTGTCGAGCTGGGCGTGACCTTCTTCGACACCGCGAACGCCTACGGGCCACGAACGGTGAACCAGCTGATCGGGCAGGCGCTGGGACCGATCCCCGAGGGCGTGATCGTGGGCAACAAGGTCGGCGCAGAGCGCGGCCCGGACAAGTCCTGGGTCGTCGACGGTCGCCCGGAGACGGTCCGGCGGCAGGTTCACGAGTCCCTTGCCGACCTGGGAACGGACGCGAGCGAGCTGACCTACCTCCGACTCGTCGGCGACACCCCCGGCGCGCACCAGGACGTACCGCTGGAGGAGTCGCTCGGCGCACTCGTCCAGCTGCGAGACCAGGGGCTGATCCGCCGCATCGGCCTGTCCGGCGCGTCCCCGCAGATGCTGGCCCGCGCCCAGCAGATGACCCCCATCGCGGCGGTGCAGAACCGCTTCAACCTGCTTGACCGCAGCGGCGTCCAGGTCCTCGCCGACTGCGAGACCCAGGGCATCCTCTTCATCCCCTACTTCCCGCTGGCCGCCGGACGGCTCAGCGGCCACCAGGAGCTGACCGGCCCGGCAGAGCGCCTGGGTGCCACACCGGCCCAGATCGCACTGGCCTGGCTGCTGCGCCGTTCGCCCTCCATCGTCGTCATCCCCGGCACGAGCAGCACCGACCACCTGCGGTCCAACATCGCAGCCTCCGAAGTTGCCGAACAATTGACCGACACCGAGGTCGCGCGCCTGACCGGACTCGTCGACGAGTCGCAAGCGGTCCTCGGCCAGCCCACGCCCCCCGTTCCTGGCCACCGCTGAGAGGGCCCCGGGGATGTCGCTGTCGGCCTCGGCCGCATCTGACAAATGATCTTCGGGGCTCTGAGACGGCGCCCATTTCGCCTGTCGACGACCAAGGTCCACCTGGCCGTCGACGGCCGCGCGGCGGGACCAGCAGGCCAACCGGCTCCGCCAGGGCTCCCGCGCGGGGCAGCCCGCTCGCCTTCGACGCACGGGCGGACCAGCAGGCGACGTCGTGGAACGCTGCTCTGGCGCTCCGCCAACCAGCAAAGCGATCATCATCAGACACGGGTCTAGTTGCGTCGGTGGTAGCGGTTGCGGCGGGGTAGCTGGTCGGGGTCCAGCCAGGCTGGCGGAACGAACATCGGTCGGCCGTCGCTGCCGAGCCGGACCGTCCATTCTCCCTTGTGTACGTGGCGATGGTGGTGGCCGCAGAGCAGGACGGCGTTGGTGAGACAGGTGTCGCCGCCATCGGCCCAGTGACGGACGTGGTGGGCGTCGCACCAGCGCGGTGGCCGGTCGCAGCCGGGGAAGGCGCAGCCACGGTCGCGAAGCACGAGGGCGCGCCGCAGGGGACCGGTGATGAGGCGGCGTTGCCGGCCGACATCGAGTGGTTGGCCATTGCCGCCCAGAACGGCGGGGAGGATGGCGGCGTCGCAGGCGAGCCGACGTACCGTCTGCGGGGTCAGGGAGAGCCCGGTGTCGAGCGTGCCGGCGCCGAGCTGCTGACTCAGGGCGTCGTAGCCGGTGGTGACGACGATCTGGGCGGGCTCACCGCCGTTCGCAGGTAGGTCGCCCGTGCGGAGGGCGAGTCGGCAGACGTCCGCGAGGGCGTCGTGGCGGCGTTGGCCCGGCGTACGGGTGTCGTCTGGGCCGCTGGGACCGCTGAGCGGGTCGATGGCGGCGCGGAGCAGTCCGGCGGTCTCGACGTCGAGGGTGCCGGCGAGTCTCAGCCGACCGTCGGTCTGCTCGGAAACGGTCAGGTGCCGATCGCGGTCGGCGCGGCGGGCGTCGGCCTCCAGCGCGGCCTTCGCGGCGGCCTCGGCGACGTCGGGGGCGACGTGGTCGAGGATGCGCGTGCTCAACCTGCGCAGCAGGGTCGGGTCGAACTGCCCGGCCCATTCGATGAGGACGCCGACGGCCTTGTCGGCGGCTGTCGAGCCGGCGCTGTCGTGCACCGTGGTGACGGTGTCGGTGATGACGCGGGCCTGCTCGGCGGTGATGTTCCCGTCGGCCAACGCCTGCCGGACTCCGCCGTTGTGGCCGTTGTCGAGGGCGGCGGCGAGGTCGACGAGCCGTCGGGCCGCCGGAATCGTGAGGCGTAGGCGTTCGCGGAGCCAGACGGCGGTGCCGGACGCGCCGTGGGCGCGGGCGATGCCCCGACCGTCCAGCTCGCGAACGAGGGTCAGTTGGAGCGCGGCGAGCCGTTGCGCGAGGCGGTGCGCGGCGTCGAGCGCGGCGACGAGTTCGTGCTCGGCGAGGCTCCAGGCGGACGCGTCGAGGCAGGCGGCGACCGCCGCGTCTGCCTGCGTCAGCTCCTCGACCATGACCTGACATTAGAACAGGTGTACGACAGTTTCAGTAATCATGATCGATTGGATGTCCGGACGGTGCCGATCCTCGGCAGCCGGCGACGGACGGCTCGCAGGAGCGTCAAGTGGCCGCTGGCGGCGTGCTGCCGGCATCGCGTCAATGCCGCGCGGAGCTGACGAACCAGCAGCCTGACTCCACATCGACGGGTTCGTCCACCCACGGTTGCACGATCGCAGCAAGCTGCGCCGTCATGGGCCACGCGTCCACGACCCAGCCCTCAGGCGTCATCTGAACGAGCGGACGAAGCGATTCGCTGACCGCTGTCGGCAGATCCCACGCACGTTCGAGGAGATCGTCCGCGCCGAACTTCTCCACCGTGTTGACCACCACCGTGGCACCGTAGCGCTGCATGGGGCCGGCGGCCCGGACGATGATCGCGCCGCCACCCGTGCCCCTTCGAGGCAGGGGTGGCGGCGCGATCGATGTCGTCACCGCGCGATGCGCCGCCGGCGGGTCAGTTGATGCGGAACTGCTGGCCGTAGACGGCGAAGGTCAACGGCGTGTTCAGGTTGAAGTTGCCGTTGTTGAGGAACACCCGCTGGGCGGTGTCCACGCGGGAGGTGTCCGAGTGGGCCTCCTCCTTCTTCATCTCGATGACCCGCTCGTCAAGGAACGCGTTGAGCCAGGTCCGCTCGTCGCCGCCCTGCGCCGGGGGCTTCGCGCGGGTGAGGGCGCGGCTGCGGATCTGACGCATGCCCTCGTACCCGTGCATGACCGCCGCGTCGTAGTAGGCGAACTGGCCGAGTGCGCGTACCCCGTCGTTCTTGCCGTCGCGGACCGACGGGTTGAAGTAGACCCGGTCCCGCTCGGCCTCCTGCGCGGCCCGGAACACGGAGTCGTTGGCGGCGGTGCGCCAGTCGCGGGTGAAGTTCGGGTCGAGGCCCGAGTGCGACGCGGTGCCGTTGACGGCGCGCAGCGCCGGCAGGTAGCCGGCGAGCACGTTGCCGGGCTTGGTGTTCGTGTACGCCTGGACGAGTTCGAGCATGTCGCCGGTGCCGGAGCAGAAGCCGATGATGCCGGCGGTGTAGCCGCGACCGTCGCCGATGTCCTCGATGTAGGAGAACTGGGCGCGCCAGTCGAGCGAGGAGTTCTCCGCCGCCGAGACGAGCTGCATGGCGACGTCCTTCTTCGCCGGGTCGTCCAGGTTGGTGCCGGTGGAGCCGCTGGCGGTCGGCGTGGGGGTGGGGGTGCCGCCGCCGGGCAGGGTCCACTGCTGGTTGGTGGTGCCGCCGCAGGTCCAGATCTGTAGCCGGGCGCCGTTCGCGGTGCTCCGGTCGGTCACGTCGAGGCACTTGCCGGAGGCGGTGTTGACGAGGGCGCCACCGCTGCCGGCGGTCCACTTCTGGGCGCCGGTGTTGTTGCAGTCGTACAGCTGGATCTTGGCGCCGTTGGTGGTCGACGCGGCGGTGACGTCGAGGCACTTGCCGAGCGCGCGGATCGAGCTGTCGCTGTTGCCCACCGTCCAGGTCTGGGCCGCGCTGCCGTTGCAGTCGTAGAGCTGCACCGCTGTGCCGTTGGCCGAGTTCGCGCCGGCCACGTCGACGCACTTGCCGGCCAGGCCGGTGATCGGGCCGGCGGTCGCGGCGCTGGCCGACGGCAGGCCGTAGCCGACCGCCGCGACGCCGATCAGCAGGGTGCCCACGGCGTAGGCGGCTGTTCTCTTACGCACCATGGTGTTCCTCGGGGGAAAGGGGCGGCAGGCCGCCGACCGGTCGGGTGCCCGGCGTGGGGGAGGGCGCCGGGGCACCCCGAATATCAGGAAACTGTATTAACAGATAGCAGTACGTCGATCAACTGTCAATCGGAACTCCACTGGGCAGGGCGGTGGTGGCTCTGTGTAGCGCCGAAACGCACGCCAGCACCGCGGGGTGCTCACCCGCACCCCTGCGGTAGGCGACTCTCGTGCGACGGCGCAGGGCCAGCGGGAGGAGGCGAACCTGCGCGGAGGGCCGCGTGATGGCGAGCTGTGGCACGAGCCCGACCCCCTCACCCGCCGCGACCAGGGCGAGCATGGCGGTGAAGTCGTCGACGTGGTGCCGTACCGCCGGGGCGAAGCCCGCCAGCTGACAGACGTGCAGCGCGACCGAGTGGCAGAGCGTCCCGGGCGTGCCGACGATCCACTGCGCGTCGCGCGCCTCGCCGACCGGACCGGCGCCGCCGCCGTCCGGCACGACCCCAGGGGGTACGGCGAGGTAGACGGTCTCCTCCAGCAGCGCGATGGAGTCCAGCGCCGGATCGGGCGCGACCGGCGCGATGTCGTAGTCGTGCAGCAGCGCGACGTCGAGCTGCCGGCCCCGCAGGGCGGCCGGCACGTCGACCGGGTCCAACTCGGTGATCATCAGGTCGAGCGCCGGATGGTCGCGGGCCAGGGTGACCAGCGCCGCCGGGAGCAGGGTGCGGACGGCGCTGGGAAAGGCGCCGATGCGTACGCTCCCGCGCAGTCCCGTTCGGGCGGCCGCGAGGGTCGCGTCGGCGGCTTCCAGCGCGGCCAGGATGACCTCGCTGTGCCGTACGAGCGCGGTCGCCGTCGGCGTGAGGGTGACCCGGCGGCCGGTGCGCTCCAGCAGCCGGGTGCCGGCCTCCCGTTGCAGAGCGGCCAGTTGCTGCGACACGGCGGACGGCGTGTAGGCGTGTGCCCGCGCGACCGAGGCGATGGTGCCGAGACGGGCCAGGTCCCGCAGCAGAACGAGGCGACGGACGTCAAGCATCAGCTCAGCTTAGGTATTGCGTGAGTAATCGGAACTGGACCTACCCGGTTTGGTCCGTCGAGAGTGAAGGCATGACCCTGACCGGCCTGTACGTGCCCCTGATCACCCCGTTCGACAGGTCCGGAGCCGTCGCCGTCGACGCGCTGACCGCCCTGGCCTTCGACGCGCTCGACGCCGGCGCGGCCGGCGTGGTCGCGTTGGGCACGACGGGCGAGCCGGCCGCCCTCAGCGACGAGGAGCAGAGCGTGGTCCTCGACGTCCTGGCCGCGGTGTGCCGGGAACGCGGCGCGCGCCTGCTCGTCGGCGCCAACAGCGTCGCGGCGGTACGCGCCCTCAGGGAGCGGCCCGAGGTGACGGCGGCCCTGAGCCTGGTACCCCCGTTCCTGCGGCCGGGCGCTGCCGGAGTGCTCGCCCACTTCGCCCACCTCGCCGAGGAAAGCCCGGTGCCGCTGGTCGTCTACCACGTCCCGTACCGGACCGGGCAGCAACTCGACGCCGACGATCTCCGCCGGCTCGCCGAGGTGCCGGGCGTCGTCGGCGTCAAGTACGCCACGGGTGGGATCGACGCGGACGCGATCGACCTCCTCGCCGACCTTCCGCCCGGCTTCGCCGTACTCGGTGGTGAAGATCCGCTCCTCTCGCCGCTGCTGGCCCTCGGCGCGCACGGTGCCATCGCGGCCTCGGCCCAGGTCGCGGCGGCCGAGTTCGTCCGGTTGGTCACCCACTGGCAGGCGGGCGACGTCGTCCGTGGGCGGTCGCTCGGTCATCGACTCGCGGGCCTGTCGGCCGCGCTGTTCGCCGGACCCAACCCGACCGTCATCAAGGCGGTGCTGCACGCGCGGGGACGCATCCCGACCCCGGCGGTCCGACTGCCGCTGCTGCCCGCCGACCAGGACACCGCCCGGCGGGCGCTGCGTCGCCTGGACGGCCTGGCAAGCGATCCGGCGTGACCGGTCCGGCCAGGCCGTGAGACCGCGATGCGACACGTCGGAGACGAAGATCATTTGTTCATCCGGCCGTTGCGCGGCCGTGCGCGTCGGTCGCTATCGTCAGCCCGCGCGCGGGCCCCGAAGGTGCCTGCGAGCGCACCGACCCGGGTTCGTCAGCAGCGCCACCGACCGCGAGGAGCGTTCCATGGCAGTCGATCTCCGCCGTACCCTGCCCTGGTGGGCCGCCGCGACCGCCGTGCTCGCCGTCGCGGCGCTGTCGGCCTGCGGCAGCGCCGACGGCGCCGAGCCGGCCGCCGCGCCCACCACCGGCGGCGTGGTCGCGCCGACCACGAGCGCGCCGCCCGCGCCGGCCCGCGGAAAGCTGCGCGGGTACGGCACGGTGCAGCAGCTCACCGAGGCCGCCGACCTGGTGGTACGCGGCCAGGTCACGTCCGCCGGCTTCCGGGTGGACGAGGTGCTGCGGGCCAGGACCGATTCCGGGGTACGCCCCGGAGCGTCGATCACGCTCGCCAGCCTCGACGCCGGGGTGGCCGACATGGCCCACATGTCGACCCTCGACGTGGGTCAGCACGTGGTCCTCTACCTGTCCCAGGACGCGGGGACCGCGACGCCGACGTACCGGACGCTCAGCGGCGACTTCGGCATCTTCGACGTCACCGGGTCCGGCGACGACGCCGTCGCGGCCACCCGCTCGCCGGCCATGGCCGTCACCGGCCTGCGCACCGAGGACGCGACGGCGTCGGGCAACGGCTTGCGCACCACCCTCGGCGAGTTGCGCGCGGTCGCCCAACGGCCGTGAGGCGCCTCGCCAGGTCAGTGCTCCCGGTAGGTGGCGTGGTCGAAGTCGGCGTACACCCCGTCACCGCCGAGATCCTGCACCCACAACCCGACGAAGGCGCCGGTGAAGCCCCACGCCGCCGGCTCCCCGTCGATGATCAACGCGGCGTGCTCGTCGGACAGGATGGTCGCGTCCAGGTCGACGGGCAGACGCTGCCACCCGGCCCCGAGGTCGTAGTCGAAGCGGACCACCGGCCCGTCGAACACCGCCCGCAGACCGACCCGGGTGACACCACTGGCGTCGACGGTCAGCTCCGGGTACGGGGTGCGCCGGCCGTTGTCGGAGCTGAGCAGCTCCAACACCGTACGGCCGTCGTCGGCACGGGTCAGGTAGAGGTGGTGCCAGTTCAGGGTGTTGTAGTACGCGGTGATCCCGGCGAGCTGCCGGTGGTCGATCGGGTCGAACTCGACGACCGTCTCCAGCGAGCAGTGCGTCGCCCCGACCCGTCGCGCGACCAGGCTCGGCGCCTGGCGACCCACCGGCGACTGTCCACCGTGCACGCGCAGGTGCGAGGGACGGGAGCGCAGGTCGACCCAGTCCGGGGTGGCCGGCCGGCGCAGCGTCGACCAGCAGGATTCCAGCTCGGCGGCGTCGAAGCCGTCGGTGGCGGGCTCCTCGGGCCACGGGTGCGGAGACAGGTCCGGAGCGACGACCTCCTCGGCCGGGACCCCTCCGGGGATGCGGGGCCAGCCACCGTCCGGCCACTCGACCCGCTGGATCGCGGTCTCCCGCCCGAGCACACAGTTGCCCAGGGGTGAGTAGGGGCGACCGACCAGGTGGGCCAGGTACCACCCACCGTCGGGGGTCTGGACCAGACTGCCGTGCCCGGCCTTCTGCAGGCGCAGGTCGGGGCGGCCCACCGAGGTGAGCAGTGGCCCGTCCGGGTCCACCTCGTACGGGCCGAACAACTCCCGCGAGCGCGCCACGGTGACCTGGTGCTCCCAGCTCGTGCCGCCCTCGGCGGTGATCAGCCAGTACCAGCCGTCGTGGCGGTACAGGTGCGGCCCCTCGGTCACCCCGACCGGTGTGCCGGTGAACAGGATGCGGGGTCGGCCGACGAGGCGCCGCGCCGCCCGGTCGTACTGCTGGATCTCGATGCCGCCGAAGCGGTCCCGGCCCGGACGCCAGTCCGCGCTCATGCTCAGCAGCCAACTGGTGCCGTCGTCGTCGTGGAACAGGGCCGCGTCGAAGCCACGCCCGTGCAGCTTCACCGGGTCGGACCAGGGCCCGGCGATGTCGGGCGCGGTGATCAGGAAGTTCTGCGGATCCCAGTAACCGCTGGCGAAGCTGGCCACGTCACTGTAGACGAGGTGGAACTGCCCGTCGTGGTACGTCAGGTCGGGCGCCCACACCCCGTTGGAGTCGCCGCAGCCGCGCAGATCCAGCAGGCGGCGGTCGGTGATGATCCCACCCAGTGGGCGCCAGTTCACGAGGTCGCGCGAGTGGTGCACGCGTACCCCGGGATACCACTCGAAGGTCGAGGTGGCCAGGTAGAAGTCATCGCCGACGCGCAGGATCGACGGATCCGGGTGGAACCCGGCGAGGACGGGGTTGCGGATCGACCAGGCAGCGGTCGCCACGTCAGCGGTGTCGGTCGACACGGGGGCTCCTCTGTGCGGTGCGGCTGTGAAACTTCCGGAAACTTGCGGGACCAGATCACTGGAAGCCCCTCGTACGGTAGCCGGTCTTATCGCGATAGGACAGGGGTCTTGACCGCTGGGGGAACTGCTCGTAGCGTCCCGGCCATCGATCGGTAATACCGACGAAGCAATGAAAGTTCCGGAGATCCAGGTTCGAACCCTTGCCGGCTCGGCCGGCGTCCGAGCACACCGTGAGTCCCCGAAGGGATGGATCATGACAGCGCACCTTTCCCGCCGATCGCTGCTCGGCATCGCCGGCGCCGGCGCCGGCGCCTACCTGCTCAGCGCCTGTAGCGGCGACGACAAGTCCAGCGACCCGAACGCGGCGCAGACGATCAACTGGTGGCACATCCAGAACACCGAGCCGATGCTGCCGGTCTGGGCCGCGATGGCCAACGAGTACAAGACCGCGCACAGCAACGTCACGTTCACCATCCAGCCGCTGGAGAACGAGGCGTTCAAGGCCAAGCTCACCACCGCCACGCAGGCCGGCGACCCGCCGGACCTCTTCCAGTCGTGGGGCGGCGGCGTGCTCAAGCAGCAGGTCGACGCGGGTCTGGTCAAGGACCTCACCGACGACGTGAAGGACCTGGTCAGCGGCATCCTGCCGGCCGCCATGGGGCCGTACACGATCGACGGGAAGATCTACGGCATCCCGTTCGACATCGGCATGGTCGGGTTCTGGTACAACAAGGACCTCTTCACCCGCGCCGGCATCACCGAGCCCCCCACCACCTGGACCGCCCTGCTCGACGCGGTCCGCAAGCTCAAGACCGCCGGCATCACCCCGGTCGCCATCGCCGGCAAGGACAAGTGGCCAGCCCACTTCTACTGGTCGTACCTGGCGATGCGCATCGGCGGCGTCGGCGCGCTGCAGAAGGCCGTCGACGACAAGAACTTCGACACCCCCGACCTGACCGCCGCGGGTGAGCGGCTCAAGGAGCTCGTCGACCTGCAACCCTTCCAGAAGGGCTTCCTCGGCGCCGAGTACGGCTCCCCGGACGGGCAGGCCGCCACCATGGGCAACGGCGGCGCGGCCATGGAGCTGATGGGTCAGTGGGCGCCGGCGGTACAGGCATCCAGCTCGACCAGCAAGAAGGGCATCGGCGACAAGCTCGGCTTCTTCCCGTTCCCCGCCGTCGATGGCGGCAAGGGCACCGCCACCGAGGTGTTCGGCGGCGGCAACGGCTTCGCCGTCGGCAAGGACGCCCCGCCCGCCACCATCGACTTCCTGAAGTTCCTGCTCAGCGTCGACAACCAGCGCCGGTCCGCGAAGACCGGCGCGGTTCTGCCCACGGTCAAGGACGCCACCGACGCCATCAGCGACCCGAACAACAAGGTCGTCGCGGAGACGCTGGCCAAGAACACCGGCTTCCAGCTCTACCTCGACCAGGCGTACGCGCCCGCGCTCGGGCAGCAGATCAACGACAGCGTCGCCGAGATCATCGCGGGCAAGAAGGCGCCCGCCGCGATCCTCAAGGACATCACGCAGGTGGCGAAGACCGTCTGATCGTGACCCCGTACCCATCCGTAGCCGGCGATAGAAACCGAGTGGAGCAGGCATGACCAGGCCATCGACCGTGTCGTACCCAGGACGCGGCGACACGGCGACAGATCCGCCGGCACCGGGGCCGGGCACCGCGCGACGGCGCGGCCGCCAGCCCCGGCCGGGGCGGGGTGGCGTCCTTGCCGTCTTCCTGACGCCCGCCCTGACCCTGTTCCTGCTGCTGGTCATCACGCCCATCCTGGTGGCCGCCTACGCCAGTCTCTACAAGTGGAACGGCTTCGGGCTGCCGGAGAACTTCATCGGGCTGGACAACTACACCCGCGCCTTCGGTGACCCGACCTTCCGCGGCGACCTGTGGCGCGGCCTCGTGCTGGTGCTGCTGTCGCTGACCGTGCAGCTGCCCGCCGCGCTGGCCCTGGCGATGCTGCTCAACCAGCCGCTGCGCGGCCGAGCCGCCTACCGGCTGATCTTCTTCGCGCCGTACGTGCTCTCCGAGGTCACCACGGCGGTCCTGTTCACCCTGGTGTTCTCGCCCAACCGGGGTCTGGGCGAGTCGGTCTCGAAGTTCCTCGGCGCGGAGGCGGGCGCGGTCTTCGCCGACCCGTCCACCGTGCTGTACGCCGTCTTCCTGGTGGTGTCCTGGAAGTACTTCGGCCTCTACATGATGCTCTTCCTGGCGGCCCGGCAGGGCATCCCGAAGGAGCTGTCCGAGGCCGCGGTCACCGACGGCGCCACCGCGTGGCAGGCCTTCCGCCACGTCACTCTGCCGCTGCTCGGGCCGACGATCCGGATCAGCATCTTCCTGTCGGTCATCGGCACCATCCAATTGTTCGACATGGTCTGGGTGCTCACCGGCGGCGGTCCGATCCACTCCTCGGAGACCATGGCCGTCACCATGTACCAGTTCGGTTTCCGTCGGTTCGAGGTCGGCTACGCCAGCGCGATCAGCATGATCATGTTCCTGCTGAGCCTCGTCTTCGCCCTGTTCTACCAGCGCGTCGTCCTGCGTCGGGACACCGCGGGCGCGATCACCAACCAGGGAGGCCAGCGATGACCGCCAAGACCAGTGGCGCCCAGCGGACCCGCAGCATCGTGCTGCACCTCGTCTGCATCGGCGTCGGCGCGCTCATCGTCGTGCCGGTCTGGTTCGGTGTGATCGGTGGTTTCAAGGACAACGGCCAGCTGTCGACCAACCCGCTGGGCCTGCCCGACCCCTGGGTGCCGTCGAACTACACCGATCTGTTCGCCTCCGGCGTGTTCTGGCGGCAGCTCGGCAACAGCCTGCTCATCGCCATCAGCAGCACGTTCATCGTGGTCGCCGCGGCGGCGATGGCCGCGTTCGTCTTCGCCCGGTACGCCTTCCGGGGCCGCGAGTTCCTGGTGACCCTGTTCGCGATCGGCCTGATGTTCCCGTTCGCGGTGGCGATCCTGCCGCTGTTCGTCCTGCTGCGCTCCATCGGCCTGCTGGACAACCCGCTCGGCGTCATCCTTCCCCAGGCCGCCTTCGGGCTGCCGATCACCATCATCATCCTGCGTCAGTTCTTCCGGACCATCCCCGCCGAGGTGGAGGAGGCCGCCGTCCTCGACGGCTGTAGCTCCTTCGGGTTCTTCTGGCGGGTCCTGCTGCCGATGGCCCGCCCCGCGTTGGCCACCGTCTCGGTCCTGGCCGTCGTCACCAGCTGGAACAACTTCATGCTCCCGCTGGTCGTCTTCAGCGATCAGAGCTGGTGGACCCTGCCCGTCGGGGTCCAGGCGTTCCAGGGGCAGTACGCCGACGACACCGCCCGGGTGCTCGCCTACGTCGTGCTGTCCATGCTTCCCGCGCTGGGCTTCTACGCCGTGGCCGAACGTCAACTGATCGGCGGCCTCACCGGCAGCGTCAAGGGGTGACGACACCGGATCACCGACCGACCTGAAACGCCCCGCCACACGAAGGAGCGGACCGTGGGCTCCGACAACGGCCGAAACGTCACCATCGCGATGATCGCGCGACTGGCCGGTGTCTCCGTGCCCACGGTCTCGCGGGTCATCAACGGTCGCACCGACGTCGCTCCCGATACCCGGGAGCGCGTCGAGGCCCTGCTCAACCAGCACGGCTACCGCCGACGCACCCAGGCCAGGCGCACCGAGGCCGCGCTGATCGACCTGGTCTTCAACGACCTGGACAGCCCGTGGGCGGTGGAGATCATCCGCGGGGTGGAGGACGTCGCCCGCGCCAGCGGCGTCGGCACCGTCGTCTCCGCCATCCACTGGCGCATCTCCTCGGCCAAGCAGTGGCTCGACAACATGCGTACCCGATCCACCGAGGGCGTCATCTTCGTGACCTCGATGGTGAACCCACCACTTCAGGCGGAGCTGCGCCGGCTGCACCTTCCCGTGGTCATCATCGACCCCGCTGGCGTCGACCCGCAGGAGTCACCCACCATCGGCGCGACCAACTGGGCGGGCAGCCTGAACGCCAACCAGTATCTGATCGGCCTCGGTCACCGCCGTATCGGCTTCATCGCCGGGCCGCCGCACCTGATGTGCAGCCGAGCCCGGATGGACGGCTACCGCGCGGCTCTGGGGGCCGCCGGCATCGCCGTCGACGACGCCCTCATCCGGCCCGGCAACTTCTACCACGAGTCCGGCTTCACCTCGGGTACGCAGCTCCTGGCCCTGCCCGACCCACCCACCGCCATCTTCGCCTCCAGCGACCAGATGGCCCTCGGCGTCTACGAGGCGGTCCGCAAACGTGGCCTGCGGGTGCCCGACGACATCAGCGTGATCGGCTTCGACGACCTGCCCGAGGTCCGCTGGTGCTCCCCACCGCTGACCACCGTCCGCCAACCCCTCGCGGAGATGGGCATGCTGGCGGCCCGGACGGTACTGCGGCTCGCCGGAGGCGAGAAGACCGAGAGCCCGCGCATCGAACTCGCCACCGAACTCGTCGTGCGCGACAGCGCCCGCCCACCGCGCTGACCCCGGCCGGTCCGTGCGGAGCGGACCGCGCGGGCCGTGCCGCCTCAGAGCCAGCCGTTGGCGCGCGCGGTGCGGGCCGCCTCGATGCGGTTGCGGGTGGCGGTCTTGCCGATGGCCGCGGACAGGTAGTTGCGCACGGTGCTCTCGGACAGGTGCAGCGCGGCGGCCATGTCGGCGACCGTGGCGCCGTCCACGGCGGCGACCAGCACCTCGCGCTCCCGGTCGGTGAGCGGGTTCGGGCCGGCCGCGAGGGCGGCGGCGGCCAGCGTCGGGTCGATCACCCGCTCGCCGGCCAGCACCCGTCGGACGGCCACCGCCAGCTCCTGCACCGGCCCGTCCTTGACCAGGAAGCCATGGGCGCCGGCCTCCATGGCCCGGCGCAGGTAGCCGGGGCGGCCGAAGGTGGTCAGGATCAGCACCCGGCAGGACGGTAACTGGTCGCGCAGCGCGGCGGCCGTGTCGAGGCCACTGCCGTCGGGCATCTCGATGTCCAGCAGCGCCACGTCGGGGCGTACCCGAAGAGCCTCGCGCGTGGCCTGCGCCCCGGTCGCGGCCTCGGCCACGACGTCGATGTCGGGTTCGAGGTTCAACAGCAGGGCCAGCGCGCCGCGCATCATGCCCTGGTCCTCGGCGAGCAGGAGCCGGATCACGACGCCCACCGTCCGGTGGGGGCGTGGGGGAGTCGGGCGGTGAGCAGCAGGCCGCCGTCGCGCGCCGGGCCGACGTGCAGCGTCCCGCCGGCCTGCGCCAACCGTTCGGTGAGGCCACGCAGGCCGTTGCCGTACCGCGGCCGGCCACCCACCCCGTCGTCGCGAATGGTCAGCACCGCCTCGTCGGTGTCGGCGGTGACCTCGATGTCGCACCGCGACGCCCGGCTGTGCCGCACGACGTTCGTCACCCCTTCCCGCAGCACCCAACCGAACGCGTCGTCGGCCTCCACCCCGAGCTGCCGGTCACCGCCCCTGACGCTGACGGTGATCCCGACGTCGCCCAGGACCGTACGGACGCCGTCGAGTTCCCGGGCGAAGCTGCGTTCCCGGTAGCCGGTGACCGCCTCGCGCACCTCGGCGAGCGCCGTACGACCGATCCGCTCGATGTCCGTCGCCTCGGCGACGACCCGCCGCGGATCGGTCGGGGCGAGCCGGCGCACCACCTCCGCCTTGACCACCACCAGCGACAGCGTATGGCCCAGCAGGTCGTGCAGGTCCCGCGCGAAACGCAGCCGCTCCTGCTCCACCGCCGTGCGGGCCAGCTCCCGTTGGGTACGCCGCAGCTCCTCCACCAGCCGGGCCGTGCGGGCGAACGCCAACGTCAGCGTGCCCCCGAGCACGGTGATCAGCGCCATCTGGGCGGTCTCGGTGGCCGGCAGCCGATGCGCCGCACCGATGACCACGATGGCGGCGACCGATCCGCCGACCCACCCGAACCCCCAGGCCGGACGTACGAAGGCGACCGCGCCGGCCGTGGCGACGTACAGGAACAGGACCAGCCAGCCCTCCGGCCCGCCGGCGTACGCGGCGGCGAGCCCGACCGCGAGCAGCGCGAACACCACGAGCCCGCCGTGGTGCACGGCCGGTCGGACGGTCAGGTCGGCCACGGGTACGGCCACCAGGGCGAGGTAGAGCAGCGCGAAGACGACCAGCCCCACCGCCGCCGGCAGGGCGGGGCGCACCTGCCCGTGTGCGATCGCGGCGGCGGGCGTCAGCAGCAGCCAGAGCCAGAGAGTGTGCGCGGCGACGAGCACGAACCCTTGCCGCCTCCGGCGGGGAGCAGCCGTACCGGACGACATGGTGGACACCGTATCGGGGGTCACCGGTGAATGGTGGACCGCCGGTACGCCCACGCCGCCAGGGCCGTGAACGCCACCGTCCACCCGGCGAGCACGGCGAGTCCCGACGGGGTGGGCGTCAGCCCGGCGGCCGAGCGCCAGCCGAGTTCCGCGAACCGGTACGTCGGCAGGGCGTGTGCCAGGTGACGCAGCACGGCGGGGAAGTAGGCGACGGGCACCAGCAGGCCGCCCAGCACCGACAGGCCGAGGAAGGCGAGGAAGTTGACCGGCTGGGCGAGCTGCGGGCTGAGGCCGTACCCGATGGCGAGCCCGAGCAGGGCGAACGGCACCGTGCCGACCCACATCAGCAGCAGCAGCGCGGTCCACCGCGCGGCCCCCAGCTCGACGTGGTGCGCGAGGCGTCCGGCGCAGCCGACGGCGATCACCGACGGCACCCCGCTGAGCGTGCAGACGAGGGCCTTCGCGGTCACCGCCCGCCAGGCGGGCAGTGGGGTGACGCGGAGCTGGCGCAGCCAGCCCGACGCCCGCTCCTGCGAGACCGCGGACCCGACCGAGAGCACGCCCGCCACCGCGCCGTAGCCGGCCAGGCCGACCATGAGGGCCACCGCCGCGTCGACGCCCTCCACCCGGTCGCCGTCCGGACCAACCCCGGAGAAGATGAGGTACGTGACCACCGGCGCGAGGACGGTGAACAGCAGCAGCCGTGGGTCGCGGGCCAGTCGGCGCAGTTCGAATCGCAGGTACGCGCGCATGTCAGTGCTCCGTCGGTGTCGCGGTGCGGGTCGTCGGTGTCGCGGTGAGGGCGAGGAAGGCGGCGTCCAGGGCGGCGGTGGTGACCTCCAGGTTCTGGAAGCCACGCGTGCCGGCCAGGGCGAGGACGGTGGCGTCGGCGTCGTCGGTGGTGAGCGCGACCCGGCCGCCCCGGACCTGCACCGACCGGACCCCGGGAAGCGCGTCGAGGCCGTCGACCGGACCGCCGTCGAGGTCGAAGGAGACGGTACGGCCGCCGGCCAGCGCGCGGATCTGGGCGGGCGGCCCGTCGGCCACGACCCGCCCCGCGGCGAGTACCACGACCCGGTCGGCGAACTCGTCCGCCTCGTGCAGGTGGTGGGTGCTGAACAGGACGGTGTGCCCGTCGGCGGTGTACCGGTCGATGGCCGCCCAGAACGCCTGCCGGGCGGCGACGTCCAGCGCGGCGGTGGGTTCGTCGAGGACCAGCAGGTCCGGGTCGCCGGCCAGCGCGAACGCGAACCGGGCGCGCTGCGCCTCGCCGCCGGAGAGTTTGTCGAGGCGGCGGCCGGCACGCTCGGTCAGCCCGGCCAGCGCCAGCACCTGGTCGGTGGCCATCGTTCGCGGGTAGAGCGCCCGAGCCAGGTCGACGACCTCGCGGACGGTCGCGCTGGACGCCCAGCCGGCGTCCTGGAGCATCGCGCCCACCTGTCCCGCCCGGACCGCCTCGGCCGGCGGCCGACCGAACACGGTGGCGGTGCCGCTGTCCGGTCGGTCCAGACCCAGCATGATCGAGATCGTGGTGGACTTGCCGGCGCCGTTGGGCCCGAGCAGGGCGACCGTGCTGCCCCGCGCGATGGTCAGGTCGAGCCCGTCGACAGCTCGGACGGGACCGAACCGCCGGGTGAGGCCGTCGAGGCGTACGGCTGTGTCATCCATGCCTGTCACGCTATTCAGGCGCGCGGGGCGCGGGCAGAGTCACCGGTACGCGGTCGGCCAGGACATTTGTCCCGGGCGCGAACCGGTGCGTGCTCACCGGGCCAGCCGGGCCTGGGCGACTGACGTTCGACACGAGCGGCCGAGGCCACCTGTCGGTGAGCCTGATGCCGGTGAGTCATCTAGATGACTCACCGGCATCAAGCTCATCAGGGTACGGCCGGGGAGCCAGCCAACCATTGTGGACGCTATGCTGCGGGCTCCGCGGGGGGAGAGGTGGTCGACCATGACGCAGTCGGAGCCCGGAGTGAACCTCCAGACCGACAGACCGAACGCGGCGCGCATGTTCGACTACTACCTCGGCGGCAAGGACAACTTCGCCGCCGACCGGGCCGCCGCCGAGATGGTGTTGCAGGTCGCGCCGTGGATGCCCGAGGCGGCTCGGCAGGGCCGCGACCTGATCGCCCGTACGGTCCGCCACCTCGTCGAGGAGAAGGGCGTGCGGCAGATCCTGGATCTCGGTTCGGGGCTGCCGACCCGGGACAACGTGCACGAGATCGCCCACCGCATCGACCCGGCCGTACGCGTCGTCTACGTCGACAACGACCCCGTGGTCTGCGCCCACGGGCGTGCCCTGCTCGCCGACGCGGCGACGGTGTCGGTGGTGCAGGCCGACCTGGGTCGACCCGCCGAGGTGCTCGGCCACCCGGAGGTCGCCGCCGCCATCGACTTCGACAGCCCGGTCGCGGTCCTCATGATGTTCGTGCTGCACCTCGTGCCCGACGAGCAGGCCCCGCAGCGCATCGTGGCGGCCTACCGCGACGCGCTCGCCCCCGGCAGCTACCTCGCGCTGTCCCACGCCAGCACCGACGTGCACCCCGACCTGATGGCCCGCATCTCGGCGATCTACGCCCGCGCGAACACCCCGTTCGTGCCCCGCAGCCACGTCGACGTCAGCGGGTTCTTCGGCGACTTCGTCCTCGAGCCGCCCGGCCTGGTCAACATGTGGCCGTACCCCGAGCCACCGGCCACCGTCGACGCGGACGTCGCCCGCACCGGCTACAGCGGCGTGGCCCGCAAACCGTAAGCGCCCGCCCCGACATCAGCCGGGGCGGGCGCTTGCCCGGTGCCGCGAACCGGTCAGGCGACCACCGACCGCAGTGGCACTCCGGCGGCGCGCAGCGCGCGTACCAGATCGTTCGTGAAGGGGTGTTCGTCGGCCTGGAGGCCCTGCGGGTTGGGGATCACGACGTACGCCGAGGTGTCCTTCGCGGTCGTGCGCGCGTCGGTGGTGAAGCGTTCGACGACGGCCCGCGCGCGGGACAGGTCGGCCGCCGCGACCTCGATGGTGATCGGCCGCCAGCCGCCGCCCAGGTCCGCCGCGACCGGCGCGGCGGCGGCGCTGGCGCGCGCCGCGTCCCCGCCCGGCGTGCGTCGGGCGTCGGGCGCGCCCGACGGGTAGAGCAGCGCGTTCGCCACCAGGTGCAGACCATTTTCGTTGTACGCCCGAAAGAGCGGGTTGAACGCGAACAGCACCGCCCGACCGGCGCCGGTGGGTTCGTCGACAACGGCGGCCGTGCCCTTGAGGATGTCCGCGCCGACGGTGTAGCCGTTGGCCCAGAACGTGTCTCCGCTCGGGTAGCTGAGCACGTTCGTCCCGGTGCTGCTCGGGGTGAGGATCGGGTCGCTGTTGTTGAACTCGAAGTCCTCGGCCGGACGGCCCAGGGCGACCGGGTTGTCGGTGTCGACGTCGACCCGCAGGTGTGAGCCGATCACCAGGTAGTCGACCGGTCTGGTCTTTTCGGTGGTGGAGGTGAGGCCGGCGGCGCGGGCCAGCCGGGTGCCCTCGTTGCGCAGCCCGAGGTAGGTGTGGCCCTGGGCGATCCAGTCGCGCAGGTTGGCCTGGCCGGCGGCGGTCAGACCGCCGGTGGGGCTGCTGCCGTCGGGGACCAGCAGCACGGTACGTCCGGTGAACGCCTCGGTGTTGTCGTTGATGTCGGCCGTGGTAACCGGCTTCAGGTCGAGTCCCCACCGCTTGCCGAGCACGTAGCGGGCCTCGCCGTGCGAGCCGGACGTGGTGGAGACGCCGGTGCCCTGGAACAGCCCGACGTCGGGCAGGGCGAGTGGGGTGCCGGTGGGGCGTCCGCCCGGTGCGAGGGTGACCCCGGCGGCCTTCGCCAGGTCGTCGACCGTGCGGCTCACCCTGCTCGCCGGGACGGCGACGGTGTTGGTCGCCAGGTCACGGGTCAGCGGCACGCCCCGGCCGAGCAGGGTGAAGGTGAGTTCGGCGGCGGCGGCGGAGTCCAGCGGGTACGTGTAGGAGCCCCACGGCCACGCCAGCCCGCTCCGGCCGCCGGTGATGCCCCGCACCAACTGGGCCTTCGGCCGGACGTTGTCGCCCGTGTAGATGGTGGAGACACCCATCAGCAGCGGGTTGCTCCAGGACGACACGTCGTAGAAGTACGGGAACGGGACGTACGGATCCTCGCCCATGATGGCCTGAATCCAGTGCTTCTGCGGCTGGTCCATCGGGATCCAGTACGCGCCCTTGGGCACCGTGACGTTTGTGGCGCTGCGGCCCCCGAAGACGCGGGCGGTGGGCACCCGGGTGGGCTTCTGCACCTCGTACACCTCGACGTCCATTCGGCGCAGCCGCTCGACGAGCCGGCGGACGTCGGCGAGCTGCCGGTCGGGCAACAGGAAGTACGAGCGGATCGTCACGTCGGGCACCGGGAACTGGACCTCGTTGGTGGGCTGCACCACCTCGTTCGGTTCGAGGGTGCCCGCCCGGCCCTGGGCCAGCGCGTCGGTCCAGATGTCGAAGTAGCCGTCCAACACCGCACGCTTGTTGGCGGCGGCCCAGCCGAGCGTCGACCACTGGGTGTGGAACTGCTGCTGCACCCGGTCGGCGACGGCCGAGGCGCTGCCCTTCTCGTACGTCATGCCGGCCGCCCCGAAACCGGTGGTCGGCACGGTGTCGCCGTAGCCCATGAAGAACATGTCGTACGTGTCGTAGTTGAAGTAGCACTCGGTGGTGACGGTGTCGTCGCAGGCGCCGTTGTAACCGAAGCCGGCCTTGTTGGCCTCGCCGATCCGGTTGATCCAGTCCACGGCCTCACCGGCGATCTCGTGGTGGATCGGGTCGGCGTTGGGCGGGAAGAAGTACTGCCGGCCGCCCATCTCGTGCGCGTCCACGTACACCTGCGGCGGATAGCGGCGCAGCAGTTCGAGCTTGCCGTCGGTCTCCTGCTGGGTGCGGGAGAACCAGTCCCGGTTCAGGTCGAAGCCGAACTCGTTCTGCCGCCGGGTCGCGTCGCGGCCGTCCGGGTTCTGCGTCGGCACGATGACGGTGACCAGGTTGTCGTTGCGCCGGGCGACCTCGCAGGACAGGCCGGCGGCCAGCTCGTACAGGGTCTTGAGGGCCGCGTCGGTGCCGCTCTTCTCGCCGCCGTGCACGTTCGCGGTGATCCAGACGATGGCCGGGCTGTCCTTCGCCGTACGGGCGGCCGTCCGCGCGCTCGTCCGGCGGGGATCACGCAGGTCGCGTACGTCGTCGGCGATCTTGCGCAGCGCGGACGGGCGCACGTTGCGCTCGTTGGACACCACCGCGTACGGCAGGGGCTGCCCGAGGACGCTGGCCGCCAGCACTCCGGTGACGACCCGCTCGGAGGCGCGGTCGACGGCCCCCAGGTAGGTACGGACCTCGTCGTTGGTCACGACCCGTTCCTGGCCCAGGCCGAGGGGGAAGCCGAGCGTCGCCTCCGGGGTCGGGACGGTACCCAGCCGGGCGGTCGGGTCGCTGCTGCACGTCGACGGTGGGGCGGCGCTCGCCGGTGCGGTGCCGCCGAGCAGGGGAGTCGTGCCGAGCAGGAGCGTGATCGCGGCGGCACCCGCCAACCGCCTCGGAGGGACCGTCCAGAACGGACGCGACGATGGGGCCATGTCTCGGGTTCCCTTCTTGGGGGAAAGCCTCGCAGTGGCCGGAGCCTATGGACGGGCCGACACGACGGTCAAGGCCTGATCGACTTCGGTGAGTGCGTGGGATGCCGGGTCGGGGACCGGCTGGCAGGATGGTGGTGTGACTCAGCGTCGTCCTGGAGGAGGCAGAACGTGCCGGAGACGATCACCATCGCGGTTCGTCCGGATCGTCCGTCTGTCGATGTCCAGCGCTCGCTCGCGTCCTGGCTGCGCGCCGACGACCGGCTGCGCGACGGGGTGACCACGACACCGCCGACCGATGAGACGTCAACGGACGGCACGGACGTGCTGCGGGTGGCGATCGGCAACGCCGGCACGGTCATGGTGCTGGTCCAGGCGGTCGCCAGTTGGTTGACCCACCGCCGCGAGGACGTGACGGTGCACCTCGTTCTACCCGGCGGATCGTCGGCCGAGTTGGACGTCCGCCGGGCGCGGGACATGGACCAGGTGACGGCGCTCATCGAGGCCGCGGTGCGCGCGGTGGCGCCGGAGTAGGGCCGACCCCCTGATCACTTGATGCGGAGCAGTTCGGGAACCGGTGCTGGAAACTGCTGGTCATCAAGTGATCAAGGGAGCCGCGCGGGGTTACCGGGTGGTTAGGCCGAGGCCGATCGTTTTGGTGAGGGTGGCGTTGTCGTCGTCGCCGTCGAGCGACCAGACCATCGCCCCGCCCAGGCCGGCCCGTCGGATGTAGAGCGTCTTCTGCAACACGACGGCCGGGTCGTCGTACGTCCAGAGGGTCGTACCGTCGAACAGCCAGGCGTGCCCGGCGCGCAGGTCGCGGTGCACGGTGTAGCCGTTTCCGGCCAGGTTCTTGAGGTTCTTGTAGTCCTCGTAGCCGGCCTCGAAGGCGGCCGGCGCGGGCCCGGCGGCCGGCTGGAACAGGCCGTTGCCGCCGCCGGTGACGCCGGTCCAGCCGCGACCGTAGTAGGGGATGCCGAGGACCAGCTTGTGCCGTGGCGCGCCCCGGGCGATCCACCCGTCGACGGCCACCTCGACGGAGAAGTCCGGGTTGTCGGGCGAGCCCGCGGGCACGCGCAGCGCCGACTGCTGGTTGGTGCGGGCCTCCCAGCCGCCGTGGAAGTCGTACCCCTGCACGGTGGCGAAGTCCAGGTACGTGAAGATCTTGCGGCCCTCGTAGCCGGCGTCCATCGTGGCCGGGTTGGCCGGCAGGAAGGCCGTCAGCGGGTGGTGCGAGCGGGTGGTGCGACCGTACGCGTCGAGCTGCCGGCGGAACTCGGCGAGCAGCTTGGTGAAGTTCTCCCGGTCCTCGGGGCGGATGACGTTGCCGGGCTCACCGTCCCAGTTGGGCCACTCCCAGTCGAGGTCGACGCCGTCGAAGACGCCCGCCCCGGCGCCCGGCGCGCCCGGGAGGTTGCCCTTGAGGTACAGGTCGATGCAGGAGGCGACGAACGCCTTGCGGGAGGCGTCCGTGCGGGCGGCGTTGGAGAAGTACGTCGACCAGCTCCACCCGCCCAGCGAGATCAGCACCTTGAGCTGGGGGTGCTTGGCCTTCAGTTTGGCGAGCTGGTGGAAGTTGCCGTTGAGCGCCTGGCCGGGGGCGTCGGCGACGCCGTCGACACTCTCCTCGGCGGGCACCGGCCGCTGGTAGTCGGCCCAGGCGTCGCCCTCGCCCGGCCCGCCGTCCAGATAGCAGCGGCCGTCCTCGCTGATGTTGCCGAAGGCGTAGTTGACGTGGGTGAGGCGGCTCGCCGCCCCGGACGTGTCGAGCTTCTTGACCGGGAAGGCCCGGCCGTAGATGCCCCACTGGGTGAAGTAGCCGACGCGGTGGTAGCCGGGCTGGCGGTCGGGCTTGGCGGTGGCGCTCGCGGCGGCGGGCGGGGCGGCGGTGATCAGCAGGGTCGCCAGGGCGACGACGGCGGTGAGGCGGCGGTGGCGCAATGGACGCATCGGCACTCCCACGACTTATCAAACAGAATTAGTAAAGACACTTATCTGATTGATGAAGTTAAGCCGATCACGCTCTGCGGTCAAGAGCAGTCCGTCCGCCACCGCCGCCCCGGTCGGTCAACCGACCTGGCTGTTGTCCTTCATCGACCCCCAGCCGTGCCACCGGTCGATCTCGATGAGGGCGCTGACCCGGCCCCGATCACGCCGGGGATAGGGATTGCCCATGTAGTGCCGGGCCAACCGGTCAATGTCCGTGAAGTCCTCGTCCACGCGCAGCTCGGCGACGTGCCCGACGATGCTCACGTGGGTGTACCAGCCAGCCTCGTCCAGCACGGTGAGCGAGACCCGGGGATCGTTGCGGACGTGCTCCAGGCGGCGGCGGCTCTCGTCCATGTTCACCAGGATCCGGCCGTCCTCCCATAGGTACCAGGTCGCGGCGGACACCGGCTGACCACCATTGCGAAGCGTGGTCATGACAGCCGGGTTCGGCTTCTTGAGCATCTCGACCGCGGCCTCGGGAAGCGGTGGCTTGGACATGGGTCTCCTCCTCGCGTGGAACAGCTACCCCTGCACCGTACGCACCGACGGCCGGTGGTCGGGCGACATGCCGGCTGGTTCGGCGCGGCGGGGGATCCGAGGGCTCAGCGCAGTTCCTGGATGCGGACCATGTTCCCGGCGGGGTCCCGGAAGGCGCAGTCCCGCACGCCGTACGGCTGTTCCGTCGGCTCCTGGACGACCTCCACGTCACCGGACTGCACCTTCTCGAAGGTGCCGTCCAGGTCCCGGGTCGCCAGCAGGATCCACCCGTAGGTGCCCTTGGCCATCATCTCCGCGATGGTGCGCCGCTCGTCCTCGGTGATCCCCGGATCGGCGGCCGGGGGCGCCAACAGGATGGACGTGCCGGGCTGCCCGACGGGGCCGACGGTGATCCACCGCATCGTGCCCGTTCCGACGTCGTTGCGGATCTCGAAGCCGAGGGCGTCGCGGTAGAAGGCCACCGAGGCGTCCGGGTCGACGTGCGGGAGAACGGTCGTGTGAATGGTGATGTCCATGCTGGTCATGCTAGGGAGGGCCGCCAGCGGTGACTTCTCGATTCCTGATCGGTGCGGCGGGTGGCCGCCGGTACGCACCCGCGTGCGGGCCACCGGAACGGGCCGGTAAGGATGGCTCCATGAGCGATCCCGTACTCCCCGCACGTGTCGTCGTCACCGGCGCCACCGGCAAGCTCGGCCGCGCCGTGGTCGCCCACCTGCGCGGCGTCGGCGTCGACGTGCTCGCGGTGGACCGTGCGGGCGGGCGCGACCCCCGCGACGTCGACGGCGAGTTCCTCCTCGTCGACCTGACCGACTACGGGCAGGTCGTCGAGGCGTTCACCGGGGGCGCGGACGAGCACGCCGGTGGCATCGAGGCGGTCGTGCACCTGGCCGCCGTTCCGGCGCCCGGGCTGATGTCGAACGCGGTCACGTTCGCGAACAACTCCGCCGCGACGTACAACGTCTTCGCCGCCGCCCGGGCGGCCGGCATCAGGCGGGTGGTGTGGGCGTCGAGCGAGACGGTGCTCGGCCTGCCGTTCGACACCCCACCGCCGTACGCGCCGGTCGACGAGGAGTACGCGCCCCGGCCGGAGTCGACGTACTCGCTGAACAAGGCCCTTGAGGAGGAGATGGCGCGGCACTTCTGCCGGTGGGACCCGGAGCTGGTCATGGTGGGTCTGCGCTTCTCCAACGTGATGGACGTCGAGGACTACGCGCCGTTCCCGTCGTTCGACGCCGACCCGCGGGCGCGGCGGTGGAACCTGTGGGGCTACATCGACTCCCGTGACGGCGCCCAGGCGGTGGAACGGGCCCTCGCGTACGACCGGCCGGGTGCGGACGTCTTCATCATCGCCAACGCCGACACCGTCATGACCCGCTCCAGCGCCAGCCTGCTGGCCGAGGTCTACCCGGGCGTCGAGATCCGTAAGGAGCTGGGCGAGCACGAGACCCTGCTCAGCATCGACAAGGCGCGGCGGGTCCTGGGCTACGAGCCCCGGCACTCGTGGCGCGACCACGTCGAGCCCGCTGCGGGCGATCCGGCCTGACGAGCGGGCGTACCGGGATAAAGTTCCCTAAACCGGTACGAGGGGGTGCGGCCATGCTGACGCGCACCTGGATGCGCGGGCTGGCCGACAGCACGAGCCCGCGTTCGGCGACCGTCCTGGAGCTGTTGTTCGACATCGTCTACGTCTTCGCGCTCGCCCGCCTCGCCGGGCGGGTCGCGGACGACCTGACCATCGTCCGGCACACCCTGCTGTCCGAGGCGGGGCAGACGCTGCTGTTCTTCACGGCCATGTGGATGATCTGGTCGCTGAACGCGCTGGTGGCCAGCACCTACGACCCGCGCCGGGTGGACCTGCAGGTCCTCCTGCTCGCCACCATGTTCGGCACGCTGGTGCTGGCGGTCTCGCTGCCGCAGGCGTTCGGTCAGCGAGGCATGATCTTCGCCTGCACGTACGTCGTCATCCAGCTCGGCAGGCCGCTCTACCTGGTGTTCGCCCTCCGGGGTCATCCGGCGCAGATGTTCTCGTACCGGGTGCTGACCTGGCACGCGGTCTCCGGCGCGCTCTGGATCGGTGGCGGCCTCGACGGCGGCCTCGGTCGCGGTGTCTTCTGGACGCTCGCGCTCGGCATCGAACTGGTCGGTGCGGCCTTCAACTGGCCCGTGCCGCGCATCGGCCGCGCGCCGATCGCCAGCCTGGTCTCGGTGTCCGAGGTGCACCTCGCGGAGCGGTACAACCAGTTCTTCATGATCGCGCTGGCCGAGGTGGTGCTCGAAGCCGGCGCCGCCGTCAGCTTCCCGGGCTTCTCGACCGAGCGGACCATCGTCCTGGTGTCCGCGTTCGTCGCCACGGTCTCGTTCTGGCGGATCTACTTCTACCACGTGGGGCCGGGCCAGCAGGCCAGCGGCAGCGCCGGCGGGGAAGGGCTCCAACTGTCGCGACTGGCGAGCTACAGCCTGCTGTTCATCGTCGGTGGCATCATCTGCACCGCCGTCGGTTTCGGGCAGGTCATCGAGGATCCGCATCCGCCCATCGACTGGGCGCTGGTGGCCATCATCTTCGGTGGTCCGGTGCTGTTCCTGATCGGCCGCAGCTTCCTGGAGCGCCGGTACCAGTCCGCGCCGCGCTGCCAGATGTTGTTTGTCGGCGCTGCGGTGCTGGCGGTGGCGGCCCTGCCCAGCGTCCTGCTCCCGCCGGTCGCCGTGACCGGCCTGGCGGCGCTGATCCTGGCCGGGATCGCCGTCGCCGACGGGCACGCCCACCGACGCGGCGCGCAGACCAATCCGACGCTGTGAGCCGGGGTGTTGAACGCCGACGGCGCCTCCCGTATGGTGGCGGCACGCCGTCGAGCCGAGAGGAGGTCAGAACAATGTCCGATGTTCTGCGCCCCCTCCGCGCACCGGCGTCCGCGCGGATCTGACCCGGGGCGTCCGCTTTCCGGAGGTCCGCCATGACCAGTCTGCTCATCCGCCCGCTCGTCGCGGGCGAGGAGAATCTGTTCGACTCCATGACCGATCCGCTGCCCCAACTGCGGCAGATCCCGTACGCCGACGGCATCGCCGGCGGCGGCTACCGACCCGAAACCACCTGGATCGCCCTGCGCGACGGCCGGGTCGTCGGCCGGGCCGCCTGGCTCCTCCCGCCCGGGGCCGTCGGCGCCCCCTGGCTGGAGCGGTTCGACCTGGCCGCCGAGCCGGAGGTGGGGGCCGCGCTGCTGCGCGCCGCCCACGAGGCGCTGGGAGGTCCCGGTAGCTACTACGCGGCGCTGCCGGCGCACTGGCGGCGTCGACCCGAGGTGCTGGCCGTGGTCAGCGCGCCGATGGAGGCGGCCCGGCTCGCCGGCCTGGTCGAGGTGGGTGAGCGGCTGCGCTGCTCGTGGACGGGCACGCCGCTGCCGGCGACCTCCGGCCGCTACACCTTCCGGCCACCCGTCGACGTGGCGGAGATCAACGCCCTGGTCGCCCGGATCGCCGAGCCCGACGTCCTGACCGGCAGGGAGATCGCGAGTGCCGTCGCCGGAGTTGACCTGGCCACCGATCCGGTGGCCTGGCTGGGGGAGTCGCCCGACGACTGGCGGGTCGGCGTGGCGGACGGGCGGCCGGTGGGGCTGGTCGGCACGGCCGGCGACGCCTGCTATCCACTCCTGGCGTACCTCGGCCTGTTCGACGACGCGGCGCGCGGTGAGCTGCTGACCGAGGCGGTCCGGGTGCTCGCCGCCGGTGGCGCGCGGGAGGTGATCGCCGACGTGGACGCCCACCGCGTCGCGGTGCTCGCGGAGCTGGAACGCACCGGATTCCGGCAGCTCCGCGCCCGGGTGCTGTTCGAACCGCCTGCCTCGCCAGGCGGGACGGCGTAGTCCCTGCAGGGTGCGCCCCGGGTCACCGGGGCGCGCCCCCGCGGCCGTGCCGACGTCACCTCCTGTCAGGATCTGCCCATGCCGGAGTTCCTCACCCTCGTCGTCGGCGCGACGGCGCTGGTCGCGGCGGCGGTCGCCGGGCTGTACCTCTGGCCGCTGGGGCACCGGAAGCTGCGGCTCGCACCGGCGTCACCGCTCGACTTCGATGCCGCCACCGCTGCCGCGCAGAGCACCACGGCGGCAGAGGCCACGGATCCGCAGGTACGGCCGGAGTCGCGCAGCCGTCTGCTGAGCCACGGCTCGCGTACCGCGCGGGCCGTCCTGCTGCTGCACGGCTACACCATGGCGCCGGAGCAGTACGACGCCCTGGCCGAGGTGTTCTTCGCCCGGGGCTACAACGTGTGGATACCGCGCGCCCCGCACCACGGCACCGTCGACCGGCGGGCCCACCACCGGGTCGGGGCCGGCGAGCTGACTGCGTACGCCCAGCAGGCCGTGACGGTCGCGGCGGGCCTGGGGGACGAGGTGGGCGTGGTCGGCATCTCCGGTGGCGCGGTGCTGGCCACCTGGCTGGCCCAGACCCGGGGAGACGTCGTACGGCGGCTGTTGGTGCTGTCGCCGTTCTTCGGCCCCCGGCAGGCCCCGGCGTTCGCGGTCCGGCCCCTCATCACGCTGTACGGGCGGCGCGTCCTGCGCGACCGGGTCACCGCGCGCGGCTACTCGCTGGCGGCGGTCACACGGTACCTGACGATCGTGCGGTCCCTGCCGCGTACGGCGCGACGGACCGGCCTCGTGAGCGCGGCCGTGGCGATCAGCCCGCTCGACACGGTGGTGGATCCCGCCGCGGCAGTGCGGGTGCCCCGCCGGATCGCCCGGGCGAACGGCATCGACCTGCGGGTGTACGCCCTGCCCGAGTCGCTGGGGGTTCGCCACAACACCCTCGACCTGACCGCGCTCGACGACCGGGCCGCCGACGTGTTGCGGCGCTACGTCGACCTCTACGAGGGCTCTTCGGCGTCGACGACCTCAGCCGCCGTGGGCGGCCAAGGGTTGTGACCCACGCTGGGGTGCGGCGGTGCGCCGCGCGCAAGCAGCGGCACACCGCCTCGACGCGTGGCTACCGCGCGGTGTCGGCAGCGGCGTTGACGACCTGCGGGGCGTAGCCGGCCGGCTTGTCGCCGATGGAGAGACCCGGACTCACCACCCAGGACTGGTACTGCGGGGTGAACATGCCGTACGGCAGCCCGAGGTTCGGGGCGCTGGCCTCGTCGAGCCGGCGACGGGCGTCGGCCGGGATCTCGAAGTCGAGCGCCTCGAAGTTGCTGGCGACCTGCGCGGCGCTGCTCGCGCCGATGATCACCGAGGCGACGGCGGGCTGGGTGGCGACCCAGTTGATCGCGACCTGTGCCATGCTGCGGCCCAGATCGGCGGACACGCTCTCCAGCGCGTCGATGACCTGCCAGTCGCCGGGGCTGATCTCCCGACCCCCGGCGTTGGGAGTGGTCAACCGGCCAGACCCGCTCAGGCCCTCGCCGCTGCGCCGGTACTTGCCGGTGAGCAGGCCGCCGGCGATCGGGCTCCACGCGGTCAGCCCCATGCCCACGGTCTGCGCCATCGACACGAACTCCGCCTCGACGCCGCGGTTGACCAGGGAGTACGGCAGTTGCAGATTGATCAGCGGGGCCAGGCCGTGCGCCTCGGCGTAGCTCTGCGCGCGGGCCGCGTACCAGGCCGGTACGTCGGAGAGGCCGGCGTACCGGATCTTGCCGGAGCGCACCAGGTCGTCGAGGGTGTGCACGACCTCCTCGACCGGGGTGATCCGGTCCCAGGTGTGCAGCAGGTACAGGTCGATGTAGTCGGTGGCGAGTCGGCCCAGGGACGCCTCGACGGCCCGGATGATGTGCTTGCGGCCGTTGCCGCTCGCGTTCGGGTCGCCCGGGTCGATGGTGTTGGTGAACTTGCTGGTGAGTACGAGTCGATCGCGGACACCGGCCCGGTCGATCAGGCGGCCGAGGATCTTCTCGCTCTCCCCGGCGGTGTAGAAGTCCGCCGTGTCGACGAAATTGCCGCCCGATTCGAGATACTGGCGGAAGATCGGCTCGGACTCCTCCTCGGTCTTGCCGTACGCGGCGTGGAAGCCGTCGACACCGAAGTTCATCGTGCCCAGCGCGAGTCGGCTCACCCGCAGGCCGGACCGTCCGAGCAGGTAGTACTGGTTCATCGTCGCGTCCTCCCGGTCGCTGTGCGGTCCTCGGAGCGGGCCGCGCGTTCACGACCTTGGCTCGCCAGAAATGGACCTGCAAGTCCAAAACCCGAGCTAGGGTGAGGCCATGACTCGCGCGTTGACCCGCAAGGGCGAGGCGACCCGGGCGCGGATCGTCGCCGGCGCCGCCGCCGAGATCCGTGAGCGCGGCGTCGACGAGGTACGCCTGGAAGATGTGATGGCCCACACCGGCACCAGCAAGGGTCAGCTCTTCCACTACTTTCCGGACGGCAAGGAGGAGTTGCTGCTCGCGGTGGCCCAGCACGAGGCCGACCAGGTGCTCACCGACCAGGAGCCGATGCTCAGCAATCTGACCTCCTGGCCGGCCTGGCAGGCGTGGCGGGACCGGCTCGTCGAGCGCTACCTCGCGCAGGGCGTGAAGTGCCCGCTCAACGGGCTGCTCGGCCAGACGGGTCGGCGCGCGCCGGGCGCGCAGGCGATCGTGACCGGGCTCATGTGGCGCTGGCAGGACAAGATCACCGAGGGCATCCGGCACATGCAGTCGACCGGAGACATCGCTGCCGAGGTGGACGCCCACCGAACGGCGGCGGCGCTGCTGGCCGGCATCCAGGGCGGCGTCCTGCTGCTGATCAACACCGGAGAGGTCGACCACCTGGAGGCCGCCCTGGACCTCACGCTCGACTCGCTGCGGGCCGGCCGCAGCGGCAACCCGAACCTGGAAGAGGCACCGCAGTGACCGACGACAACCGACCGCCATTGGTCCTGATCCACGGCCTGACCTACGACAAGAGGCAGTGGGACCCGGTGCGGCGCGAGCTGGCGGCGATCGACCCGGACCGGCGGATCCTCGCCCTCGACCTGCCCGGTCACGGCGACGCGCCCCGGCGGGACTCCTACCGGATGTCCGAGGTCGCCGAGGTCGTGCACGCCCGGGTGACCGAGGCGGGTCTCGGCACGCCGATCGTGGTGGGGCACTCGGTGGGCGCGGTCGTCGCCACGACCTACGCGGCGCACTATCCGGTGCGGGGCGTGGTCAACCTGGACCAGATCCTGCTGCCCGGCCCGTTCGGCGCCGCCGTACGCGAGGCCGAGCCGACGCTGCGCGGCCCGCAGTGGCGGCAGGTGTGGGATCGCATGCTGGCCGGTATGGGCATCGAGTCGTTGCCGGCCGAGGCGCGGGCGATCGTCACCACCGCGACCGACCCCCGGCCGGATCTGCTGCTGGGGTACTGGGGCGAGATCCTGCACTCCTCCGACGAGGACATCGCCGCCGCGCGCTCCGGTGACCTGCGGTCGATCGCGGAGCGGGGAGTTCCCTACCGCTGGGTGACCTCGTCCGAGCCGCCGGCTCGTTACCTCGCCTGGCTGACGGGAGTCCTGCCGGAGGTCGAGGTCACCGTGCTGTCCGGCAGCCACTTCCCGCACCTGGCGGAACCGGCGACGATCGCCCGGCTGCTGGTGAGCTGAACGCGGCGGCGGGCCCGAACCGTCAGGTCGGCCGGGGCGTTCCCGGTGGTCGGTCGAGCTGGTCGAGACGGGCGAGATCGCCGTCACCGGCTCGGATCACGGCTGCGGCCAGCGCCGTGGTGTCCGGGTGGACGCCGGCCCGCTGCTCGGCAGCGGCGATCTTGACCGTCTGCGCGAGGTGCGCCCGCAGATGCGTGGCGAGCAGCCGCTGGAAGGCCTTCCCGGTGGCCGACCGGAGCGCGGCCAGCTCGTCGGCGGTGATCATGCCGGGCATGTCGTGACCCTCGTGCGGGTTGGTCGTCGGCGCTCCGGCCTCGCCGAGCAGGTCACGGGAGCGGGCCAGGTCGGCCCGGTTGCCCGCCTGGACCCGCGCGGCCAGCCCGCGCCAGGTCGGGTCGGTGGTGTGGGTGGGCACCAGGTCCAGCACCGGGAGCAACCGTTGCGTCATCGCCGCCGTGAGTTGCAGCCAGGCGATGTCGGTGGGGCTGAACGCGCCGGTCGACGGGGCGGCGACGGCCGGCGTGGAGAGCGGTGGTGCCGCCTCGTCCGTGCTGCTCGACGGTCCACCGGCGCAGCCGGCGGCGAGTACCGCTGTCATGAGCAACGCGACCTGCACGCGCATGCCTCCTCCTTCCGCCGCGGCCTCCCGAGGAGCGGGGGACGACCCGGCAGGACCGGGCCGTCCCCGTCGGGTACGACGATTCAGATCGGTCGGCCGTCGTGTCCACACTTGATGACCGGACGGATGCAGTCCTGGACCCGGCGGGCCATTTCCGCGGTCGGCCAGGCGTTGAAGAAGTCGCCGTGCATGGTGTAGCCCGGCCCGGAGGCGAGCCGGAAGTGCGACGGGTCGCCGTTGACCGGGTACCGCAGCACCTGCCGCAGCTTCGGCACGTGCACCGGGTGGGTGCTCGGGCAGGCCTGGTTCACCGGGTACGCCAGGTGGCTCTTGTGGTCCGCGGAGTCCAGGTCGCGGCCGTTCCAGCACTGCGGGAAGTCCAGGTACGACTCCAGCATTGTGCCGGCCGGGCAGTTGACGAAGTCCTTGGACGGTGGCACCTGACCGGCGTGCAGGCAGGACCAGCGGGCGATGCTGTCGTTCGGGCCGGTGGCCTTCGCGTTGCCGGCGACGAGCCGCAAGCCCTGCGGGATCGGTTGGGTGTTGGCGACGACGTCGGAGCGCACCCCCTCACCGAGGTAGTAGAACGTGGCGATGGCCGGTTCCACCGCGACGTTGTCGCGGTAGAGGGTCGGCACCCAGTACGACGAGACGTCCACCGCCGGGTCGCAGGTGGTGGTGGACTTCACCAGGTCGGGCAGGGTGGTGGTGGCGTTCGTCGCCGTGCTGCCGAAGAAGCTGTGCATGTGCGAGGCCCCTGGCAGTCCGGGGAAGACGATCGGGTCGTCCGGCAGCCGGTGACTGTACGTGCAGTCGGCGGGGAACTCGGCGACCCGGATGACGTTGGCGACCGGGGCGGCGTCGGCCCGGTCGGTGGTCGAGACCAGGTACGTGCCGAGGAGGGTCAGCAGGGCGCCGATCGCCACGGTGAGGCGTAGCCGGCGGGGGACGTGGGGTGCGGCCCTGTCCATCTGGTAACTCCTGTCGGGGGACGGGTCAGGGGCAACTCCGATGCCGCCGCCGAAGACAGCGGAGTGTGCCCTGGCCAGACTGGTGGTGGCCCGGTGGGCCGGTGCGAGAGAGCGCTCTCAGCAGTCCAAGCCTCACCCTGATGTCGAAAGTTGTCAATACGTCCCGCAGTTGCTGGAAAAATGACGACGACAGCACACCGGCCGGGCCGGTGGTGAGGGCCCGGCCGGCTGCCGCGCGGTGAACTATCTTCCTAGGATGCCCTAGTGGGTGTGCCCGCCGCCCCGGACGGTGTCAGCGTTCGCGACCGGGAAGCATCGCCAGGGCCTTCGAGCGCTGCGCGACGAGGTCGGCGTAGGTGCCGTCGCGCTCGGCCCAACGGTGCATGTGCACGCCCTTGACGAGGATTTCGCTCGGGGTGGGGTTCGCCGAGAGCAGCTGCATGACCTCGGTGGCGAAGTCGTCGAGCGGCAGCGCGCGCGGGTTCACCTTCTCCTGACCGGCTGTCGCGACGGCCGGGGGGACGAGTTCGACGACGTCGACACCGGTGCCGTCGAGTTGCGCGCGCAGTGCCTCGGAGTAGGCGTGCACCCCGGCCTTCGAGGCGGCGTAGCTGGGCATGGGCGGGAACGGCAGGAAGGCGATGCCGGAGGTGACGGTGATGAAGGTGCCCGCACCCCGACCGACCAGATGCGGCGTGAAGGCGTCGATGACCCGGATGGTGCCGACCAGGTTGGTGTCGATCGTCGTCTGCGCCGCCGCGAAGTGCGCAGGGTCGCGAAGGTCTTCCAGGAGCATGGCACCCGACATCGTCACCACCGTGTCCAGCTCGGGGTAGCGGGCGAGCACGGCGTCCCGGGCGGATGCGACAGAGGCGCCGTCGGTGACGTCGATGCCGAACGTGCCGAAACCTTCCGCGGCGAGGTCCGCGAGGGCCTCTGGGTTGCGACCGCCAACGGCCACGGTGCTGCCCGCCGCGGCGAACCGCCGGGCCAACTCCCGCCCGATACCCGAGGTGCCGCCGACCATGAGAACTGTGCGGTTGGAGAGATCCACGAGATCTTCCCTTCGATCCAGAGGGCGCCGACGCGGAAACTCGCGGGCGCAGACGGTGCTGCTCGCTGTCCTTGCCGAACAGGGCGATCACCAGTCTTGACCGAGCCCGGCGGGGGTGGCAGGGCCCCGGTTTTCCCAGGTCCCACCAGGGCCCCTCTGCGGCACCCGCGCCGCACTACCGTGGTGACCATGAGGGAAGAGGAGTCGGGCGGCGGCCACCGGCTGGGCAGCTACCTGCGGGCCCGCCGCGAACTGGTCTCACCGTCGCAGGTAGGGCTCCCGAGCGGCGGCCGGCGCCGCGTACCCGGCCTACGCCGCGAGGAAGTCGCCCTGCTCGCCGGGATCAGCCCCGACTACTACCTGCGGCTGGAACGGGGCCGGGACAGGAACCCCTCACCGCAGGTCCTCGAATCGCTCTCGCGCGTCCTGCAGCTCGATGACATCGAGCGGATGTACCTGCTCGACCTCGCGGCGGCGCGCCCCCGGGCGCCGCGCCGCAAGCGGTCCGAGCAGGTACCGGCGCGCGTGTACGAGCTGCTTGCCCACCTTCAGGTCCCCGCGTTCGTCGAAGGACGCGCCTTCGACGTGCTGGCCTCCAACCCGATGGCCGTGGCGTTCTCCCCGCGCCTGCGGCCCGGTGAGAACCGGTTGCGGTCGCTCCTGCTCGATCCCGAGGAACGAGCCTTCCACCAGGACTGGACGAAGGCCACCGCCAACTTCATCGCCACCCTCCGCACCACCATCGGGGACGACATCGACAACCCCCGGTTCGTCGAGCTGGTGGGCGAACTCGCGCTGTCCAGTCAGCGGTTCCGCACCCTGTGGGCCCGCCACGACGTCCGCAATCTCGACGGAGGCACGACGACGGTGCACCACCCCGTCGTCGGTGACCTACGCCTGCACCGGGACAAGCTCCCCATCGAGGACGTCATCCTCGTCGTCTACTACCCCGACAAGGACAGCGACAGCGACGAGAAGCTGCGACTCCTCGCCGCACTCGCCCACACCGGGAGCGCCGACGACCAGACACGGGTGGGGCGGCCCGACGCGTCGTCGGACCGCCCCACCCGTTGACGGAGTCGATCAGAAACCGAGTACGCCCCGCCCGCCCACCACGGGCAGCCGCAGCTCGCTGTCGTTCGGGGCGACCCGCAGCTCGGTGCCGCCCAACGGCAACAGCGTGTACTCCTGATCGCTGGAGAAGACGACCACGCCGATGCGGTGGCCCGCCGGGAAGACGTAGTCCTTCGGCTCCATGGTCCACCGGTAGTCGTACAGCTTGCCCTGCTTGACCGGCGCGGTGCGCGCGGCGCTGACGCGGTTCTGCGGGTCCATCCAGCCGCGCGTCACCACGACGGGCGTGGCGGTCGACCCGGCCGGGCCGTAGTCGACCAGGTAGGCCGTCAGGTTGGCGTCCGGCTTGTTGTCGATCGCCATCCGCAGCCGCATCTCGGGGCGGCCGGAGATGCGCACGCTCTGCGCGAGCGCGGGGGAGCGGTAGGCGAGTCGGTTGGCGCTGGCCGTGTCCGGGTCGGCGACCAGGGTGTCCGGGTGGATCGTCCGTCCCTCGTCGACGAAGCTCTGCTCGATGCGGGCCTTCGGCGGCTTGGCCGTGGTGAGCGTGCCCGGGGCGGTGGCGTCGGTGGCGGCGAACCGCAGCCCGACCTCACGTGCGGCCGGGTCGGGCCAGTTGGCGTACGTGGTGTACGCCCGGTCCTCGCGCTGGAGCACCGCCGTCGGCTCGTCCATGATGCCGTTGCGCACGTTCCACAGCCAGAAGTCGAACCAGCGGTTCTCGGTCTGCTTGTACGTCCAGGTCTGCCCGCTGGGCAGGGTCACCGAGGCGCTGCTGCCCGGCCCGCCGTGCCCGCCCTGGTGCAGCCAGATCTTGCGCGGCACGTGGCGCTTGGCCAGCTCGTCCCACCAGCCGGCGAAGTGCTCGGTCTTGACGTTCCAGTCGTTGAGGCCGTGCACGACGAAGACGCTGGCCTGGACGTTGCGGGCGTCGAGGTAGTCGCGGTCGCGCCAGAACTTCGAGTAGTCGCCGGTGACCCGGTCCTGCTCCTCGGTGATCTGCGCGAGCTCGTCGGCGCACTGCCCCTCGGCGCGTGCCTGCCCGGCCGTGTACTGGGCCAGGATGTCGAGGTCCTCGCCCTGGAACGTGCCGGGCGCGACCACCAGACCGTTCGCCCGGTAGTAGTCGTACCAGCTGCTGATCGCCGAGACCGGCACGATGGTCTTCAGGCCCTTGACCCCGGTGGTGGCCACCTGGTTGGGCAACGTCCCGTTGTAGGAGACGCCGGTCATGCCGACCGCGCCGGTGGTCCAGCCGGCGGTGACCGGGGCGCCGTTGGCGTCGTACCCCTTGGCCCGCCCGTTGAGCCAGTCGATGACGGCCTTGGTGCCGAGCGTCTCGGCCTGGTCACCGCTGGTCGGGCAGCCGTCCGAGTCACCGGTGCCGACGCTCTGGCCGAGCACCACCGCGTACCCGCGCGGCACGTAGTAGTCGTCCAGCGAGCCGGGCAGGTTGGCCTTGGCCTGGGCGCGCTGCGTGCCGGCGTCGAGCGCACGCCGGCCGGAGCGGTCGGTCAGGCCGTTCTGCGGCAGGTCGTCGACGAGCACGCTCGGGTACGGCACATCGCCCCAGGTGCCCTTGCGGTAGGGGCTGTGCTCGAAGATGACCGGCACCTTGAAGCCCTCGGTGGCGGTCTCCCGCGGCCGGGAGATGTCGATCGCCACCCGGTCGGGACGACCGTCGTGGTCGGTGTCCACCGGGGTCTGGACGTACACCCGCTCCTCGATGGCGTCGGCGAGCGAGAACACCGGTTGGGTCATGCCGTCGGCCACGACGATGCCGGTGGGCGCGGACGCCGTGGGGCGGGCGGCTGCGGGTGTCGGTGTCGCGCTCAGGACCAGTGCGCCGGACACGCCGACGCTCAGAAGTGCCAGATGACGGGGTCGACGCACGCGCGTCTCCCTTCGGTCGGGCTGGTTGCCGGGTCTCGGCAGGGGCCAGTCGCGAAGATCCATTCGTCGCCATGCTAGGTGCGGGTGGACGTCGGCGTCGATCCCTTCGGGTGGCCGACTCCGGCCGTTCTCCCGATCGGGGTCGGCGGCGGTAACCGAATCGACATCGAACCAGGTGGGCCGTCGACACATGACAGGCAACGTTGTCTCGGTGGACGAAAAAACCGTCTTCGCGACCTCCCGAAGATCCGTCGCGCAGCCCTATGATCTTGCGGGAAGTCGTCCGAAGAGGCGCTTTCGTCCACATTAGACGAGGAGCAAAATGCTCAGGAGAACCCGGTTGCTGATGGCGGTCGCCGTCTCAGCCACGACGCTGACCGCCCTACCGGGCGGCTCGGCCACAGCCGGCGGCATCGAACGGTCCGGCGCACCCGCCGCCTCGACCGACGGCAAGACGCACACCGTCACCCTGCTGACCGGCGACGTGGTGACCGTCCTCAGCACCGGCTCGGGCTGCCCGCAGGTCACGATCCGGCCGGTCGACGAGAACGCGGTGATCGACCAGAGCTGCGGCCCCGACGGGCACCTGCACGTCGTCCCCGCCCGCGTCGCGTCCCAGATCGGCTCGGTCCTCGACCCCGACCTGTTCGACGTCACCGCCCTGATCGCCGACGGGTACGACGACGAGAGCACCACCCAGCTGCCGGTCATCGTGCAGCCCGCCACCGCCTCCGCCCGGGTGGCCGCGCTCGCCGACGTGCAGACGCTCTCCAGCATCGGCGCCGTGGCCGGCCACGTACCCAAGAAGAGCCCGGCCACCGCGAAGCTCGCCACCAACTCGCTGCTGGCCGGCGCGAAGAAGGTCTGGTTGGACCGCAAGGTCCGCGCCACCGCCCTGCCCGCCGCCGCGAAGCCCGCCGGCCTGGACCGCAACCTGACCCAGATCGACGCGCCCGACGCCTGGAAGGCCGGCTACACCGGCAAGGGCGCCCGGGTCGCGGTGCTCGACACCGGCGCCGACTTCAGCCACCCGGACCTGGCCGGGCGGGTCGTCGAGCGGGCCGACTTCACCGCCGAGGGCGGTGACGCCGTCGACCACAACGGCCACGGTACGCACGTCGCCTCGACCATCGCCGGCACCGGCGCGGCCTCTCACGGTCAGCGTCGTGGCGTCGCACCGGACGCCCAGCTCGTGATCGGCAAGGTGCTCGACGACCACGGCTCCGGCGAGGACTCCGGCATCATCCTCGGCATGGAGTGGGCGGCCACCCGGGCCGACGTCATCAACATGAGCCTCGGCGGCAGCCAGGCCGACGACGGCAGCGACCCGCTCTCGCTCGCCGTCGACGCCCTGAGCCGGCAGACCGGCACGCTGTTCGTCATCGCGGCCGGCAACAGCGGCGCGCAGATCTCCTCGCCCGGGTCGGCCACCACCGCGCTCACCGTCGGGGCCGTCGACCGCGACGACAAGCTCGCCGACTTCTCCAGCCGGGGACCGCTGATCAACAACCACGCGGCCAAGCCGGAGCTGGTCGCGCCGGGCGTCGACATCGTCGCGGCCCGTGCCGCCGGCACCAACCTGCAGGACCCGATCGACAGGTACTACGAGTCGCTCAGCGGCACCTCGATGGCGACGCCGCACGTCGCCGGCGCCGCCGCGCTGCTCGCCCAGCGGCACCCCGACTGGACCGGCGAGAAGATCAAGGCCGCCCTGGTCGGCGCGTCCGACCCGCTGACCGGCATCGACCCGTACGCCATCGGAGCCGGCCGCCTCAACGCGGCCCGTGCCCTCGGCGGCCCGAACAGCGACCAGCCGGTGATCAACCTCGGCACGTTCGCGTACCCGCAGGCCGGGACCAGCGAGACGAAGCTGAGCTGGACCGGCGGGTCCGCCCCGGCCACGACGGTCCTCGACCTCGACGTGTCGATCGTCAACCACGACGGCCAGAGCGTGCCGCGCGCCGCGGCGTCGCTGTCGACGAGCCGGGTGACCCTCAAGCGGGGCGCGACGGGGGCGGCGACGCTGCGGATCAACCGCGCGGCGCTGGCCAGCCGGCCGGGCCTCTACCTGGCCACCGTCACCGCCCGCACCGGCCGCAACGTGGTCGCCTCCACTCCGGTGAGCTTCTACGTCGAGCAGCCCAGCTACGACCTGACGATCCACACCAAGCCGATGCCCGGCCTGCGGGAGGGCGCGGACGCCTGGATCAACCTCATGGTCGCCAACCTCACCGACCCGCTGCTGTTCTACGGCGGAGCCGGTGGCACTCCGGGGGACACGTTCACCCTGCGGGTGCCGGCCGGACGGTACTCGGTGCTCGGCGCGTCGATCGCCTACTACGTCGACAGCGACGTGCAGGAGAGCACCCTCACCGCCGCAGGTGACCTGGACATGCGCGCCGACCGGAGCGTGACCCTCGACCCGGCGCAGGCCCGGCCGGTCACGGCGACCGTCGACGGGGCGGCCACCCGGACCACCCGGACCGACCTCACCACCTTCCAGACCGCGGTGAACGGCCTGCCGTGGTGGCACCAGATCAGCGGGTTCGGTGTGGCGACGGCGATCCGCAGCGTGGCGGTCCCGAAGCCCACCATCGGATCGCGGCGCACCTGGGCGGCCGTCAACATGGACTCGCCGGCCGGTACCGCGAAGCCGTACCGCTACAACATCGTGCACGAGTACACCGCCGGCGTGCCCGCCGACCCGTCGTTCCGAGTGACCAGGGCGGAGCAGGCCCGGCTGGCCCGCATCGACGAGCGGTTCCACCAGACCGACTCACCGGAGATGTACACCACGTTCGTCCGCTTTGGTGAGACTGTCGACGGGGTGCCGGTGACCCAGACCTTCGAGGGCGTCATGCCGCCGAACCGGACGTCGTACCTGTCACCGGAGATCGTCTGGGCCGACCAGGGTGTCTACGGCGGACTGGGGGCCATGGAGGCGCCGCGCCAGTACCGGCCGGGCAGCCAGCAGTCCAAGGTCTGGGCGCGGCAGCCGCTGCACTCCGACTGGTACGACGACCCGGCCGGTGACGGCTGGAGCTGCGCCAGCCCGCCGTCGCGGACCCAGGGCAACCTGCACCTGGACATGGTGACGCTGACCGACCAGCACCAGCGCGCCGACTGCCTGCAGGGTGAGGCGATCGGGGTGAAGCGCACGCTGTCGCTGTATCGCAACGGCAAGCTGGTCGAGCAGAGCGACCGGCCGATCGCCGACTTCACGGTGCCGCAGTCGATGGCCGACTACCGGCTGACCTTCGACGTCGACACCAGCCTCATCCTGCCGATCTCCACCAAGGTCAACACGTCCTGGACGTTCCGGTCCGCCGGGCCGGTCGGGACCGGCCGCGTGCCGTTGCCGCTGCTCGCGGTCGACTACGCGCTGCCGATGGACCACGACAACCACACCGTCGGCGGTCCGGCGGAACTGACCGTCCGGCAGGCGTACGGCGTCAAGGCGCAGAAGGTGACGTCGATGCAGGTGTGGACGTCGACTGACGACGGCGTCACCTGGAAGTCGGCCCGGGTCACCGGAAGCGGTGACAACTACCGGTTCGACCTGCCGAAGGTCGCCTCCGGGCAGGCCGTCTCGCTGCGGGTGAAGGCCGCCGGCAACGGCGGTAGCGGCATCGAGCAGACCGTCATCCGGGCGTACCACGCCGGCTGACGGGTGACGTGGTGTCGGCTCGGCTACGGCCGGGCCGACACCACCGCCGTCACTGACCCTCCCAGACCGCCTTCGCGCCGGAGTCGCCGGTACGGACCACGTAGTACACGGCGACGGCGGCGGCCACCACCGACAGCACCTGCAACGCCACGGTCACCGCCCGGTTGGCGGGTACGCCCTCGACGGCGCGCGGCGGGACGAAGCGGACCAGGGCCAGCGCCACGATTCCCAGCGCGATCGTCGCGTACAGGGTCATGTCCCCGAAATCCTGGTGCGCCTCCAGCTTCGGGACGAACTCCGGCGTCACCCGGTTCGCCGAGCGCAACCGCTCGAAGAAGGCGTCCCCGGTGAGCTTCGCCAGCAGCGCGCAGATGGGCGCGCCCACCGCGAGCAGCGCCAGCACCCAGCGCGTGTGCGGCCGGATCGGCGCGACGAGCGCGTAGCCGATCGCGAGGAGCGCCAGCAGCGGCACGAACACGACCGCGGCGTGCAGCACGAGCGGGTGGGCGGGGATGCCCTGGAACTCTTCGAACATTCGGCGACTCCTCCGGCCATGGCGGATCTCGATGATCCGCGGCATGGAGGCTATCGGTACCGATCGGGCGTGCCCAGAGTCGCGTACGCGGAGCCACCACTCAGCTCCGTGAGCGCGGCAGGCAGTCCTTCTTGTACTTCAGGCCCGATCCGCACCAGCAGGCGTCGTTGCGCTCGGGTGGCCAGGGCACGCGGGCGGCGGGCCGCGCCGACACCTCGGCCGCGTAGCCGGCCCGGATCGCCGCGTCGGTCGGGTCGCCGTCGCGTCCACGGGCGAACGCGTCCAGGCCGGCCACCGTCGCCCGGTACACGCCCAGCCCGGTCCGGCCGGCGCCGGTCAGCCGTACCAACTCCTTCTCCAGTCGGGCCCGGTGCGCGTCCCAGTCCGGCCCGTACACGTCGGTCAGCTCGGGGTGGGCGGCGAGCAGCTCGTCGAACTCGTCGCGGGGCCAGAGCAGCAGATCCGACGCGCCGCCCTGGCGTTCCGAGACCTGGCGGACGAGCTGGTTCTCCAGCCGGTCGGCCAGATCGTCCTGCCGGTCGTGCGTCAGGTTGAGGTTGCGGCGTACCCGGTGGCGCTGTTGCAGCAGCAGGAACAGCACACCGGGGGCGTCCGGCGGACCGACCTCCGGGTCCGCCGTGGTGTCGCGCTCGGCGAGCAGTGTGCCGACCGCCTCGCTCAGCCACGTCTCGGCGGTCGACGACCGACCGGCCGCGTCCAGCGCCGCGCTCAGGTAGGCCGGCACGTCGGGCTGCGTGAGCAGCAACGGACGCAGCGCGGTCAGCTCGGCCATCGCCTCGTCGTCCCGGCCGCCGGCCTGGAACATCACCCGGGCCCGCAGCGCGCGGGCCACGCCCGCCCGGGGGTCGTCGACCGAGGGGTACGCCGCCAGCGCCTGATCCGCGTACCGCAGGGCCGCGTCGGTCCGGGCCCGGATCCGGGCGATCTCGGCGGCGAGCGTCAGGGCGTCCCCGGCATCGTCCGGATCCTCCAACCGGCCCTGCTCGACTGCCTCGGCGAGGTCGGCCGCGACACCGAGCGGGTCGGCCGCACCGAGCGCCGAGCGGCGCAGTTCGGCGAGGTCAGCCTTGGTGAGTACGTCTCTCGTCGGCACGATCTCACGGTACGTCGGAGGGCTCCCGTCCGGTCCAATTATGGTCATCTGCCGTCAACCCGCCCCCGATACCGTCCGGTCGCCAGTTTCTCGACCAGAGCACACAAAGGCGGAGTTATGGGCACGGTGGATCGGCGTACGTTCCTCAAGGCGATGGGAGTTCCCGCGATCGGCGCGGCGCTCCCGCTGGACCTCAGCAAGGCGCTCGCCATCCCGGCGAACAACCGGACCGGCTCGATCGAGGACGTCGAGCACGTGATCATCCTGATGCAGGAGAACCGGTCCTTCGACCACTACTTCGGCACCATGCGCGGTGTGCGTGGCTTCGGCGACCCGCATCCGGTGACCCTGCCGTCGGGCAAGGACGTGTGGCACCAGCCCGACGGCGCCGACGAGCTGCTGCCGTTCCGCCCCGAGGTGAAGGACCTCGGCCAGACCTTCCTGCCGGACCCGCCGCACGGCTGGAACGACGGGCACGCCGCCTGGAACGACGGCCGGTTCGACGGGTGGGTGCCGAACAAGGGCGTCACGTCGATGACGTACCACACCCGGCAGGACCTGCCCTACCACTACGCGCTCGCGGACGCGTTCACCGTCTGCGACAGCTACCACTGCTCGCTGATCGGGCCGACCGACCCGAACCGCTACCACATGTGGAGTGGCTGGGTCGGCAACGACGGCAAGGGCGGTGGCCCGGTCATCACCAACGCCGAGGCCGGCTACGACTGGTCGACGTACCCGGAGCGACTGGAGCGCAACGGCATCTCCTGGAAGATCTACCAGGACGTCGGCACCGGGCTCAACGCCGCCGGCTCCTGGGGTTGGACGAACGACCCGTACATCGGCAACTACGGCGACAACTCGCTGCTCTACTTCCACCAGTACCAGAACGCGCAGCCCGGCACGCCGCTGGCGGACCGCGCGAAGACCGGCACCGAGATCCGTACCCAGGGCCGCGACCCCGAGGCGCTGCTGGCCGACTTCCGGGCCGACGTCGAGGCGGGACGCCTGCCGCAGGTCTCCTGGATCACCGCGCCCGAGGCGTACACCGAGCACCCGAACTGGGAACCGGCCTACGGCTCCTGGTACGTCTCGCAGGTCATCGACATCCTCGCCTCGCACCCCGAGGTGTGGAGCAAGATGGCGCTCTTCATCACGTACGACGAGGAGGGCGGCTTCTTCGACCACGTGGTCCCGCCGACACCTCCGCAGACGCGCGAGCACGGGCAGTCGACCGTGCCGACCACCAACGAGATCTTCCCCGGCGACGCCGACCACCCGGCGGGCCCCTACGGCCTCGGCATCCGCGTACCCATGATCATCGTGTCGCCGTGGACCCGGGGCGGCTATGTCAACTCGCAGGTCTTCGACCACACCTCGCTGATCAAGTTCCTGGAGACGCGGTTCGGGCACGGCCGGCCGGACCTGGTCGAGAAGAACATCACCCCGTGGCGGCGTGCCGTCGTCGGTGACCTGACCACGGCCTTCGACTTCCGGCACCCGAACCGCTCGCGCGACGTGAAGCTGCCGGACACCGATGACTTCAAGCCCGCCGACCTGGTCCGGCACCCCGACGAAGTGCCGGTGCCGCCGGCCGAGGGGCGGCTACCCAAGCAGGAGCGCGGCGTGCGCCCGGCGCGGGCGATCCCGTACGCCCTGCACGCCGACGGACGGCGGGGCGACGGCGAGTTCCGGATCGAGTTCCGCAACACCGGCGGCGCGGGAGCGGTCTTCCAGGTCCGTCAGGCCGGCAGCACGGCCGTGCCGCGCAGCTACACGGTCGAGCCGGGCAAGCGCCTGGCCGACACCTGGCAGGTCTCCTCCGGGTACGACCTGTCGGTGCACGGACCGAACGGCTTCTTCCGTCGGTTCGCCGCCGGTCGCTCGGATCTCGACATCACGCCCGCCTTCGACGAGCGGGGCGACAAGATCGAGCTCACGCTCACCAACCGTGGGCCGAAGCGGGTCGAGGTGACCGTTCGGGACGGGTACCACTCGCGGGCGGTCACGCTGTCGCTGCGCCCCGGTCACACCGAGCGCGCCACCTGGCAGCTGGCCCGCACGCACGGCTGGTACGACCTGACGGTCGCCGTCGCGGGTGACCCCGACTTCACGTACCGCTGCGCGGGCCACATCGAGAACGGCAAGGACAGCATCAGCGACCCGGCCCTGGGCGGGCTCGTCTAGCTGGTGTCGGCGTTACCCGGGCCGTTCTCGGCCCGGGTGGCGCGCGCCGCAGCCGGCGGTGGGCGACCTGGGCGCGGTGGCCGACAGCGTCGGCGCGGTGGGCGGCTTGTGCCCGGCGGTGGGGGCCGGATGCCCGCGGTGGGGCCCGGCCCGCGGTGGGGCCCGGCCCGCGGTGGGGCCCGGGTGCCCCGGCGAGCGTGATGCCTCAGCGGCATCTTGATGCCACACAGTCATCACGCTCGGCCGGGTGCCTGCCCCCACCGAGGTCACCCACGGTAGCGATAAATCGGGTGACCTCGACGCCCCGCTACGGAGTGCGGGCGAGGTAGGCGCGCATCTCCTCCCGCGTTCCCGGGAGGCCGTAGCCGCAGACCAGCTCGGTGACGTTGCCGAAATTCTGACCGTCGATCAGCCATGGCTCGGCCGACCGGCTCAGCGTCTCCGCGAGCCGACGTTGGCGGGGTGTGAGGGCGTCCGCCGCCGTTCCTGCCGTCGCCGGGCCGTTTGGGAACGCGAGCGGGAGCGCCGCGCCCAACGCCGTCAACGACCGTTCGCCGCTGACGGTCGGCAACCGTTCGAGCAGCGCGTCGAACGCGTGGTCGGCGTGCCGCGGACCGAGCTGGCGCAGGGCGAGCGCCGCGTAACCGCCGAGATCGCCACCGAGGAACGGCACCCACTCACCCTCTGCTGGCGCGGCCGGAGCCTCGCCGGAAGCCGCCGACGCCCAGCCCACCAGCTCCGCGACGGTCACCGGGTCGGCCGCCGCGCCGAGGACCCGGGTCCGACCGATCGCGGCGGCCCAGCGGACCAGCGGGCGCGCATCGGTCAGCCGCCGGGCGTCCGGCACGGTACCGAGCAGCCCCGAGGACACCAGCATGGTGGCCACCTCGCCGGGCGTCGCCGCGACGCCCGAGGCGGCGTCGAGGGCGCGGGCCAGCGCGGACATGCTGCCGTCGGCCTCCTCGGGAAACCAGGCGAGAAGGTACGCCGCGACCAGGCGCACATCCGGATCGGAGTGACCCAGCAGGTCGCGGAACACGGGGACCCCGACGCGCACCGCGTCGTAGGCCGCCAGCGCGACGTACGCCCACAGTCGGCCCTGATCCGTCGTCGACAGTGACTCGAGGTAGAGGTACTCGACGTACTCCTTCTGGGTCTCGTCGCTGCCGGTCCACGGCGGCGGCTTGGCCGCGAGCAGCGCGCGCCCGCCCTCGGCGGCCCGGCGGTACTCGGCCACCGGGAAGCCGTCGGGTAGAACACCCTCGTCGTACCCGACGGCGAGGGCGCTCAACAGCCCGAGTACCGACGCCGGGTCCGGGGTGGCCGGATCGCTGAGCATCTCCAGCAGGAACGGCACCGCGTAGGCGCTCGCCTCGAACCGGTTGCCCTGGTGGAACACGTTGCCGTAGAGCTCACCCAGGGCCTCGTCCCGGGTGGTCGCATCGGGGGAGAGCAGGGCGCGCAGCTGGCCGGGCACGTCGTCGGCCGCCCCGTAGGCGTGGCCCAGCCGCGCCCAGTCGATGTCGTCAAGTCCGTCGAGCACGACACATGCTCTCCCGGCGCGATGACAGTTCGGCGTGGCGGGTCGGTCAGAACTCCTCGTACACCGCGGGGTCCTGATCTGACAGCCGCCCGTCGGGGCGGCCCAGCGCGGTGATGGCCTCGACCTGGTCGGTGGTGAGCGTGACGTCGAAGACGTCCAGGTTCTCGATCTGCCGCTGCGGCGACGCGGCCTTGGGCAGCGGAATCACCTGGCGGGCCACGTGCCAGGCCAGGATCGTCTGCGCGGTGCTGACGCCGTGCGCGGCCGCGATCTCGGCGATGACCGGGTGCTGTCGCAGGTCGTTGCCGTGGCCCAGCGGGCTCCACCCCTGCACCAGGATGCCCTGCTCCCGGTGGTAGTCCAGCGCTTCCTGCTGCGGGAAGTACGGGTGCACCTCGATCTGGTTGACCACCGGCGCGACGCCGGTCTCGGCCACCAGTCGGTCGATGTGCTCCGGCAGGAAGTTGGAGAGCCCGATGTGCCGCACCAGACCCCGCTCACGCGCCTCGATCAGCGCCCGCCACGCCTGCACGTACCTGTCGGCCTTCGGGTTCGGCCAGTGGATCAGGTACAGGTCGATCCGGTCGAGGCCGGTGCGGAACACGCTCTCCTCGATCGCGGCCAGCGCCGCGTCGTGGCCGTGGTGCCGCCCCGGCAGCTTCGAGGTGACGATCAGTTCGTCGCGGACGTCGCCCGCGTCCCGCGCGGCCCGACCGACCGCGCCCTCGTTCTCGTAGTTGACCGCCGAGTCGAGTAGCCGGTAGCCCGCCCGGATCGCGTGCCCGATCGCGTCGACGCCCGCCGAGCCGTTCAACTGGTACGTGCCGAGCCCGATCGCCGGCAGGGTCGTGCCGTCGGCAGCGCTCAGGTGCGGAATCGTCATGATCGGGACCCTACTCGCACGACTGGCGCGTCACCGTCGGCTGGGCAGCCCAGGCACCGGCTAATCTCAGTCGTCGTCGCCGTGCCCGGCGGACGCGGCCGGGGTGTTGCCCCAGACCGCCTTCGCCCCGGAGTCGCCCACCCGGTAGACCTGCACCAGGTTCGCGGCGGCCACGACCACGGCCAGCGCGGCGACGACCACGGTGACCTTCCCCGCGGTGCCGGTCCGGTTCTCCGCCGGCCGCGACGTGCGGCGGTGCAGCCAGACCAGCGCCACGGCGGCGACGAGCAGCGGTATCGCGAACCAGATCAACGTGTCTCCGAGCTGGGCGTGCACCCCCGGGTCACCGACCCGGTGCTCAAGGTCCTCACCGCTGGAGGAGGCGAGCGGCACAGCGAGTGTGGCCAGCGCGGCGATCACGACGACGAGCGTGCCGTACCGGCCGCGCCACGACGGTTTGACGGCCAGCGCGGCGACGCCGATCGCGGCCAGCGGCAGCAGGACCACCACGACGTGCACCACCAGGGGGTGCAGCGGCAGGCCATTGACGGTGTCAGGCACAGGATCTCCTCGGCGCTCGGGATGTCACTGCGCGGGACGTTATAGCCGAATTCTTGCGAAGTCCTTGCGGGGCCGAATTCGCACCCGACAGGTCAGGCCAGGGGTAGCAGCAGCGTGAACGTGGCGCCCCGGCCGTGGGCGCCGGTCACCTCGAGCGAGCCCCGGTGCGCCTGCGCCACCTGCTGCGCCAGCGCGAGGCCCAACCCGAACCGACGACCCGTCCCGGCGGTGCCATGCGCGAAGCGTTCGAAGAGTCGATCCGCCTCCGCCGGGTCCAGGCCGACCCCGTCATCGACGACCTCGGCGGCGACGCACCCCGGTCGGTGACGCACCCGCACCCGCACGTGCCCGCCCGCGCTCACGTGGCCCAGAGCGTTGTCCACCAGAGCGGTCAGCGCCCGCCGCAGGGCCACGTGAGCGCCCCGCACCGGCGCCGTCGCCTCGACCTCGACGCGCAGCTCGACGTCCCGTTCCCGCGCGTACGCCGACATGCTCGCCACCACCTCACGAGCCACCTCGGCCAGGTCGACGACGGTGTCCGGGGGCGGCTTCTGCTCGGCCGCAGCCGACACCAGCAGATCGTCGACGACCTCACCGAGCGCCCGGGTGTCCGCGACAAGCTGGTCGAGTTGGTCGGTGAGCTGCTCCACCGGTTGGGCCCGGGCGCGACGGGCGATCATCTGCGCCCGGGTGTGCAGCACGGTGAGCGGGGTGCGCAGCTCGTGCGAGGCGTCGGCGACGAAGCGGCGTTGCAGGGTCAGCGCGGTGGCCAGGGGAGCGACGGCTCGGCGGGCGAGCAGAGCGGCGGCCGCCAACGCTCCGGCCAGACCGGCCAGTTCGGCGACGAGCAGCGCGACGCCGAGCTGCCCCTGCCGCTCGCGCAGGGGCGCGAGGTCGGCGGCGACCGCCCAGCGGCTGCCGTCGGGCCGATGAGCGACCAGCACACGGACCGGGTGGTCGTCGCCCGCGTCGGTGTCGAACCGCCCCGGTTGCCGCCGCAGCGCGTCGTCGAGAACGCGCACCAGTTCCGGCGACGCGCTCGGGGTCACCTCGACCGCGTCGGTCCCGGCTGTCCGTTGGGCGAGGACCTGGCCGGGCGGTGGGTCGTCCACGTCCTCGGCCATGGCGAGTACCTGACCCAGCTCGGAATTCAGCGCCCGGGACTCCTGGCGGCTGGTGAGGACGAACATCAACGCGCCGACCAGCAGCAGCACGACGCCGATCGCCCCCGCGGTCTGGGCCACGCTGCGTCGACGCGCACGAGTCAGCCGGGCCTCGTTCACGCTGTCAGCCCGTACCCATGCGGTAGCCGAGCCCGTGGACCGTACGGATCGCGCCCCGACCGAGCTTGCGGCGCAGGTGATGGACGCAGGCGTCGACGCTGCCGGGGGCGTCGGCATGGGTGAAGGCGGTGCTGAGCAGCTCCGCCCGGGTGAAGACCTTCAGGGGCCGGCCGGCGAGCGCCCGCAGCACGGCGAACTCGCGGGCGGACAACGGGATCTCCTGACCGTCGTCGAACACCCGCCGGTTACCCACGTCCAACCAGCGCCGTGGACCCAGTGGCAGTCGGCTCGCCACGTCCTGGTGGCGGCGGCGCAGTGCGCGCAGCCGGGCCAGCAGCTCCGGTACCTCAAACGGCTTGACCAGGTAGTCCTCCGCGCCGGCGTCGAGCCCTTCCACCCGGTCGTCGAGGGCGCCGCGGGCGGTGAGCATCAGCACCGGGGCGGTCACACCGCGTCCGCGCAGCGCGGTGACCAGGCCGAGGCCATCCAGCACCGGCAACCCCCGGTCGATGACCATGAGCTGGTAGTCGCGGGCCAACGCCTGGTGCAGGCCGCTCTGCCCGTCAGCGGCCAGGTCGACCTCGTACCCCTCGTCGGTGAGTAGGTCGGTGAGCAGCGCGGTCAGCGCACGGTCGTCCTCGACCAGCAGCAGGCGGGGGCGGGCACTCTCCACCGGCCCAGTATCACGGGGTGCGGGGGCGTTGGCCGTGCAACTCCCCTCAGACCGGGCCGGGATCACCAACGGGGGCGTCGCGGATGGCGAGCGCGGCCTGGACGAGCGCGGCGTGGGTCAGCGTCTGGGGGTAGTTGCCGAGGTGGGCGCCCGTCGCCGGGTCCACCTCTTCGGCGTACAGGCCGAGGGGACTCGCGTGGTCGACCATGGCCTCGAACAGCTCGACGGCCTCGCGCCGACGCCCGGTGCGGGCCAGGGCCTGCACGAGCCAGAACGAGCAGGGCAGGAACGCGCCCTCGGTGCCGGGGAGGCCGTCCCGCCCAGGCGGGTAGCGGTAGAGCAGTGGACCGCCGGCCGACAGCCGGTCCCCGATGGCGTCGATGGTGCCGCGTATCCGCGGTGAGCCGGTCCGGTCGATACCGAGCAGCGGCAGGACGAGCAGAGCCGCGTCGAGGTCCCGGGAGCCGTACGTGCGAACGTAGCTGCCCGTCGTCGGGTCGAAGCCACGCGTCCGGACCTCGGCGGCGATGGCGTCCCGGGATCGCTGCCAGCGTCGACGTTGACCGTCCGGCAGGGGATGCGTGTCGGCGATGGCCAGGGCACGGTCCAGGGCGAGCCAGCCCATGAGCTTGGAATGGACGTGTTGGGCGGGCTCGCGTACCTCCCAGATACCGGCATCGGGCTCCGGCCAACATCGGGAGACCACGTCGGCGAAACCGCGCACCGCCCGCCACGTCTCGGCATGGAGGCGGTGTCCGGCCTGAGCGAACGCCCAGGCGGCGTCGATCACCCAGCCGTAGCCGTCGAGCTGGTGCTGGCCGGCGGCGGCATTGCCCACGCGTACCGGCCGGCTGTCGAGGTAGCCGGGCCATGAGGGGAGTTCCCGTTCCGCTGGTACGCGCCGGCCGTGCAGGGTGAGCAGCGCCGGCAGGCGTGGTCGTTGCAGCCGGCTGGCGTGCAACAGCCAGGCGAGGAAGCCCTGTGCCTCGTCGGCCTTGCCGACGCTGAGGAAGGCGCTGACACCGATGCTGGCGTCCCGGGGCCAGACGTAGCGGTAGTCCCAGTTGCGTACCCCACCCGGGTCCTCGGGCAGGGACGTGGTGGGCGCGGCCACCGGCGCGCCCGAGGGCGAGTAGGTGAGCAGCCGCATGGTGAGCAGACTTCGTACGACGTGCTCCCGGAAGGGCACCCGCTCGTCGATCTCCGCGGTCCAGGCGCGCCAGCGGGCCTCGTCCGCGACGAGCAGGTCCCAGGCGGCCGTCGGCTCGACGTGGACGATCGGCTCACGGTGGGCCACGGCCAGCACGAGGGTGACCGGACGACCCGGCCGGACCGTGAGGGGAGTGGGTCGGCCCGGTTCGATCCGGAACGAGGGCGTGCTGTCCAGCGCGACCGCCAGCGCACCCCACTCACACACCAGGGTCTGACGCCGGTGCTGGACGCGGGGCCGGCGGTGCCGGACGCCCAGGCGGGGATCGAACTCCACCACCGCGTCGACCGCCGCCCCCTCGGCCGACAGCCGGCGCACGACCAGCGTCGTGGGCAGCAGGCGACCGCTGACCTCGGCCACCATCGCCTCGGTGAGGCAGAGCCGGCCGCCGCCCACCGCCCAGGTGGTCTCCAGGGTGGCGGTGTGCGGCCGGTACCGCCGTTCGAGGACCGTGGCCGACCGCGCCGGGCCGATCCGGAACGTTCCGGCGTCCGGGCCTCCGACCAGCCTGCCGAACAGGGGCTCACCGTCGAAGCGCGGCACGCAGAGCCAGTCCATCGCGCCGTCACTGGCGACCAGGGCGGCGGTACGCGTGTCGCCGAGCAGCCCGTAGTCACTGATCGGTCGCTCACCGGTCACGGCGATCGCTCCCGCGACGAGCGCCGGGTCACCGGGCCTGCAGGAGTACCCCGAGAGCGACCCCGTAGACGACGTGGACGACGGCCGTGACCAGGGGAGTCTGGACGCCGTAGTTGAGGGCGAACAGCCCGGGTGGCTCCAACACCGCCGTGCTGGCCGGTCCCGCCCGCTGCGACGCCATGCGGGGGTGGACACCAGGAAGCAGCGGCAGCAGCACCGTCAGGGCGATGCTGACGTGCACGATCCCGAGCAGCGCTCCGATCCACCAGGTGGCGCGGTACAACAGCGCGAACGTGCCCGCGTACCCGAGGGCGAACCCCTGACCGGCGCACAGGTGCAGGAAGAACCCGACGACCCGAGCCCGGTCGGGATCGGCGGTGACGAAGGTCCCGAGCACCAGAGGAAGATCGAGCCGGGTGAGGCCGGCCAGTTGAGCGGTGATCATCGCCGCGGTGAGCGCCGCGGTGGCGACCAACCCGAACAACGCCCATCCGGCCCAGTCCATCTCAGCAGTCGTCGACGTCGCGGGCGTGCTCAGTCATCGGTCCACCCTTCGGCTGAAACGGCGCGCGAGCTGCGACCGGACGCTCACCCACCAGGCGTCCGGTTTATCACCATAAGCCACTGGAGCTGTCGCGCTGGCCTGCTCGCCCAGACGTCTCCTGACGAGTTCGACCGCCGAGCGGCGAATCCTTTTCGTGCGTGTCCGGGCTGCCGCGAGTCCACCCGTGGTCAGCCGAGGTCGTCTCCGACCGCCGTCTCGTAGACCGTCTCGACTGGCCGGACCACCTTGACCATCGAGGCGAGGTACTCCCGCGTCTCGTGATCGGTCGAGTAGACGATCGTGCCCTTCATTCCACGGGTGAGGAGGACTTTGTAGGTGTTGCGAATCAGCAGGTCCGCTTCGGTGTCACTGACCGACTTGCGACTGCGAAACGCTGGATCCTTCGACTCCTCGCGTCGGGTCACCAGCTGACCGTCCCTGGCTACCAGGTCCGGCCCGATGATGACACCGGACCAGTCGTACTCGAAGCCCTGCGCCGTGTAGACGCAACCCACCTGGCCGAACCCGTTCGGGTCGGTGGCCCAGAACGCGCTGCCCGGCGCGTCTCCGACGCTGCGGTCGCTCTTGACGTTCCACGGCCGCGACCACGCGCCGATCTGGACGTCGGACACCAGGCTGTCGTCCGGACGCGGATCGCTCCACGGCCAGCAGTACCCGGCGGACATCCTGGCAGTGACCCCGGACGCCTGTTTGCGGGCGAGGAAGGCTTCCATCTCCTCCGGCGACTCGGCGAGACGCAGGTCGACCCTGCCGTCGCCGGTCCAGACCGACGGCTCATCGCCGCCGAGGCCGAGCAGGTCGACAACCCATTGCTCGTACGTCTCGCTGCCTCCGCAGCGGAACTGGCTGTGGAGCGACACGACTTCGATTTCCAGGTCGAGCTGCCTCGCGTGGGACGAGATGACCTCGACATTGCCGAGCTCACCCGGCTTCACGACCTGGTGCTCGTCGAGCAGGAACACCGGCACCCGGGCGGCGGCGATCAGTTCGTCGATCTGTGGACGAGACTTCTCCCGCTTGGCCTTCGGCGTGAACCTGTTGACAGAGGTCTCGCGGATGCGGTGCGCCTCGTCGCAGATCAGCACGTCCAGCCCGTTGCGTTCGGCGGACATGAAGCTGTTGAAGTAGCCGAAAAGGTTTTTCAGCCGGGTCGACCCCTTGCCGGCGTACCGGCGCAAGGTCTGGGTGAACGACCGCGAGCCCGTCGCGTGCATGACGGAGCGGTTCTGGCGCGCCAACTCACCGAGCACCGACAGCGCGATCACGCTCTTGCCGCTGCCCGGTCCACCGGCGACGACCACTACCGACTTGCGGTCCGCCGATCGTGCCCGCTCAACGGCGTGTAAGACCAACTCGTACGCCACACGCTGCTCATCCAGCAGGGTGAAGTGTGATCGGTCCTTCAGCTCCTGCGCGGCATACCTGAGGAGATGGCGGCTGGGTCGTACCGCGCTGGTCAGGAAACGGTCGGCGGCGCCTGCGCCTGATGCCGGAGCCAGGCGGCTGCGCAGGTAGTCGAGGAACTGGCCACGCCGCTGCTTCGTGAAGATGCGGCTCTGCTCGGTCACCGGGCGGTCGAACAGGTCACTGATGTCGCGGTCGACCGCATTGTGTAGGTACGCGACACCGTGTACCGGGTGGGGACGCCCGGCGAGGACGCCGAGGAAATCCGTGAGGTATTCGCAGTACTGCTCGACCTGGACTCCGGGATGCAGCCGCGGGCCATGCGCGTGTTCGATCGCCACGAGGGTGTCGGAACCCTCGTAGGACTCGGCGTAGGACCACTGCTTCAGCTCAACGACCACGTAGGAGTCGTCGGACGTCCTCGGATCCACACCGGCGAGCACCACGTCGACCCGCTTGCTGGTCAGCGGTAGCTGGTACTCGACAAGCATCTCGACTTGGCCCAGCCCTGCGTCGGTCAGATCCTGACCCAGCACCTCAAGGCTTTGCGACCAGGAACGGCGTTCCGCCGGGCTCACGTTGCGGCCGATCTGCTCGACGATCCGGTCCGCGATTGTGCCGCTGCCGACCAGCCGCAGCAGACCATCGGCGGACGTACGGAACGCTGACAACACTTGCCCCCGGGCAGCACGAAGTGATCGTGCGCATGGGGGGCGTGTCCGGCAGCCGCCGGAAGCCCGTCGTGACGCGCTCCTACGTGATGGACTGTAGCGAAGAGATCAACTCAGCGCCATGGTGGTGCTGCCTGCGGTTACCGCTTCGCCGCCGACCCGCGAGCCTGGTCGATCGGGTAGCGACGAGCCACTTCCTCGAGCTTGCTCGAAGCCGCCTCGACCAAGTCGATGCCGAGGACGTCGGCGAGCCGGGTCAGATAGATCATGACGTCGCCGATCTCGGCTTTGACCCGCGCTCCCGCCTCCTGGTCGGTCATGACGGCTGCGGCCTGTTCAGGTGTGAGCCACTGGAATTCAGCGATCAATTCGCCGACCTCACCGGCGAGCGCCATAGCTAGGTTCTTCGGCGTGTGAAACTGCTGCCAGTCGCGCTCCTCGGCGAACGCCCGTACATGACTCGTCAGGTCCTTCATGGTGGGCAGCATCGCAGAAGTCCCGGTTGGTATGCGATGCCGACACCAATGGCGCGATGCTCGCCGGTCACAACGAGACGACGACCGGTTGGACCTGGACGTTCTTGGTCAGCTGCTCAGGCGAGGGGACAGGCGTGCTGATGTTGACAGACAGGTTGTAGCCGTAGATGGCCACTCCGTCGAGGTGGTTCGCGCCCGGCCAGTCCGACTCCAGGCGGACCGCCATCCGAGTGGGAAAGTTGGTCACCTTCTCGGCGCACGACCGGATCAGGACCACGCTCGGGGTGGCGGTCAGGTGGGTTGCCAGGATCCGGGCCAGCTTCTTGTAGGTCCACCCCCAGTCCTTGGCACCTGCCTCGGCGTCACCGATCTCCTCGTCGTTGCCGTGGGCGCGGATGCACAGCGGCTCCCCTGCCTGCACCCCAGCCAGGTAGGTGGCCAACTGCCGATCCGCCTCGGCCTGCGTGAGTCCGGCGTCGATGGGCAGAAGTGCACCCCATGCGGCGGCGCCCGATTCGGCCCCTTCCGATTGACGGCGGGTATTCGGGTCCTGGGTCGCCACGATGAACATGACATGCACCTCCGGGCTCGCTGCCTTATTGGACGGACGAGAGGAGGTTAGCCCGGTGGGCGAAGAAGCACGCTGTCGTCTATCCGGCCCGAATTCCCGAGGTCGCATGTTCGACAAGTATTCGCCGACTTTTTGGACAGCCGTGACTAATCGCGATCCTCGATCCGCAATTCCCGCAGAGGCAATTGGCATGGGACCGGTCCCGATGGCGACAATCAGTGGCTCTGCACCGCGACGGTCATTAGCGCCGGCGCGTCTGCATCTGAGTTCAGCGGATCAGCGCGTTCTCACGGGTGCTGCCGACGAAGGCGGACCAAGCGGTTGGGTGGAAGGTGAGAGCCGGTCCGGCCGGATCCTTGGAGTCGCGGACGGCGACGATGTCGGGGATGTTGGTGGCGACCTCGACGCAGTTGCCGCCGTTGTCGCCGCTGCGGGTGCTCTTGTGCCAGATAGCGTCGGTCAGGTCAGTCATGCCGCATCTCCCCGATGATCTGCTTGATCATGTCCCTTGAGTCTGCCTGATCGAGTGCGAGTGCATCCAGACCCTTCCAGACGTCTTCATAGGCCCGCAGCTCGTCGGGCTTGTCCAGGTAGAGCGCCCCGGTCAGTGACTCGCTGTAGACGACCGACGGTTCCGGGACGGCCCGGCCGCCCTTCGTGGCCGGGAAGTCCAGCAGCACGAAGGAGCCTGCGACCGCACCGGGCTGTGGCCCTGCCGCGAGCGGCGCAATGCGGACGGAGACGTTCGGCAGCTCCGATGCTTCGAGCAAGCGAGCGAGCTGTTCAGCCATCACGGCAGGGCCGCCCACGACACGACGAAGCACCGCTTCGGAGAGAACGGCGTCCAGACGCGGCGGCTGTGGAAGTCGGCGCGTGAGCAGACTCTGACGTTTCAGCCGCACCTCTACCGCCCGCTCGCGCTCCTCAATGCTCAGCCGGCTCGTGGGCCGGAAGAGGCCGAGCGCGTAGGCGCGGGTCTGGAGGAGCCCGGGGATCAAGTTCTCGCCATACTCACGGAGGTGGGCGGCGGCGGATTCCAGGCCGACGTACAGCTCGAACCAGTTCGGCACCGCATCGCCGTGCGCGTGCCACCAGCCCTTCGACTTCGTCTCGGCGGCCAGTCCGCGCATCGCCTCGGTCATCTCGGACGACACCCCGTACAGCTCGCACATCGCCTTGACGTCGAGCACCCGCACCGAGCCCTGGCCGCATTCGAGACGCCAGATCTTTTGCCGGCTGTATTCGAGCGCTTCGGCGGCGGCATCGAGTGTCACCCCGGCCTCGTTGCGGAACTGGCGTAGCAGCCGGCCGAGTTGCCGGCGCGGCACGGTCGATCCAATGTCGTCGGGCATCCGCACACTCCCTGGTTCCAACACGCAACACTGCGTTACCTGTTCCTGCAACTCCTACGGGTTTCAGCAAAGAAAGTCAATGCACAACGGGGAAATCGCGGTATTGAACGTTGCATTTCCGATGCGGACTGTCGCAGGCTGATCACAGCACGGCGGCCGGCCGGTCCCCCCGAACGGCCGCCGTGCTCCCCGAACACCCTCGCCCCTCCGCGTCAGGAAGGCAGGCAGACATGAACGCCAGAAACGAGCGACCCAGAGCGGCGAGCGGTGGTGGGACCGATCGCTCCGGCGCGTACACCGGTCTCTTGCCGTGGCAGGTGCGTGAGCGCCGCTTCACGCCGGCCGGGCTCGGACGTCGCGGTCTGAACCCCGACGACGTGTACGCCTTCCTTGACCGGGTCGCCGCCGACATGGCCGCCGTCTACGCCGCTCTCGCCGAAAGTCGCCGCGAGACCGTCCGGATCAAGGCCGGGCTGCGTCGCTGGCAGACTGATCAGGCCCGTGCCCGCAACGAGCGGGACGAGGCCCAGTGAGCCAGCGGTACGTCATCCACCTGCCCGTCGTCGCCACCGACCTGCCCGCCGCGCAACGCCTGGCTCGGGTCATCGGTCGATGGATGCTGGTGCTGCCGATGGCCGACCCGGGGGAGATCACCGTCTCGGAGGAGGATCAGCAGTTCCTGCGCCACCGGGTCTTCTGCGACCTGCGGCTGCCCGGCGGCCGGCGCTGCCTCCTGCGCGACGGCCACGACGGCGAATGCTCCCGCCGCCTACGCAGATGAGGGGAGCCGCCGCCGGCCGAGCGGGGCCGGCGGCGGAACCAACGCTCAGTACGTGAAGGTCCAGAGGAAGTAGAACCCGGGTGCGTTGGGACCGTACTGGCGGTACTCGCAGTAGTACCAGCTCCACTGGCCGGTGCGGGCACCCTCGCTGCCGTAGCTGTTGCAGAACTGTCCATCGGAGTAGACGCCGCGGAGTGTGCCGCCCTGCGGGTCGGCTGCCGCCGCGGCGGCGCCGGTTCCGACGAGTCCACCGATTGCGAGCGTCGCCGCCACCGCCAGCGTCGCCCATCTGCGTCCGCGCATGGAGTCTCCTTCCGTCACCGTCCACAGTGCACGTGCTCCGCGCCGAGTCGAGACCGGGACATCGAAGTTGGTGAGTGTAAGGCTATCCGCCGACGCGGCCTCTGGAGTACGGGCCGAACGGGTAGTGCAGGAGTGTGCCGACTCCGGACCGGGTGGCGACCGGGTCGACGGTGGCGTCAGGGGAACCCGGCTGAGTAGGTCGCGTCCACGAGCTCCTGGAGATGGCGGATGACGTCGACCTTGTGCTCGGTCTCGGGCAGTTGCCGTTCGCCGGTGGTCACCAGGTCGTTCCGCCAATGGCTGACCATTTCCAGCTGTGCTGCCGGGGGCAGGTCGTCGACCCACAACGATCCGAGGTTGTTGTCGACGATTTCCTGCAAGCGGTCAGCGGTCTGCCGGTCGGAGAGACGGGCAATCAAGAACTCCAGCGTCCAGTCGAACAGCCCTCCCGATGAAGTCCAGTCGACGCCGGGTTTCAGCACGATAAGGCCAGCCATCATTTCCCCACGATGAATACTCGCGGACCGAGGTTTCGATCCGCGATGAACTGTTCGATCCGGGCAACCTGCTCCGGGATGAACTGCGACACGTCCACCGGCACCAGGTCAGCTTTGTCCAAGTGTCGTTCGATCTGATACTGCAGCTGGGGCCACTGACGGTCAAAGAACTGCGCCGGGAAGTTGCCCACCGCATCGTAGGTCCGTCCGGACTCGTCCACCCAGTCGGCAGAGGAGGCCGGGGAAGCGCGATGGAGTATCACGCACATCTCCTGCTCTAGCCGGACCGCTGTCTCTGCCTCGCCCGGACGGAACCTCCCGGTCGCCGGATCCATGCCGAGATCGTGGATCCGCTGCTGCTCCGTCACCGCAGGCTTTGGCGGCTCGCGGGGCGGCTCAGGTTCGGGCGTGTTCCGACTCGGTGGCGATTCTGCTTTCCCCAGTCGTCCCAGCGCCTGCTTGAGCTTGTCGATGAGGTCGCCGAGCCGGCGTACCTCCGGGATCAACCGTCGCAGGCTGGCCAGCAGTGCACGAAGCATCCGCGCGATCCGCGCCCCCCACGACGCCACAAGCGTCGTCACCTGTTCCACCACCAGCGGTGTGGCGAGTCCGCCGGTGAAGACGAGTTCGCCCGCGTACGTGATGAGGCGGGAGACGCAGGTGGCGATCGCGTCGCGGACCAGGAGCCGGACGGCGGCGACCAGGCCGGCGGCGCCTTCGGTGATGGCGGCCATGGTGTCGGCGCCTTGGGCGAGGCCGGTGATGGCCTGGTGTTGTTCGGCGGTCCAGGCGCGGTAGGCGGGGCCGGCGCTGCCGCCCCAGCCGGCGACGTCGTCGCGGACGGCGCGGGTCAGCTCGGCTGCGTCCTCGCGGAGCGAGGTGGCGACGTTGCGCCAGGTCTGGGCGTGTGCGGTGATCTGCGCCGGGTCGCCGGCGAGCCAGTCGAGCGCCTCGCTGAGCGGCTTGACGTGTTCGATGAGCCAGGCGATTCCGTACTGGAGCAGGGCGCCGACCGGGTCGGAGACGAAGGCGAGCGCGTCGAGGCCGGCGCTCACGACGCCGAGGCTGCCGTCGATCCAACTGCCGCTGCGGATGCCCTGCGCGATGAGTTCGATGTCCTCGCAGATCCACACTCCCGCCCAGGCGCTGGGCGGGGTGTCCGCTGCGGCGGCGACGAGCGGGTTGGACGTCACGGGCGTTGCCGCACCCCGTCGAGCAGGTGCTTGGCGTGGGCGTCGGAGCGTCGGTAGCGGTCGGCGCTGGTCCGCAGCTTTCCGGCGGTGTCCCGCACCGAGCCCGCGGCGACGCCGATGCCGTCGACCAGGGTCCGCTGGAGGCCGTCGAGCAGTGTCGGCATCAGTGCGCAGAGCTGCCCGTACGCGTCGGTGCCCAACCGGACGTGCTGGCCTGCCTGTTGGGCGGTGTCGAGGCTGCCGGCGCAGCGATCGAGGCGCGCGGCGTGGGCGGTCAGGTCGTCGGGGTCGACCTGGATGCCGTCACCGCGGGGCATCGTTCGGCCCCGGATCGTGGCGCAGCCGACTGCGGTAGGAGTCGATGATGGCCCGCGCGCCCGCGTTGTCGCCGAGGGACTCCGTGGTTACTTCGGTGACCTGCCGCAGCAGGTCGGAGCGGGCGGCTCTCGTGGTGTGCACGATCTGCTCGGCGGTGCGTGCCGCGGGTTGGTGCCGGGTGCGCTCGTCGAGCCGCAGGTCGATCAGCAGGCCCGCCGAGTCGACGGTGACCAGGACCGTCCGATCGGGGGTGTGGGCGGTGCCGGTCAGCTCCCGCATCCGCGTCGACAGCGTCTTGGCCCGTTCCGCCCGTTCGGCGAGCGACGACTCCCACTCGTCGAGCCGGCGCTCCGCCGCGTCGAGCGCGGCGTCGTCCGCCCACATGCTGACCCTCCCCAGGGGACCACGGCCGGCCACCGCCAGCGAGATCACCGGTACGCTACCAACCAGTCGCGTTCCGTGCATGCCCGAGACGATCGCGAATCCGCGCCGGGAGTCGGTCAGGCCGAGGAAGATTGCCTCCGTGACGAGCGACAACGCGCACCGGGGGTGGTCCGCCCGGACGGCCTGGCAGGGGCGGATCAACGCCCCGCTGCGCGCGTTCCTGCGCACCGAGACGGGCGGCGCGCGGGTGGTGCTGCTCGCCGCCGTGGTGGCCCTGGCCTGGGCCAACCTGCACCCGTCGTCGTACGAGTCGGTGTGGCGCACCAGCCTGTCGGTCCGGCTCGGCGACTGGCCCGTCTCGCACGACCTGCGTACCTGGGTCAACAGCGGCCTCATGACGTTCTTCTTCCTGGTCGCCGGCCTGGAGTTGCGCCGCGAGTTCGACATCGGTGAGCTGCGTGAGCGGCGTCGGCTGTGGTTGCCGATGCTGGCCGGGTTCGGCGGCATGCTGCTGCCGATCGGGATCTACCTGGCGATCAACGCCGGACGGTCGACCGCCGTGGGCTGGGGTGCGGTGATGGCCACGGACACGGCCCTCGCGCTCGGCGCGCTGGCCGTCTTCGGGCCGCGTTTCTCGGACCGGCTGCGGGCCTTCCTGCTGACGGTCGCGGTCGTCGACGACCTGGTGGCGATCGCGGTGCTGGCGGTCGCCTACCCGTCGCACTCCTCGCCGAGGGCGCTGCTCGTCGCGGCTCTGATCTTCGCCGTGGTGCTGCTCCTGCGGGTCTGGAAGATCCGGCACGGGTGGTTCTACACGCTGCTCGGGGTGGCGGCCTGGCTCGCGGTGTCGGAGTCCGGCGTCGACCCGGTCGTGGTGGGCCTGCTGATGGGGCTGCTGACCTACGCGTACGACCCGGGCCGCAAGGACCTGCAGTGGGCGAGCGACCAGTTCCGCCTCTTCCGGGAGCAGCCCACCCCCAAGCTCGCCCGGATGGCCCAGGCCGGGCTCACCGCCGCGCTGTCACCGAACGAACGACTACAGAGCCTCTACCACCCGTGGGCGAGCTACGTGATCGTGCCGCTGTTCGCGCTGGCGAACGCCGGGATCGTCATCGACGGCGAGCTGCTGGGCCGGGCCGTGACCTCACCGGTGACGCTCGGCGTGGTGGCGGCGTACGTCGTCGGTAAGCCGGTCGGCATCGTGATCACCTCGTGGTTGGTGACCCGGCTCAGCGGCGAGCGGTTCCGGCCGCCGGTCGGCTGGGTCGCCGTGGTGGGGGTCGGCACGGTCTCCGGTATCGGGTTCACCGTGGCGCTCCTGATCGCCAACCACGCCCTGCACGGCCCGGCGCTGGACGAGGCGAAGCTCGGCATCCTCGTCGCGACGGTGGGCGCGTCCGTCCTCACCTGGCTGCTGTTCCGGATCGTCGCCCGGCTCTCGCCGACCCGCCGCGCCCGTGCGCTGCTCGGCATGGCCATGGGCATCGTCGACCTGAAACTTCCGGTGGATCCGGAGCGCGACCACCTGCGCGGGTCGCTCGACGCGCCGGTGACGGTGGTGGAGTACGGCGACTTCGAGTGCCCCTACTGCGGGCAGGCCGAGCCGGCGGTCCGGGAGCTGCTGGCCGACTTCGCCAACGTCCGGTACGTCTGGCGGCACCTGCCGCTCACCGACGTCCACCCGCACGCGCAGGTCGCCGCCGAGGCCGCCGAGGCGGCGGGCGACCAGGGCGCGTTCTGGGAGATGCACGACCTGCTGCTCGCCCACCAGGACGCGCTCAACCCCGCCGACCTGCTGCGGTACGCCGAGCAGCTCGGCCTGGATCTCGATGAGTTCCGGGAGCACATGGTCAAGCGGATGGGCGTCGACCGGATCGCCGAGGACGTCGAGTCGGCGGACCTCAGCGGCGTCACCGGCACGCCGACCTTCTTCGTCAACGGCCAGCGCCACCATGGGGCGTACGACATCGCCGCGCTCACGGCGGCGGTGAAGTCGGCGTTCACGAGCGCACGGCTGCAACCCGAGTACCGTCGCGAGCCCGGCCAGGGCGGGGACGCGGCCCCGGAATGATCGCAATAAATGCCCTCCGACCTGCGTGAACCGTCGACATCGACGCGCTCTACGATCGCCGGCATGCGGATCGGTCCCCCCGCCGTGACGCCCGCCCTGGACGTGGAATCGCTCCCGCTCACGGCGGACGCCGTGGACGTCTACCAAAATCTCCTGCGGGTGGCGCCGGTGGCGCAGCGGACCTTCCTGACCACCGCCTCGCCACGGGCCACGCGCGCGCTCGCCGGCCTGCTGAGCAGCGGCGCCGTGCACCGCGACGACGCCGGCGTGCTGCACGTCCGGCCACCGCGTACCGCCCTGGAGAACTGGGCCGCGCTGCGGGAGATGGAGGCCGCCCGGGCGCGCGCCGCCGCCGAGACGCTCTCCGGGCTCTACACCGCCGTGCACGGAGCGGGCGCCGCGTTCGTCGAGGTCATCGAGGGCAAGGACGCCGTCCGCGAGCTGTTCCGCCAGTTGCAGGCCGGCGCCCACGCCGAGGTGCGCGGTCTGGAACGCGGGCCGTACCTGCGCGACACCACCCGCGTGCCGGAGGAGGTGCAGTACGACGCGCTGCGGCGCGGGCGGCGGTACCGCTGCGTGTACGAGGGCGAGCTGCTGCACGACGAGGCGATGCTGGCGGCCGTGCGCGCCACGGTCGCCGCCGGTGAGCAGGCGCGCGTCTTTCCCGAGCTGCCCCTGAAGATGATGCTCGCCGACGCCGAGCGTGCTCTGGTCGTCCTGCCCCGGGCCAGCGGTGACGAGGCCGACGCGGTGCTGGTGCACCGCTCCCGGTTGTTGGAGGGGCTGTCCGAGCTGTTCGAGGTGTTCTGGCGGCTCGGAGCGCCGATCCACGCCACCGCCGACACCGCCGAACCGGACGCCGAGCCGACGGTGGCCACCCAGCGGCTGCTCGCGCTGCTCACCGCCGGCCTGACCGACGAGGCGATCGCCCGTGACCTGGGTGTCAGCAACCGTACGGTGCACCGTCGGGTCAGCCGCCTCCAGGAGTTGCTGGGCGCGCGCAGCCGGTTCCAACTCGGCGTGCAGGCCACCCGCCGCGGCTGGTTGTAACTGGCCGGATCCTGCCATGACCGGTCTTCGTCACGGCGGGACGGCGGCGGCGAAACACTCCTGGGCCAGGGTGAAGTCCGTTCGATCAATCGCTGTCTGAGAGGACGGGACGATGCCCCATCCCACGACCGGGTCGCGCCACCCACGCCGCGTGCGCCGGCCGGCCGCCCTGCTCGCCGTGACCCTGGTCGCGGCGGCCCTGACCAGCGGCGCGGCCGGCACCGCCGCCAACGCGGCCACGGCCACCGAGCCGGACACCGCCGCCCTGGCCGCGTCCCTGGCCACCCAGCGGCTCGCCTGGGAGCCGTGCGGGCTGACCGAGGTCAGCCCCGAGGACGAGGCGCAGCTACGCCTGTCCTGCGCGACGGTCACCGTGCCGCGCGACTGGCACCACCCGCGCGACGGAGAGACGATCCAGGTCCGGATCAGTCGCACCGCCGCGTCCGGCCCCGACCGGGCGGGCATCCTGCTGGTCAACCCGGGTGGCCCCGGCGGCAGCGGCCTGTCGCTGGCGCCGTACGTGGCGCGGTCCGCGCCCGCCCTCGCCGAGCGGTACGACGTGATCGGCTTCGACCCGCGCGGGGTGGGGCAGAGCACCCCGCTGCTCTGCACGGTGACCTACCGCGACACCGACAACACCAACGACCTGATCACCCAGGCCAACGTGCGCGGGTGCCGCAGCACCGAGCTGACGAAGTACATCACCACCGAGCAGACCACGTACGACATGGACTTCATCCGGGTGCTGCTGGGCGAGCGCAAGCTCAACTACCTCGGCTACTCGTACGGCACCTGGCTGGGCACCTGGTACGCGGCGACGTTCGGCAGCCGGACGGGCCGGATGGTGCTCGACTCGGTGGCGGCGGTCGGCTCGCCGACGCTGCAGGAGACCTGGGACCTGCAACCGTTCACCCGGGACCGGGCGTTCCAGGAGCAGTTGCTGCCGTACATGGCCCGCCACGACGACCTGTACGGCCGGGGCAGCGACCCGATGAAGATCCGGGAGATGTTCGAGCGGGCCGGCGGCACCCGCGTCGGCATGGGACCGTTCATGTTCGGCTGGTTCATCCTCGGCGCGCTCTACGACACCCAGAACTATCCGACGGCCGCGGCGGCGGTGAACACCGTCATCCAGTACTACGAGGAGTGGAACGGCTGGACGCCCGAGCAGATCCTCAGCGCCGCGACCGCGAAGCTGCTCGCCGCGCCGGGCATCACGGCCGACGGCCGGGCGTACATCGAGCAGTCCCGCGTCGCCGCCCAGGCGACGCTGAAGACCCAGGGTGACCGGTCCCTGCTGGCCCAGGGCACGGACGAGTACACGTACGACATCGACTACGTCTTCGAGGTGATCCGCTGCCAGGACGGGCAGTGGAACGACAGCGTCGCGCACTGGAACGCGTTCAGCCGACGCCTCACCCGGGACGCGCCGCTGGTCGCCCCGTACCTGCAGAACCCGCCGGCGTGCGCGTACTGGCCGACCAGCAACCGGATGCCGAAGTTCGACCGCAGGACGTTCCCGAAGGTGCTGATGCTCCAGGACGAGCTCGACGTGGCGACCGCGTACGAGGGCGCGCTGGCGGCCTCGAAGAAGCTCCCCGGCGCGTCGATGATCAGCGTCGACAACGAGGGCAGCCACGGTGTCTTCCCGTACTACACCCCGTGCGTGGACGACCCGGTCTACGCCTACCTGCTGGACGGTCGGCTGCCCGCCGAGACGTACACGGGCTGCCAGGCGGTGCCGCTGCCGGGCGAGAACGCGGTGTTCGAGGTGGGCGGCAAGCTGACCGGCAAGGGGACGGTGCGGACCCGTCTGATCACCGACGACATGCGGGCCGCCAACCGGATGCTCAAGCGGATGCTGCGCACCGAGCCGGGACCGTCGTACCCGGAGTGACGCTCCTCGGGGAGCGGGCGGCGACCTGACGCCCGCTCCCCAGTGGATAGGACACCGCCTCTTGACTCCCGGGAAACATCGGGCCACCATCTGACAACGTTTTCACATACCCCCGTCCCTTCTGACAACGTTGCCACCCTGGAGGCGCAATGTCCGAGCCATCGCCCGTTTCGCGGCGTGCCTTCCTCTCCGCCGGAGCGACGCTGCTGGCGTCGGTCGGGGTGACCGCCGTCCTGCCGGACGCGGTCGCTGCCGCCGCCGCGCCGTCGGCCGGCGGCCCGTCGACCACCACTGACCTGGCCAGATATCGGCCGGTGGCGGTCTCCTCGACCGACTACGCGCCGACGCCCGCCGCGTTCGCCGTGGACGGCCTGCCCCAGGTCGGAGTCCGGGGCAGCGGATGGCGGGCCGCGAACGGCGATCCGCAGTGGATCTCGGTGGACCTCCAGGCACCGTGCCGCGTCGAGGTCGTCACCCTGGTCTTCGAGGCGACCCTCGCCGACGGGCCGTTCGACGGCAACTACACCGACACCGACGGCGACGAGATCCTCTCCAGCGCCGCGACGGCGTACCGCATCGAGGTCTCCACCGACGGCCGCGACTGGCGGTCGGTGTACGAGACCACCGACGGCCAGGGCGGCGTACAGGCCATCAAGCTCCCAGAGCCGGTCACCGCGCGTTGGGTCCGGATGACGGTCACCAAACGGTCGAACACCAATCCGGTCGGCCTGAACGGCTTCCAGGTCTACGGCGTCGCTCTGGCACCTCGCCCGAAGGCGGACGGCTGGACGAGCTGGGAGGGCGGCAACACCGGCCGGCCGCCCGAGCTGACGGTGGCCCCGAACGGCACGGTCGCGCTGGAATCCGGCTGGTCGTTGACGATGGACGACTTCGCGGGCACCACCGACGGGGCCGAGTTGTCCCGGGCCGGTGTCGACGTCGGCTCGTGGCTGCCGGCCACCGTGCCCGGCACCGTCCTGGGCACCCTCGTCGAGCAGGGCCACCTGCCCGACCCGGTCGCCGGCTTCAACAACCTGCGCATCCCCGAGGCGCTGTCGCGGCACACCTGGTGGTACCGGCGGGCGCTGCGGTTGCCGCGCGGCCTGGACACCTCCGCCGGCCGCCGGATCTGGCTGGAGTTCGACGGCATCAACCACGAGGCCACCGTCTGGGTGAACGGCGTGCAGGTCGGCAGCGTCAAGCACCCGTTCGCTCGGGCCGCCTTCGACATCACCGACGCCCTCGCGGGCCACCGCGACCACGTCCTGGCCGTCCGGGTGACCCCGATGCCGCACGTCGGCACCCCCGGAGACAAGGGCCCCGACGGCCGTACCTTCCTCCAGTCCGCCCACCACTACCTCGACGCGCCGACCTACCTGGCGGTGTCCGGCTGGGACTGGATGCCCGCCGTCCGGGACCGCGTCACCGGGCTGTGGGACCACGTGCGGCTGCGCAGCACGGGCGCCGTGGTCGTCGGTGACCCGCACGTCGAGACCACGCTGCCGAAACTGCCCGACACCGGCACGGCCGAGGTGACCATCCGGGTGCCCGTGCGCAACGCCACGGCCACCGCGACCACCGTCACCGTGCGCGCGGAGTTCGACAAGGTACGCGTCGAGTCGACGGTGACCATCGCCGCCCACACCTCCACGACGGTCACCTTCGCGCCCGAGCGTTTCCGGGCGCTGCGCCTCGCCAAGCCCCGGCTGTGGTGGCCAAACGGCTACGGCGAGCCGCACCTCTACGACCTGACGCTCACCGCCACCGTCGGGCGCGCGGTCAGCGACCGGCGTGAGCTGCGCTTCGGTGTCCGGGAGTTCGGCTACGACTGGCACCAGCCCGTGGTGATCTCCCCACCCGGCCAGCCGCCGCTGGACTTCGTCGACGGGGCCGCCACGCAGACCGTCACGTTCGACCGGCAGCACGCCCGGCACGTGCGTATCCAGGCGGGTCAGCGCGCCACCGGCTGGGGCATCTCGATGTACGCGCTGTCGGTGGCCGACGGCTCGGGCCCGGACCTCGCGCTGCGCCGCGACGCGACCGCCTCGTCGGCGGAGAACGACAGCAACGTGCCCGCCAAGGCGGTCGACGGTGACATGTCGACCCGCTGGGCCTCGCAGGCCGAGGACGACCAGTGGATCCAGGTCGACCTCGGCGCCGCCGTCGACTTCGACCGGGTCACCATCGTCTGGGAGCAGGCGTACGCCCTGGACTACCGCGTCCAGGTCTCCGCCGACGGGCAGGAGTGGACGGACGTCACGTCGGTCAGCAACGACACCCCGCTGGGCAGCCGCGCCACCCAGGTCGAGACGTTCGCCAGCCGGACCGCCCGGCACCTGCGCGTCCGGACCGGCGCGCGGGTGACCTCGTGGGGCGTCTCGATGTGGGGGCTGTCGGTGCAACGGCAGGCCGAGCCGAACGTCGACCTAGCGCTGCACCGGACGGCGACCGCGTCGTCGTCCGACGGCGACTCCAACGGGCCGGACCGGGCCGTCGACGGCAACCCTCGTACCCGGTGGTCGTCGGCGTTCGAGGACAACCAGTGGATCGCCGTCGACCTCGGTGCTCCGGTCGCCTTCGACCAGGTGACGATCGTCTGGGAGCAGGCGTACGCCCGCGACTTCGTGATCCAGGTGTCCGACGACGGGCAGTCGTGGACCGACGTCAAGGCGGTCAGCAACAAGATCACCGAGCTGAAGATCAGCGTTAACGGCGTGCCGGTGTTCGTCCGGGGCGGCAACTGGGGCTGGGACGAGCTGCTGCGCCGGGTGCTGCCGGACCGGCTGGCCGACACGGTCGAGATGCACCGCGACATGAACTTCACCATGATCCGTAACTGGCTGGGCAGCAGCAACCGGGAGGAGCTGTACCGGGCCTGCGACGAGCAGGGCATCCTGGTCTGGAACGACTTCTGGCAGGCCGGCGGCTTCCTGCCAAACCCGCCCGGCTACGTCGACATCGCCGCCGACACGATCCGGCGGTTCCGGCACCACCCGAGCATCGTCGTCTGGTGCGGCGCGAACGAGGGCGACCCGCCGCCGATCGTCGACGCCGGCCTCAAGCAGGCCGTTGCCACCGAGCACCCGGAGATTCTGTACATCCCCAACTCCGCCAGCGGCATCGTGAGCGGACGCGGACCGTACGGCTGGGTCGACCCGACCACCTACACCGACGCGACGATCTACGAGGCCGACTCGTTCGGCTTCCACACCGAGATCGGCATGCCCGTCGTGTCGGTGGCCGAGAGCATGCGCAACCTGGTGGGCGACGCTCCCGAGTGGCCGATCGGCGAGGTGTGGAACTACCACGACTGGTCGACCATCGGTAACCAGCGCGTCGGCACGTACCAGGACGCGATCGACACGCGGCTCGGCGCGTCCGGCTCGCTCGACGAGTTCGCCGCCCGGGCGCAGTTCGTCAACTACGAGAGCCACCGGGCCATGTTCGAGGCGTGGAACGCCAACCTGTGGCGGGACGCCACCGGCCTGCTGCTGTGGATGTCGCACCCGGCGTGGCACAGCACGGTCTGGCAGACGTACGACTACGACCTGGACGTCAACGGCGCCTACTTCGGTGCCCGCAAGGGGTGCGAGCCGGTGCACGTCCAGGCCGACCCGGGCACCTGGCAGGCGCGGGTAATCAACCACACCACGGCCGCGCTCACCGGTGTGACGGTCACCGCCCGCCGGTACGACCTCAACGGCCGGTCGTTGGGCGCCGCGCAGCGTCAGCGGGTGGACGTGGCGCGCTCGTCGACGACGCCCGCGTTCGCCGTGGCGTCGGCGGACGGCGGTGGGCTGCACCTGGTCCGGTTGGAGCTGCGCGACGGCCGGGACCGGCTGCTCGCGGAGAACACCTACTGGCGCTACGACAAGGCCGAGCAGATGCGGGCGCTCACCACCCTGGCGGGCGCGCGACTGTCGACGTCGACGAGCACCGCACGCGTCGTGGACGGCCGGAACACGGTCACCACGACGGTCCGCAACCAGGGCCGTACGGTCGCCGCCATGGTCCGGCTCGCCGTGCGCGACGAGCACGGGAAGCGGATCCTTCCGGCCCGCTACGACGACAACTATTTCTGGCTGCTGCCTGGGGAGACGCGTCAGGTGCGGATCTCCTGGCCGGCCCGGCCGGGCCTGCCCCGCAAGGCCACCGTGACCGCCCAGGCGTACAACGCGGCCTAGCATGTGGCGCGGGAAGGCGGCTCCGCGAGGGGTCGCCTCCCCGTGTCACCGGCCCCCAGTGAGGTGTTGTCATGTCGTTCACCACCCGACCGACCCTGCAGGGCACCTTCGGCATGGTGTCGTCGACGCACTGGCTCGCCAGCCAGTCGGCGATGGGAATCCTCGAACGCGGCGGCAACGCGTTCGACGCCGCGGTGACCGCCGGGTTCGTCCTGCACGTCGTCGAACCCCACCTCAACGGCCCGGCCGGTGAGGTGCCGGCGATCGTCGCCACCGCCCGGGATCCGCGCCCGACGGTGCTGTGCGGGCAAGGCCCCGCGCCGGCCGGCGCGACGATCGCCCACTTCCGGTCGCTCGGCCTGGACCTCGTCCCGGGCGCCGGCCCGCTCGCGGCGGCCGTGCCCGGCGCGGTGGACGCGTGGCTCCTGCTGCTGCGCGACCATGGCACGCTGTCCCTCGCCGACGTCCTGGAACCGGCGATCGGCTACGCCGCCGCCGGCCACCCCCTGGTGGGCGCGGTCGGCGCGACGGTGGCGGCCGTGCGATCGCTGTTCGAGGAGCACTGGCCCACCTCCGCCCAGCTCTGGCTGCGCGGCGGCCGGCCGCCGGTCGCGGGGGAGCGGTTCGCCAACCCGGTGTACGCGCGCACGCTGCGCCGACTCGTCGAGGCGGGGCAGACGGCCGGCGGGGACCGGGAGGCGCAGATCGAGGCGGCCCGCCGAGCCTGGGGCACGGGCTTCGTGGCCGAGGCGATCGACGCGTTCAGCCGGCGGCCGTTCCGCGACTCCAGCGGACGCGCACACGCCGGGCTGGTCACCGGCGACGACCTGGCCGCGTTCTCGGCGACCTGGGAGACGCCGACCACCCTCGACTGGCAGGGCTGGACGGTCGCCAAGACCGGCTTCTGGGGCCAAGGCCCGGTGCTGCTGCAGACCCTCGCCGTGCTCGACGCGCTCGACGACGACGGCGCGTACGACACGGCCACCGCCGCCGGCATCCACGCCCAGGCCGAGGCGTTGACGCTCGCGTTCGCCGACCGCGAGGCGTGGTACGGCGACAGCGCCGACGTGCCCGCCCCGGCGCTGCTCGACCCGGCGTACGCCCGGGACCGGGCGGCTCTGATCGGTGACCGCGCGTCGGGCGAGCTGCGACCCGGAAGCCCCGACGGTGCGCAGCCGCGCCTGCCGGACCACCTCCGGTCGGGCGTCACCCACCGGGTCGACGTGCCGGACCCCACCACGGGCGAGCCGACCGTACGGTCCGACGGGGTCACCCGGGGCGACACCTGCCACGTCGACGTCGTCGACAGGTGGGGCAACATGATCTCCGCGACGCCGAGCGGTGGCTGGTTGCAGAGTTCACCCACGATCCCCGAGCTCGGGTTCCCGCTGGGCAGCCGGTTGCAGATGTGCTGGCTCCAGGAGGGACTGCCCGCGTCGCTCGCCCCGGGCCGCCGGCCACGCACCACGCTCAGCCCGACCCTGGTGCTCCGCGACGGGCAGCCCGTCCTGGCGTGCGGCACACCCGGCGGCGACCAGCAGGACCAGTGGCAGCTGCCCTTCCTGCTGCGCCACCTCGTCGGCGGTCAGCACCTCCAGCAGGCCATCGACGCGCCCGCCTGGCACAGCCTCGGCGTGCCGTCGTCGTTCTATCCCCGCGACCGCGAGCCCGGCGTGCTGCTGGTGGAGGACCGGCTCGACGCCGCCGTGGTGACGGCCCTGCGGGCGTACGGGCACGAGGTGCGGCTCGCCGACGCGTGGAGCCTCGGTCGGCTCTGCGCCGTGTCCCGGGACCCGGCCACCGGCGTGCTCGCCGCGGGCGCGAACCCGAGGGGCATGCAGGGCTACGCCTGCGGCCGGTAGGAGCCGCCGGCCTCAGGCGCCACGCGCGAACAGCGCGAGGCGTACCCGGTTGGGGCTGTCGGTCTTGGTCATGAGGCTCGTGATGTGGGTCTTGACGGTGGTCACGCCGATGTGGAGCCGCTCGGCGATCTCGGTGTTGGACAGGCCCTCGGCGACCAGGGTCAGCACGTCCTGCTCGCGGGCGGTGAGCCCGTCATGCCGCCGGGGCGGCGTGACGCGGGCCCGCACCGCGCGCTGGACGAGGCGGTGCAGCACCTCCGGGCTGAACGGACTGTCGCCCCCGGCGGCCCGCCGGATGCCGTCCAACAGCTCGGCCGGCGGCGCGTCCTTGAGCAGGAAACCGCACGCGCCGGCGCTCAGGGCGGGGTAGAGGTGGTCGTCGTCGCCGAACGTGGTCAGCACCAGCACCCGGGTGGCGGGACGTTCAGCGAGGATGCGCCCGGTCGCGGTGATCCCGTCGACGCCCGGCATGCGCAGGTCCATGACGACGACGTCGGGGACGAGCCGCGCCGCGAGGGTGACCGCCTCGCGGCCGTTGTCGGCCTCGCCGACGACCTCGATGTCGGTCTGCGCGTCGCACAGCATGCGCAGGCCCGCCTGGATGAGGTGCTGGTCGTCGACGAGCAGGACACGGATCACGCCGGCCTCCGGGTGGGCGTTCCGGGCGGGACCGCGCGGGCCCGGGGAGCCGGCGTGGGCAGCGTGTTCGGCAGGACGGTACGCACCCGCCAGCCCGTACCGGTCGGACCCGCCTCCAGCCGGCCGCCGAGGACCTCGACGCGTTCGGTCATCCCGGTGACGCCGTGACCACCGCCGGCCGGCACCGCCGTCGACGTGCGGTCGCCGTCGACACCCCCGTCGTCGGTGACCTCCCAGTGCACGGCCCCGTCCCGGACCGCCACCACCAGGCGTGCCCGCGCGGACGTCCCCGCGTGGCGTGCCACATTGGTCAACGCCTCCTGGGTCAGCCGCAGCACCGCCAGACCCCGTACCGCGTCGAGTGAGCCGATCGCCGCGTCGACGTCGGCCTCTACGGTGATGCCGCTCTGGCGGGCCCGGTCGACGGCGGCGCCGAGCGCCGAGGGGAGCGCCGCGGGCTCGATCGCGGTCAGCGCGGCGTCGCCGCGTACCCCGTCGGGGTCGCGCAGCACCGCGACCAGCCCGCGCAGCTCCGACAGGGCCGCGGTGCCCGTGCCGTGCACGTCGTCGAACACCTCGTCCACCCGCGGATCGAGGTCGGTCAGGACGTGCCGGGCCACACCGACCCGCAGCACCATCGACGCCACGTGGTGGGCGACGACGTCGTGCAGCTCGCGGGCGATGGCCGCGCGCTCGTCGGCGCGCGCCGCCCGGCCCTCCGACTCGCGGCGTCGCTGCTCGGCGAGCGCCCGCTCCAACGCCTGCCGGCCCACCTCCCGGTTGGCCCGGATGACCAGGCCGAGCAGCACCGGGACGCCGACCTCCAGGCCCAGACCGACGACGCCGGAGCCGACCTGGCGCAGCGGGTCGCCGATGCTGTCGGTCAGGTCGACGACGATCAGCAGCCCGGCGGCCAGCCAGATCGTGCGGGCGCGGCCCGCGAGCATGGTGACCTCGAGCAGGGCCCAACTCGCGCCCACCTGGTTGATGGTGATGTCCTCGACGAGGCCGATCGCGACCGCCAGCAACGCCGTCTGCGCCACCAGGTTGACCACCGGCCGGCGGTACGCCACGACCGCCACGGCGAACGCGGCCACCGCGAGGGTCCACTGTGTCGGCGAGGGCACGGAAGCGGAGTGGGGCACGAAGAGCAGGTAGCCCAATCCGCTGAGGTCAAGCAGCACCATCCGCACGCGCGCGTCCCGCGCGTCGAACAGCCGCCCCCACCACCCCACGATCGTCAGCCTAGGTGCTCGGTGTCGACGGCTGCGACCGCCGGCCGCGGCCACCTGGCCCGTACACCCAGGTAGGCGGCCAGGCCGAGCGGCCCGAGCAGGATGGTCAGCAGCAGCACCGGCGCCATGACCAGCGCCGGTACGCCCCGTTCCCGGCTGTCCAACCACGCCCAACGGCCCACGAACAGGTCGAACGCGATCATGTGTGCCCAGCCCGCCGCCGCGCCGTCGGGTGTGCCGAGCAGGTCGCGCACCCCGTCGAGGGTCGGCGACGCGACGGCGGGCAGCACCGTGCCGAACGCCGGCACCACCAGCAGCGCGTAGATCACCACGACCGGCAGCACGATCAGCGGCGAGCCGACGATCCGGGCCGTCCAGGACCAGCGCGGCAGCAGGATCATCAGCGCCCAGAACGGCGCGGCCAGCGCGAACGTCAGCGAGAACAGCGCCCCGGTCATGCCGCGAGCGCCAGCTCCGGGCGGCGGCGCGCGAGCACCAGGGCGGTGGCGGTCGCCGTCGCGACCGCCAGGGCCGCGACGACGGCCAGGGTGAGGGCGTCCGGGCGCAGCAGCGGCTGCCCGCGCAGGGCCTGCCAGGTCAACACCAGAGTGAGTACGCCGTACGCCGTGCCCGCGACGACCAGCAGCCGGACGCGGGTACGCGCGTCGAGCCGGGACGCGTACCGGGTCAGCAGGATCGCCAGGAGCGGCAGGGCCTGCAGGGCGTGCAGCCCCACGAAGTGCCCGATCCGCAGGTCGCCGCCGGTGGTGCTCCAACCGACCACGGGCAGCCCCGGCGCACCGTCGGCCACGCCCACGCTGTGCGCCCCGGAGACGCCCTCGATGCCCGGGTCCTGCGTCGGAAGCACCATCGGCACGGCCGCGAGCATACCGAGCAGGGACAGGCCGAGCCCCCACCCGACGGCGGTCGCGGCGACCCGGTCGGGAATCCGCCGGATCAGCAGGACGACCGCGAGGACGAGGTGCGCGACGAACAGCACCATGATCGCTGCGCCCATCACCGCGAAGAGGATCGCGTTCAGCGCGGTGGTGTCGTTGAAGTGGCTGGTCGTACCCCGGATCACCTGAGCGACGATCACCACCATCTCCACCAGCGCCAGCGCGACGATGGTCGCCGCCGCCCACTCCGCGGCCCGGCTGCGACGCGGCAGCAGCGACAGCATCCACGCGAGCGTCGCGCCGTAGACGACGAAGGAGACCGCGAACTTGAACGGCTTGAGCCAGATCGGCGCCCCGGTGAGGACGCGGGGGTCGACGAGGACGCCGACGGCGGCGACGACGGCGAGCACCGCCGACGCGGCCACGAAGAGGGTCAGCGGGCGGTTCCAGCGCGCCGCCCGGCGCAGAACGGTAGTCATGCCTGTAGATGCTCGTGGCCGCCCGTGCCGTACGCGTCCAACCTCGGGCCCCGGTCGCGGCCCCGGGTCGGAGCCCGCCTCCTCCCTGGGTAGGAGGTGAGATCGGGCGCGATCCGCCGCCGATGCTGGCACAATGGCCGGCCTGCCGACCGGGGGAGTGACCGTGACGTCCAGCGAGGACCGTGTCCAGCCGAACGAGACCACCGTGCCGCTGCTGCCCTGCCCAGCGCCCGAGGAGACCCTGGCGTTCTGGCGGGCCCTCGGTTTCGAGGTGACCTACGAGCAACTGCGACCGTACGTCTATCTGGCGTTCCGGTTCAGCGGGTTCGACCTGCACTACGGCCCCGCGCCGAAGGACCTCGACCCGGCCCGGGAGCAGTCCGGCGGCGCCCTGGTCATGGTCGACTCGGTCGCGCCGTACCACGCGGCGTTCGCCGACGCGATGCGCCGCGCGTACGGCAAGGTGCTCGTCAAGGGCCTGCCCCGGATGACCCGCTTCCGGGCGGGAGCGTCGCGGTTCAGCATCGTCGACCCGTCGGGCAACACCATCGTCTTCATCCGCCGCGACGAGCCGAAGGACGTGGAGTACGGCGGGTCGTCCGAGCTGCAGGGGCTGACCCGGGTGCTGGACAACGCGCGGATCCTGCGCGAGTTCAAGACCGACGACCGGGCCGCCTACCGGGCGCTCGACTCGGGGATGCGCCGCCGTGCCGACGACGCCCCGGTGGTCGAGCAGGCGATGGCGCTGGCCGCGCTCGTCGAGTTGTCGGTGGCGCTGGGCAAGACCGACCGGGTGCCCGAGTGGGGGGCCCGGCTGCGCGCGCTCACGTTGACGGAGTCGGAGCGTACCCAGGTGGCGGCCTATGTCGCGGACCCGGCCCTGCTGGAACCGTTCTGGTCCGATCCACGGTGACGCGGCGGACCGGGCCGGGCACGGCCCGGCCCCGGTCCGGTCAGCGGCTCGCGGAGCTGCGGCGGAACAGCGCCGTCACGCCGGCCAGCAGGACGAGCAGCAGGCCGGTGAACCAGTTCATGGCCGTGATCGTGCTGACCGTGCGGGTGGCGATCCCGATGCCGAGGGCCGGCAGGCTCATCCCGAGGTAGGCGATGAGGAACAGCCCGGCCAGGGCCTCACCGCGCCGGGCCGGCGCGGCCATCGCCGCGACCGTGCCGACGGAGGCCTTGAACAGCACACCCGCGCCGACGCCGGCGAGCACGCCACCGAGCAGGAACGCGGTCAGGCTCGCGGTGTGCATCCCCACCAGCACGACGGGCACGCCGACGGCCTGCGCCAGCAACCCGAGCCGTACCTTCGCCGGGGCGGGCAGCCGGGTGGTGAGGCTCTGCGCCACGGCCGCGCCGCCGAACACGGCGAACACGACCGCGCCGGCCAGCGCCCGCGACGGCAGGTGCAGGGCGCCGGCGACGAAGCCCGGCGCCACGGAGGTGAACAGGCCGAACACGGCGAACGACGCGAAGCCGGCGGCGGTCGCCGCCACGTACCCGGCGGGGTCGCCGTGGTCGGCGCTGATCCGCTGCGGCCGGTAGGTGGGCCGGACCGGCCGCTCCAACACGGTCTCCGGTGTCGCCGCGACCGCCACGAGGCTGACGGCCAGCAGCACGGCGAACACCAGGTACGGGGTGCGCAGCGGCGCGTCGACGTACTGGGCGAGGACGCCCGCGACCAGCGCGCCGACGCCGAGGCCGCCGATGTTCGCGGCGGTGGAGACCACCTCGAAGCGCTGCCGGGACGCGCCGGGGCGGTGCGCCGCGTGCAACTCCTGAAGGTAGGCGGTCGCGGTCGCGGTGATCATGCCGATGCCCAGCCCGCTCACCAGGCGGGCGACCAGCAGCACCGGCAGGGACGCGTCGCCCAGGAACAGCGCGGCGGCGACCAGTTCCAGGGCCAGCGCCGGGATGAGGATCTTCTTGCGGCCGACCCAGTCCGACACGTGCCCGGCGAGCAGCAGGCTGATCACCACACCCACCGCGTACGCCGCGAACACGATCGTGACCGTGAACGTGGAGAAGCCGTCCCGCGCCATGTAGAGCGGGTACAGCGGGGACGGAACGGTGCAGAACGCCATCGCGGTGAGGAACGCCAGGGCGATCGCCCAGAAGCCACGGCCGTGGCGGGATGATCCTTCGCCGGGGCCAGCCGGGGCGACGGGCCGGCGGGAGGGCAGGGTCGTTGACGACATGAGCCCACTGTCACCCCACTCGATCATCACGTCCAACGAAAGTTGACGCTAGTCACCATCGCTGCGAGTGATACTTGGGGCGTGGAACTGCGTCAACTCGAGTACTTCGTCGCGGTGGCCGAGGAGCAGAACTTCACCCGCGCCGCCGCCCGCCTGCACGTCGTCCAGTCCGCCGTCTCGGCGGCCGTGAAGACGCTCGAACGTGAACTGGGCGCACCCCTGCTGGACCGCAACTCCAAACGCGTACTCCTGACCGACGCCGGCGTCGCGCTGCTGCCGCGCGCCCGCATCGCCCTCGACGCGGCCCGCGACGCCCGCGACGCGGTCGCCGAGGTGCACGGCGGCCTCCGGGGCACCCTGCGCATCGGCACCATGACCTCGATCCGGCTCCTGCACCTGCCGGCCCTGCTCGGCGAGTTCCACCGCCGGCACCCCGGGGTGCTGCTGCACACCAGCGTCGCGCCGTCCGGCTCCCAGGGGCTCATCGACGCGCTCACCGAGCGCCGACTCGACCTCGCCTTCGTCTCGCTGCCCGGCACGCCACCGGCGCAGATCCACCTCACCGAGCTGGCCCGGTCGGTGATCGACCTCGTTGTGCCGGACGGTCACCCGCTCGCCGCGAACGAGGCGGTGTCGCTGCGCGACCTCGCCGGTCTCGACTTCATCGACTCTCCGATCGGCTACGGCAACCGCACCGTGACCGACCGGGCGTTCGCCACCGCCGGCCTGTCCCGGCGCGTCACCATCGAGATCCCCGACATCGCCACCGGCGCCGACCACGTCCGGCACGGTCTCGGTATCGCCCTGCTGCCCCGCTTCGTCGTCGCCGACGCTCCCGGAGTCCGCACCCTGACCGTCACCGACGCCGACCTGGACTGGACCGCGTCGCTGGCCACGCCCGTGGACCGCCCGGTCGGCGCCGCCGCCCGCGCCCTCATCGCCCTGACCGGCGAGTTCCTGCCCTGATTCGCGCCGCGGGGCAGTCGTGCCCCCGCGCGGCGCGAATCAGAAGGGCCACTGCTCGTCGGACCCGGCCTCGATCAGCGGGATCATCGCGAACGCCGCGTCGGACAGCCCGCCGAACGTGTGTCGCCTGGTCGCCGTCGATGTGTGCCCGACCCGGTATCCGGCCAGGTTCCAGGTGTACACGGGCACCTCCGCCGGCACCGACGCGGCCACATCCGCCGACCCGTGCCAGTGCGCCTGCTCGTCGGTGAGGATGATCAGCCGGTCGTGTGCGCCGAAGTGCTCCCGGACCGCCTTCTCGGTGTCGGTTCCCCGGCCGAGGAAGTAGCCGCCCTCCCTGAACCGCCGCACCGCCGCGAGGACCGACTCGCCCGCCACCGAGGGGAACACCCGGCTGTGATCGGAGAACGACACCACGGTGGCCGCCTGCGCGCGGGCGGCCACCGCGAGACCGAACACCGTGGCGGCGTCCCAGCAGCACAGCGTGCCGTCCTTGCTGAACGCGCTCTGCATCGAGCCGGACGTGTCGATGAGGATCAGCGTCCGTCCGTCCAGGGCGGGAACGTTCGCGAGGGCGTGCTGCAAGGCCTTCTCCAGCGGGTACGCCCAGCGCAGGCTCGGTGCCGCGTTGTACGCCGACAGGAAGCGCATCGGCAGTACCCGCGAAGTCGCCACCCGCGCCGGGTCGGAGAGCGTGGCCGCCACCGTCTCCGCGACGGCGTCGCCGACCCCGGCCTGGTCGAAGTTGCGCAGGTTACGCAGCAGCGCCAGGTAGCCCATCGTCGGGATGACGGACTCCCACGCGGCCGCGTCCATCGCCCGCTGTCGCCAGCCGGCCAGGGCCTCCCACGTCATACCCGCCTCGTCCAGCACGGCCCGGTCGGAGACCTCCCCGCGCTGCTCGACCGGCATCGCCATGAGCGCGTCCCGCGCCCTCAGCATCCGCAGGGACTCCGGGACCGGGTTGTCCCGGTGGTGCCGCCGATCCAGCGCGTGCCGGAACAGGTCACCCTGTCGCTCGTCCCTGGCGGTGGGGTGGGTCAGGTCGATGACGTCACCGAAGCGCACCTGGCGGCCGACGGAGTCGTACTTGAGCAGGCTCCGCTCGGTGTAGAGCCGGACCGCCGCGTCGGCGATGCCCCGCTTCACCGGCTTGGGCAGTGCCCGGCCGTGACGAGCCAGCCAGTACGCGAGCGCCTCGCCCGGCTCGTCGGCACGCTGCAACGCGGCGTCGACGACCGCGCGCGAACCCGGTATGCCGGCCGCCACCTGGGCGCGGGCGCCCTCGACGGCCGCCACCACGGACGCCGAGCGCATCATCGCGCCCGTCCGCAGCCACGACACGAACCGGCCGAACCAGTCGGGATCAGCGACGGCGACGGTGGCGACCAGGTCCCGGAAACGAGCGTCCCGATCGGTGGAGCCCTCGTAGAAGGTGGCCTCGCCAACCATGTTCGAGACACCGAGAAGGAACAGTTCGAGGCGCGGCTCACGGACGAAACCGGGGGCGCCCTCGGTGGTCACCGGCCGCTGCTGGCTCGTGCGCGGCTTGAGGTTGAACTTGGCCATGACGTCCCCCACGTCGGTCGGCCGAGAAGGCGCCACCACCGCGCACACCCGAGATCAGAGTCGGCCACGGAACAGTCCGCCGTTCTGTCCGTTGAACTACCCACCCGAAGGTGTCGGGGGGATTCGAACCCCCATCTGCGGATCCCGAAGTAACCGTTGCCTGCGCACCGGGTGTGCGTGTGGTCGCGCTTCCCGAGATCGAGGTCGGCGACGGAGGTCCTTCACCGGGGCCGGAACCCCTCCAGATGTAACCGTCGCCTACGCACCGGGAAGTGCGGTCACGACCGTAGCGGCGGTGGCGCCGGGCGGGCAACGGAGTTTGTGATCACGTTACGAGCGCCCTGCGTACGCGCCGCACGCCCGAGATCAAAGGTGGACACGGCTTCGCGGGTTCGAACCGCAGGCCCTTGCCGGGCCGTTACCAGAAGTAGCCGTATCCGTCGCACCGGGCGTGCGGCGAGCGCACCTCCCGAGATCGAAGCGGCGACGGCGACCGGCCCTCACGGGCCAAGGTGACCTAGGCCGCTGGTCGACGCCACCCGAAGTGGCGGTGGGATTCGAACCCCCCGTCTCCCCGTTTGAAGCGGAAGTAGCCGTTGCCTGCGCACCGGGAAGTGCCCCACGACGGTAGGCCCGCGTCGCCACACCAACAACCCATTTCGCAGCCTTGTCGAGGGAGGCACGTGGCTACAGCATCGCCAGCGGGACGAGCTGCACGGTGTCGACGCCGTCGAGTTTCCTCAGCTCGGACACTCCCGCGCCCTTCTTGTCCAAGGGCATCTCGAACCGCCAGGACTCGTGTCCCATCTGCGGATCGAGCTGCGTGGTCAGGTCGCCCTTGCCCTGGCAGCGCTCACGCAGACGTTCGTACGCGGCGGCCCGGTCCTCGAAGGCGATCGACCGGGCGGTCGGCAGCGCCCGTACCGCCTGCTCCACGGCGGTCCGCTGCCCGTCGGTCACGGTCGGCTTCACCCGGACGACGATGCCGATCCGCGAGGGCAGGGGATCGACGTCCGCGACCTTGAGGACGACATCCGTGACGCCCGCGACGTCGGCCATCACCAGCTCGACCGCCTCGGCGATCGGCGCGTCGGTGACCGTGGCGTGGAACAGTTCCGGCAGGTACTCCGGTTTGATCTCCGCCAACAGGTCGGGACTGTCCTTCAGCGCCTCCTTCTCTCGCGCGTACGCCTGCTCGCGGTTCTCGAACGTCACCTGTTCGACGCTGGGCATCGACCTCAGCCGCTGTTCCACGGTGGTCTTCCGGTCCGCCGTGATGTCGTGTTCCAGGAAGACGGTCAGGGCGACCTTCGTGAACTCCGCCGGCTTCGGGGGCTTCGAGGTGCAGGCGGACACGGCGAGCAGGAGGACCAGTGCCAGGGCTGGGGCGAGGCGACGCATGGGCGGAGATCGTAACGATCATTCGCGGGCGCCGCCGTCCATTGTCGGCCGATGCCCCTGCCGCACCGGTGCACGGCAGGGCAGGGTGGGCGGGAGTCCGAAGAGGCCGAACAGCGCTGGGTCGACGAACGTCACGCATCGCCGGATCAGGCCGTCCGTCACGCTGAAGAGTTGGAGCGAGTGCGCGCGGACGCGACCGGTGTCCGGGTCGGGCGCGTAGGCCGCCAGGGCCGTGGAGCTGTTCGCCGCCACCGGCAGAAGATGCCACCCCGTCCCCCGCATGCCGAAGACGCGTTCCAGGAAACGCTGATAGTGCGATCTGCCGGCGAGCCAGAGCGCCACCGGAGGCATTTCCAACACGACGTCGTCGGCGAGTAGGCGGGCCAGACCGGGCACATCAGCGGCCTCGAACGCCGCCAGATAGCGCTCGACCACGGCACGTTCGTCGGGGTCGGCCGGCTCGCGTAACTCCTCCAGCGTCGGACCGGCGGCCCGCAGCGTCGCTCGGGCCCGCTGCAGACCGCTGTTCACCGAAGCCACACTGCCGCCGAGGATCTGCGTCACCTCCACGGCCGACAGTTGCAGCACCTCCCGCAGCACCAGCACCGCGCGTTGCCGAGCGGGCAGCAGTTGCAGCGCCGCGACCAGGGCGAGCCGCAGACCCGCCCGCTGTTCAACGGCGTCGGCGGGATCGCCGAGCCGCGAATCGGGGAACGGCTGCAACCAGGGGATGTCGAGGCGGGGGAGCAGCGGGGCTTCCGGATCGCCGGCCGGGTCCAACCCGCTCGGCAGCGGCCTGCGCGCGCGTCCCGCCAGCGCCGTGAGGCAGACGTTCGTCGCGATCCGGTGCAACCAGGTACGCGGCGACGACAGCTGCGGGTCGTACCGGTCAGTCGCCCGCCAGGCGCGCAGCAGCGTCTCCTGCACCAGGTCCTCGGCCTCGTCGACCGAGCCGAGCATCCGGTAGCAGTGCGCCAGCAGGTCAGCGCGGTACGCCTCGTACCGTTCGTCCCGGTCCTGCGCCGCCGCCTCGACCACGCCGCAGAGCGTACGCCGCACCACCGTCGAGATTTCCCAGCCGAGGCCGATGAGTTCGGGGCGCGGCGTCGGTAGGTGTGCGGTAGGAGCGGTCCGCGGTGGACCGCCACGGCGGGAGGAATCCGCATGGGCGACATCATCGTCATTCAGTTCGCCACGCTGGACGGCGTGGTCTCCGACCCGGACGGGCGCTGGGGCACCGACCACGGTGGGTGGGCGTTCCGGTACGGGCCAGGGCCGGTCAGCGACGACAAGTTCCGCCTCGGCGCCCGGATGGAGCAGGGCGTCCAGCTCTACGGCCGGCGCACCTGGGAGCACTTCGCCCAACTGTGGCCGAAACGCGATGGAGGCTACGCCTCGCTGATGAACGCCGTGCCCAAGCGGGTGGCGACCACCACCGGCATCGACGCGGCGGCCTGGTCAAACTCGGCCCCGATCGACGGCGACCCGGTGGCCTGGGCGGCGGACGAGCGGACGCGGCGCGACGTCGTGGTGATCGGCAGCCTGAGTTTGGTCCGGACGCTGGCGGCCGCGGACGTGGTGGACGAGTACCGGCTGATCACGTTCCCGACGATGGTCGGTGCGGGCGAGCGTCTGTTCGCGCCCGGGGCGCGGGCCGACTTTCGCTTCAAGGAGGTGGAAGCCGTCGAGGCAGGCGCGTTCACCGTGCTGCGCCGCGAGCGCTGAGCACCGTTCCAGTGCCTCGGGGATGCCTGGCCGAACCCTGGATCAGGCGTCCCCGAGGTGCATCGACAGGGCCGCCACGGTCGAGACCGCCAGCTCACGATCGAACACCTCGTCGCGCGGGACGAAGACCATGGCCTGTCCCTCGCCGAGCACCACGTCCTTCTGCCGCGCGGTGGTGGCGCCACGGAACACGTGCACCGTCACGGTGTGGGGAAAAGCGGCCTCGTACGGACGTGGACCGCTCCACAGCAGGTGCAGCTCACCGGCTGTCAGGCCCGTCTCCTCCAGCAGCTCGCGGCGGGCCGCCTGCTCGGGCGACTCGCCGGGCTCAACGTGGCCGCCAGGAAGGCTCCACTGGTTCGGCGAGACGGGCGCGTGCTCATCGCGATGCTGCATGAGCACGGCTCCGGACGGATCGACGAGCAGAACGAGGGCGACGTCGTAGGTGGCCACCACGAGACCATTTCACCCTGCCCGACTCCTGTCACGCCGCTCCTCCGCTCTGCTGTCCACCGCGTCCGCCGTGACCGTGACCGGCAGGGCTTGCGGTGGACGGTGGGCCGCTGTCAGGCGGGTGGCATCGCCTGGTTCGGAGGGCTGCGCCGGCCGCGCGCCGTGTCCTCGGCGGCGAGCGCCGCGAGGACGAGCGTCGTGAAGGCCAATGGCACCTCCGGCGGCAGGTGGACCGCAACGGGAGACAGGGCGGCCAGGACGAGGATGGCGATCAACCGGGGTACGGTCACCCGGCCGAAGATCACGTATTCGAAGCCGACGCGGCCCAGCAGGAACAGGGCGGGACCGCCAATGATGCCGACGCTCCAGGGCGCTGGCGTGTGCGCGGCGGGACGGTCCATGGCCAGCGTGAAGCCGACCGCCGCGAGGAGGGTCCCGGCGACCATGGTCATGTGGGCGTACGCGGACCACTGGCTGAGCCGGTGGGGATCGCGGGCGGCGTTGATGGCTGGCCCGAGCTGGCTCCCCGCCTGGTAGATGTAGAGCCGCCACATGAGCGCGGCGCTGGCGAAGGCGAGGACGAGCGCCACGGTACGACGGGGCGTGAACCCGTAGGAACTGGTGGCGGTGAAGGTCATGCCCATGGCCAGGACGATCTCGCCGAGCGCGATGATGAAGACCTGCCGGTAACGCTCGGCGATGTGGGTGGCGGTGATCTCCAGGGCCGCTCCCCGCTCGTGTCCGAGCCGGCTCGGGGTGGGCCAGCGCAGTGCCGCCGCCACGTAGTCCACGGTCAGCGCCCCCAGCCACAGGATGCCGCGGGCCCAACCGTCGACGAATGCTCCGGGGATCCACAGCAGCGTCGAGATCAGGGACCAGAACCGGGCCCGCAGCACATGGTTCAGAACGGGCGTCTTGCGGGCCGCCCGTATGACGAACAGGAAGCGCCCGAAATTGATGAGGGCGAAGGTGGCGGCGAAGAACGGGCCGTTGCCGTGGAGTCCCTCGGGCACCTGGATGGCCATCAGGAAGACGCCGAACATGACCAGCACGACGTACCACTGGACCGACGCGTGCTGCGGATCGAACTGGTCGGTCATCCACGCCGTCAGGATCCAGACCCACCACAGCGCCAGCAGCAGCACGAGCGCCTCGAACCCACCCTTGAGAGTGAGGTCGTTGACCAGCAGGTGAGTGAGCTGGGTCAGGGCGAAGACGTACACCAGGTCGAAGAAGAGCTCGATGAACGCCGGCTGCTTCGGAGCCGTCCGGTCGCGCAGCAGTGGCCGCTGCGGTGCGTGGCGATTCATCGCAGTCATCTCAGCACCCGCGCTGGTCTTCGTAACCTGGATCCGCCAGACTCCCCGGTATGCGTGATCGTTCTCGCCGGTGGGCGTGGGTCGGTGTCCTCCTTGTCGGGCTGATCCTCTACGTGGCGGTGCTGCGGACCCTGGTCCGCACCCAGAATCCGAACTTCGTGCCGGCGCTGATCCTGCTCGGCGCGACCCTGGCGCCCCTGACGTTCCTGACGTTCGCCCAGGCCCGTACCGGGCGGTGGCAGGTGCCGGCGTCGGTGCTGGTGACGTCGGCGTTCTTCGGTGGGGTGATCGGCACGGTGGTGGCCGGCACCCTGGAGTACGACACCCTGCGCGGCCTCGGTGGGCTGCCCATGCTGTTCGTGGCGCTGATCGAGGAGTCGGCCAAGCTGATCGTCCCCGTGGTGCTGTTGTTCACGGCCCTGGCCCAGCATCGCCGTCGGGTGCCGTCCGACGGTCTGGTCATCGGCGTGGCGGCCGGCATGGGCTTCGCCGCGCTGGAGACGATGGGGTACGCCTTCACCGCCCTGCTCAGCTCGAAGGGCAACATCGGCGCGGTGGAGCAGACCCTGTTCATCCGGGGGCTGACCGCGCCCGCCGGGCACACCGCCTGGACCGGGCTCACCGCCGGCGCGCTGTGGGCGCTGCTGGCCACCCCGAGCGTCCGCCGCCTGTTCGGGTTCCTGGGCACCTTCGTGGGCGTCGTCGTCCTGCACACGCTCTGGGACACCTTCACCGGTTCGTTCGTCTTCGTCGCCGTGGCGATCGTCAGCATCGGCTGGCTGCTCTGGGAGCTGCGCCGCTACCGGACCTTCGGCGACCATCTGGCCGCCGGGCATCCGTAGTCGACGACCCCGTCCACCATGCCTCCCTCGGCCGCCGTGACCCGGCCGGGGGAGGCATCGCTCTGCTGATCTCGCTGCGGCGGGCCCGTCCGCTCAGCTACTGTCGGAGTATTCATATTTTGGGTCTTTCGTCGGGAAGGTGCAGCGATGGGGGTGCGCCGCTGGATCGAGAGCTGGCCGCTCTATCGCCAGCTCAGCGGCACCGACCCGCTCGGTCGCGGCGCCGCCGCCAAGTCGGCCCGATCCCGGTCGCTGACCGCCCGCACCGAGACCGCCGAGAGTGTCGCGCGGTCGGTGTGTCCGTACTGCGCGGTGGGGTGTGGTCAGCGGGTCTTCGTCGCCGACGGGCAGGTCACGCAGATCGAGGGTGACCCGGACAGTCCGATCTCGCGCGGTCGGTTGTGTCCCAAGGGGTCCGCGAGCAAGAGCCTGGTGACGAGTCCGCTGCGCCAGACGACGGTCCGCTACCGCCGTCCGTACGGCACCGAGTGGGAGGACCTGGACCTCGACACGGCGCTCAACATGATCGCGGACCGGGTCCTGGCCGCCCGGGACGAGACCTGGGAGGACGTGGACGAGCAGGGCCGGCCGTTGCACCGGACGCTGGGGATCTCCAGCCTGGGTGGGGCGACGCTGGACAACGAGGAGAACTACCTCATCAAGAAGTTGTTCACGGCGATGGGGGCGTTGCAGATCGAGAACCAGGCGCGTATTTGACACTCCGCCACCGTCCCCGGTCTGGGGACCAGCTTCGGTCGCGGCGGCGCCACCCAGTACCAGCAGGACCTGTCGAACTCCGACGTGATCATCATCCAGGGTTCGAACATGGCCGAGGCGCATCCGGTCGGGTTCCAGTGGGTGATGGAGGCCAAGCGTCGGGGCGCGAAGGTGTTCCACGTCGACCCGCGGTTCACCCGCACGAGCGCGGTGGCGGACGCGTACCTGCCGATCCGGGCGGGCACCGACATCGCCCTGCTGGGTGGGGTGATCCGGTACATCCTCGACAACGAGCTGGACTTCCGCGAGTACGTCCTCGCCTACACCAACGCCGCCACCATCGTGACCGACGACTTCCAGGACACCGAGGACCTGCACGGGCTCTTCTCCGGCTTCGTCGAGGCCAACGCCAGCTACGACCAGAGCAGTTGGCAGTACGAGGGCGCCCCGGAGAACATCTCCACCCGGGACACCGAGACGCAACGGGAGACGGCGGCGGGGCTGGAGCACGAGTCGCACGGCGCACCGGTGGGTGGGCAGACCCAGCGGGACGAGACGTTGCACCATCCGCGCTGCGTCTATCAGATCCTCAAGCGGCACTACGCCCGCTACACGCCGGAGATGGTGGAGCGGGTCTGCGGTATTCCCCAGGAGAAGTTCCTGGAGCTGGCGCGGGCGTGGACGGAGAACTCGGGCCGGGAACGCACCGGGATGCTTGTCTATTCGGTGGGTTGGACGCAGCACAGCGTGGGCGTGCAGTACATCCGTGCCGGGGCGATCATCCAGCTCCTGCTGGGCAACGTGGGCCGTCCGGGTGGCGGGGTCATGGCGTTGCGCGGGCACGCGAGCATCCAGGGCTCCACCGACATCCCGACCCTGTTCAACCTGCTGCCCGGCTACCTGCCCATGCCCCACCACGCCGACCACCCGACCCTCGACGAGTGGATCGGCAGCATCGCCCATCCCGAGCAGAAGGGCTTCTGGGGCAACGCGCGCGCCTACGGGGTAAACCTGCTCAAGGCGTACTGGGGTGACGCGGCCACCGCCGAGAACGACTACTGCTACGGCCACCTGCCCCGGATGACCGGCGACCACGGCACGTACCAGCAGGTATTGGACATGATCGACGGGAAGATCAAGGGGTACTTCCTGCTCGGTCAGAACCCGGCCGTCGGGTCCGCGCACGGCCGGGCGCAGCGTCTCGGCATGGCGAACCTCGACTGGCTGGTCGTGCGGGACCTGTTCATGATCGAGAGCGCGACCTTCTGGAAGAACGGCCCCGAGGTGGCCACCGGCGAGATCGTGCCCGAGGAGTGCCGCACCGAGGTGTTCTTCCTGCCCGCCGCGTCGCACGTGGAGAAGGAGGGCACGTTCACGCAGACCCAGCGGCTGTTGCAGTGGCGGGAGAAGGCCGTCGAGCCGCCGGGCGACGCCCGCTCCGAGCTGTGGTTCTTCTACCACCTCGGTCGCATCATCCGGGAACGCCTCGCGCGCTCGACCCGACCGCGCGACCGGGCGCTGCTCGACCTCACCTGGGACTACCCCACGCACGGTCCGCACGCGGAGCCGAGCGCCGAGTCGGTGCTGCGCGAGATCAACGGGTACGACGTGACGACCGGCCGACCGTTGGCAAGCTATACGGAGATGAAGGACGACGGCTCCACGGCGGGGGGCTGCTGGATCTACACGGGGGTGTACGCCGACGGCGTCAACCAGGCCGCCCGCCGCAAGCCCGGCGCGGAACAGTCCCTGGTGGCGCCCGAATGGGGTTGGGCCTGGCCGTCGAACCGGCGCATCCTCTACAACCGTGCCTCGGCTGACCCGGACGGCCGCCCGTGGAGCGAACGCAAGAAGTACGTCTGGTGGGACGCGGAGAAATCCGAGTGGACCGGCTACGACGTGCCGGACTTCGAGAAGACCAAGGCGCCCTCGTACCGGCCCCCGCCGAACACCTCGGGCGTCGCGGGCATCGCGGGCGACGACCCGTTCATCCTCCAGGGCGACGGCAAGGGTTGGCTGTACGCGCCCAGCGGCGTCCTGGACGGGCCGCTGCCCACCCACTACGAGCCGGTCGAGTCGCCGGTGCGCAACCCGCTCTACCGCCAGCAGGCCAACCCGACCCGCAAGGTCTACATCCATCCGATCAACAACCTCAACCCGAGCCCACCGGAGCAGCACAGCGACGTCTTCCCGTACGTCTTCACGGTCAGCCGGCTCACCGAGCACCACACGGCCGGCGGCATGAGCCGGACCGTGCCGCACCTCGCCGAGCTGCAACCGGAGATGTTCGTCGAGGTGTCGCCCGAGCTGGCCGCGCACCGGGGACTGACTCACCTGGGTTGGGCGCACCTGGTCACCACCCGCGCGGCCATCGAGGCACGGGTCCTGGTGACCGACCGCGTGACACCCCTGCGGGTTGACGGTCGGATCCTGCACCAGGTGTGGCTGCCGTACCACTTCGGGTTCGAGGGTCTGGTGACCGGCGACTCGGCCAACGACCTGTTCGGCATCACCCTCGACCCCAACGTCCTCATCCAGGAGAGCAAGGTCGGCACGTGCGACGTACGGCCCGGCCGGCGACCGAGAGGACAGGACCTGCTGGATCTTGTCCTGGACTACCGGCGACGGTCGGGCAACCTGAGCCACCGCTATCCGCCGCTGGTCACGACCGACGTCGCCGACAGCAGCAGCGACCAGGAGGACTGAGCGATGCCGCATGCCAACGCCCTGTACGGGCCGCTCGATCCGGCGCCGGACGCGGGTTATGTGGACGCGCCGCAGCGGATGGGGTTCTTCACCGATACGAGTGTGTGTATCGGGTGTAAGGCGTGTGAGGTGGCGTGCAAGGAGTGGAACGACGTCCCGGGAAGTGGTCTGGATCTGTTGGGGATGTCGTATGACAACACGGGTGCGTTGACGGCGAACTCGTGGCGGCATGTGGCGTTCGTGGAGCAGCCGCGCCCACTCGGTGGGACCACCCCGGCGTTCGCCGGGTACCCGGACGGGCCGGCGGTCAGCCCGGCGACGGCGGCCGTCGGGGCGCGGACCGCCGCCGACACCGGCACCGACCCGGGTCTGGCACCTGGCGAGCCCGCTGCGGCGACCCGCATGTCGGGCGGCCCGGAGTTCCTGGGTATGCCGGGGGCGCAGCCGCCGGGGCGTGGTTCTGGCGCGGAGGGTCGGTCGGATTTTCGGTGGTTGATGATGTCGGATGTGTGTAAGCACTGCACGCATGCGGCTTGTTTGGATGTGTGTCCGACGGGGTCGTTGTTCCGGACGGAGTTCGGGACGGTGGTGGTGCAGGAGGACATCTGTAATGGGTGTGGGTACTGCATTTCGGCGTGTCCGTACGGGGTGATTGATCAGCGTAAGGGTGATGGTCGGGCGTGGAAGTGCACGTTGTGTTACGACCGTCTGGGTGTGGGGATGACGCCGGCGTGTGCGCAGGCGTGTCCGACGGAGTCGATCCAGTACGGGCCCCTCGACGAGTTGCGGGAGCGGGCGGCGGTGCGGGTGGCGACGTTGCACGGCCGGGGTGTTCCCGAGGCCCGCTTGTACGGGCACGACCCGGACGATGGTGTGGGTGGTGACGGGGCGTTCTTCCTGCTGCTGGACGAGCCGGAGGTGTACGGGCTGCCGCCGGACCCGGTGGTGACCACCCGGGACCTACCGGCCATGTGGAAACACGCCGGCATCGCCGCCCTGACGATGGCCGCCGTCACGGTTGGCGCGTTCCTCGGCAGGCGGTCATGACGCGCGAGCAGCTGACCGTGCCACCGGCCGACTTCAGCTCCTACTACGGTCGGCCGATCCTCAAGGCGCCGGTGTGGAAGCGCGACATCGCCGGATACCTGTTCACCGGGGGCCTCGCCGCCGGCGGCGCCCTGATCGGCGCGGGCGCCCAACTGACCGGACGTCCCGAGTTGCGCCGGGTGGGCCGCTGGACGGCTCTCGGCGGCACCCTCGCCAGCGCGTACCTGCTGGTGCACGACCTCGGTCGGCCGGCGCGGTTCCACCACATGCTCCGGGTCGCCAAACCGACCTCGCCCATGTCGATGGGCACCTGGATCCTCACCGCGTTCGGCCCGGCCGCCGGGGTGGCCGCGGTCGCCGAACTCGCGCCACGGCTGCCACGGCACGGTGTGCTGGGCCTCGCCCGTCGGCTGGCGCCCGGCGTCGGTGACATCGCCGGTCTCGCCGCGGCGGCCACCGCTCCGGCACTGGCCACGTACACCGGGGTCCTGCTCGCCGACACCGCCGTACCGGCCTGGCACGACGCGTACCCCGATCTGCCGTTCGTCTTCGGCGGCAGCGCGCTCGTCGCGGCCGCCGGGGTCGGCCTCATCGTGGCGCCCCCCGCCCAGACCGCCCCGCTGCGCCGGCTCGCCGTCGCCGGCGCGGCCCTCAAGCTGGTCGGTGGTCACCGGATGGAGCGGCTGCCGGTCACGGGCGAGCCCTACCGCAGCGGTCACAGCGGTCGCCTGGTCCGGGCGGGCAACGTGTTGATCAGCGTTGGCGCGGTCGCCGCGCTGCTCTCCCGACGTAGCCGGTTCCTGTCGGTGCTCTCCGGCGCGGCCCTGGTGGCCTCGTCGGTGGCCACCCGGTTCGGGATCTTCGAGGCCGGATCGGTGTCCGCGCGCGATCCGAGATACACGGTCGTACCCCAGCGGGAACGCCTCGCCGGCGCCGGCCGGCGCTGACCGCCCCGCGCGGTGAGCGCCGGCCGCTCCGGCCGCCTCAGCCGGTGAAGAGCTTCGCGGCCGTGCTGACGGTCTCGACGATGCCGTAGCCGAGCAGCACCGCGACGAGCAGCCACGACAGCCAGAGCCGCCCGGTCTGATCGCCGACGTGTTCGGGCACGGGTGGTGTGCTCTGCGGGCCGAGGGCGACCGGCTCGGTGACGCTCGCCCGGGCCACGGGCGAGGCCGACCCCCGGTCCGGCTCGTGGAACCGGTCGGGGACGGCACGGACCAGCAGGTTGGCGACGAAGCCGATGGCGAGCACGCCGACCATGGTGAACAGAGCGGGCCGGTACGCCGACGCGGTGAGCGTCCCGGGCTTGCCCTGGGTGTCGAGGATCCGGTTGACGATCAGCGGGCCGGCGATGCCCGCCGCCGACCAGGCGGTCAGCAACCGCCCGTGGATGGCGCCGACCTGGAAGGTCCCGAACAGATCCCGCAGGTACGCGGGCATGGTGGCGAAGCCGCCGCCGTAGAAGGAGATGATCAGAGCGGCGATCAGTACGAAGAGCGCCGTCGCCGCGTGCCCGGCCACCGCTAGCAGCGCGTAGAGCACCATGCCGACACCGAGGTAGACCAGGTAGATCGGCTTGCGGCCGATCACGTCGGACGTCGTCGACCAGACGAACCGGCCGGCCATGTTGAACAGCGACAGCACACCCACGAAGCCGGCCGCCGCCGACACCGACACGGCGGTGGACCCGTTGTCCCGGAAGAAGTCCTGAATCATCGGGCTGGCCTGCTCCAGGATGCCGATGCCCGCCGTGACGTTGCAGAACAGCACGATCCACAGCAGCCAGAACGAGCGGGTGCGTACGGCGTTGGACGCGGAGACGCTCGCCCTCGTCACCAGCGGTCGGGCCGCGACCCGATCGGGGTCGAACCCGGCGGGCCGCCAGTCGGGCGGTGGCACCCGCACGTTGAACGGACCGAACATCATGATCACGAAGTAGCCGATGCCGAACGTGACGAACAGTCCCACGAGGGCGGACCCGGACGCCACCGCCGCCGGGTTGGCCGGGTTGTAGTCGGGGTCGTAGAGCGACAGCAGTTGGCGCGCGAGTGGACCGGCGACCAGAGCGCCACCGCCGAACCCCATGATCGCCAGGCCGGTGGCGAGTCCCGGCCGGTCCGGGAACCACTTGATCAGCGTGGAGACGGGCGAGATGTAGCCGATGCCCAGTCCGATGCCGCCGATGACGCCGTAGCCGAGGTAGAGCAGCCAGAGTTGCTGGGTCGCGATGCCGAGCGCGCCGACCAGGAAGCCGGTGGCCCAGAAGCAGGCGGAGACGAACATCGCCCGGCGCGGGCCGTTGCGCTCCACCCACCGGCCGCCCACCGCCGCCGACGATCCCAGCATGACGATGGCGATGCTGAAGATCGCCCCGATCGCCGTCTGGCTCGCGTCGAAGTGCGCGATGAGCGAGTTCTTGTAGACGCTCGTCGCGTAGACCTGACCGATGCACACGTGCACGGCCAACGCCGCGGTCGGGATGAGCCAGCGGCTGTATCCCGGGGGAGCGACGGTGTGCCGGGGATCGAATACCGACAGCATGGAACTCTCACCTCCTGCGGCTGAGCGGGCAGGCGGCGGGCGCGTCCGGCGTTCGCCGTTGATCGGCTGTAGTTCACGTTACGTGCCCGTACGGCGCTCCTCCCGGATACGGGAAAACACGCTGACCCGGGCCGTGGCGGTCGGCCCGTGCTGACGAACTGCCTGAATCAGGCGGCAGTCAGGCACGCCCGATCCGCGGGTCCTGCCGGTCGGTGAGCCGCAGCCCGACGCCACGGACCACTTCGATCGTGGCGCCGGTGCCGAGGACCACCAGCTTGCGCCGCAGCCGCTTCACCAGGGACTGGACGTCCGCCCGCTGCGCGCGCCCCTCGTCGTGCCACACCGACCGGTGCAGCTCGGCGTAGCTCCACACCCGGACCGGCTCGGTGGTGAGGCAGATCAGCAGGTCATGTTCCAACCGGGTCAGGCCGACCTCGCGCGCCGCGTAGCGGGCGGTGGAGCGGGCCGAGTCGACGACCAGGGCGGGGTGGGACTCGGCCGTCGGCGGACGACCCGGCGACGGCTCGCTCGGCGGCCCGGTCCGCTGCTGCGGCGCTCCGATCAGCCGGCGCAGCTCGTCGAGGTCGGCCACCAGCAGCAGCGGCGCGACGCCGTCGAGCCGCTCCGCGAGTCGAATGCGCTCGCGCGGTGACGGCGTTACCGCGATCAGCAGCGGAAACTCCTCGTCGGCCGGGTCGCCCCCGTCCAACGCCGCGTCGTCGGTCTCCGCCACCGCACCGCCTGGAATCGATGGGCATCCCTGCCCACCTATCGTCATGGTCCTGACAATGTTTGGCAAGCGCGTCACCAGCAGGGCAACCGGTAGCGACAAGATGCTCACAGCAAGTTCTTGATCGTCCTTTCCTCTCGATCATAGTGTCCACTCGGGCAACCGGCGTGACCCGCGCGGTGCATGGGGGAGGCATGAAGGGGTCCGTTCGCTCGGTTCCGTCGAGTGGATCTCGTGCACTTCCCACCATGGCCCACGTACACCCCTGGGTCGTTCTGAGGAAGGCGGCACCGATGTTCAGACGTCCACAATGGAGACGCACGGCCAGATCGGCGGTAAGCGCCGGCGCGGCGCTGGTCCTCGCCGCCACGTGCCTGGCCAGCTTCGGCTCCGGGGCGCAGGCCGCGCCCGGCTCGACGGGTACCGCCGTCGGGGACAAGATCCGGCCGGAACTCGCCAAGCAGTTCGAGGCCAAGAGCGCAGGGGACTTCTGGATTCGGTTCAAGGACCGCGCGGACCTGAGCAAGGCCAGCGCCATCAAGGACTGGACCAAGCGGGGCGCGGCCGTGGCGCAGGCGCTGCGGGACAGCGCCGCCGGGAGCCAGAGCAAGGTCCGCGCCGAACTCGACAGCTCCGGTACGAAGTACCAGAGCTTCTGGGCCACCAACGCCATCAAGGTGAACAGCGGCTCCCTGGCGATGGCCCAGCAGTTCGCCGCCCGCAGCGAGGTCGAGGGCCTCTACGCCCCGGTCGCCTACGAGCTGCCGAAACTGACCAAGGGGACCGACGAGAAGACCGTCAACGCGGTCGAGTGGGGCGTCGCCAACATCAACGCCGACGACGTCTGGTCCCAGTACGGCGTCACCGGCGAGGGCGTCACCATCGCGAGCATCGACAGCGGTGTGCAGTACGACCACCCGGCCCTGGTGAACTCCTACCGTGGCAACAACGGCGACGGCACGTTCGACCACGACTACAACTGGTTCGACGCCGCCGGGACGTGCGACGGCGCGCCCTGCGACGACGACGGCCACGGTACGCACACCATGGGCACCATGGCCGGCTCCGCCGGCGCGAACCAGATCGGTGTCGCGCCCGGCGTCAAGTGGATCGCGGCGAACGGCTGCTGCCCCACCGACGAGGCGCTGATCGAATCCGGTCAGTGGATGCTCGAGCCGACCGACTCGAACGGCCAGAACCCGGACGCCAGCAAGCGCCCCAACATCATCAACAACTCGTGGGGCACCCGACTGCCGTCCAACGAGCCGTTCATGGAGGACGTGACCCTGGCCTGGGCCGCCTCGGGCATCTTCGGGGTGTTCTCCAACGGCAACAGCGGACCGGCGTGCCAGACCAGCGGTTCGCCGGGAAGCCTGGCCAGCAACTACTCGGCGGGCGCGTACGACGTCAACAACAACATCGCCAGCTTCTCGGCCCGGGGCGTCGGGCAGAACGGCGAGATCAAGCCCAACATCTCCGCGCCCGGCGTGAACGTCCGGTCGAGCGTCCCCGGCAACGGGTACGGCACCGCCAGCGGCACGTCAATGGCCGCACCGCACCTGGTGGGCGCGATCGCCCTGCTGTACTCGGCGGCACCCTCGCTGGTCGGTGACGTCGACGCGACGCGCGCGCTGCTCAACGGCACCGCGATCGACAAGGCCGACGACCAGTGCGGTGGCACCGCCGCGGACAACAACGTCTGGGGTGAGGGCCGGCTGGACGCCCTCGCGCTGCTCAACGCCGCCCCCACCGGCGACGTCGGCACCCTGGCCGGCACGGTCACCGACGCGGCCACCGGCGCCCCGATCGCCGGCGCGACCCTGACGCTCACCGGCCCGACCTCGCGCGAGATCACCACGGGCGCCGACGGCACGTACTCGACCCTCCTCCCGACCGGTGACTACCAGGTCGTCGTGTCCGCGTTCGGATACGGCAGCGCCACGAAGACGGCGACGGTCACCAACCGCACGACCACGACGCTCGACGTCGCCCTGACGGCGGTGCCGCGCGTCAACGTCACCGGCTCGGTCACCGACGGCTCCGGCCACGGCTGGCCGCTGTACGCCAAGGTGACCGTGAGCGGCCCGGCGGGCGTGTACGACTACACGACCCCGTCGAACGGCCGCTACAGCATCACGGTGCCGGCCGGGCAGACGTACACCCTGACGTACGAGGTGCAGTACCCGGGCTACCAGAAGGTCACCAAGGAGGTCGTGGTCGGCACCCGCAACGTGACGGCCAACGTCGCGGTGCCGGTGGACACCACCAGGTGCACGACAGCCCCCGGCTACACGTTCGGCTCCGACGGCGAGTACGAGACCTTCGACGCGACGACCACCCCGGCCGGTTGGTCGGTGGTGGACAACGTCGGCGGCGGCCAGGTGTGGAAGTTCACCGACGACGGTGGCCGGGGCAACCTGACCGGGGGCGCCGGCAACTTCGCGATGATCGACAGTGACGACTACGGCGCGGGCAAGACCCAGGACAGCTCCCTGGTCAGCCCGGTTGTCGACCTGACCGCCGTCAGCGCCCCGGTCATCCGGTTCAACCAGGACTTCAACCAGCTCAACGACGACACCGCCGATGTCGACCTGAGCATCGACGGGGGCGCCACCTGGACGAACGTCCTGCGGCAGGAGACCGACGTCCGGGGACCGAAGCTCACCGAGATCCCGATCCCGCAGGCGGCCGGCAAGTCACAGGTCCAGGTGCGGTTCCACTACTACGACGCCAAGTACGACTGGTGGTGGGAGGTCGACAACGTCCTGATCGGCAGCCAGGTCACCTGCGTGCCGGTCGACGGCGGCCTGGTCGTGGGCAACGTCCGCGACAAGAACGACGACAGCTACCTCAACGGCGCCACCGTCACCAGCAACGACCGGCCCGCCGAGAAGGCGGTGACCGTGGCGACCCCGGACGACCCGGGGCTGCCGGACGGGTTCTACTGGATCTACTCGACGCTCACCGGTACCCACAAGTTCACCGCGACGGCCGGCAGCTACGTCAGCCAGAGCAAGCAGGTCGACGTCGAGCCGGACTGGGCGACGACCGCGAACTTCGTCCTCGCGGCCGGTCGCCTGTCGGTGGCACCCGCCGCGCTGAGCGCGACGCTCCAGATGCCCAGCGGCAAGGCGACCAGGACGTTCACCGTGACCAACACGGGCGGCGCGCCCGTGGAGGTCGCCTTCGGTGAGCGGGACGACGGGTTCGAGTTGCTGCGGGCCGACGGCTCGCGGGTGACCCGGCAGCAGGCGCTCGGCGCGGCTGGTGCGGCCGAGCAACGGCTGACGGTCCCGACGTCGGTCGCGGCCAGGTCGTCCGGCAAGGCGGCGACGGCGACGCCCGCGGCGGCCGGTCCGCAGGCCGCGCCGTGGACCGACATCGCCGACTACCCGGGCAACATCATGGACAACCGGGTGGTCACCCTGGACGGCAAGGTGTACTCGATCGGTGGTGGTGACGGAACCGCCTCCACCGCGAAGACCTACGCCTACGACCCGGTCGCGCAGGCCTGGACGGCTGCCGCCGACCTTCCCGGCGCCCGCAACGCGCTGACCGTCGGCGTGGTCGGTGGGAAGATCATCGCAACGGGCGGTTGGGGCGACTCCGGTCCGGACGCCGCTACCTGGTCGTACGACCCGGCGGCCAACACCTGGACCGAGCTGGCCGACAACCCCGCGCCACGGGCCGCGGCCGGGCAGGCGGTCGTCGACGGCAAGCTCTACGCCGTGGGCGGGTGCACGACCGCGGCCTGCGTGCCGATGTCGAACACCGTGGTCCGCTACACCCCCGGCACCGACACCTGGGAGACGGTGGCCAACTACCCGAAGTCGGTGGCCTTCGCCTCCTGCGGCGGGATCGACGGCGTCCTCTACTGCACCGGTGGCAACGACGGCACCGCGGCGCAGAAGGCCAGCTACGCCTACGACCCGGGCGCCAACACCTGGACCGCGATCGCGGACGCGCCGACCGACAACTGGGCCAGCTCGTACGCGGTGGCCAGCGGCAAGCTGCTGGTCGTGGGCGGTTCGCAGGGCGGCGCCATCACCAACGCCGGTTTCGCCTTCGACCCGGCCACCAGCTCGTGGTCGAACCTGCCGAACGCCAACACCGCCCGGTACCGGGGTGGCGCGGCGTGTGGCTTCTACAAGATCGGTGGCTCGTCCGGCAGCTTCGACGCGGCGCCGGACAGCGAGGCGCTGCCGGGCTTCGAGGGGTGCGCCGAGGCGGCGGCCGACGTCAGCTGGATGACGATCGACAAGACCACGGCCACCCTCGCGCCGGGGGAGAAGGTCACGGTCACCGTCGGGTTGACCGCGAACGTGGACCAGCCGGGCACCTACTCGGCCGGAGTCACGATCCGGGAGAACACGCCGTACTCGGTGCCGCCGGTGGCGGTGACCATGATCGTGACGCCCCCGAAGACCTGGGGCAAGCTGATGGGTACGGTGACCGGGACGAGCTGCGCGGGCGCGACCGCGCCGATCGCCGGTGCGGTGGTGCAGGTCGACTCGTGGGCGATGTCGTTCACCTTCGCGACCGACGCCGCCGGTAACTACGCCTACTGGATGGACCGCCGGAACAACCCGCTCACGTTGATCGTCGCCAAGGACGGCTGGAAGCCCCAGACCCGTCAGACGAAGATCAGCACCACCACTCCCACGGTGGAGAACTTCGGGTTGGCGCCGATCCGGTGCTGACCCCGGAGCGCTGACGCAGTGATCCGGCCCGCCTGGTCCTCGACCAGGCGGGCCGGCCTTAACCGGCTCACGCAGTGCCACGCCGCGCGTCTTCGCGACCGCCACGCCAGGCGACCGACGGCGACACCACCTGATGAGCGTGATGCCGGTGAGTCATCTAGATGACTCACCGGCATCACGCTCATCAGCATTACCGCCGCCGCTCAGCACCCCGTCCCCGACCGCGCTGGTGGCGGCCGGAGAGACCGCGAGCCGTCAATCCGCCGCAGAGCTACCACGACCTCGTTCCAGGCCACCATCACCATCGCCGCGCTACCCCAATGGTGGTGAACCTTTGAGGACACTGCCTAGAGAGGTGCGAGCCGGAAGCCGACCCCACGGACCGCGTGGATGGTCGCGGCGGCGTCGAGCCGGGCGAGCTTGCGGCGTACCCGACGCACGACCGAGTGCATGTCGGACCCGCGGCCCAGGTGCCGGTTGCCCCAGACCTCGAGGTGCAGCCGCTCGTACGTCCAGACCTGCCCGGGAGCGTCGACGAGGCAGATCAGCACGTCGTGTTCCAGCCGGGTCAGGTCGATCTCCTGGTCGCGCCAGCGCAGCACGCGGCGGTCGGAGTCGACGCTCAAATCGGGCGGCGGCTGCGGGCGCCGCGCCACCTCCGCCCGTGCGGGCGGGGCCGGGGGAGGTACGACGGGGGGCAGGTCGCCCACCCCGAGGAACTCCCGTGCCTGCTCGACACTGGAGACGATCAGGAAGGCGTCGCTGCCGCCGAGCAGCCGTGCCAACTGTCGGCGCTCGGCCGGTGACGACGCGATGCCGATGACGAGTGGAGCGACCGAAACGCCGTGCATTGCCCAACCCCTTCCGGTTCCCCACGAACACTCCGGATGGTTTTCGCACCGCCGAGAATCATCGATCGGCGTCTTGATCTTAGTGACGGCTCGTCTCGGCCAGGTAAAACATAGTTGCATGTAAGCATGTGAATGAAGGCTCACGTCTGGGCGGCGCGGGCGGCGGGACGTTCGCGGGGGAGGATCGCCCGGGTTTTTCCGGTACGAGCGTCGGTTGTGACAGAACCAAGACAATCCACGGACAGCCCCCGGATCTGGCGGGCCGAGCATGGTCGCATGTCCCACGCATCGTCGTACTCCATCGGTCGCTCGTCGGTGCCGCCGCCACCGGCGCCGTCGCCTGGCCCGGCGCGCGCGCTGGCCGCCGGCCGGCCCGCCGCGCCACCGGCTCTCCGGCTGCTCGCGGCGGGCGTCTGTTGCCTGCTCGCGCTGTGTCTGGTCGGCGTGGTCTTCGTGTGGACCCAGCCCGGTCAGTGGGTCGACGGGCTGCTCCTGCCGCGCGCCGAGCGGGGCGGGGGTTACGAGCAGCCTGGCGGCCTGTTCGGTCCGGCCACGGTCGTCCTGCGGCACTTCGGTCAGCCGGCGCCGCTGGCCGTCCTGCTCAGCGCCGTGCTGGTGGTGGGCCTGCTCGGCCGTCGGCTGCTGCCCGGCGTCGTGGGCGTCGGCATGGTGCTCACCGCCGTGCTGGCGGCCGGCGTGGCGAAGTCGGCGCTGCCCCGCCCGGACCTCGCGGTGCCGAATTCGACCACCCACAACAGCTTCCCCAGTGGTCACGTCGCGGTGGCGACGGCCCTGGCGCTGGCGTTCCTGCTGGCGGCGCCGGGCGCGGCCCGACGGTGGCTGGTGGTGCCCGGCGCGGCCGGTGTCTCGGTGATCGGCGCGGCCACCATGATCGCGGGATGGCACCGGTTCAGCGACGTGCTCGGGGGCGTCCTGCTGAGCATGGCGCTGTTCTGCCTGGCGGCGGCCGCGTTGGCGGCCCGGTCCGGCAGCGACGCGCTCCGTCCGCCCGGCGGGCCGCCCTCCGGGCGGGTCCGGCGTGCTCTCGTCGAGGGCGCGCTGGGGCTGGTCGTGCTGGTCTGGGCGGTTCGGGTGCTGGTTCCCGGTCTGGCCGCCGAACTGCGCTGGGGACCGGTCCTGGCCGTCCTGCTGGCGACCGCGTCGACGATGCTCGCGGTGGGCGTGGCGGCGTTCCTGATCCGGTCGGTGGAGTTCGTCGGATCGGCGCAAGGCATCGACAAATATGAACAATCTGCGTGATGGGATACTTGACGGCATGCCCCAGGTCCTGCTGATCGAAGATCACCAGACGGTCCGCGACGGACTGCAGTTGGCGCTCACCCGGCAGGGCCACACCGTGGTCGCCGTGGCGACCGGTGAACAGGGGCTGGAGCGACTGCGGACGACCGCCTCCGACGTGGTGGTCCTCGACATCATGCTGCCCGGTATGGACGGGTTCGAGGTGTGCCGTCGCATTCGTCAGGACGGTGACCTGCCCATCATCATGCTCACCGCCCGCAACGACGACATGGACGTGGTGGCGGGCCTGGAGGCGGGCGCCGACGACTACGTGGTCAAGCCGGTACAGGCCCGGGTGCTCGAGGCGCGCATCCGCGCGGTGCTGCGACGCACCGGCGGCGACTCACGACGGCCCGGCGCGGATCGGCCCGGGCTGCACCGGCACGGCGCCCTGACCATCGACCGTGCCGCGCTGGTGGTCACCAAGCACGGCGTGCCGGTCGGCCTGGCCCCGACCGAACTGCGTCTGCTGCTCGAACTCTCGCACACGCCGGGCCAGGTGCTCAGCCGCCAACAACTGCTGGAGGCCGTCTGGGAGCACGGCTACCTCGGCGACTCGCGGTTGGTGGACGCCTGCGTCCAGCGGCTCCGCGCCAAGATCGAGGACGAGCCCTCGACGCCGGTCTACATCCAGACGGTACGCGGCTTCGGATATCGGTTCGGGCCGCTGTGACCCCCTGGCACCGGGCCCGCGCCATGGCGTTGGGCCTGCGCACCCGGCTGCTCCTGGCGTTCGCCCTGCTGGGTGTGACCACCACGGCGGTGGTGGCCAGCGGCAGCTACTTCCAGGCGCGGACGGTCATCCTCCAGCAGGCGCAGGACGCGGCGGTGGCCTCGCTGACCGACCAGCTCTCGAAGGTGTACCCGGTGCTGAGCCTGCCACCCGGCCAGGAGGAGATGGACCTGTTGGCGGGGAGGCTCTCCGACCGGGACAGCTACGCCGTCGTGCACTACCGGGAGCGCTGGTCGTCGAGCGTCGAGGGTGTCGACCAGCTCACCCCGCAGCTGCGACAGGAGGTGGCGCGCGGTCAGATCGCCTGGCAACGCGTCGACCGTGGCGGACATCCGGTGCTGCTCATCGGCACACAGCTCCGGCTCGACCGGTCCGACGGCACGAGCGTGGCGTCCGGAGTGGAGGTCTACTCGGTGCGCAGCCTCGCCTCCGAGCAGGAGAGCATCGACCGGCTCGCCACCCTCGCGTGGGTGACCGGCGGGCTCTCGCTGATCCTCGCGGTCCTGCTGGCCCTGCTGGCCGCCCAGGGGGTGCTGCGGCCGGTACGCGAGCTGGGTCGCGCGGCCCGCCGGCTCGGTGAGGGAGACCTGTCCACCCGGCTGACCGTCCGGGGCGTCGACGAGCTGGCCGACGTCACGCGCACCTTCAACGACACCGCCGCGACCATCGAGCGTCAGGTCGGTGAGCTGCGGCGGATGGAGGCCGACGCGCGGCGCTTCGTGGCCGACGTGTCCCACGAACTCCGTACGCCGCTGGCGGCCATGACGGCGGTCACCGACGTGCTCGACGAGGAGGCGGACCGGCTGCCGGGAGACGCCGGCCGCGCCGCGCGGCTGGTCAGTCAGGAGACGCAGAGCCTCACCCAGCTCGTCAACGACCTCATCGAGGTCAGCCGGTTCGACTCCGGCACCGCCCGGCTCGCCCTCGACGACGTCGACGTCGCCGCGGCGGTCACCGCGACGCTGCGGCTGCGGGGGTGGGCCGACCGGGTACGGGCGGACCTGCCGTCCGGTGTCGTCGCCCGACTCGACCCCCGGCGGCTCGACGTCATCGTCGCCAACCTGGTCGGCAACGCCTTCCGGCACGGCACGGAGCCGGTGTCCGTCCGTCTTGCCGCCGAACCCGACTGGTTCACGATCGAGGTCACCGACCAGGGACCGGGGTTGGACCCGGAGGTGCTGCCGCACGTGTTCGACCGCTTCTACAAGGCGGACACCGCCCGGACCCGCTCCGAGGGCAGCGGCCTCGGACTCGCCATCGCGTGGGAGAACGCGCGCCTGCACCGGCACGCCGGGCAGTCGGGGAGCCTGGTGGCGGGCAACCACCCGCCGGGCGGGGCGGTGTTCACGCTCCGTCTGCCCCGGGTGGCCGCCGAGACCGTGCACGCCGGAGGCGTACGGACAGCCGCGGACGCCGGAGGCGTACGGTGAGCCGCCGTCGCGGAACCCGGGCGCTGCTCGCGGTCGCGCTCCTGGTCGCGCTGCTCACGGCGGGCTGTGGAGTACGGCCCAGCGACGTCATCACGGGCCGCTCCGCGGTGAGCGGCCCGTTCGCCGGTAGGGGCCTCTACCTGATCGCGGACGGCGAACTGGCGCTTGTCGTCCGGCCGGTGAAGAACGTGCCCGGGCCACCGCTGGAGACACTCGTGCTGCTCGTGTCCGGTCCCACCGAGGCCGAGCGGAGCGCGGGGCTCACCAGCGAGGTGCCGGCCGACGCCGGGCCGGTGAGCATGACACCGAGCACCGACGAGCCCGGCATCACGGTGCGGTTCAAGGGCGCCGTGCTGCCGCTGTCCACCGTCGCGGCCAACCAGATCATCTGCACCGTGGCGCTCGCCGGCCAGCAGGCCACTTCCGCCCCGGTCACCCTCGTCGGCTCGGACGGCACCCGGCCGCCCTGGTCCTGCCCCATCGAGTGACCGGGGCGACGCCGCTCACACCAGGTCGACCGCCCGTTCCGGTCGGAGCAGCCCCGGGGAGAGGACCCGACTCCGGTCGGTGAGCGTGCCGGCGATCAGGATGTCGAGCAGGGCGGGGAACTCGATGCCCGCCCGCTGCCAGATCTGCGGAAACTGCGACTCGGCGGTGAAGCCGGGGAACGTGTTGACCTCGTTCACGATGGGCTCGGCGCCCTCGTGGGGGAGGAAGAAGTCGACCCGCAGCAGCCCCCGGCAGTCGAGGGCCTCGAAGGCGCGGACGGCCCGGTCCTGGAGCACCTCGGTGGTGGCCGGGTCCAGCTGGGCCGGGATCTGGAAGACCGCCCCGCCGTCGTACTTCGCGTCGTAGTCGAAGAAGCCCGCGCCGCTGACCCGGATCTCCAGTGGCGGACCGGCCTGCACCCGTCCGTCGGGGTGCTGCAGGACGGCGACGTCGATCTCCCGGCCGTGCGCGCCCTGTTCGACGAGCACCTTCGGGTCGACCGCCCGGGCCTGCGCGAGCGCGGCGGGCAGCGCCGACCACTCCGTCACCCGGACCACGCCCAGGCTGGACCCCGCCCGCGCCGGCTTCACGAAGACCGGCAGTCCCAGCCGCTGCTGGTCGGCCGGCGACAGGGTCTCCCCGTGCCGCAGGGTCACACCCGGGCTGACCCGCAGGCCCTCCGCGGCGAGCAGCCGCTTGGTGACGCCCTTGTCCATGCCCGCCGCGCTGGCGAACACCCCGTTGCCGACGTACGGCACGCCGAGCCATTCCAGCAGCGACGCGACCGTGCCGTCCTCGCCGTACGGGCCGTGCAGGGCCGGGAACACCACGTCCTGGGCGCGCAGCACCCGCAACGCCTGCGGCAGGCCCATCGGACGACCGTCCACGTGCCAGCCGCCGTCGGTGTCGATGAGCACCTCGGTGACCTGGTACCGCTCCCGGTCCAGACCGGCGAGGATGGCGGCCCCCGAGCGCCGCGACACCTCGTGTTCGCCGCTTCGTCCGCCGTACAGCACTGCCAGTCGCGTCAACATGCGACGTCCGCCCTTTCGTGGAGATGGACGCGGCCCACCCGCGCCCCGATTCCGGTCAAGATTTCGTGCGGGTTGGTGCCGGCCCAGCGCGCCCACTCGGTGACGGCCGGCGCGTCGTCGTCGCGTCCCGTGCCGATCACGACGACCGGGTCGCCGATCCGCACCGCCAGGTCACCCACGTCGACCACGCACTGGTCCATGGCGATTCGCCCGACCACCGGGCAGCGCCGGCCGCCGAGCCAGACCTCGGCCCGGCCCTCGGTCGCGCGGGGCAGCCCGTCGGCGTAGCCGAGCGGCAACAGCGCCAGCGTCGTCGGGGCGGCGGTCACGTGCTCCGGCCCGTACGAGACGCCGGTGCCGGCCGGCACCCGCTTCACGTTCACCACGGTCGTGCGCAGCGTCAGGGCGGCGTGCAGCCCGAACGCCCCGGGACCGACCGCGCCGAACGGGTCGACGCCGTAGAGGGCCAGCCCGATCCGGCAGAGGTCGAAGCGGGTCCGGGGCGCGGACAGTGCCGCCGCCGAGTTGGCCAGGTGGACGAAGTCGGGGTCCAGGCCGGCGGTCCGGGCGACGCGCAGCGCCTCGGCGAACGTCCGCACCTGACCGTCCAGCGCGGGCGCGCCCGGTACGTCCGCGTCGGCGAGGTGGGACCACACACCGCGTACCCGGACCGTGCCTTCGACCTCGTACTTGCGGGCCCAGGCCACCAGGTCGGGCCAGTCGTCGCGGCCGGCGCCGTTGCGGGTGAGGCCCGTGTCGACCTTGAGCTGCGCTGTCGCGGGCACGCCGCCCCGCAGGGCCGCGTCGGCGAGCGCGTGCAGGTGGGTAATCGTCGAGACGCCCACGTCGACGCCCGCGAGGATCAACCCGGTGAAGTCGTCGTCCGGGCGGTGCAGCCAGCTCAACGTGGGCGCGGTGATGCCCGCGGCGCGCAGGGCCAGGGCCTCGGCCGCCGAGGTCACGCCCAACCAGGTGGCGCCGGCGCGCAGCGCGGCCCGGGCGACCGGCGCCGCGCCATGCCCGAACCCGTCGGCCTTCACCACCGCCATCAGCTCCGTGCCGGTGACGGCGGCGAGCGTCCGTACGTTGTCGGCGATCGCCCCGAGGTCGACCACCGCCTCGGCCAACGCGCTCATCCGGCGACCGCCTCGCGACGCGTCCCGGGGAGCGCGAACAGCCACCGGCCGCGCGCCGCCAGCAGCGCGCGGTGCACGCCCAGGCTCAGCCCGGCGACGAGCGCGGTCAGCAGGATCGGGTAGCCCAGCACGATCAGGCCCTGGGCGCCCGCGTCCAGCTCGGAGACCGGGGCGGCCAGCAGGCGGTGCAGCAGCGCCAGCAGCGGCATGTGGATGACGTAGATGGGTAACGTGACGCGTCCGAGCGCGGCCAGTCGGTCGCCGAGAGCGGGCCACCGGACCAGCCGGGCGGCGGCGGTGACGCCGAAGGCCACCGCGACGACGGAGACCGCCGGCCAGACGCCGAACCACCGTTGCGCGCCGGCCGCCGCCATCACGGCGAGCGCGAGGGCGTACGCCCCGCCGGTCAGCGCCAGTCGACGCCGGGTGGCGGTGGCGGCCCACCGTTGGATGTGCGGCCGCAGGTAGAGGCCGGCCAGGAAGAAGACCAGGTTCGCATAGAGGCCGCCCCGGTTGCCCGGCGTGGCCAGCAGGCCGGCGGCGGTGACGGCGGACAACACCGCGGCGGGTACGACGACCAGCGACCGGGGCAGCCGGCGGGTCGCCTTGGCGAGCGTGAAGTAGAGCGCCAGGGCGTACAGGTACCAGAGGTTGGAGGGTGTGACGGTCAGCTGTGCCAGCAGACCGAGGGCGGACGTGGCCCGGTCGGTCGGGAAGTCCGGCGTCACGGCCAGGACCGCCGTGTGGATGAGCAGCCAGAGGGCGTACAGGTAGAAGAAGCCCGCGATGCGGCCCCGGGCGACGGCGCGCCAGGGCCGCTGCACGGCGTTGGCCGCGAAGAGGCCGCTGATGGTGAAGAAGAGCGGCATGCGCAGCGGCAGCAACTGCTCACCCAGCGTGCCCCACAGGCCCGGCACGGGTACCCCCACGTGCCAGTCGATCTGCAGGTAGTCCTTGACGACGACGTGCCATCCGACGACGAGGACGATGCACACGCCCTTCGCGGCGTCGGCCCACTGCACCCGCTGCGGTCCGCCGGTGTCGGCCTGCCGCCGGTGACGGAACCGGACGCGCGCGTCGGGGTCGTACCCGCCCGGTCGTGGCTCGGTGAGAGACAGCTCTTGGATCACCCAGCAGAAGGTGCCAGCGGGATATCCGCGCCTGGTCCTCGGATTGTCATGATCCGGTAATGGACTCCGCCAGTTCGTCGGAGCGGGACCACCACCATCGTGCCGACGACGCGTTGGGAACCCGGGGAGCGCTACTAGGCTCGATCGCGGAGGTGCCGAACATGAAGCTCGGTCTGCACTACTGGAACTTTTCGACTCCCGCCGATCCGGCGGCCATCGCGCCGACCCTCAGCGAGGCGGCGACCATCGCCGAACAGGCCGGAGTGGCCTCGTTCACGGTCATGGACCACTTCTTCCAGATGGAGGCGCTGGCGCCGGCCGAGGAGCCGATGCTGGAGGCGTACACCACGTTGGGTTACGTCGCGGCGCAGACCCGGCGGATGACGCTGGGTGTACTGGTCACCGGTGTGATGTACCGCTATCCGGGGCTGCTGGCCAAGACCGTGACGACCCTCGACGTGCTCTCCGGCGGCCGGGCCCGGCTCGGCATCGGGGCGTCCTGGTACGAGCGGGAGCAGCGGGGACTGGGCGTGCCCGTGGTGCCGGTCGCCGAGCGGTTCGAGCGACTGGAGGAGACGCTGCGGATCTGCAAGCAGATGTGGAGTGACGACGATGGGCCGTTCGACGGGCGGCACTACCAGCTCACGGAGACGATTAACTCGCCGCAGCCGCTGCGCCGTCCGCATCCGCCCATCATGATCGGCGGCAGCGGCGAGAAGAAGACACTGCTGCTGGTCGCCAGGTACGCCGACGCCTGCAACCTGTTCGGCACGGGCGCCGAGGGGATCGCGCACAAGCTGGACGTGCTGCGCGGGCACTGCGCCGCCGAGGGCCGCGACTACGACAGCATCGAGAAAACCGTGCTGGCCAGCAAGCCGCCGCTGGAGGATCTCGACGCGTTCCTCGCCGAGGTGTCCGACTACGCCGCGCTCGGCGTCACCGAGGTGCAGGTCACGCCGGACCGGCACCCCGTGGAGTTCGCCCGGCGGCTCGGCGACGAGGTGCTGCCGCGGCTGGCCGACATCGGCTGAGTCGGGCGCGGTCGTGATCGACACCAGTTCAGCGAAGTGGGGGCATCTGCCGGCCCGGTTACCGCCAGATGGGCGATGTCGCGTCGATCAAGCCCCGTCCACGACGACGAGGGCCGCCCGCCCGTCGAAGCGGGGGGACGGCCCTCGTCGACGTCGGATCAACCGACCGAGGCGGGGAACCTGTCCCAGACCCGGTGCGCGGCCATCAGCCGCCGCACCCCGGTCAGCGCCTCGACGCCGGAGCCGGCGGCCACGATGCCGGGGGTGCCGGCCACCCCGGCCTGCTCCAGCACGCTGACACCGGCGCCCCACGCGCCGATCGCCTTGGCGTGCCGCCAGCACTCCTCGACGAGGAGCAGCACGCGCGGGTCGACGGTCGCCGCGTCCGGCCGACCGGCCTTGGCGTCGCGGGCGGGCAGCGCGTCGGGCGCGGGCACCGGGGCCCCGGCCAGCAGGAGCGCGTCGAACTCGACCGACCGGCCGGTGGCGAAGGTCCGCTGGACCGTCAGGTCGCCCACCAGGCCACCGTGTGGGGCGATCAGCAGCGGCACCATGCCGGCGTCGAAGACGGCCCGACGGACCTCGTCGACGTCGTTCAGGTCACCGTCGGGGTCGACGACGATCCCGACAGTGCGACCGTCGGCCGGCCACTCCCCGCCGACCTGCGACAGGGCCGGGCTCGGCGTGACGTCGACGGGCGTCACCGTGGGCTGCGGCGCGGGCAGCCCCAGGCCGGTGGCCACCTGCTCGCACAGCACCGGGTCGATGTTGGCGAGGCACCGCAGCTGGCGTTCCTTGATCGCCTGGTGGTAGCACTTGCCCAGCTCGAAGGTGTACGCCCGGATGATGTGCTCCCGCTCGACCGGCGACATGCTCAGCCAGAACAGTCGTACCTGGCTGTAGTGGTCGTCGAACGACGCGGGGCTCGCGCGGACCTTGGGCGCCTGCGCCACCGTCACCGGCACGTCGACGAAGGCGTGCTCGGCGTCCCCGGCTTCGAAGGGGTTGCCGCCGTCGAGGGAGTTCGGCCGGTACGGCGCCACCCCGGCGTGCACGGCGTGCTGGTGGAAGCCGTCACGCAGCATGTCGTTGACCGCCGCGTGCGGACGGTTGATCGGGATCTGCGTGAAGTTCGGCCCGCCGAGGCGGGTGAGCTGCGTGTCGACGTACGAGAAGAGTCGCCCCTGCAGCAGCGGATCGTTCGTGACGTCGATGCCCGGCGGCAGGTGGCCGAGGTGGAAGGCGACCTGCTCGGTCTCGGCGAAGAAGTTCGTCGGCGTCCGGTTGAGGACCAGCCGGCCGACCGGCTGCACCTGCGCCAACTCCTCCGGGACGATCTTGGTGGCGTCGAGCAGGTCGATGCCGGCGAAGGTCTCCTCGGGAGTGTCGGGGAAGACCTGGATGCCGAGTTCCCACTCGGGGAACGCGCCCGCCTCGATCGCGTCGTAGAGGTCCCGACGGTGGAAGTCGGGGTCGATGCCGCCGAGCATCTGCGCCTCCTCCCAGGTCAGGGAGTGCACGCCGAGCTTCGGCTTCCAGTGGAACTTGACCAGCACCGTCTCCCCGGCCTCGTTGACCAGGCGGAAGGTGTGTACGCCGAAGCCCTCCATGGTCCGGTACGAGCGCGGGATGCCCCGGTCGGACATGTTCCAGATGGTGTGGTGCTGCGCCTCGGTGTGCAGCGACACGAAGTCCCAGAATGTGTCGTGCGCGCTCTGCGCCTGGGGGATCTCCCGGTCCGGGTGCGGCTTCGCCGCGTGGATGATGTCGGGAAACTTGATGGCGTCCTGGATGAAGAAGACCGGCATGTTGTTGCCGACCAGGTCGAAGGTGCCCTCGTCGGTGTAGAACTTGGTGGCGAAGCCCCGGGTGTCCCGGACGGTGTCGGCCGAGCCGCGCGATCCGAGGACGGTGGAGAACCGGACGAAGACCTCCGTCTCCCGACCCTTCTTCAGGAAGCCGGCCCTCGTGACCGCCTCGGCGGTGCCGTACGCGGTGAACACCCCGTGCGCGCCCGCGCCCCGCGCGTGCACCACGCGCTCCGGGATGCGCTCGTGGTCGAAGTGCGTGATCTTCTCGCGTAGGTGGTGGTCCTGGAGCAGGACCGGTCCCCGGGGGCCGGCCTTGAGCGAGTGGTCGGTGGCGCGCAGCCGGGCCCCGTTCGCCGTGGTGAGGTACGCCCCCTGCTGGCCGTTCGCGGTCGTCGGCGCGCCGGTCTCGACGCCGGTGGGCGTACGCGTCTGCGGCGCGCCCTGTTCGGTCTTGGGCGGCAGCGGATCGTGCGGCGAGGTCGGCTCCTCGACGGTGGGCGGCGCGCTGCCAGGTGCGCCCGGCACGTCCGGGGTGAGGGCGTCGGCGATCTTATCGGAGGCGGTCTTAACGACGTTCTTGACCGCCTCGGCGGGCTTGCTGGAATCCACTGGGCGAACCTCTCGCTGGAGCGTTTGGGCTGGCCCCTGCACCCCTACCCCTGCCTTGAGGGGCGAAACGCACGATAAATCCGGGACTGGTGATTTCACCGATGCGCCGCCCGACCCGGGCAAATGACACTGACGAACGTCGATATTCCTCGACTCTAGGGAGTGCCCGACGTGTCGTCACCAACCACCACCCGTCCCCGTTCCCTGCCCGCCCGAGCCGCCCGGCTCGCGCTGGCCGCCACCCTGCTCGTCGCCGGTGTCCTCGTCGGACCGACGGGTGCCGCACAGGCGGCCGGCCCCTACGACCGGGGTCCCGACCCGACCACCGCGATCCTGGAGGCCAGCCGTGGCCCCTTCGCCACCGCGTCGCAGAGCGTGTCCGCGCTGAGCGTCACCGGCTTCGGCGGCGGGGTCATCTACTACCCGACCAGCACCAGCGAGGGCACCTTCGGCGCCGTCGCCATCTCACCCGGCTACACCGCCGCCTGGTCCAGCATCAGCTGGCTCGGCCCACGGATCGCCTCGCACGGCTTCGTGGTGATCGGCATCGAGACCAACACCCGGCTCGACCAGCCGGACAGCCGGGGCCGGCAGTTGCTCGCCGCGCTGGACTACCTCACCCAGCGCAGCTCGGTGCGGAGCCGGATCGACAGCAGCCGGCTCGCGGTGGCCGGCCACTCGATGGGCGGCGGAGGCAGCCTGGAGGCGGCCTCGTCCCGACCGTCGTTGCAGGCCGCGGTGCCCCTCGCGCCCTGGAACACGGACAAGAGCTGGTCCGAGCTGCGCGTGCCGACGCTGATCATCGGTGGCGAGAGCGACACCGTCGCGCCGGTCGCCACGCACTCGGTCCCGTTCTACAACAGCATTCCGTCCTCGGCCGAGAAGGCCTACCTGGAGTTGAACGGGGCCAGCCACTTCTTCCCGCAGACGGTCAACACCCCGACGGCGCGGCAGATGGTGGCCTGGCTCAAGCGGTTCGTCGACGACGACACCCGCTACGAGCAGTTCCTCTGCCCTGGCCCCACCGGGTCGCAGATCGAGGAGTACCGCAACACCTGCCCGAGCGCCTGAGCGCGCGCCTCCGGGACGGTCGCCCCACGGCGGCCGTCCCGGCCGTTCGGGCGTATCGAGGGGTCTTGACGCGATCACCGAGAAACGTACACTGCGAGTGTAAATAACACCCGCCACGGCAGAGGGATGGGTGCATGGAGCGCGGCCTCGAACTGCACGACATCGGCGTCCGTTTCGGCGGCCTCACCGCCCTCGACCACGTCTCGCTCCGGGTGCCACCCTCCCGGGTGGTCGGCGTGATCGGGCCCAACGGCGCCGGCAAGACCACCCTGTTCAACGTGGTCTGCGGCTTCGTCACACCGCAGACGGGTTCGCTCACCCTCGACGGTCGACCGCTGCGCCCCCAACCCCACCGGCTGACCCGCCTCGGCATCGCCCGAACCCTCCAGGGGACCGGGCTCTTCGCGGGGCTCAGTGTGGTGGAGAACGTGATGGCCGGCGCATCCCACACCGCCCGTGCGGGTTTCGCGGCGGCGCTGTTCGGGTTGCCCCGCAGCGACCGCGACGAGCGCCGGCTGCGCCGACACGCCCTGGACGTCCTCGACGAGCTGGGCATCGCCGAGCACGCCGAGGCCGCGCCGGGCACGCTTCCTTTCGCCGTACGCCAGCGGGTCGCCCTGGCCCGCGCGCTCGCCGCGCGACCGCGGCTGCTGCTGCTCGACGAACCCGCCGGCGGCCTCGGCGCGGACGACATCGCCGAGCTGGCGGACCTGATCCGGCGGCTGCCCCGGCGGGACGTCGACCCGTGCGCGGTGCTGCTCGTCGAGCACCACATGGACCTGGTGATGAACGTCTGCGACGAGATCGTGGTCCTCGACTTCGGCCGGGTGATCGCCACCGGGCCGCCGGACGAGATCCGCGACGACACGGCGGTCACCGACGCCTACCTCGGGGCCCTCGTCGAGGAGCCCACACCATGAGCGCGCCGGATCTGCTCGTGGTCCGGGGGCTGGTGGCCGGTTACGGGGCCGCGCCGGTGCTGCGGGCCGTCGACCTCACCGTGCCGGCCGGCACCATCGCCGCCGTCGTCGGCGCCAACGGCGCCGGCAAGACGACGCTGCTGCGGGCGCTCTCTGGGATGATCCGGCCGGCCGCCGGCCAGGTCGTCCTCGCCGGGGAGGACCTGCGGGGTACGCCGGTGGAACAGCTCGTACGGCGCGGGATGGCGCACGTCCCGGAGGGTCGGGGCGTGATCGGCGAGCTGACGGTCGATGAGAACCTGCGGCTCGGTGGGCTGTGGCGACGCGACCGGGCGGACGCCGGCCGCGCCCTCGACGAGGTCTACGAGCTGTTCGAGCCCCTCGCGCGGCGTCGTCGTCACCTCGGCCACCAGCTCTCCGGAGGCGAACGGCAGATGCTCGCGCTCGGCCGGGCGCTGGTCGGGCGGCCGCGCCTGCTGCTGCTGGACGAGCCGTCGCTGGGCCTGGCGCCCCGGGTGGTCGCCCGGATCATGGCCCTGCTGCGCCAGTTGCGCGACCGGACCGGCCTGACCGTGCTGCTGGTCGAGCAGAACGTGCGCAGCGCGCTCGCCGTCGCCGACCAGGGCGTCGTGATGTCCCTCGGCCAGGTGGTGATCGCCGCCCCGGCGGCGACGCTGCGCGACGACGTCGACCTGCGCCACGCGTACCTCGGTTTCTGACCAACACCGGATGTCCCTGGAGGGAGAACAGTTGGACCGCTTCGTCTTCCTCACCGTCGACGGTCTGTCCCGGGGCGCGGTGTACGCCGCGTTCGCGCTCGCGCTGGTGCTCATCTGGCGGGCCGCGCGGGTCGTGAACTTCGCCCAGGGCGCGATGGCCGTCGCCGCCGCGTACGTCGCGTACTCGGTGTCCGCCGCGACGGGCGTCTACTGGCTCGGCTTCGTCGTCGCGATCGTCGCCGGCCTGCTGCTCGGCGCGCTGGTGGACCGGGTCGTGATGCGGCACGTGGACCACGCGTCACCGCTCAACCCGGTCATCGTCGCGCTCGGTCTGGTGCTGCTGATCCAGGCGGTGCTGGGCATGGTGTACGGCAACGAGTTCCGCCCCGCCGAGGTCCCGTTCAGCCGGTCCGCCCTCACCGTCGGCGGGATCGCCGTGCTGTCGCCGTACGACCTGTTCGTCTTCGCCACGATCGCCGTGGTGGTCAGCGGGCTGGGCTGGATGTTCGCCCGTACCTCGATCGGGTTGCGGATGCGCGCGGCGGCGTTCGCGCCGGAGGTCTCCCGACTGCTCGGGGTGAACGTCGGCGGCATGTTGACGCTCGGCTGGGCGTTGGCCTCGGGCGTGGGCGCGCTCGCCGCGATGCTGGTCATCCCCACCGAGCTGGGCCTGCACCCGCACGCCATGGACCTGGTGTTCGTCTCGGCGTTCACCGCGGCGGTGGTGGGTGGGCTGGACAGTCCACCGGGGGCGGTCGTCGGCGGCCTCGCGGTGGGGCTGCTGCTCTCCTACGTGAGCGGGTACGCCGGCAGCGACCTCACCCCGCTGGCGGTGCTCGTCCTGCTGCTGGCGGTGCTGCTGGTGCGGCCCGGCGGGCTGTTCGCCCCGGTCGTGGCGAGGCGGGTGTGAGCGCGACCCGGGCGGCCCTGCCGCCGAAGCACCGGCCGGCCGACGCCGGTGACCGCCCGCCCGAGCCGCGACGGGGCTCCACCCTGCTGCGGCACCTGGCCGTTGCGCTCGCCGTGGGGGCGCTGCTGGTGGCGGTCAGCTACGCCGTCGAGCCGTTCCGCAACTTCCAGCTCGCCACGATCGCGGCGTACCTCTGCGCCACCGCCGGGTTGACCGTCCTCACCGGGCTCAACGGGCAGCTGTCGTTGGGGCACGGGGCGTTGATGGCGACCGGGGCGTACACGGTGGCGCTGTGCCAGAACGCGTTCCTGGACCGGGGGTGGACCGGCGGCTGGTTGTTGGCGCTGTCGCTGCTCGCGGCGGTGCTGGGCACGGTCGTGGTCGGCGCGGTGGTCGGTGTGGCGGCGGCCCGGCTGCGCGGCCCCTACCTGGCCGGGGTGACGCTCGCCGTGGCCGTCGTCGTGCCGGCGTTGGCCGTCACCTTCGACGGCGTCCTGGGCGGTGAGCAGGGGCTGTCGGTGCCGGTGGAGCCGCCGCCGCTGGCGCTCGGCCCCTACTTCCCGTACGAGCGGTGGCAGCTCTGGGTCTGCGGCGCCGCCACGCTGCTGGCGCTGCTGCTGCTGGCGAACCTGGTCCGCAGCCGGTACGGGCGGACCTTCCGGGCCGTTCGCGACGACGAGGTGGCGGCCCGACTGGCGGGCATCCACGTGTCCCGTACCCAGGTTCTCGCGTTCGTGGTCAGCGCCGCGACCGCGGGGCTCGGCGGTGGCCTGCTCGCGGTGCTGGCGCAGAGCGTGTCACCCGGGGCGTTCTCGCTGACGCTGTCGCTGTTCCTGCTGATGGCCGTGGTCATCGGCGGTCTCGGTCGCCTCGCCGGCGCGCTCTGGGGGGCCGTGCTGCTGGTCGCCCTGCCCGATCTCACCCATTCCGTGACCGAGCTGCTCACCCTCTCGCCAGCGGTGGCGCAGCGACTGGAGGGCAACCTTCCGCTGGCGATCTTCGGCATCACGTTGATCGTCGTGATGATCGCCGCGCCCGGCGGCGTGCAGGGTCTGCTGGCCCGCCTCGGTCGGGCGCTGCTGGCCCGCTGGCCGGCGCGACGTTCCTGAGCTGTCCCCGGCCCGGCCTCCGCCGGGCGCTCCACCCACCACACCGCTCCCACCCAACCGGACCGAGAAAGGTCGGTGTCTCCCATGCACCCTACGGCGCGACGCGGTCTCGCGATCGCCAGCTCCATCGTTCTGCTCATCGCCGCCGCTGGCTGTGGCGGCGACGACGGTCCCGCCTCCGGCGGGAGGTCGGTGCCGGGGGTCACCGACACCGAGATCGTCGTCGGCACCCACATGCCGCTCACCGGGCCGGCCTCGGCCGGCTACTCCAAGATCGCGCCGGCGACGAAGGCGTACTTCGACTACGTCAACGCCAACGGCGGCGTGCACGGCCGGAAGATCACCTACAAGGTCATGGACGACGGCTACAACCCCGCGAACACCCAGCAGGTGGTACGCCAGCTCGTGTTGCAGGACAAGGTCTTCGCCATCCTCAACGGCCTCGGCACGCCGACCCACAGCGGCGTGCTCGACTTCCTCAAGAGCAACCGGGTGCCGGACCTCTTCGTCGCCTCCGGCAGCCGGAGCTGGGACCAGCCCGACACCTATCCCGGCACGTTCGGCTTCAACCCGGACTACACCGTCGAGGGCAAGATCCTCGCCAACTACGCGAAGTCGAACCTGGCCGGCCAGAAGGTCTGCTTCCTCGGTCAGGACGACGACTTCGGCCGCGACAGCCTGGCCGGCGTGGAGAAGGTCCTCGGCGCTCAGGCGGTGGCGGTCAAGCAGACGTACGTCACCAGCAACACCAACGTCGCCCCGCAGATCGGCGCGTTCAAGGCGGCCGGCTGTCAGGTCGTCGTGCTGGCGACCGTGCCCGGCTTCACCGCGCTGTCCATCGGCACCGCCGCGCGGTTGGGCTTCAAGCCACAGTGGCTGGTGTCCAACGTCGGCGCCGACCAGCCGACCCTGGCCAAGCAGCTCGGCGCGGCCGCGCCGCTGTTGGAGGGCATGGTCGGCACCAACTACCTGCCGATGCAGAACGACACCGCGAACCCGTGGATCCAGCTCTTCACGAAGATCAACAAGTCGCACAACGGGGACGCGCCGTTCGACGGCAACACCGTCTACGGCATGTCCGTCGGCTACCTGTTCGTGCAGGTGCTGCTCGCCGCCGGCAAGGACGTCACCCGTGAGAAGGTCGTCGACGCGGTCGAGAAGGGTGGCTTCCAGGGGCCCGGTCTCGCGCCGTTGCGCTTCGCCGCCGACGACCACTCCGGCTACGGCGGGCAGCGGTTGAGCCGGGTGAGCGGGGGAGTCCAGAGCTACTTCGGGCCCACCTACGAGACCGACGAGCGCGACGGGCCGGTCAAGGAGTACACGGCCGCGCCGGTCGCGCCGCCCGCGAACGGGGTGCCGACCGCCTCCTGACCCGCGGCATCTGGTCGTACGGCCCGGGGGTGACCACGTCCGGGCCGTACGACCCTGCGCGGGGGTGCGCGGCGGTCACCGCTGGCGGGCGTTGACCGATACCGAACAGCTCTCATACTATTTGCACCGTGAATGCAATCCGGCCGGCCCGGATGACGCCGCCCACGCGTACGCGCAGTGTCCCGATCATCGCCTGTCTAGACTCGTCGCAGAGCCGGACGACACCGTGGCGGTGAGAGGGCGGGGGCGGATGAACAGGGTCGAGACGCCGGCGCGGGTCGACGGACGGACGGCCCGTGCCGAACGCACCCGGGCGGCCATCGTCGAGGCGCACCTGGCGCTCATCACCGAGGGTGACCTGCGGCCCACCGGCGAGCGGATCGCCGAACGGGCCGGCATCTCGCTGCGGACGCTCTGGACCAACTTCAAGGACATGGAGACGCTCTTCGAGGCCAGTGGCGCGGAGGTGCTGCGGCAGCAGGACGCCGCCTACCGGCCGATCTCGACGACATTGCCGCTGGCCAAGCGGGTCGACGCGTACTGCCGGCAGCGGGCGCGACTGCTCCAGCTCATCGCGCCGTCGGCACGGGCCGCGCAGATGCGCGAGCCGGTCTCCGAGCAGTTGCGCCGCAACCGCGTCAAGCACGTCGACCGGGTCCGCGACGAGGTCGAGCAGCTCTTCGCCGCCGAGTTGGCGCGCGCCGGGCGCGAGCGCGGCCAACTGCTCAACGCGGTGGTGGCGGCGAGCATGTGGCCGGCCTGGTCGATGTTGCGCTACGGCCTCGGTCTGGGGGTGGACGCGGCCCGCGCGGTGATGACCCGGACGGTGGGCGCGCTGTTGGCCGAGGTCGCGGCCGACTGATCCCGGCCTGTCCTCTTTCCATCCGCTTCCGGATGAGTGACACTGAGACGCATGGTTGCTGCATCACGAGTGCAAATAACTGTGCTGCGCGGCCGGGACGACCAGTGCGCGGCCGTCCGGAGCCTGCTGGATGGCGTCACCGACGGTGGCGGCGCTCTGCTGCTGCACGGCGAGCCGGGGTCGGGTCGGACCGCGCTGATCTCCTACGCGCACCGGTACGCGAAGGACTGCGCGGTCCTGGCCGCGACCGGGCTGCCCGAGGAGGCGATGCTGCCGTACGCCGGCCTGCAACGCCTGCTCGACCCGGTGCGCGACCGCGCGACCGCCCTGCCCGAGGAGCGCCGCCGCCTGCTGTACCGGGTCATGGACGGGGAGGGCTGCCCACCCGAGCGCCGGCTGGCCCTGTCGGTGGCCGTCCTCGGGCTGCTCGCCGCGACCGCCCGGGAGCGTCCGCTGCTCGCCACGATGGACGACGTGGACCGGGGCGACCCGCAGACCACGCAGGTGCTCGCGGTCGTTGCCCGCCGGCTGCGGCGGCTGCCGGTCGTCGTCCTGCTCACCGCGGACGCCACCGCCACCGTCGACGGACTCGTGACCCACCGACTGGCCCCGCTGAACGAGCGGGACTGCATCGCCGTCCTCACCGACCGACTGTCCGAGCGGCCCGCCGCTCCGGTCGCCGCCATGCTCGCCGAGGTCGGCGGCGGCAACCCGCAGGCGCTCGTGGACCTCGCCGACGTACTCACCCCGGCGCAGTGGCGCGGGGAGGAACCGCTTCCGGTCGCGCCGCCGGCCGACGGCGCGCTGGGGCGCTCCTACCGGGCCCGTCTCGACCGGCTGCCGCCGGACACGCGTCGGATGCTGCTGCTCGCCGCGCTCGACGAGTCGGACGACGCGGCGACCCTGGTCCGCGCGGCCGACGCCGCCGGCATGGTCATCGAGGCGCTCGCCCCGGCCGAGGCCGCCGGGCTGGTCCGCGTCGATTCGGCAGGCGTCACCTTCGCCCAGCCCCTGGCCCGCGCGATGGTGGCGGCCGCCGCCCCGCTCGCGCAGCGCCGGGCCGCACACCGGCTGCTCGCGGGCGTACTCGATCCGCTCGGCCAGCGGTTACGCCGGGCGATGCACCTCGCCGACGCGACCGCGGGCGCCGATCCGGCCCTCGCCGCCGAGTTGGAGCGGGCGGCGGCCGGTGGGCGCAACGGCTGGGCCGTTGCGTCGGCGGCGCTGTGCCGGGCCGCCGCGCTCAGCGACCGCCCCGACGACGCCGCCGCCCGCCTGCTCGCGGCTGCCCGCTACGCCTGGGCCGGCGGACAACCCGGCCAGGCCCGCCTGCTGCTCGACCGTCTCCGCGCGACCTGCGCGGACCCGCTCGTCGAGGGCGAGGCCGGGCTGTTGCGCGGCGAGATCGACCTGCGCTGCGACGACGCGCCCGGCGCGGCGGCCACCCTGCTGTCCGCCGCGCGGACGGTGGCCGCCGCCGACCGCGCCCGAGCCATGCAGGGGCTCGCGCGCGCCGGTGAGGCCGTCTGCTTCGCCGGCGACCAGTACCGGTACGCGGAGGTCGGCCGGCGTGCCGACGCGCTCCGCCGGCGTGACGACCCGCCGGCCGTGGAGTTGACCGGATGCCTCGTCACCGGGGTGGCGGCCACGCTGCGCGGCGATCACGAGCGAGCCGGGCCCGCGCTGCGGCGGGCCGTCGTGCTGGGTGGCCGCCTCGCCGGGCCGGAGCTGACCCCGACCGCGCTCGCCTGCGCGGCGGCGGCCGGACTGGTGGTGGCCGTGGACGGCGCCGCGCACCGCCTCGCCGAACGCGCCGTCGGGTTGGCGCGCGAGCACGGCGAGCTGTCCATGCTGTCCCGCGCGTTGGAGCTGCGGGCGGTCGCCGAGTACTGGCTGGGCCGGCACGAGACGGCCGCCGAGACCTCCCGCGAAGGGCTGCGGGTGGCGCGGGCCACCGGGCAGTTCAACTGCGCCGACGTCCACCTGGGGATGCTCGCCGTGCTGGCCGCCGTACGCGCCGACCGCGAGAGCAGCCTGCGGCGGATCCGGGAGATTGGTACGACGTCGACACCGGGCAGCCGACCGCACGCGCTCGCCGGCTGGGCGCTGGCCGTGCTGGACCTCGTCGACGGTCGGCACGCCGAGGCGGCGACCCGCCTCGCGTCCCTGGCCCGGCTCGGTACCGGTCGGGGCCAGGTGCTCGTCCAGGTGATGGCCACCCCGTACCTGGTGGAGGCCGCCGCGCACCTGCCGCACCGGCCGGCGGCGACCGCCGCCCTCGCCGCCTTCGACAGGTGGGCGAGCAGCACCGCGAGCCCGCTGCGCCGGGCGCTGTCGGCCCGGTGCCACGCGCTGTTGGCGACCCGGGGCGGCGTCGAGTCCGAGCGCGAGTTCCGGACGGCGCTGCGGTTGCACCCGACGGAGGCCGGCGTGTTCGAACGGGCCCGGACCGAGCTGCTCTTCGGCCAGGACCTGCGGCGCAGCCGGCGACCACGGGACGCCCGGGAGCACCTGCACCGCGCCCGGGAGGCGTTCACCCTGCTCGGGGTCGGTCGCTGGGCCGAGCTGGCCACGGCCGAGCTGCGCGCCGCCGGGGAGTCGGTCGGGCCGCCGGATCTGCCGGCGGCCCGACTGCTGACCGGTCAACAGCTCCGGATCGCCCGACTCGTCGCCGAGGGTGCCACCAACCGGGAGATCGCCGCCCGGATGTTCCTGTCCACCCGGACGGTCGACCACCACCTGCGCAACGTCTTCCACCGGCTCGGGATCCGCTCCCGCACCGAGCTGGCCCGCGCGTTCGCCACCGAACAGCACGCCGGTCTCGCCTCCGAACGCTGAGCGCCGCCACGGCGTCATCGGGTCTGGACGGCGTTAACTATCACCGCTAGTTTGTGCGTCAGGCACCCTCCAGCACTAAGGACACCCGCATGCGCGTCTTCACCTCCGTCGACGAGCTGACCGCCGCGGTCGGCGAGACCCTCGGCCCCGGCCCCTGGCAGCGGATCGAGCAGGACCGCGTGAACCTGTTCGCCGACGCGACCGACGACCACCAGTGGATCCACATCGACCCGGAACGCGCGGCGGCCGGACCCTTCGGCGCCCCGATCGCGCACGGCTTTCTCACGCTGTCGTTGGTGCCGGCCCTGGCCGGCCAGCTCTACCGCGTCGAGGGCGTCGCGATGGGCGTCAACTACGGGCTGAACCGGGTGCGCTTTCCCGCGCCGCTGCGGGTCGGCGCGGCCGTACGCGCCAGCGCGGTCATCGCCGAGGTGTCGCCGGTCAGCGGTGGGGTGCAGCTGGTCACGGCGGTGACGGTCAACAGCGATGGTGGCGACAAGCCCGTCTGCGTCGCCGAGACGGTGAGCCGCCTCTACCGTGCGGCGACCCGCTGAGCGGTCGGCCGTCGGTCGTATCGAACAGGCAGCCGGCGGCCGGCGGTGACCCCCGGTCACCTCGGTAGGGGCGGATGCCTCCTTGAGCGTGATGCCACAGAGTCATCTTGATGCCCCTGTGGCATCACGCTCAACAGCACATCGACACGGCGGTCAGCCACAGCGGACGATCAGCGCCCGGGGCGCCCCTAGTGCGCGTCGGAGCATGCCAAGCCAGGCACAAGGGCGCTAGCCTCGACATGGTGGCCCGGCGGTGTAGTAGCCGGCGGTGCCGCCATTGCCGTCCGCTATTGGGAGCACCGCCATGACGGCCCACGTCGACCCACGCTTCGGCGCCACCCTCCGGCAACTTAGTGAGCAGGCTGGCCTGTCCCTGCGGGCACTCGCCCAGCTCACCCACCGCGGCAAGAGCTGCCGCGACCTCGGACAGATCGTCGGCCGCCACGGCCCCGGCCACCCGATGCCGCCGCCACATGCTGCAAATAGGCACGACCTCCGACAGCTACCAGGGGTGACGGACGCTCCGCACCAGCGCGCACGGTCGGCGGCAGATCCGGATGCCGGATCAGGGCTTGTCCGTCGGCGTTGACGCCGCCCGACGATAATGGCGAGATGCTTGCGACCAACGCCTGGTGGAACGCGATCGACCCGCAGTTACTGAAGCAGTTAGACGACTTGCTGTGCACGCGTCGACTGATCCAGGCGGTCGTCCTCCTGCGCCAGGAAGGCGGACTGCAACCGCCGCCCGGCCTGTACGAGGCGCAGGATCTTCTGATCGAGCGACGCGCCGAACTGGACCGGCAGGGTCTCCTCGAGCCCGAGCCACCGCCACCGACGACCGCGCAGCTGATCGAGAAGGCGGACGCCATCGCCGCACCAATCCTCGCCGTCGAAGCCTTTTGGGACGGCGACACACAGGGCTGGTTCGTCGTCCTGGTGGCGATCGTGAGCCGACCGGGCCGACACCACGACCGCTTCGATGAGGTGCCGTTGACGGTGCTACGACACGGCGGAGACATCCGCCTGTTCACCGGGCAGGTACCGCCGTGGCCGGAGGCACAACAGGCGATCGAGCAGGGCCAGGCTGTCGCGCGACATGCCGGCGTGCCGTTCCACTTCACCAACCCGGAAGCGCCGGACGTCGACCTGCCGCGCTGGTGGGACACACAACCCAGCTGACAGGCACACACCGCACCTTCGGCCGTCACCGGAGATCCGAGATACGGGCGGGACCGTGCACGCTCATCGGCAGATCCGGACGCTGGCGCGTCGACCACATGCCTCCGTATGCATGCTGGGGTGGCGTCCAATGGTCCGACCACCCGACTCCAGCCGCGCCCCTGAGCCACCCGTGCTTGCGAGGGCGGCGAGAAGCTCTTCTCGCCGCCCCCGCGTTCCTTGTCCGGGGCGTGTGTCAGGCGACCGTGCAGGCGGTGCCGTTGAGCGTGAAGGCGGTCGGCTTGCCGGCGTTGCCGGTGTGGGTGGCCTGGAAGCCGATGTCGACCGATGTGTTCGCGGCGATCGTGCCGTTGTAGGAGACGTTGCGGGCGGTCACCGCGCCGCTGGTCGGGGAGTAGTCCGCGTTCCAGCCCCCGGTGATGGTCTGTCCACTCGGCAGCGTGAACCCTAGGGCCCAGCCGGTTATCGCGCTGCTGCTCGTGTTGGTCACCGAGACGGCCGCGGTGAGCCCGTTGTTCCAGGCGTTGACCGTGTACGTGACCCGGCAGCCCGCCGCCGGCGGCGGCGTGGTGGGCGGGGGAGTGGTCGGCGGCGGGGTCGTCGGCGGGGGCGTGGTCGGCGGCGGCGTGGTCGGTGGGGGAGTCGTGGGCGGCGGGGTGGTCGGCGTGTCCCCGCCGATGCTGCCGGGAACCGCGCGCAGGGCGTCGTACCAGGCGACGGCCATCTTGCGGTAGCCCGTGGCGTTCGGGTGCACGCCGTCGGCCAGGTCGCTGAGCGTCAACGCGCGGTACATGTCGACCAGGTGGACGCGCTTACCGGCCGCGGCCCGGGTCTGCACGATCCCCGGGATCGCCGCGTTGTAGCCCCGGACCACGTTGTCCGCGCCGGACTTCGGGATGATCGTCGCCACGAACACGTCCGCGTTCGGCGCGGTGTTGGTGATGCGGTCGACCAGGGTGGCCAGCCGGCCGGGCGCTCCGGAGGTGTCGCCGTACATGTCGTTGGTGCCGATGTGCAGCAGCACGGTGCGCGGGTTGGTGGCGCGCAGCCAGTTGACGATGTTGGCGTCGATCTGCGCGATGGTCCAACCGGAGTGGCCCTCGTGGTCGTGGTCACCGAGGCTGGACGGGCCGTTGAACATCGAGCCGACGAAGTCGATCCGGTAGCCGCCGGACGCGAACCGTTGCCAGAGTTCGATCCGGTAGCCACCCGCGACGTTGAAGCCGTCGGTGATCGAGTCGCCGAGGGGCATGACGCGTACCCCGCCGTTGGATTCGGCGCTCGCGGGCGCGGTCGCCACCGGTACGGCGGCGGTCATGGCCGCGACGGCGGCCAGCGCCGCCCACCACAACCGGGCCCGGCGGGGCCTCGGGGTCGTCGCGGGCCTGTCGGGTGTCGGGGGTACGGGTTTACCAAGGGTCACAGGGCTCATGGGGCTTCCTCGGGTGATGGGACGACGACCAGGAACCCGGACGTCGGGATGTGCCCTTCACCCCGCCCGGACGCACCATAGCTTGTTATCGCTAACACCGGCAACGCATCGACCGCCGACCATGGGTACGGTCAACTCGCGAGCGTCGCGGCGAGCCAGCGCAGTTGCCGCCGGACGTGCAGGGCCTCGCCACTCTCGTGACCGTTGAACGGGTACACGTGCATCTCCCGCCGTGGCGCGTCGGGTCGGCCGGTCGCGGCGCCGTACTGGTTGTAGGCCGCGAAGCCGGTGCTCGGCGGGCACACGGTGTCGCGCAAACCGATGCCGAAGTGCGCCGGCGCGGTGGCCCGCCGGGCGAAGGTCACCCCGTCGACGTAGGACAGCGTGCGCCGGACCGCGGCCTCGGCCTCCCGGTGCACCGCCAGGTACCGGGCGATCTCACCGTACGGCGAGGCGTCGCTGAGCTCGATGGCGTGCTGGACGTCGCAGAGGAACGGCGCGGTGATCAGCGCCGCCGCGAGATCGTCGACCAGGCCGGCGACGGCCAGCGCCACGCCCCCGCCCTGGCTGTTGCCGAGCAGGGCGACCTGGCCCGCGTCCACTCCGGGCAGGGCGCGCACCGCCTCGACGGCCCGGACGGCGTCCGTGATCAGACGGCGGTAGTGGTAGTCGTACGGGTCGAGGATTCCCCAGGTCGCCGGCCAGGGCCCGCCGGGCGCGCCGTGCCGGTCGGCGGTGTCCCCGGCGGCGTACAGCCCGGACTGGCCTCGGTTGTCCATCAACAGGTGCGCGTACCCGGCCGCCGGCCAGACCAGCCGCTCGTGTGGCAGACCACGGCCGCGCCCGTAGCCGGCGTACTCCACCACGGCGGGCAGCGGTCCGGGTACGCCCGCCGGGCGGGTGAACCAGGCCCGTACCTCGTCGCCGTCGAAGCCGGCGAACGTGACGTCCCAGGTGTCGAGCACGCGCAGGTCGGTGGGCTCGGGACGGACGTCGACGAGTACCGGCCGGGCGGCGGCAGCGGCGAGGGTGTCACCCCAGAACCGGTCGAAGTCCTCCGGCTCGGTGACGGTGGGGGAGTATCGCTCGAGCTCGTCGAGGCGCACAGCGGCGTCGGGCACGGGTCCTCGCAGGGTCAGCGGGGTGGGGCGGGGGGCGCGGTGCTCTCCCGGACGACCAGTTCGGTCACCAGGTCGATCCGGCTGGTCGCCGGCTCGGTGCCGGCGGACAGGTCGAGCAGCATCTGGGTGGCGATGCCGGCCATGTCGCGCAGCGGCTGGTTGATCGTCGTGAGGGGCGGGTCCGTCCAGGTGGCGAGCGGCAGGTTGTCGTACCCGATCACCGAAAGGTCCTCGGGGACGCGCAGGCCGCACCGGCGTGCGGCCCGGAGCACCCCCATCGCCTGGATGTCCGAACCGGCGAAGATCGCGGTGGGTCGGTCCGGTCGTTGCAGCAGTTGGAGGCTGTGGGTGTGCCCGGTGCCGGCGGAGAAGCTGCCGAAGCGGACCAGCTCGCGGTCGAGGGTCAACCCGGCCTCGTCGTGCGCGGACTGGAAGCCGGCCGCCCGGGCCCGGCTGCAGAGCATGTCGGGCGGCCCGGAGATGACCGCGATCCGCTGGTGTCCCAGCTCGATCAGGTGCCGGGCGGCGAGCAGGCCGCCGTTGAAGTTGTTCGAGCCGACCGTGGGCACGGACGCCGAGGTCGCGCTGTCGGTGTCGATCACGACGAACGGTACGCCCTGACGCCGCAGGAGCTGCTGTTGCGCGTCGCTGAGGTGACAGAGGACGAACAGCACGCCCAGCGGACGCTGACCCAGCAGGGTGTCGAGCCATCGCGACGCCGGGCGGTGCGCGCCACCGAGCTGGGATACGGCGAGACTGATCCCGGCGACGCTCGTCACCGCCTCGACCCCGCGCATCACCTCCATCGCCCAACCGGTGTCGAACTCGTGGAAGACGAGGTCGATCCGACGGGTGGCGGAGGATGAACGCCGGCTGCGGCGCTGGTACTGGTGGCGGTCGAGACTCGCCTCGACCCGGGCTCTGGTGCCGGGGGAGACGTCCTCGCGGCCATTGAGGACCTTGGAGACCGTCGCGACCGACACTCCGACGTCGTGGGCGATCGTCGCGATGGTGGTGGTGGAGCCGGGTGGGCCGAGCGGGTGGTGCTCTGTCATCGCAGCCTCATACCGCATCCGAAAGTTTCGGAGGACACTAACACGATCAGCCGACGATTCCCGTCGATGCAGCTGAGCGCGCTGGTAGGCATCCCACGACACATCGAAACTCTTGACAGGTCCAGGCGGCGGACTTAGGTTGCCGAAAAGGTTGCTCTGGTTTCCGGAAAGTTTCGGATTGTGGAACCGCGCGCCACCAACCGGTCCCACGACGGCGCGGTTCGTGGCCGGAGCTAAGGGGTCTCGGCATGAGAAGTCAGCAGCCCGTCGACAGCGAATCGGCGTCGCGCGACGCCGCACCGTGGCGCGACACCCGGCTGTCGCCGGCCGACCGGGCCGAGGCGCTGCTCGCGGTGATGTCCGTCGAGGAGAAGGTCGCCCAGCTCTTCGGGGTCTGGGTCGGCGCCGACGCGTCCGGCCAGGGCGTCGCGCCGCACCAGTCCGACATGGTCGCCAACACCCCGTCGTGGGACACGATCATCCGGTACGGCCTGGGTCAGCTCACCCGCCCGTTCGGCACCGCGCCGGTCGACCCGGTGCTCGGCGCCCGTTCGCTCGCCGCCTCCCAGGAACAGATCGTGGCCGCCAGCCGGTTCGGCATCCCGGCCCAGGTGCACGAGGAGTGCCTGACCGGGTTCGCGGCCTTCAAGGCCACCGTCTACCCGACCCCACTGGGCTGGGGCGCCTCGTTCCACCCCGAGCTGGTCGAGGAGATGGCCGGTCGGATCGGCGCGTCGATGCGCGCCGCCGGCGTACACCAGGGGCTCGCGCCCGTCCTCGACGTCACCCGCGACTACCGCTGGGGCCGCACCGAGGAGACGATCGGGGAGGACCCGTACCTGGTCGGAACGACCGGCGCGGCGTACGTGCGGGGCCTGGAGAACGCCGGCCTCGTCGCCACCCTGAAGCACTTCGCCGGCTACTCGGCCTCCCGGGGCGGACGCAACCTCGCCCCGGTGTCGATGGGCCGCCGCGAACTGGCCGACCACATCCTGCCGCCGTTCGAGATGGCGCTACGACTCGGTGGCGCCCGCTCGGTGATGAACTCCTACGCCGAGATCGACGGCATGCCCGCCGCCGCCGACGAACACCTGCTGACCGGGCTGCTGCGCGACGAGTGGGGCTTCACCGGCATCGTGGTCGCCGACTACTTCGCCGTACGGTTCCTCGAGACCCTGCACGGTGTCGCCGGGAACGCCGTCGACGCCGCCCGCCTCGCCCTGCGCGCCGGCATCGACGTGGAACTGCCCACCGTGGACGCTTTCGGTGACGCGCTGGTCCAGGCGGTGCACGCCGGCGAGGTCGACGCGGCGCTGATCGACCGGGCGGTGCGCCGGGTGCTCATCCAGAAGATCGACATCGGCCTGCTCGACGAGGACTGGCGGGCCCTGCCCGACGACGTCGCGGCCCTGCGCCTCGACGACGAGGCCGGCCGGGACGTCGCCGTACGCCTGGCCCGCGAGTCCGTCGTGCTGCTGCGCAACACCGGCGTGCTGCCGCTGCCCGTCGCGACCCGGGTCGCCCTGGTGGGTCCGCTCGCCGACGACCCGATGGCGATGCTCGGCTGCTACACCTTCCCCAACCACGTCGGCGTCAACCACCCCGACCACGGCCTCGGGGTGGAGATCCGCACGTTGCGCGACGAGCTGGCCCGCCGCGTCCCGCTGCTGGTCCACGAGCCGGGCTGCGCCGTCACCGGCGAGGACGCGTCCGGCATCCCGGCGGCGGTCACCGCGGCGACCAACGCGGACGTGTGCGTGCTCGCCGTCGGGGACCGGGCGGGGATGTTCGGCCGGGGCACCTCCGGCGAGGGCTGCGACGCCGCCGACCTGCGGCTGCCCGGCGTGCAGGCGGACCTGGTCCGGGCCGTTCTCGCCACCGGTACCCCGGTGGTGCTGGTGCTGCTGACCGGTCGCCCGTACGCGCTCGGCCCGGAGTTCGACCCGGCGGCGGCCGTGGTGCAGGCGTTCTTCCCCGGCCAACTCGGCGGGCAGGCGCTCGCGGAGGTGCTCACCGGCGCGGTGAACCCGTCCGGGCGGCTGCCGGTCAGCGTGCCCCGTGACGCGGGTGGGCTGCCGGGCACCTACCTGTCGCCGCCGCTCGGGCGTCGCAACAAGGTGTCCTCGATCGACCCGACCCCGGCGTACCCGTTCGGTCACGGCCTGAGCTACACCACCTTCGAGTGGTCCGACGCGACCGTCGTGGGTGCGACGCGGGACGAACCAACCCCCTGGGCGGTGGACGGCGAGGTCCAGGTGCGCGTCACCGTCGGGAACACCGGTGACCGGGCCGGCACCGAGGTGGTGCAGCTCTACCTGCACGACCCGGTGGCGCAGACCACCCGGCCGGTGCACCGGCTGGTCGGCTTCGCCCGGGTGCCGCTGGAGCCCGGAGCGCGGGCGCACGTCACCTTCGGCGTACCCGCCGACGTCACGTCGTTCACCGGTCGGTCCGGCCGGCGGGTGGTCGAGCCCGGCGCGGTCGAGCTGCGGTTCGGGCGCTCCAGCGCGGAGATCGAGGACGCCCTGCCGCTGCGGCTCACCGGTGCCGAGCGCGAGGTCGGGCACGAGCGGGACCTACTCACGTCGGTGCGGATCGAGCCGCTCGTGGCCGTTCCGCACTCCGCATAGGAGGCGAGGATGACATCCGAGACGTTACGACCCCCGCCGCCGGCGCCACCCGGCGACGCGGTGGAGGCCACCGTCCCCGCCCCGCGCGCACCCCGTCGGCGTCGCACCTGGCGACAGGCGCTGCGCCGGGACTGGCAGCTCTACTCGCTGGCCGTCCTGCCGCTGCTCTTCTTCCTGGTTTTCCGCTACCTCCCGATGATCGGGAACATCATCGCGTTCCGCCGGTTCAAGCCGGGCGGGAGCATCTTCGGTGAGTACTGGGTCGGGCTGCGCTACTTCCGGATGTTCCTGGCCGACCCGACGTTCTGGGACGTCTTCACCAACACGCTGGTGCTCGGGACGCTGACGCTGCTGTTCTGCTTCCCACTGCCGATCATCCTCGCGCTGCTGCTCAACGAGGTACGCGCCCGACGGCTGCGGCGGTTCGTGCAGTCCGTGTCCTACCTGCCGCACTTCCTGTCGATCGTGATCGTCGCGGCGATGGTCATGCAGCTGACCTCCGTCGACGGGACCGTCAACCAGATCGTGCAGGCCACCGGCGGCGACGCGGTGCCGTTCCTGCAACGCGCCGAATGGTTCCGGACGATCTACGTGTCGTCCGAGGTCTGGCAGACGGTCGGCTGGGGCACCATCCTCTACCTCGCCGCGCTCACCACCGTCGACGACGACCTGTACGAGGCGGCCCGGATCGACGGGGCCAACCGCTGGCGGCAGACCTGGCACGTCACGCTCCCGGGCATCCGACCCACCATGGTCACATTGCTGATCCTCAACATCGGCACCTTCATGGCGGTCGGTTTCGAGAAGATCCTGCTGCTGTACAACCCGCTGACCTACCCGACCGCCGACGTGCTCTCCACGTACCTGTTCCGGATGGGCTTCGGGTCCAGCAACTTCAGCTACGCCGCCGCCATCGGGCTGTTCGAGGCGGTCATCGGGCTCACGCTGGTCCTGACGGCGAACCTGATCGCCCGGCGTACGGTGGGGACGAGCCTGTGGTGACCGTCGACGCCACCGACCCGGCCCAGGTGAGCGACCTGCCCGCCCGCGTCGGACCCCGCGGTATCCGGCCCACCCGGGGCTACCGCGTGTTCCAGGCGTGCAACGCGGTCGTGCTCACCATCGTGGTGGTGGTGACCCTGTTTCCGTTCATCAACGTCCTGGCCCGCTCGCTCAGCGACGAGGGGTACATCATCGCCGGGCAGGTCAACCTCGTGCCGCGCGGGTTCAACCTGGACACCTACCGGCTCGTGCTGAACGACTCGCTGTTCTGGACCAACTACCGCAACACCGTCTTCTACACCGTCGTCGCCACGACCATCTCGATCGTGCTGACCACCTGCTACGCCTACGTGCTGTCCAAGAAACACCTCCGGGGACGAACGGCGCTGATCGGCATCGCGGTCTTCACCATGTTCTTCACCGGCGGCCTGATCCCCAACTACGTGCTCGTCACCAGCCTGGGCATGAAGAACACCGTGTGGGCCATCGCGGTGCCCAACGCGATCAACGTGTTCAACCTGCTGGTGATGAAGGCGTTCTTCGAGTCGCTACCCACCGACCTGGAGGAGGCCGCCGCCGTCGACGGGCTCAACACGTACGGCATCCTGCTGCGCATCGTGCTGCCCCTGTCGAAGGCGATCGTCGCCACGATGGTGCTGTTCTACGCCGTGGCCTTCTGGAACTCCTGGTTCGCCGCCTTCCTGTACATGGACCAGCAGGAGTTGTGGCCGGTGACCGTCTATCTGCGCAACCTGATCGCCGGGGCCACCGGCGCGGAGAACGTCGGTGCGATCGCCGAGGCCGACGAGGTGCAGGCCGAGGCGACGCTCAAGTCCGTGACGATCGTGCTCACGACCCTGCCCATCCTCCTGGTCTACCCCTTCGTCCAGCGGTACTTCGTCCGCGGCGTGATGCTCGGCGCCGTGAAGGGCTAGCCAGCACGTCCACCCTTTCCTCCACCGAACCCGAAAGGACCGCCATGCTCCACCGATCGTGGCGCCGCGTCGCGACAGCGGTAGCCGTGCTGCTCACGGCGACCAGCATCGCCGCCTGCAGTGATGACCCGTCCGACGCCAAGGACCTGTCGGAGAACAAAGCCGGTGCGATGTCCGACTACGGCATCGGCAAGCAGTTCAAGGCGAGCGAGCCGGTCTCCTTCTCCATCCTGTACAACAACCACCCGAACTACCCGCTGCGCGAGGACTGGCTCTTCTGGTCGGAGCTGAAGTCCCGGGCCAACGTCACCCTCACCCCGGTCGCCGTTCCGCTGAGCGACTACGAGCAGAAGCGCAGCCTGCTGATCGGCGCCGGTGACGCCCCGATGATCATCCCGAAGACGTACCCGGGGCAGGAGGACGCCTACGTGTCCTCGGGCGCGGTCCTGCCGGTCAGCGACTACCTGGACCTGATGCCGAACCTCCAGGACAAGATCTCGAAGTGGAACCTGAAGCCCGAGATCGACACCCGGCGTCAGGAGGACGGCAAGTTCTACCTGCTGCCCGGCCTGCACGAGAAGCCCTGGCAGGACTACTCGGTGGCGATCCGCACCGACATCCTCGACGAGCTGAAGCTCAGCCCCCCGAAGACCTGGGACGAGCTGTACACGGTGCTCAAGGCGATGAAGGCGAAGTACCCGGACGTCTACCCGTTCTCGGATCGGTGGAGCAAGCCCAACCCGGCCGGCAACCTGCTCAACATCCTGGCCGTGTCGTACGGACTCCAGGGCGCGGGCTGGAACTTCCAGCACACGAGCTGGGACGCCGACACCAAGAAGTTCGTCTACACCGGCGCGAGCGACAAGTACAAGCAGATGCTCCAGTACCTCAACAAGCTGGTGAAGGAGAAGCTGCTCGACCCGGAGAGCTTCACCCAGACTGACGACCAGGCCCGGCAGAAGCTCGCCAACGGCAAGTCCTTCGTGATCAGCGCCAACGCCCAGGCCGTGGTGAACGACTACCGGCCGGACCTGGCCAAGACCAACCCGAAGGCCAGGATCGCCAAGATTCCGCTGCCGATCGGGCCGGCCGGTGAGGTCAACCCGGCCAACCGGCTGGAGAACGGCGTGATGATCTCCTCGAAGGCCCGCGAGAGCAAGAACTTCGTGGCGATGATGCAGTTCATCGACTGGCTCTGGTACTCCGACGCCGGCCAGGAGTTCGCCAAGTGGGGCGTCGAGGGCAAGACCTTCGTCCGGGACGGCGCCGGCATGCCCAAGCTCGCGCCCGACGTCAACGTCATCGGGCTCAACCCCACGGCCCCCAAGCACCTCCAGAAGGACTTCGGCTTCTACAACGGCGTCTTCGCGTACGGCGGCAAGCCGGAACTGGTGCAGGGCTTCTTCGCCCCGGAGGAGCAGGAGTTCCAGAAGGTCATGAACGCCCGGACGCCGGTCGTCGTGCCCCCGCCGCACCCGTTGAACGACGAGGAGCGGGAGCAGGCGTCCCTGTGGGAGACGCCGCTGAAGGACGCCGTCTACCAGGCGACCCTGCAGTTCGCGCTGGGCCAGCGGGACCTCGCCCAGTGGGACGCCTACCTGGCCGAGCTGAAGGGCAAGAACATGGACGCCTACCTGGACATGGTCAACAAGGCGTACGACCGCTACCAGAAGGACCATCGCTGAGGCGTCGGCCGGTCCGGTGACGCGCACCGGACCGGCCGACCTCGGCGCCCCCGCGTGCGACCGACCGCCGGACCTGGGAGGAGACGGACAGTGAACGACGCGGCGCAGGCCGGGCGGCAGATCGGCGACGGACCCCTGTCCCGGATCGCGTCCCGCGTCTACATCCTGCTCGTGGTCGAGGCGCTGCTCCTTCTCACCACGGTGCCCGCCCTGCTCCCGCTGCTGCTGCTCGACCGTGACCCCAGCAACCTGCCGCTGGTCGCGCTGCTGCTGACGCCGGTCGGACCGGCGGCCTGCGCCGCCCTGTACGCGCTGCGCCACCAGCGACCCGACCTGACCGACCTGCGGCCCGCCGCGCTGTTCTGGCGGGGCTACCGCGGCAACGCCGGGGGCGCGCTGCGGGTCTGGACGCCGACGCTGCTGTGGTTGACGGTGCTCGCGCTGAACCTCGCCTACCGTGACGCGATCGGCCTACCGAGCTGGTGGGTGGCCCCGCTGATCGCGGTCGCGGTCGGGGTCACCCTCTGCGCGCTCAACGCGCTGGTGATCACCTCGCTGTTCGAGTTCCGCACCCGTGACGTCCTACGCCTGGCCGTGCACTTCCTCGTCCGTACCCCCGGTGTCACCGCCGGCAACGCCCTGCTGCTCGCGGCGGCGGCCGGGATCACCGCGGTCTTCTCCGAGGCGGTGCCGGCGCTGCTCGCCTCGGTCCTGGCCCTCGGAATTCTCCGTGTCGCCGACCCGATGGTCCACCTGATCCGGAAGGAGTTCACCGCATGAGCCGCTCCACGACCGCCGAGGTGATCGTCACGCGGGGGGTCGCGTGAACGCCGACCTGGAGGATCCGGTGTTCGTGGCGGAGCCGCACGACGTCGAGGATCCCCGCGTACACCCCGCCTGGCTGCCACCGGAGGCGTTCCGGGCCCTCGGGGCGCGGCGCGTCCTCGTGCACGGCGACGGGCTGCTCGTCGACACCGTTCTCGACGAGGTGACGCGCGCCTGCACGCGCTACGGCGGACGGGTCTGGCACTCCCCGTCCTGGGACGTCGACGTCGACGTGGTGCTCACCCTGCGCGGGGTGCCCGAGCTGCCCAGCACGGCGGTGCGGGCGGCCCGCGCGGCGGGGGAGGCGGCGCTCGCCGACCTCGGCGAGACGCTCGGCGACGAGGGTTTCCTGCTGGCCCGCAGCGGTGAGACGACGGTCGTGCTGGCCGACGCGCCCGCCGGCCTCCTCTACGGGCTGTTCCACGTCGTACGGCTCTGTGCGGCGGCCTTCGACCCGGCCCGCCCACCCGAGCTGCACCGGCCCGCGCTGCGCCGCCGCATGCTCAACCACTGGGACAACGTGGCCGTGCACCCGGTGATGGGCCAGGTCGAACGGGGGTACGCGGGCGGCTCGATCTTCTGGGCCGGTGGCCGTCCGCGCGGGGACCTGGCCCGGATCCGGGAGTACGGGCGGCTGCTGGCGGCCAGCGGGATCAACGCCATCTCGGTGAACAACGTCAACGTGGGTCGGGCCGAGGCGCTGCTGCTCACCGACCGGCTCGGTGACGTGGCCCAGATCGCGGACGCGCTGCGCCCGTACGGCATCCGGGTGCACCTGTCGGTCACCTTCGCCGCGCCCCTGGTCCTCGGCGGACTGCCCACCGCCGACCCGTTCGACGAGGAGGTACGCGCCTGGTGGGCGGCCGCCACCCGGCGCGTCTACGAGCGCATCGACGATTTCGGCGGCTACCTGGTGAAGGCCGACTCCGAGGGGCAACCCGGCCCGTTCAGCTACGGGCGGGACCACGCCGATGGGGCGAACCTGCTCGCCGAGGCCCTCGCCCCGTACGGGGGAGTGGTGCACTGGCGGGCGTTCGTCTACAACCACCACCAGGACTGGCGGGACCGGTCCACCGACCGCGCCCGCGCCGCGTACGACCACTTCGCCCCACTCGACGGACGATTCCGTACCAACGTGGTCCTGCAGGTGAAGTTCGGTCCGGTGGACTTCCAGACGCGCGAGCCGGTCTCGCCGGTGCTCGCCGCCATGCCGGCCACCCGGGTCGCGGTGGAGGTGCAGGTCACCCAGGAGTACACGGGCCAGCAGCGACACGTCTGCCACCTCGGCCCGTGCTGGGGGGAGGTGCTGAGCTTCGCGCCGTGGGGCCCCGGCGGGCGCACCATCGCCGACGTGGTCACCGGCGAGGCGGGCAAGGGCGGCGGCCTGGTCGCCGTCGCCAACACCGGCGACGACGCCTTCTGGACCGGGCATCCGCTGGCCCAGGCCAACCTCTACACGGTCGGCCGGCTCGCCTGGGACCCGCGGCTCGACCCGACGGCGGTCCTCGACGAGTGGATGACGCTGACGTTCCCGCCGTCGGCGACCGCCGACCCGGAGTTGGTCCGGCGGACGCTGCACGAAATCATGGACGACTCGTGGCGTACCTACGAGCGGTACACCGCCCCGCTGGGGGTCGGCTTCATGGTCCACCCCGGCGACCACTACGGCCCCGACGTCGACGGGTACGAGTACTCGCGGTGGGGCACCTACCACTTCGCCGACCGCGACGGCGTGGGCGTGGACCGCAGTCGCGCCTCGGGCACCGGCTTCGCCGGCCAGTACCCGCCGTACTGGGCCGACGTGTACGAGTCGCCGGTGACCTGCCCGGACGAGCTGCTGCTCTTCTTCCACCACGTGCCGTACGACCACGTCCTGCACAGCGGGTCGACGGTCATCCAGCACATCTACGACACCCACTTCGCGGGCGTCGAGGAGGTGGCGGTGATGCGACGCCGGTGGCAGACCCTGAACGGGATGATCGACCCGGCCGTGTACGAGCGGGTGGCCGAGCGCCTCGACGAGCAGGTCCGCAGCGCCACCGATTGGCGGGATCAGATCAACACGTACTTCTTCCGCAAGTCCGGGGTGCCCGACGCGCGGGGGCGGCGCATCCACTGATCCGGCCGGCCCGATCGGGCCGGCCGGAGCGCCGGCGCCGGCGTGCTCACCAGGGGTGCACGGTCCCGTCCTCCAGCCGGTTCACCGGCAGGTACGCGGGCGCGTACGGGTAGCGGGCCGCCGCCTCCTCGTCGATGTCGACGCCCAACCCGGGCGTCTCGGCGGGGTGCAGGTAGCCGTCGGCGAAGTGGTACCCGTGCGGGAACACCTCGTCGGTCTGCGCGGTGTGCCGCATGTACTCCTGCAGGCCGAAGTTGGGGATCGAGATGTCGAGCTGCAGCGCGGCGGCCATGCAGACGGGCGACAGGTCGGTGGCGCCGTGCGAGCCGCTGCGGACGTGGTGCAGCGCCGCGAGGTCGAAGATGCGCCGCAGGTGGGTGATCCCTCCGGCGTGCACCACCGTGGCCCGGATGTAGTCGATGAGCTGCTCGCGGATGAGCTGAGCGGCGTCGATGACGCTGTTGAACACCTCGCCCACGGCGATCGGCGTGGTGGTGTGCTGCCGGATCAGTCGGAAGCCCTCCTGCAGGTCGGCGGGGACCGGATCCTCCATCCAGGTCAGCGCGTACGGCTCCAGGCTGCGGCCGAGCCGGGCCGCCTCGATCGGCGTGAGCCGGTGGTGCACGTCGTGCAGCAGCCGCAGGTCGGGGCCGAACTCGTCACGGACCCGCGCGAACACGCCCGGCACGTGTGACAGGTAGCGCTGCGTCGACCAGGTCGCCTCGCTGGGCAGGGCCGCGTCGGCCGGTTCGTAGAAGAGCTTGTCGGCGCTGACCCCGTACGTCTTGGGCAGGCCCGGCACACCGCACTGCACCCGGACCGCCCGGTAGCCGAGGTCGACGTAGCGGGCGACCTCGACCAGCACCTCCTCGACGGTCTCGCCGTTGGCGTGGCCGTACACGGTGACGCCCTCGCGGGACCGGCCGCCGAGCAGCTGGTAGACCGGCAGGCCCGCCACCTTGCCCTTGATGTCCCACAGGGCGGTGTCCACCGCGGCGATCGCGCTCATGGTGACCGGGCCGCGCCGCCAGTACGCGCCCTGGTACAGGTACTGCCAGGTGTCCTCGATCCGGGCCGGGTCCCGGCCGATCAGCAGCGGCGCCACGTGGTCGCGCAGGTACGACGCGACGGCCAGCTCCCGACCGTTGAGGGTGGCGTCACCGACGCCGGTGACGCCCTCGTCGGTGACGATCTTGAGGGTGACGAAGTTGCGGCCCGGACAGGTCACGATGACCCGGGCGTCGACGATCTTCACTCGATCTCCTTCGTGCCCGCGGGAGTCGGGTGAGGACGCTCGCAGGGGGTGCACGCGAGGACGGTCTGGTTATCGGGAACCTGCCGATAATAGCCCGCCGTGGGCAGGTGACGAACGGCCCCGCGACCCCTGGCACGTGCGCAGGTGACCGCGCAATCCCTTGCGCCGAAAGGTTTCCGGAATCCTTGACAATCGAGCGACCTCGATCGAAGCTGACATCGGTCACGCGAGCCGCGGTCACGGTCGGGCGAAGGGCAGTCCTCGACTAACCCCCTTCCATGCGCCATTCTCCCGAGGAATCGCGAACCATGACACTGAAGACAAGGCTGCTCGGCGTCCTCACCGCGGTCGCGACGGTCGCCGCCGCCGCGCTGGCGTTCGCCACGCCCGCGTCGGCCGCGACGCTCACGCAGGTGACCGGCTTCGGCAACAACCCCACAAACCTCCAGATGCACCTGTACGTCCCGGACCGGGTGGCATCCCGCCCGGGGATCCTGCTCGCCCTGCACTACTGCACCGGCACCGGCCCCGCCTTCTACTCCGGCACGCAGTACGCCTCCCTCGCCGACCGGTACGGCTTCATCGTCATCTACCCGTCGGCGACCCGCAGCAGCAAGTGCTGGGACGTGGCCTCGCCGCAGGCGTTGCGCCGAGGCGGGGGCAGCGACCCGGTCGGACTCGTCTCGATGATCGACTACGTCAAGCAGCGGTACTCCGCCGACCCGGACCGCGTCTTCGCCACCGGCACCTCGTCGGGCGCGATGATGACCAACGTCATGCTCGGTGACTACCCGGACGTGTTCGCGGCCGGCGCGTCCTTCGCCGGGGTGCCGTTCGCCTGTTTCGCCACCGGGGGCAGCTCGGAGTGGAACAGCCAGTGCGCGAACGGGCAGTCCATCAAGACCGCCCAGCAGTGGGGGGACCTGGTCCGCGGGGCGTACCCCGGCTACAGCGGCCGGCGGCCGCGGATGCAGATCTGGCACGGCACGAGCGACGACACCCTGCGCTACCCGAACTTCGGTGAGCAGGTCAAGCAGTGGACCAACGTGCACGGTCTGAGCCAGACCCCGACGTACACCGACTCCCCGCAGTCGGGCTACACCCGCACCCGGTACGGCAGCAGCGGCCCGATGGCCCCGGTCGAGGCGATCAGCATGCAGGGCGTCACGCACAACATCCCCGTCGACGCCGCGCAGGTGATCCGCTTCTTCGGCCTGGACGGCACCGCCCCGCCGACGACGCCTCCGCCGACGACGCCTCCGCCGACGACGCCGCCCCCGACGACGCCGCCCCCGACGACCCCGCCGCCGACCACGCCGCCCCCGACGACGCCTCCGCCGACCACGCCGCCGCCCAGCGCGGGCGCCTGCGGGGTCACCTACACGGTCAACGCCTGGAACAACGGGCTCACCGCGAGCGTGCGGATCACCAACACCGGCGCGACGGCCGTGAACGGGTGGGCGCTGACCTTCACGCTGCCCGGCGGCCAGACCATCACCGGCGGCTGGAACGCCGCCTACTCGCCGACCAGCGGCGCGGTGACGGCCCGCAACGTCTCCTACAACGGCACCATCGCCCCGAACACGTCGGTCGAGATCGGCTTCCAGGCCACCCACACCGGCGACGCCGGCAAGCCCACGGCCTTCGCCCTCAACGGGGCCACCTGCTCGATCGCCTGACTCCCTTTCAGTAGAAGGAGCTGCACGAATGGGAAACGCGAGATGGAGGGCGGCGTCGAGAGCCGCCGTCGCGTTGGCCGGGGCGGGCGCGCTCGCCGCCGGCATGACGCTGGTCCTGACGGCGCCCGCCGCCGCCGGGACCACGCTCGGCGCGTCCGCCGCCGAGAAGGGCCGCTACTTCGGTACGGCGGTGGCCGGTTTCAAGCTCTCGGACAGCACGTACACCACGATCCTGAACCGTGAGTTCAACATGGTGACAGCCGAGAACGAGATGAAGATCGACGCCACCGAGCCGCAGCAGAACCGGTTCAGCTACGGCTCGGCCGAGCAGATCGTCAACCACGCCCGCAGCCGCGGCATGCAGGTACGCGGTCACACCCTCGCCTGGCATGCCCAGCAGCCGAGTTGGATGCAGGGCATGAGCGGAAGCGCCCTGCGGCAGGCGATCCTGAACCACGTGACGCAGGTCGCCACGCACTTCCGGGGGCAGCTCTACTCCTGGGACGTGGTGAACGAGGCGTTCGCCGACGGCAACTCCGGCGGTCGGCGCGACTCGAACCTCCAGCGCACCGGCAACGACTGGATCGAGGCGGCGTTCCGCGCCGCGCGGGCCGCGGACCCGGGCGCGAAGCTCTGCTACAACGACTACAACATCGACAACTGGACCTGGGCCAAGACCCAGGGCGTCTACAACATGGTCCGCGACTTCAAGTCCCGTGGCGTGCCGATCGACTGCGTCGGCTTCCAGTCGCACTTCAACAGCGACTCCCCGTACGTCAGCAACTACCGCACCACACTGTCGAGCTTCGCGGCCCTGGGTGTGGACGTGCAGATCACCGAGCTGGACATCGAGGGCGCCCCGGCCAACACGTACCGCAGCGTGGTCGAGGACTGCCTCGCGGTGGCCCGCTGCAACGGCATCACCGTGTGGGGCATCCGGGACAGCGACTCGTGGCGGTCCTACCAGTCGCCGCTGCTGTTCAACAACAGCGGGCAGAAGAAGCCCGCGTACGACGCCGTGCTCACCGCGCTCAACAACGGCACCACCCCGACGACTCCACCACCGACGACGCCACCACCCACGACTCCACCACCCACGACTCCACCACCCACGACTCCACCACCCACGACTCCACCACCCACGACTCCGCCACCCACGACGCCTCCGCCGACGACACCGCCGCCGGGAGAGGGCGTTTGCTCCGCCTCGGTGACGGTGAACCAGTGGAACGGTGGCTTCGTGGCGAACGTACGGGTGACGGCCGGCTCGTCGGCTCTCAACGGGTGGACCGTGACGATCGACCTGCCGTCCGGCGCGACCGTCACCAATGCCTGGAGCGCCACCAACAGCGGTAGCACCGGTACGACGACCTGGAGGAACGTCTCCTACAACGGTCAGGTCGGCGCGGGGCAGTCCACCGAGTTCGGCTTCCAGGGCACCGGCACCGCCGGCACCCCAACCCCAACCTGCGCAACAACCTAACCCCAACCCCCACCCCCCAAACCCCACCCCCCCGGTCCCACCCCCCGCTCTACCCTCGTGATCAAGAGGTTTGCGTCACCCGCCCCGGCGTGTCGTGACGCAAACCTCTTGATCACCGGGGTCGTGGGGTGGGGGCCTGGGGGTGGTGGGGGTGGGTGGGGTTAGCCGTCTATTCGGGTTATGTTGCGGATTTTGTTGGACGCGTCCAACGCGGCCACCTTGTACGCCTCGGCCAGGGTCGGGTAGTTGAACACCGCGTCGATCAGATAGTCGATCGTGCCGCCGCAGCCCATCACCGCCTGACCGATGTGGACGATCTCGGTGGCGGCGGTGCCGAACACGTGCACTCCGAGCAGGCGGCCATCCTCGGGGGAGACGAGCAGCTTCAACATCCCGTACGAGTCGCCGACGATCTGACCCCGGGCCAGCTCCCGGTAGCGGGCGACGCCCACCTCGAACGGCGTCGACGCGTCGGTCAGCTCGGCCTCGGTCTGGCCGACGAAACTGATCTCCGGGATGGTGTAGATGCCGATGGGTTGCAGGCCGTGCATCTCCCGGATCGGTTCGCCGCAGGCGTGCTGGGCGGCCAGCCGACCCTGCTCCATCGAGGTGGAGGCCAGCGCCGGGAAGCCGATCACGTCACCCACCGCGTAGATGTGCTCGACCGACGTGCGGTAGTTGGCGTCGACGGCGATCCGGCCGCGTCGGTCGGCCGTCAGCCCGGCCGCCTCCAACGCCAGGTCGTCGGTCTGGCCCTGCCGACCCGCCGAGTACATGACGGTGTCCGCGACGATCTTCTTGCCGCTCTTGAGGATGCACAGCGCCGCCGTCTGGTGCTTCTCCACCGCGGCGACCTCCTCGCCGAAGCGGAACGCCACCGACAGGTCCCGCAGGTGGTACTTGAGCGACTCGACGATCTCCTCGTCGCAGAAGTCGAGCATCTGCTCGCGGCGTTCGACGACTGTCACCTTGGTGCCGAGGGCGGCGAACATCGACGCGTACTCCATGCCGATCACGCCGGCGCCGACCACGACCATGCTGCGCGGTACGGCCTGGAGGTTGATGACGCCATCGGAGTCCACGATGGTCCGTTCGTCGAAGTCGACGCTGTCCGGGCGGGCCGGGCGGGTGCCGGCCGCGATGACGGCCTTGTCGAAGGTCACCTTCGACTCGCGCCCGGAGCCCGCGTCGACCCAGATGGAGTGGGCATCCGCGAAGCGGCCGGTACCGGTGATCATCGCGACCCGGTTGCGGGCGAGTTGGTTGCGGATGACGTCGGTCTGCCGGGTGATGACGTGCTGGGTGCGGGCGGCCAGGTCGCTGACCGTGATCTCCTCCTTGACCCGGTAGCTGCTGCCGTACAGGTCGCGCTGGCTCAGGCCGGTCAGGTAGAGCACCGCCTCGCGCAGCGTCTTGGACGGGACGGTGCCGGTGTTGATGCACACCCCACCGAGCATGTCGCGGCGGTCCACGATGGCAACCCGCCGGCCGAGTTTGGCGGCGGCGATCGCGGCCTTCTGACCGCTGGGTCCGGAGCCCAGCACCAACAGGTCGTAGTCATACACGAGCGTTAGCGTCGCAAGATGTCGCCGTCGACACCAGACCCCGGACGCGAGCGTTACTCGTCTGCCACCACGCAGACGCCACCGTTGAGCGTGACCTCCTCCGGCAGTTGAGTGCCGGTGGCGACGATGCCCAGCGACACCGTGCCGCCCGGCCTGATCACCGCGTTGTGGCTGGTGTTGCGGACCCGCAGGTAGCTGTTGTTCGGCCGGTCGACGACCTGCGCGCCCCAGAGGGCCCGTACCTGCTGGCTGGCCCAGAACCGCCAGGTCATCGTCCAGCCGTTCACCGCCGTCGTACCGGTGTTCTCGACGGCGAGGTACGCCACGAAGCCGTCCGGCCCCTGCCGGGCGACCGTGCGGACCGCGCAGCTCGGCGGGGGCGGCAGGGTGGTCACGGTGACCGGCGACGACAGCGCCGACCAGTTGCCCGCCTCGTCGCGGGCGCGCACCACGAAGGTGTACGTCGTGTTCGGCGTCAACCCGCTGACCTGGGTCATGGTGGGACTCGGCGGGAACTGGTACAACTCCCTGACCAGGGTCAGTTGACCGCTGGCGTCGACCCGGTACACCTCGTACCGGTCGAGCACGACGTTGTCGGTCGACGGGGTCCACCGCAGCCACACCAGGGTCGCCGCGACGTCGTACGCGACCGGCTGGCCCGGCGTGCTCGGCGGCTCGGTGTCACCCGGTGGCATGGTCAACCGCAGCGTCGGGTTGGACACCGACCGGTTGCCCGCCGCGTCCAGCCCCGCGACGCTGAGGGTGTACGTCCGGGACGGGCGCAGGTCGGTGATGCGGATGGTGGTGGTGTCGGTCGAGTACGCCCGGCCGGTGTCCTCGAACAGCGCCGAGACCGCGTAGCCGACCACGCCCACGTTGTCGGTCGACGCGGTCCAGGTCAGCTCCACCGAGGTGGTGTCGATGGCGGTGACCGTGATCGGGCCGGGGGCGGTAGGGCGCTCGGTGTCGTCGGCGGCGTACGCCGGACTCGGGCCCAGCGCGACCGCTGCGGCCGCCAGCGCGGCGACGGCCAGGGTGGTGGCCCGTGATCGGGGCCGTGTTCGGATTGGGTGCACGATGAATCCCTCGCCTCCGGTTGTCCGCAGCGGGCCGGCGATTCACTGCCGTCGATTTTAGGGCAGTGGGCGGCGCGAGGATGCCCCGTCTAGCTGACCAGGCGGCGTTCCCAGGCCCAGGCGGCGATCTCGACGCGGTTGCGGGCCGGCAGCTTCGCCTGAACGCTGGCCAGGTGTGTCTTGACCGTCCCGACGGCGATGAAGAGTTGGCCGGCGATCTCGGCGTTGGTCAGGCCCCGGGCGACGAGCTTCACGACGTCGAGTTCCCGTGGGGACAGGCCCCCGTCGTCGCGCGGCGCGGTGGGCGAGCTGAGGTGCTGCAGCAGTCGTACGGTGATGGACGGGCTGATCAGCGCGTCACCGGAGACGGCGGCGCGGACCGCCTCGACGAGCAGCGTTGGCCCGGAGTCCTTGAGCAGGAAGCCGCACGCGCCGTGGGACAGCGCGGTGTGCACGTACTCGTCGAGGTCGAAGGTCGTCACCACGACCACCCGCACCGGGTCCTTGACGCCCGGCCCGGCGAGCAGCCGGAGCGCCTCCAGGCCGTCGAGGCGGGGCATCCGGATGTCCAGCAGCACCACGTCCGGACGGAGCCGACGGGTCATCTCGACGGCCGCGATCCCGTCGGCGGCCTCACCGACCACCGCCATGTCCGGCTGCGCCCCGATGATCATGCCGAAACCGGTGCGGACCATCGCCTGGTCGTCGGCGATCAGCACCCGGATCATCGGGTCACCGCCGCGCGCAGGGGAAACGCGGCGTCGAGCACCCAGCCGCCGGAGACGCCCGGTCCGGCGGTGACCGTGCCGTCCAGGGCGCGTACCCGCTCGGTGAGACCGACCAGGCCGAAGCCGTGCCCCCGGGCCGGCGTCGTGCGTGGGCCCGCGCCGTCGTTGGCGACCCGGACCAGCAGCCAGTCCGGCGTACGGCGCACGGACACCGCCACCGACCGGGCGTCCGACGCGTGTTGGCGGGCGTTGGTCAGCCCCTCCATCACCACCCGGTACGCCGAGGTGGAGACCTCCACCGGCAGCCCGTCGAGCGGACCGTCGACGTACAGTCGGGCCGGCGCGTTGGTCGTGCCGTTGTGGCCCTCCAGCAGCGGCGCGAGATCGGCCACACCGGCCAGCGGGGCCAGCGGCGCGTCCGGCGGGGCGTGCGGATTGCGCAGCACGCCGACCATCCGCCGCATCGAGGCCATCGTCTCGGCGCCGGCCCGCTCGATCTGCTCCAGGGCGACGATCACCCGTTGCGGGTCCTGTTCCGCGACGAACCGGGCGCCCTGCGCCTGCACCACGATGCCGGTCACGTGATGGGCGATGAAGTCGTGCAGGTCGCGGGCGAACTCGGCGCGCTGCTCGGCGCGTACCAGCGCGATGGCCCGCTCCCGGCCGCTGGCGACGACGCGCAGGTAGATCCCGGCGGCGGCGGCGCCGACCGCGCCGAGCGCCTGGAGCAGCCCGAAGATCACGTAGACCAGGTCGGCGCCGGCGCGCAGCGGAAGCGCGGCGGCGGCGAGCGCGGCGACCACCGCCGCCCAGGGGGCGAACCGGGCCGCGCCAAAGCGGGTCACCACGAACACCACCGCGATCATCCCGGCGGACTCGGCCAGCCCCCAGGTGCCACCCAGCAGATAGGCCCCGCTCCTGCCGAGCAGCAGAAGGCCCGCGGTGACGGTGAGTGAGACGACACCGAGCGCGAGCGCCGCGATCGGCAGCGCCCGGGATTCCGTTCGGTGCACGGGCAGCCAGACCACCGCCGTCGCCGCCGCCAACCCCACCTGGAGCAGGGCCCGCAGCGCTTCGACCACCCCCATCCCGCTGGCGAGGCCGTACCGCAGGTCGAAGGCACAGAGCAGGGCCAGCGCCGTCAGACCGGCGAGCTGACCCAGGCGTACCCACCAGGTGGAGGAGATCGGCGCGTTCATCGTGACCCAGCGTAGCCACGCGGAGGGCCGGCCCAGATCGGCCGAAAGACAGACCCCCCGGCCGCGTTCCCCGACCGGGGACCGATGCGGCCGCCGCCCGGCGCGGGCGAGGCTTCCGGCGGTCACATCGCAACCACTGGAGGAACCCATGACAACCCACGCCCCACCGCAGACCGGGCAGGCGGCCGTCGCGGCCGTCGACCTCGTCAAGGTGTACGGCAGCGGCGAAACCGCCGTCCGCGCCCTGGACAACGTCTCGGTCGCCTTCGGCCGGGCCGGGTTCACCGCGATCATGGGCTCGTCCGGGTCCGGCAAGTCGACGCTGATGCACTGCCTGGCCGGGCTGGACACCCCCACGTCCGGGCGGGTCCTGCTGGGCGGCACGGAGCTGACCGGTCGGTCGGACCGTACGCTGACCCGGGCCCGCCGCGACCGGATCGGCTTCGTGTTCCAGTCGTTCAACCTGCTGCCGCAGCTCACCGCCGCGCAGAACATCACCCTGCCGCTGGACCTCGCCGGCCGGGACGCCGACCGTGACCTGTTCGCGCACCTCGTCGACGTGCTGGGTCTCGGCCAGCGGCTCGGGCACCGGCCCAGCGAGCTCTCGGGCGGCCAGCAGCAGCGGGTGGCGCTGGCCCGGGCGCTGGTGTCGCGGCCCGAGGTCGTCTTCGCCGACGAGCCGACGGGCAACCTCGACTCCCGCACCGGGGCGGAGGTGCTCGCCATCCTGCGCGACTCGGTACGCGACCTGGGCCAGACGGTGGTCATGGTCACCCACGACCCGATCGCCGCCGCGTACGCCGACCGGGTGGTGCTGCTCGCCGACGGTCGGATCGCCGGCGAGATCCACGAGCCGGACCAGGGCTCGATCACCGACGCGCTGCGCGCCCTGGCGGTGGCCGCATGAGGGCGACCGTGCTGCGTACCCAGGTGATCGCCGCGGCCCGCCGGCCGGGCCGGCTGATTCTCACCGGCCTCGCGATCCTCGTCGCGTCGTTCGTGGTCTTCGGCACCGTGTTGGCGCGGGACATCACCGAACGGACCGCCCGGGACACCCTCAGCGGCACCCCGGCGGCCACCGACCTGGTGGTCGGTGACCCCGAGCGGCCGCCCGCCCTGACGGCGTTGCGGGACGTCCGCGCCGTGCCCGGCGTCGTCGAGGCGGTGGGCCGGGTGACCATCGGTGTCTCGGTCGGCGGGGGATACGTCAACCTCCAGGCGGATCCGGGCCGGGGCCCGCTGGCCACGGTGCGCCTGGTCCAGGGCAGCTATCCCGACCAGCCCGGCGAGATCGCGGTGAGTCCGCGTACCGTCGAGCGGCTGGGGCTGACGGTCGGCACGGTGACCACCGGGACGGGCGGCGACCGCACGGCCGAGTCGCCGCTCACCGTCACGGGAGTGGTCGACACCCCCGTCGACGACGGCGCCAACGCCTACGCGCCGGACGACGTCGTGGCCGCGTGGGGTCACCTGACCTTCGTGGAGCGGATCGACCTGCGGGCGGCCCCGGGCGCGACGCAGGCGGTCCACCAGCGCCTGGCCGCGGCGGTCTCCGCCGAGCAGCCGGTCCGCTCGGGCGCCGAGGTACGCGACGCCGAGGCCGACGCGGCGGCCGAGCAGGTCGGCAGGCTGTTCGCGCTGGTCGGGATGTTCGTCGGGATCGCGGTGGCCGCCGCGGCGCTGGTGGTCACCTCCACGTTCCGCATCGTCTTCGCCCAGCGGATGCAGCACCTCGCGCTGCTGCGGGCGGTCGGCGCGGGCCGGGGAGCGTTGGTGGGCGCGCTCACCGCCGAGGGTGCCCTGACCGGGTTGGTCGCCGGTGTCGTCGGGGTGGCCGCCGCGCTGGCCGTCGGGCAGGCGCTTCCGCCGGTCCTGCGCGCCTTCGGCACGGTGGTGTCGTCGCCGGGGCTGCCGCTGACACCGGCGGTCGCGGTGGTGGTCGGGGCGGTCGTGATCACCGTGCTGGCGGTCCTCGCCCCGGCGTTCTCCGCCGCTCGGGTCTCGCCGCTGGAGGCGTTGCGCGCGGCCAGCGTCACCGCCGGCCGGCGGGGCATCGGAGCGGGTCGCCTGGTGTCCGGGGCGCTGCTGGCCCTCGGCGCGTTGCTGGCCGGCGTCGCGGCGGTGCGCCGCATGCCGACGCCGGGCGCGGAGTCGTACGACCCGACGCTCGGTCTGTTCCTGCTGGTCGCCTCGGGCGCGTTGGCGTTCTTCGCCCTGGTGGCCCTCGGGCCGCTGCTGGTGCGTCCGGTGCTGGCGGTCGTGGGCTGGCCGCTGCGCCAGCTCGGCGCCCTCGGACGGTTGGCGGTCGGCGGGATCGGTGGAACGCCGCGCCGCGCCGCGGCCGTATCCGTGGTGGTGGCGCTCGGCGTGACGCTGATCTCCGGCGTGGTCATCGGCGGCGCGTCCATGCGGGTGGTCGCCGATCGCGACATGGCCCTCTCCGCGCCGGCCGACTTCGAGGTGGCCTCCGCCGAGGGTACGGCCCTGCCGGTCGCCGTCCTGGGGCGGGCGCGGGCGGCCAGCGCAGCGCTGACCCGGGTCGTGCCGTACCGGATGGTCCACGACGTCACGCTGTCGCGGGGCGGTGCGCGCCTCGGCGACACCGAGGCCGGGTACTCGACGACCGACCTGGACCTGTCGGCCCTGCCGACCCTCGCCGACCTGCCCGTGGCGCAGGGCAGCCTCGCCGACCGGGGACCCGGCCGGATCGTGCTCGGTCAAGCGGTCGCCAGCGTCACCGGGCTGCGGGCCGGCGACACGGTCACCCTCGGCCGCGCCGCGTCGACGGTCGACGTGCGGGTGGCGGCCGTCCTGCCCGACCGTGGCCCCCTGTACGCGGGGATCCTCGCCGACCGTGCCGACCTGGACCGGATCGGTGGGCCGACGGCGTACAGCGGCCTGCTGGCCGACGCCGCCCGCGCGGGTGAGGACGGCCGCACCGCCGGGGCGCGTGCGCTGCGGCAGGCGGTCGGGGACGCCCCCGGGCTGTATATCAGCGTGCTCGCCGACGATCGGGACCGCAACGACGCGGTGCTGACCGCGCTGGTCTGGATCACCGCCGGCCTGGTCAGTCTCACCGTGCTGATCGCCGTGGTCGGGGTGGGGTCGACGACCGCCCTGTCGGTCGTGGAGCGGGTACGCGAGTCCGGGCTGCTGCGCGCCGTCGGCCTGTCCCGGGCCGGGCTGCGCACGATGCTGACCGTCGAGTCCGGCCTCTACGGGGTGATCGGGGCGACCTTCGGTCTGCTGCTCGGCGTCCCGTACGCCTGGTTGGCGGTGCGGGCGCTGGGGCTCAACGCGCCGCTGACGCTGCCGGTGCTGCCCCTGGTCGGGCTCTTCGTGGCGCTCGTCGCGCTGACCGCGTTGGCCGGGGTGCTGCCGGCGCGGCGGGCCTCGCGGGTCAGCCCGGTGGCGGCGCTGGGCGTCGAGGGATAGGTGCGGGGGCGGGCCGGCGTTCAGGGTGGGCGCCGGCCCGCCGCGCGGTCAGTTGGGGTTGCTGGCGTGGGTCAGCGTCTCCCAGGCGACGAAGAGGTTGTTGCTGCCGGCGGGACGCTGTTGCAGCGTGAGGGTCTGCGTGTTGGTCATGACGTTGCCCAGCCGGTTACTCATCGCGTTGAAACCGACCTCGGTGATCGGGCCGAGGCCCCGGGTGAGGGTGCCGCCGCACAGCCAGGAGGGCGCCGCCTCGCCGAGTTGGTAGCGCGAGTGGAAGCCGAGGGCCTGCCGCAGCCGCTCACCGACCTGCGGATACAGGTCACGCTGCTGGATGCGGGAGGTCTCCGCGACGTGCGAGATGGCGGAGATGCCGTATCCGGTGTGGACGAAGTCCCGGCAGGTCTCCTGCGCGAGGCCGGCGACGAAGGTGGACTGGCCCTGCCAGTAGCCGATGATCTCGCCGCTGGTGTCCAGGCCGCTGCCGGGCACGGTGTACGGGAGCGCGCCGTCACTGGGCAGGTAGATGAACGCGCGGGCACGGTTGAGGAAGCGGGTCACCGCCGCGTCGTAGGCCGTCCGGTCGTCCAGGTGCACGGCGATCCCGATGGCGGCCTCCATCATGGTCAGTTCCCAGTTGCCGTTGCTGTTCGAGCCGTTGCGGACCACCGGCAGGTAGACGGTGCGCAGCATGGTGGCGAACCGGTTGGCGTTGGGCCAGCTGCTGTACGTGTACTTGATGATCTCGGCGGCCCGGGGCCAGGTCGAGGCCGCCCAACCGGTCTGCAGGGGCGCGTTGCTGCCGGTGTGGGAGGTGATCGTCGCCGACCAGGCGTCCATGATCTGGATCGCCTTCTGGGCGTACCGGGAGTCGCCGGTGAGGTACCAGGCGAGTGCGTCGGTGTACGCGGCGATCGCGTCCTCGCGCTCTTCGGTGCAGCCGTTGTTGGGGTTGGAGTAGGAGCCGCACTCGACGACCGCGCGGGGCGCCGGGGTGCGGGACAGCGAGGCGTACCGGCTGGACATCATCTGGTTGTAGGCCGCCGCCCAGGGCTGTGCGCCCGCCTGCACCCGCCCCCGTACGAAGTCGAGCTGACCCCTGCTGACCAGCACTCCGGGGTGGGTGAAGCCGCTCGACGGCGGTGGGGTGGTGCCGCCGGTGGGCAGCGTCCAGAGTTGGTTGGCGGTGCCGGTGCAGCTCCAGATCTGTAGCGGCGTGCCGTCGGCGGAGCTGGTGCCGGTGGCGTCGAGGCACTTGCCCGAGGCCGGGTTGACCAGCTGCCCCGCGCTGGACGACCACTGCTGCGCCCCGGTGCCGTTGCAGTCGTAGATCTGCACGCGAGCACCGTTGGCGGTGCTGGCGGCCGCGATGTCGAGGCACTTGCCCAGGGCTCTGATCGTGCCGTCGTCGGCCACGGTCCACTGCTGCGCCGTCGAGCCGTTGCAGGCGTAGAGCTGCACCGGGGTGGAGTTGGCCGGGTTGGCGGCCGCCACGTCGACGCATTTGCCGCCGTACCCGGTGATGGCGCCCGTGGCGGCGGCGGCCGCGGGGGAGACGCCGACGATCAGGCCGGTCGGTACGGCGAGCAGGGCCGCGGCGAACGCGGCGGCCAACCTGGTGCGGCGGGGCGGGTGCCCAACCGTTCGTCGCGCCATGGCGGGGTCCTTCCGGGGCGGCGGAAACAACTGTAAAGTGTGTTAATCATTACAGTCGCAGGCATCGATATCAATGCCTTCACCACAATTGCCCGCCGCCACCGGCGTCGACCCTCAGCCGAGCGGACCGCCGACGACGGAGAGGAGGCGCAACCTGTCGTCGCTCTCCGAGCCGGGCGCGGCCGTGAGGACCAGCAGGGTCTGGGACTGGTCCGGATCCACCAGCGTCTGGCAGTGCAACTCCAACGCGCCGACCTCCGGGTGCAGGAGGCGCTTCGGTGGGCAGGGACCGCCCGGCACCGGATGCTCCCGCCACAGCTGCGCGAACTCCCCGCTCGTGGCCAGCAGATCGTCGACGATCGCTGCGGCTCGAGAGCCACCGCCATCCCGGGTGTACGCCGCGTGCAGGTGCGCCACGAACAGTCGGCTCAGCACCGGGTGATCCTGCGCCGGATGCCGCTCCCGCGCCGTTGGGTCGGTGAACCAGCGGTGGTGCGCGCTACGCGCCAGACCGGTGTGCCGGGTCTCGTCGCCGAGTAGGGCGACGGCCGGTGCGGTCTGCGCCAGGGTCTCGCCGAGGTGGTTCACCACCAGGGCCGGGGTGTCGTGCAGCCGGTCGAGGATGCGTGTCATCCCGGGGTTGACGTGGTCGGCGCGTACCGCGCGGTGGGGCACGGCGTGCCCGGCGAGCTGGAACAGGTGGTCCCGTTCGGCCAGGGACAGGCGTAGGCCGCGGGCCAGGGCGGCGAGCATCTGCTCGGAGGGGTGCGGCCCGCGCTGCTGCTCCAACCGCGTGTAGTAGTCAGTGGACATACCGCTCAACGCGGCGACTTCCTCGCGCCGCAGCCCACCGGTGCGTCGGCGCGGGCCGCGCGGCAACCCCACGTCCTCGGGGCGCAGCGCCTCGCGTCGGCTGCGCAGGAAGCTGGCGAGGTGGGCGCGGTTCACGGTGACTCCGATCGGGGTGGGCGCCGGCTGGTGGACCGGCACGGTGGGTGCAACAGACGGGCCGGCGCGGGATGTTCCGCGCCGTGCGCTTGCTGCTCGACGCTGCGGGCCACTCCGCCGATTGGCTGCAATCGGACGGCTGATCGGTTTACGCCACACGACCGTCACGAAATCCGGCGGCAGAGCGTCACAGTCCCCGGTTAGTCTGCCTCCGCGCGTCGTCGCCCCGGCACGTCGCGTCCCGCGCCTGGTCGGCGCGGCGATCGCCGCCACCGCCCACCATCGGTCCGGATCAACCGACCTCAGGAGAGTTAGTGACACAGCAATCCGTCGCGACATCGGACAAGCTCGACGCCGCGGTGCTCAAGGTGGCGGGTGTCGTCGTCCTTGGCGCGATCATGTCGATCCTCGACGTGACGGTGGTCAGCGTCGCGCTGCCCACGTTCCAGACCGAGTTCGACGCCTCCTACGCCCGGGTGGCCTGGACGATGACGGGCTACACGCTGGCCCTGGCCACGGTGATCCCGCTCAGCGGGTGGGCGGCCGACCGGTTCGGTACGAAGCGGCTCTACATGGTGGCGCTCGCCCTGTTCACGATCGGGTCGGGGCTCTGCGCCACCGCCGACTCGATCGGCCAGTTGATCGGCTTCCGCGTCCTGCAGGGCCTCGGCGGCGGCATGCTCATGCCGCTCGGCATGACGATCATGACGCGGGCGGCCGGGCCGCACCGGATCGGCCGGTTGATGGCCGTCCTCGGCATCCCGATGCTCCTCGGCCCGATCGGTGGCCCGATCCTCGGTGGCTGGCTGATCGACACGGCGAGCTGGCACTGGATCTTCCTGATCAACCTGCCGATCGGTGTCATCGCCCTGATCTACGCGCAGATGGCGCTCCCGAAGGACGCCCCCGAGCCGTCGGAGTCCTTCGACTTCCTCGGCATGCTGATGCTCTCCCCGGGTCTCGCGCTCTTCCTGTACGGCGTCTCGTCGCTGCCGGAGGCGGGCACGTTCAGCGCGACCAAGGTGTGGGCCCCGATGCTGGTCGGCGGCGCGCTGGTGGTGGCCTTCGTGCTCTACTCCTTCAAGCCCCGGCACCCGCTGCTCGACCTGCGGCTGTTCCGCAACCGCAACCTCACCATCGCGGCGGGCACGCTGTTCGTGTTCATCATCGCGTTCATGGGCGCCGGCCTGCTCTTCCCGAGCTACTTCCTGCAGGTGCGCGGTGAGTCCACGCTGGCCGCCGGCCTGCTGATGGCCCCGCAGGGCATCGGCGCGATGATCACCATGCCGATCGCCGGAACGCTCGCCGACCGGGTACCCATCGGCCGTACCGTCCCGTTCGCGCTCGCCCTGATCGTCGTCGGGTTCTTCGGCTTCACCCAGGTCGACCCGCAGACGTCGTACTGGCTGCTCGGTGGGTCGCTGTTCGTGATGGGCCTGGGCATGGGCGGCACGATGATGCCCATCATGACGTCGGCGCTGCGCACGTTGCAGGCGCAGGAGGTCGCGCGCGGCTCGACGCTCGTCAACATCCTGCAGCAGATCGGCGGCTCGGTCGGCGCCGCCGTGATGTCGGTGATCCTCACCAACGAGCTGAACGGCTCCCGGCCGATCCCCGGCCTGGTCGACGAGAGCAGCGGCAAGCCGGTCACCGAGGCCGGGCTGGCCATCGCCTCCCAGCAACGACCGGAGGTGCTCGCGCAGGTGCCGGTGGACCCCTCGACCCTCGCCTCGATCATCGAGCGCGGTCTCGACTTCGCCGCGAAGTCGTTCGCCCACACGTTCTGGGTGGGGTTCGCGCTCGTGCTGGCCACCTTCATCCCGGCCGCCCTGCTGCCGCGCCGACGTACGCCCGCGCAGCCGCTCGGTGACGAGCAGACCGACCTGCCGAAGACGCCGGTCGTCATCCACTGACCGACGCGCCCGCCGCGCTCGACGCCCGTTGCGGTGTCGAGCGCGGCGGTGTGTGCGGGGTGTCAGCGCAGCGGACCGTCGCCCGGCCCGTTCGGGTCGTCGACCACGTGCACCGCAGCCTCCTCGGCGCTCGCGCCACCCGCGTCGATCCCGGCGTCCCACGCCACCGAGTCGGCCTCGTCGTCCTCGCGGACGCCCTCGTCGTACTCGACGAGACGGCCCGCGCGCGCCTCGGTCTCGTACCCCCGGCGGGTCAGCTCGTCCTCGTCGTCGCCACCCTCGGCGTACGGGTCGACGTCCGGCTCCTCCTGGGCGAGGTACTGATCCAACGACTCGCCCGCCCGCTCCTCGGCGGGGGTGGTGCCGAACCGGTTCGCCGCCGTCCAGTGGTCCGCGGCGACGATGCCGGTGTCGAGGGGGTCGCCGACCCGGTCGTCGTCGAGGGTGTCGGAGGCGTCCAGCACCCCGTCGTCCTCGGCCACGTTCCACTCGTCGACGGAATCCGTCTGGCTCACGGCATCTCTCCTTCGTCACGGCGCAGCGAAGTGCCAAGCCTATGACCGTGCAACACGGCCGGCCCCCGAGGCCTGCCCGCTGTGACGAACCGGCCTCGGGAGGCGGCGGCAATCACCGCTTCAGCAGCTCCACCACGGCCGCGGTGAACTCCTCCGGCTGCTCGATGTGACCGAAATGCCCACTTTGCTCCAGGACGATCAGCCGCGAGTCCTTCAGGCCGGCGTGCAGTTCCTCGGCGTAGCGCGGGCCGCAGATGAAGTCGTGCGCCCCGACGACCACCACGGCCGGAGCGGTGATCTCACCGAGCCGGTCGCGTACGTCGAAGGGAACCGGGTCCTGCGCGCCGGCCGGCGCCGCCCAGGCCCGCAGACCCGCCTGCAACGGGGCGAACTCGGCCTGCCGAGCCCAGAAGTCCGCGAAGTAGACCGGTAGCGCGGCGCCCAGACCGGCGCTCAGCGTCTCGTCGTCGGTGGCGCTGAGGGCCCGTTGGAGAGCGGCCGGGATCTCCGCCGCCTCCGGCCGGTCCGGGTGCCGCTGCGGGTAGGCGGCGAGGTTGGTCATCGCCTCGGCCCAGAAGTCGGCGCCGGTGAGCGGTGAGGTGTCGTACAGGATGAGCCCGGCCACCCGGTCCGGGTGCTCCAGGGCGTAGCGCTGGATGACGAAACCGCCGTACGAGTGCCCGAGCAGGTACACCCGGGGCTCCCCGAGGTGCGCGACGACCGCGTCCAGGAAACGGACATAGGTGTCCATCCGGTAGTCGTCGGCACTGTCGAGTCGTCCCGACGCGCCGGTGCCGACCGGCTCGACGTACACCATCGTGTAGTGCTCTTCGAGGCTCGGCGTCCGCAGGTAGGACCACTCGATGCCGGGGCCGCCCGAGTGCGCCACACAGACCGGGCCGGTGCCGGCGACGTGGTAGACCTGCCGCACCCCGTCGACGGTGAACGAGTGGGCGCCGGGCGCGAGCGCGCCGGTGTCGTGGTGGGTGGAACCCATGAACTGTCTCCCGATTCGTGACCCGTGCGGCGTGTGCCGCGACGGCAACTGGTGGCTGGACACCGACCAGATGCGCGGGTCGTCGGGAAAGTTCGCTCGGCGGGAAAAGTTTTCTCAGAGCCGCGCCGGAACGGGGTGGAACAGCGTGAGCTGACGCACCCGCCCCTCGCGCAGCACCTGCAACCACAGCGCCGCCGGCGGGCAGTGGTCCGGGTTGTCCGGCGGGCTGATCAGGTCGGTCTCCCAGATGAGCACGTCGCCGCTGGCCGCGACGCTGCGCAGCCGTTGTCGTACCCCGGCGTTCAGGTCGCTGGTCATGCCACGCAGCGCCAGCTCGGGCCCGCCGCGTGGCCCACCGGGAACGATCATCTGAGCCTCCGGCCACCAGGTGTCGTGGACCACCTGGTCGAAGTCGCCCCGCATCGCCGTGGCGATCATGTCGACGCCCTCGCGCCACCGCGCGTCGCCGGCCGCGCGGACGTCGGCGTGGGCCGAGGTCGCCGCCGCGCGCAGGCCGCCGGCGAGGGCCCGCCGGGCGTGGCTGAGGCGGCTGCGGACGGTGCCGACCGGCACGCCGCACACGGCCGCGATCTGGTCGTACGAGGAGGCGTCGCTGAAGTAGCGCAGCATGGTGACCAGGCGGTCGGGCTCGGACAACTCGCCGATGGCGTGCCACACCCAGTCGCGCAGCGCGCCGGAGTCCAGGGACTCCTCCGGGGTGGGATCGGTGGCGGGGTGGGCGAACCACTCCGGATCGGCGACCGGCGTCGGACGCGGCGCGCGCAGTGTCATCCGGGCGTTGTTGCGGACGACCGTGCGCAGCCACGGCCCGACAGCTGCCGAGTCACGGATCTCGCCGACGCGCCGCAGCGCCGTCACCATCGCGTCCTGCACGGCGTCCTCGGCATCCGGTCCGTAGCCGAGCAGGCTCATCGCGACCGCCCGCATGCCCGCCTCGTGGCGGGTCAGCAGCACGCCGAGCGCGCCCGCGTCGCCCGCCTGCGCGAGCGTCACCAGTTCGGCGTCACCCAGCGTCATGCCCGGTTCCTCCCCGAAACACCTGTTCTGAACACGTCTGCTCTTCAAGCGTACGGCGGACCGGCGCGAGGACGGTGCGGCCGTTGTCGGCGGCCGGCGGCCACCGGTGTTCCGGGGTCGCCGATCTGCGGCCGGCACGCCGTGTGGCGGTGCGCACGCCTGGGCCAGGATGGGAGCGTGGACATCGAACCGGTCGACGGCGCGCCCCGGCAGGCGTTCCGCTGGGCGCTCCTGCGTCAGCGCTGGGAGGACCTCACCTTCCTGCACTGGGCCGTCGCGCCGGAGGTCGTCGCGCCCCTGCTGCCCGCCGGCACCGCGCCGGACACCATCGGCGGGGTCAGCTACGTCGGGCTGATCGGCTTCCGGATGGTCGGGCTGGGCTTCGGTCGTGGGCCGGGCGTGCCGTACCTCGGCACCTTCGCCGAGACGAACGTCCGGCTCTACTCGGTGGACGACACCGGCCGGCGTGCCGTCGTGTTCCGGTCGCTCGACGCGTCCCGCCTGGTGCCGGTGCTCGTCGCGCGGGCGACGCTGCGTCTGCCGTACCTCTGGTCCTCGATGCGGCTGGACCGCGACGGCGACCGACTCACCTACCGGTGCCGGCGACGCTGGCCCGGTCCGGCGGGCACAGCGAGCCGGATGGAGGTCCGGGTGGGGGAGCGCATCGCCGATCCGACCGGAGTCGAACACTTCCTCACCGCCCGCTGGGGGCTGCACACCCGGGCGTACGGTCGCACGCGGCACCTGCCGAACTGGCATCCCCGCTGGCCGTTGTACCGGGCGGAGCTGCTGCGCCTGGATGACGAGCTGGTCGCCGCGGCGGGCCTGCCGGCGCCGGTCGGGCCGCCGGTCAGCGTGCTCTACTCGCCCGGCGTCGGCGTGCGATTCGGGCCGCCCGTCGGGCTCCGGCGGCCCGGCTGAGTGACACCGGGCCGCCGGTTGGTCAGTACCGTCCGCCCTCGGGGGCGGGCAGGGCGTCCAGGTCGGCGAGTTCCTCCGCGCCGAGCCGCACGTCGCCGGCCGCGCAGTTGTCCACCAGGTAGGTCGGGGTCTTGGTGCCGGGGATCGGGATGACCCGGTCGCCCTGGGCGACGACCCACGCGAGCGCGACCTGCGCGGGGCTGACGCCGGCCCGTTCGGCGACCTCCCGGACCCGGGCGACGATGGCGAGGTTGGCGCGCAGCGCCTCCTGCTGGAAGCGCGGCAGGCCTCGTCGGAAGTCGTCCGCCGGCAGGTCGTCGAACGAGGCGAACCGTCCGGCGAGGAAACCCCGGCCCAGCGGAGAGAACGGCAGGAAGGCGATGCCCTGCTCGACGCAGTACGGCAGCACCTCGGCCAGCGGATCCCGCGTCCACAACGACAGCTCGGACTGCACCGACGCCACCGGATGCACCGCCTGGGCCCGCGCGATCTCGGTCGCCGTCACCTCCGACAGGCCGATCTGTCGCGCCTTGCCCGCCGCGACGACCTCCGCCATCGCGCCCCAGGACTCCTCGATGGGCACCTCGGGGTCGACGCGGTGCAGTTGGTAGAGGTCGACGTGGTCGGTGCCGAGGCGACGCAGGCTGTCGTCGATCGCCGCGCGGATGTGCTCCGGCCGGCCGTTCCTGCCGATCGTGGGTAGTTTGCTGGAACCGTCGGCCGGCGGCGTCGCGACCAGTCCGACCTTCGTCGCCAGGACGGCCCGTTCCCGGTGGCCGTCCGCCAGTGCCCGCCCGACCAGCTCCTCGTTGGTGTACGGCCCGTACACATCGGACGTGTCGATCAGCGTGGCGCCCAGATCCAGCGCCTGCCGGATCACGGAGATCGAAGTGTCGTCGTCGCGAGGGCCGGTGATGTCGTATCCGTGGCTCATGCCCATGCACCCGAGACCGATGACGCCGACCTCGGGCCCCGCACTGCCCAGCGTGGTGGTTCGCATGACCCCTACGCTACGACCGCGGCCTGCCGCCCGGCACGGTGGCGGCGCTCACTACTGTCGCGTGGTGCGCATCCGCGAGTTCGACTGGCCCGACTAGGACCGCGTCGCGGCGCTCTGGAGAGCGGCGGGCCGGGACGTGCTGCCGCGTGCCGAACTGACCGCCAAACTGGCCCGGGACCCGGAGCTGTTCCTGGTCGCCGAGGTGGACCGCGCCGTCGCCGGAGTCGTGCTCGGCACGTACGACGGCCGACGGGGCATGATCCTGCGACTGGCCGTGGACCCGGCGTGTCGCCGCCCGGGGTATCGCCACCACGCTGGTCGTGGAGCTGGAGGAGCGGTTCGCGGCGTTGGGGTGTCCACGGGTGAACCTGCTGGTCCTTCCGCAGGACACGGCGGCGCTGCGGTTCTGGCAGGCGCTGGGCTACCTGCCCCAGCCGGACGTGCTCTGCTCCAAACCGTTGGACGCCGCCACGAGCCGGTGAGCCGCGCCGCCGGCTGACCGCTCGCCGTGGCTGACCGGCGGGCGGTCCCACCTCGACACGGAATTCGGCGGCTGTGTCGAGAACGGCACCGCCTGCTTCGACCACAGGATGAGGGCCGGACACGACCGGTCCCACCGGCGGGCTGACACCGCAGCGACCAAGGAGTGGACCGATGACGAAGGTGACGACCGGGGCGACGATGTCGTTGGACGGCTACATCGCGGACGCCTCCCACGGCGGCTTCGAGCACCTCTTCCAGTGGTACGGCAGCGGTGACGTCGAGACGCCGACCGCCCACCCCGAGATGACGTTCCGGACGTCCGCCGCGAGCGCCCAGCACCTGCGGGACCTCAACCAGCGGACCGGAGCGCTGGTCGTCGGCCGGAGGCTGTTCGACATGACCGGCGGGTGGGGTGGCCGGCACCCGATGGACGTGCCCGTCGTGGTCGTCACGCACACCGTGCCGGAGGGCTGGGCACCGGAGAACGACTCCTTCGTCTTCGTCACCGACGGCGTCGCCAGCGCCATCGACCGCGCGAAGGCGCTCGCCGGTGACAAGGAGGTAGGGGTCAACGGCGGCACCATCGCGGCCCAGGTCGTCGGGGCTGGCCTGCTCGACGAGGTGCACGTCGACCTGGTCCCGGTCGTGCTCGGTGCCGGCGTCCCGTTCTTCGCCGACCTGAAGATCGCACCACTCAGCTCGACGGTCCCTTCCGCGTCGTCGAGGGCGACGGCGTCACGCACCTCGCCTACCGCGTACGGCCGGCGGCCTGACCGCGTCGGGGCCGGCCCGCGCGGGCCGGCCCCGAGGCGCGGCAGCGCGCTGCTCGAGGTGGCGGCGATATCCCGGGCGGTCAGCGGTCGACGCGACCGCGCGGGTGGTGGTCATCGGTCCGGCCTAGAATCGACAGGGCTCACTGTTCCGTGCGGCGTGGGCTGGGGCTACCACGAAGGGCGGTGTGTGGCATGGGGCCGGACGAGCGACGACGGTTGTTCGAGCAGGCGCGGGAGCGCTCGACGCGACAGGAGACGTGGGCGGAAGCCGACCGGCTCTGGAGCCGGGTGATCGAGGCGTACCGGGAGGCCGTGCGGGGGCCGGGCCGGGCCGCGCGGGAGGACCAGCAGCAGTTGGCCCGGGCGCTGTGGCGACACAGCATGCTGCTGTCCGCGCGGGGCCGGGCCGCCGACGCGATGGCGCCCGGCGGTGAGGCGGTCGTCGTCTTCGAGCGGGTGTACGACGCCGTGGCGGCCGAGTTTGCGAGCGTGCTCGCCACGCCCCGGGACGAGGCCCTGGCTGAACTGATCACCGCGCTCGTCGATCTGGCCGAGGTCTCGTTCGCCGCTGGTCAGCCCGCCACCCGACGGGACCTGTTGGAGCGTGCCGTGACGACGGGTCTGACCTCCGCCGGGTCGCCCCCGTCCGCCGGGCCGCGGACCCGGGAGGCGATGGGGACGGCCTACCACAACCAGGCGGTCGCGCTGCTGCATCGGCACCTCACCCGGCCGTCGCCGACCGAGGGCGCCCAGGAGGCGGCGCTGGCGGCGTCGCGGGCCTGTGAGCTGCGACAGGGTCTGCTGGACATGGCGCGTCCACTGTCGTTCTGGGAGATGGCCAACACCTACGGGGTGTACGCCCAGTGTCTGGTCCTGATCGGTGACCTGGACCGGGCGGCCATCGTGCTGTCGATGGGCAACCGGTTCGTCGAGACGCTGGGCCCGGCCGCCGCCGAGCCGGCCCAGAAGTTGCGGGTCGCGGCCGAGATGTTGGCCCGGGAGAAGGGTGGGTCGCGGGGCGGGGCCGGTTCACGTCGCTGGGGCCGGCGGCGCTGAGCCGACTGACCCGGCTTGCATGGAATCGTCGGCCATCGATATTGTGCGCGAAGGCGCCGCCCCGCCGCAGACCATCACCGTCGATCCGAAGCGGGTTCCGCATGCGCACACTGAGACTTGTCACGTCGCTGGCCGTCGCCGGCCTGCTCGCCGGCGCGGTGGCGACGATCGCCACGCCGGCCAGCGCGGCGACAGCCGCGTTCTCCGTGACCAACAGCTGGGGCAGTGGCTATCAGGGCCAGGTCACGGTCACCAACGACACCTCCGCGCCGATCAGCGGCTGGCGGGTCGAGTTCGACCTACCGGCCGGGTCGCGCATCAGCCAGTCGTGGAACGCCCAGCAGGTGACCGCCGGCAGCCACTACACCTTCAGCAACGTGTCGTGGAACGGCACCCTGGGCGCTGGCGCGTCGACGTCGTTCGGCTTCCTCGTCGACGGCACCGGCACCCCGGTGAACTGCACCATCAACGGCAACGGCGTCTCCTGCTCCGGCGGAACGCCGCCCACCACGCCACCGCCGACCACTCCGCCACCCACGACCCCACCGCCCACCACCCCACCGCCCACCACCCCGCCGCCCACCACCCCGCCGCCGACCGCCGGTACGCCGGTCGAGCGGTACGGGCAGCTCCGGGTCTGCGGCACGACGATGTGCGACAGGTCCGGCGCGCGGGTGCAGCTGCGCGGCGTCAGCAGCATGTGGCTCAACTGGGAGACCGCTCCCTACGCCGAGAACCTGTCCGCGCTGCGCTGGATGCGGGACAACTGGAACCTCCAGGTGATCCGCGCGGCGATGGGCGTCGAGCCGGCCGGGGCGTACCTGAGCGATCCGGGCAGGGCGCGGGCGCAGGTGGAGACCATCATCAACAACGCCGTCAGCGCCGGGGTCTACGTGATCGTCGACTGGCACGCCCACGAGGCGCAGAACAACCAGTCCCAGGCGGTGGCGTTCTTCGGTGACCTGGCACGCCGCTACGGCCACCTGCCCAACGTCATCTGGGAGACGTGGAACGAGCCGTTGCAGTTCAGCTGGACCGGCGTCATCAAGCCGTACCACCAGGCGGTCGTCTCCGCGATCCGCGCCGCCGACCCGGACAACATCGTGGTGCTCGGCACGCCGACGTGGTCGCAGGACGTGGACGCCGCGGCGGCCAGCCCGCTCTCCGGCACCAACCTCATGTACACATTGCACTTCTACTCCTGCACCCACGGCGCGTCGCTGCGCGCCAAGGGCGACGCGGCGATCCGGGCCGGTCTGGCGCTGTTCGTCACCGAGTGGGGGGCCAGCAACGCCGACGGCGGCCTCGACGGTCGCGCCTGCCTGCCGGAGGCGCAGTCCTGGATCGACTGGATGAGGGCGAACGGCATCTCCTGGACCGCCTGGAAGCTCGACGTCGGCACCGACACCACCAACCTGCTCAGCCCCGGCGCGCCGGTGACCGGCGGATGGAACAACTACCTGCACGGTCACGCGCCGTTCGTGGTGGCCAACATGAGGTGACCTCGCCGCGCGCTTGATCGACTCCAGATCGCCGATGTCGGGGTATCCGAGCCAGTGGGATGCCCCGACATCGGCGATCACGTGTCGATCACCCACCCGCGGCCTTCGCCGGGGCGGCACCTGAGGCTTGCGGCTCGGTGTCCGAAGGTGATCAGAGGACCGGTGACCACGAGGCGGAACAGCGCGTCACCTTAACGTGCCGGAAACACCCTCGGTACCAAGCCTGGGAACGCTCGTCGGACAGTCGAGACCACCGACACGCGAACCGGGGTGACCATGGTCGACAACACCACGAACGCGGCAACGTTCGACGGGCCGGTGGGCCGGTCCGGCAACGGACGAGCCGTGCCCGCGTCCCGTCCGGCTCCGGCCCCACCGGGTCACGACGACCCGGCGGACCTCGCCACCCTCGGCGTGGAGGAGGAGTTCCACGTCGTCGACCTGCACACCCGGGAGCTGGTGCCCCGGGCCGGCGAACTGCTCGACCGGCTGCCGGCCACGTCGTTCACCGCCGAACTGCACCGCAGCGTGGTGGAGACCAACACCGCCGTCTGCCGCACCCTGGACGAGATCCGCGCCGAGCTGACCCGGCTGCGGCAGTCGGCGATCCAGGTCGCCGACCGGGCCGGGCTGGGCATCGTGGCGGCCGGTACGGTGCCGCTGCGCGCCGACGGCGACCCGAGCGTCACCCCCACCTCGCGGTACCGGCGGATGGTCGACGAGTACCAGTTGCTCGCCCGCGAGCAGTTGATCTGCGGCGCGCAGGTGCACGTGGGCGTCTCCGACCGGGACCTGGCGGTGCCCGTCACCCGTCGCGTCCAGCCGTGGCTGCCGGTGCTGCTCGCCCTCTCTACCAGCTCGCCGTACTGGATGGGCCAGGACAGCGGCTACGCCAGCGTCCGCTCGCTGGTCTGGCAGCGCTGGCCCACGGCCGGCGACCCGGGCGAGGTGACCAGCGCGGCCGACCACGAGGCCCTGGTCGCCGAGCTGATCTCGTCCGAGACCATCACCGACCCCGCCATGATCTACTTCGACGTCCGGCCGTCGGCGCACGTGCCCACCGTCGAGCTGCGCATCACCGACGCCAACGCCGACGTCGAGACGATCGTCCTGCTCACCGGCCTGTTCCGGGCGCTCGTGCGGCGGGAGGTGGCCGCCCTGCGCGCCGGTGTCGAGCGCACCGCCGTCCGGCCGCCGGTGCTGCGCGCCGCCGTGTGGCGGGCCGCCCGCTCCGGCCTCGAAGGCGACCTGCTCGACCTGCCCCGCTCGGCGCGGCCGGTGCCCGCCGCCGAGGCGGTCCGCCGCCTCGTGGCCGACCTGCGCCCCCAGTTGGAGGCGACCGGCGACTGGGAGCAGGTCCGCGAGCTGACCCGGTACGCCCTCGACCGGGGCAGTTCCGCCGCCCGACAGCGACGGGCCTACGAGCGGCGGGGCCGGCTGGCCGACGTGGTCGACCTGCTGCTCGACGAGACCCGGGGTCGGGTGCGCGCCCCCCTGCCCGGTGCGACGCCCCCGCCCGCGCTGTCCACGTACGCGGACGCCGGCGACGAGGTCTTCGGCCCGGCCGGGCCGACACCCGCGTACCGTCCGCTGCTCACCGCCCTGCGCGCCCTCGGGGCCGTCGGCCTGCGCCACCGCGAGCACGACCGGGACGAGGAGCAACGCGCCCGGGGCGTGACCTTCAGCGTGGCCGGCGAGGCCAGCACCCGCCTCTTCCCGGTGGACCTGGTGCCCCGGGTGGTGCCCGCCGACGACTGGCGGACGCTGCGCGCCGGCCTGGTGCAGCGCGCCCGCGCGCTCGACGCGTTCCTGCGCGACGTCTACGCCGACCGGGCGGTGGTGGCCGACGGTGTCGTACCGGCCTGGGTGGTGGAGTCCTCGCCGGGGCTGCGCCCGACCGGCGCGCTCATGGGCCGACACGGCACGCGCGCCCAGGTGTCCGGAACTGATCTCGTGCGCGACCCCGACGGCGGCTGGTACGTACTGGAGGACAACCTGCGGGTGCCCTCGGGCATCGGCTACGCCGTGCAGAACCGCCGGCTCACCCAGGCGGTGCTGCCCGAGCTGCCGGTGCCCGCCGACCTGCTGCCCGCCGACGAGACGCCGGCGATGCTGCGCCGGGCGCTGGTCGCCGCCGCGCCGGCCGCCGCCGACGACCCCGCCGTGGTGGTGCTCAGCAGCGGCCCGGGTGACCCGGCCTGGTTCGAGCACCGGCTGCTCGCCGACGAGATGGGCGTGCCGCTGACCGAGAGCGGTGACCTGCTGGTCCAGGACGGCCGGGTGCACATGGTCACCGAGGGCCACCGCAGCCCGGTGGACGTGATCTACCTGCGGATGGACGAGGAGGCCCTGCTGCACGCCCCGGGCGCGGACGGGGTGCCGCTGGGCTGGCCGCTGCTCGCGGCGGTGCACGCCGGGCGGCTCACGCTGGCCAACGCGCTCGGCAACGGCGTCGGGGACGACAAGGCGCTGTACGCGTACGTGCCCCGGCTGATCGAGTACTACCTCGGGGAGAAGGCGCTGCTCGGCGACGTGCCGACGTACCTGTGCGGGGTGCCCGAGCAGCGCGCCGAGGTGCTGGGCCGGCTCGGCGAGCTGGTGCTCAAGCCGGTCGACGGGTACGGCGGCGACCGGGTGGTGATCGGCCCGCGCGCCGAGGCCGAGGAGCTGGACGCTGTCCGGGAGCAGATCCTCGCCGCCCCACACCGGTGGATCGCCCAGGAGATGGTCACGCTCACCACCCACCCGGTCTTCGACGGTACGGCGCTCGCGCCTCGCCACGTTGACCTGCGGGCCTTCGTGTTCCTCGGCGAGACTGCGGAGGTGGCGCCGGTGGCCCTGACCCGGGTCGCGCCGGCCGGCAGCATGATCGTCAACTCGTCGCGGGGAGGTGGGTCGAAGGACACCTGGCTGCTCGGCGGAGCCGGAGAGCCCTCGGTGTAACCCACGCTTGATGCGGATGTCATCGGGACGCAACCGGGCCCACCAAGCCTGGACCGGTCAGCGGCCCGAGCGGACCGAGCCGATGAGAGGTGTGTGCCATGTGCGGTATCGGAGGCGAGTTCCGCCTCGACGGGGCGTCACCGGACCTGGCGGCCCTGGAGCGGATGCTCCCCGTCCTGTCGTCCCGCGGCCCGGACGGTGAGGGGCGGTGGCAGCACGGTCCGGCGGCGCTGGTGCACCGCCGGCTGCGCATCATCGACCTGTCCGACACCGGCGCCCAGCCGATGGTCGACGCGGAGCTGGGCCTCGCCCTGGTCTTCAACGGCTGCATCTACAACTACCGGGAGCTGCGCGACGAGCTGACCGCCGCCGGCTACTCCTTCCGGTCCACCTCGGACACCGAGGTGATCCTCAAGGCGTACCACCGGTGGGGGACCGCGTGCGTCGAGCGGCTGTTCGGGATGTTCGCGTTCGCCCTGGTCGAGCTGGCCACGCACACCCTCGTGCTGGCCCGCGACCGGCTCGGCATCAAACCCCTCTACCTGGCCGAGACGCCGGGCCGCATCCGCTTCGCGTCGACGCTGCCGGCGCTGCTCGCCGCCGGTGACGTGGACACCGACCTGGACCCGGTGGCGCTGCACCACTACATGAGCTTCCACTCGGTGGTGCCGCCGCCGCGCACCATCCTGGCCGGCGTCCGCAAACTCCCGCCCGCCACCGTACGGGTGGTCACCGCCGACGGCCGCAGCACCGACACCGTCTACTGGCAGCCCGAGTTCAACCGCGCCGCCGCGCCAGCCATGTCCGCCGAGGAGTGGCAGGAACGGATCATGGCGGCGCTGCGGACCGCCGTACGGCGGCGGATGGTCGCCGACGTGCCGGTCGGCGTGCTGCTCTCCGGGGGGCTCGACTCCAGCCTGATCGTCGCCCTGCTCGCCGAACAGGGCCAGACCGGGCTGGCCACCTTCAGCATCGGCTTCGAGGCGGCGGCGGGGGAGACCGGCGACGAGTTCCACTACTCCGACCTGATCGCCCGCCACTTCGACACCGACCACCAGCAGATCCGCATCGACGCCGCCCGCTTCGTGCCGGCCGTGCACGACGCCATCGCCGCGATGAGCGAGCCGATGGTCAGCCACGACTGCGTGGCGTTCCACCTGCTCTCCGAGGAGGTCTCGAAGCGGATCACCGTGGTCCAGTCGGGCCAGGGCGCGGACGAGATCTTCGCCGGTTACGACTGGTATCCGCCGATGGCCAACGTCTCCCGCGAGGACGCCGTCGAGGCGTACGCCCGGGTGTTCTTCGATCGTCGCCACGACGCGCTGGCCGGCCACCTGGCGCCCGAGTGGATGCTCGACCACGACGCGAGCCTGGAGTTCGTCACCGCCCACTTCGGCGCGCCGGGCGCGGACACCGCGCTCGACGCGGCGCTGCGCCAGGACAGCCTGGTGATGCTTGTCGACGACCCGGTCAAGCGGGTCGACAACATGACGATGGCGTGGGGGCTGGAGGCCCGCGTGCCGTTCCTCGACCACGAGGTCGTCGAGCTGGCCGCCGCCTGCCCACCGGCGCTCAAGCTGGCCCTGGGCGGCAAGGGCGTGCTGAAGGCCGCGAGCCGGGGCATCGTCCCCGACGAGGTGATCGACCGGCCCAAGGGCTACTTCCCGGTGCCGGCGATCCGGCACCTCTCCGGCCCGCTGCTGGACGACGTCCGGGACGCGCTGACCGCGCGCCCGGCGCGCGAGCGTGCCCTGTTCCGCAAGGACTACCTGGAGGAATTGCTGGACACGCCGAACGCCCAGCGGACCACGTTGGGTTCCAACGCGCTCTGGCAGCTCGGGCTGCTTGAGCTCTGGTTGCAGCGGATCGGGGTTTAGATGAGCGTACGGACCGAGGCGCCGCACCGGACCCGCCCCGCGCGGCACCGGCCGGCGGTGACCCCGCCTCCCGGCGAGGATTTCGCGCCCGCGCCGTCGCCGGACGGCCGGCGGGTGGCGTACGTGTCCGACCGGGCGGGCACCCCGGCCGTCTGGGTCCGGGACGTGGACGCCGTCGAGGCCGTCGCGCTGCCCGGTGGCGACGAGCCGGTCCTCTCGGTGAGCTGGTCCTCGGACGGGCAGTGGCTGGCCTGCGTCGTCGCGCCCGGCGGCGCGCCCCGCACCGAGCTGTGGGTGCTGCGCCCGGACGGTACGGGACTCCGCCAGGTCGCCGGCTTCGGCCGCCGCAGCGCGAGCCTGTCCCGGTGGCTGCCCGGCGGCGCGCTGATGGCGGTCACCGAGAGCGCCGAGCGGAGCGCCGCCGTACTCGTCGACGCCGAGACCGGGCACCGGCGGGTGCTCGCCGAGGACGACCTGCTCACCCTCCTGGACGTCACCGACGACGGCGGGTCCGCCCTGCTGCGGCGTGGCCCCCGTAACGCCCGCTGGCTGGAACTGCTCAACGTGACCACCGGCGACCGGGTACGCCTGCTGCCGGACACCGGCCGGGGCAGCACCGACCAGGGCTGGTTCGGCCCCGACGGGACGAGCGTGCTGGCGCGTACCGACGCGTTCTCGGAGCTGGCGGCGCTGGTGCGCGTCGACCTCGCGCGACCGACGTCGGCCCCGACGCGCGTCGCGGCGCGGCCGGACGCGGAGCTGGAGCACGTCGCGCTCGACACCCGGCGGGAGCGGGCCGCGCTGCTGTGGAACACCTACGGCGGGCGCAGCGAGCTGAGCCTGTTCGACCTGACCAGCGGCGTCCAACGGGCGGTGACCGCCCCCGGCGAGGTGCTCGGCGACGCGGTCTTCGCGGCCGGCGGTGACCTGCTCTGCCTCACCGCGCAGGGACCGGTGCAGCCCCGTGAGGTGTGGCTGGTCGACCCGGCGACGGGCGATCCGCGCGCGCTGCGGCCGGACACCGACGCCGCGCGTACGGGTGGCCCGGGTGTCGCGCCGCAGTTGGTCGACCTGCGTGCCCACGACGGGTTGCCGCTGTCCGGTTGGCTCTACCGCCCGGCCGGTCCGGGCCCCTGGCCGACGGCGATCAGCCTGCACGGCGGCCCGGAGGCGCAGGAGCGTCCCGGCTACAACCCGCTGTTCCAGGCCCTGGTGGCGCAGGGCGTCGCGGTGTTCGCGCCGAACGTGCGCGGCTCGTCCGGCTTCGGCCGTTCCTTCGTCACCGCCGACAACCTCGCCGGCCGGTACGGCGCCATCGCCGACGTGGCGGCGTGCGCCGAGCACCTCGTCGACAGCGGTGTCGCGATCCCGGGCCACCTGGGCTGCCTGGGCCGCTCCTACGGCGGCTACCTGGTACTCGCGGTGCTGGTGAACTTCCCCGGCCTGTTCGCCGCGGGTGTGGCCGAGTGCGGCATCTCCGACTTCCGCACCTTCTACGCCGGCACCGAGCCGTGGATCGCCGCCGCCGCCGTCAGCAAGTACGGCGATCCGGCGCGCGACGCGGAGCTGCTGCGCGACCTGTCGCCGATGACCCGTATCGACCAGCTCGACGTGCCGGTGCTGCTCATCCACGGCGCGAACGACACCAACGTGCCGGCCGGGGAGTCGGCGCAGGTGGCGCGGGCGCTCGCCGCCCGGGACGTGCCGCACGGGCACCTCGTGCTCGCGGGTGAGGGGCACGACTTCCTGGCCCGCGACAACGCCGAGGCGGCGCGTACGGCCACCACCTCCTGGCTGAACCGGCACCTCGCCACGACGGTGATCACCCTCGGCTGAGGCGTTATCCTGCGCCGGTGGACGTCACGGCGCAGGGTGAGCGGCTGGCCGCCGACCTGGGCCGGTCCCTCGCCGAGCTGACCTTCGTCGACCTGGACACGGACGAGGTCACGGCGCGGGTGATCGACGCGGTGGTGCGGTGGGCCAGCGCGCAGGGCTGGCGGGTCTACCGGCGGGCGCCCAGCGTGCTGCCGTTGCCGCCGCCGATGCAGCAGCGGCACTCGGTCCTCGACGTGGCGTGCGCCCGCCCGGACGGGCCGCCGGTGGTGGTGGAGGTCGACCACACCGACCGGGCCCGGACGGTCCAGAAGCTGACCGCGGAGGCGGACGCCGGGCGCATCCCCATCTGGGTGCGCTGGGGCGTCGGCCGGTTCACCGTCCCGCCACCACCGGTGGCGATGGTGACCGTCGAGGTCACCCGACGCCCCGGGCCGGCCGGGCGTGGACGCCTGCACAGCCGCGTCGACGACCGGCCCGCGCCGGAGCATTCTGCCGGCGGCGGCACGGCAGCCACGCAGGCGCTGCCGATCCCGCTGGTCGAGCCGCTGGTCGACCCGCTTTCGGACCCTGGCAAGGGCACCTGAAGCGAATCGTAAGCGGGGCCGGGCAGTGTCCTGGGTGTCACCGGAGAACACGACCGACACCCAGGAGATACCGATGCGCAAGCTCGTCAACTCGACCTACATCACCCTCGACGGCGTCATCGAGAACCCGATGTGGACCGCGCCGTACTTCGACGAGGAGGCCAGGGGCCTCGCCGGCGAGCTGACCGACGCCGCCGACGCGATGCTGATGGGCCGGGCCACCTACGACGGCATGTCCGTCGCCTGGCCGCAGCAGGACGAGAGCGACCCGACCACCGGCGCGGCCTACTTCAACAACGTCAAGAAGTACGTCGCCTCGACCACCCTCACCGACCCCACCTGGAACAACACGGAGGTGCTCCAGGGCGACCTGGTCGAGGCGGTCCGCACGCTCAAGGCCCAGGACGGCAGGAACATCATCCAGTACGGCTTCGGCTCGGTCACCGCCCAGCTCGTCGACGCGGGCCTGGTGGACGAGGTCCGCTTCTGGATCCACCCCGTGTTGCAGGGCGCGTCCAGCGTGACGACGCCGCTGAACGACTTCACGGCGTCGTTCGACCTGGTCGACACCCGGGTGCACAAGAGCGGCGTGATCGTCGCGACGTACCGGCCGAAGAGCGCCGCCTGACCGTCGCCTTCAGAGCTGGGCCCGGGCCTCGTCCGGGCTCAGCTTCGTGCCCTCGTCGACGAGCGCGTCGAAGCGGTCCGGCCCGAGGGCGGCCCGGACCCGCGCGGTCACCCGGTCGACCTCGTCGCGTTCGGCCGGCGCGCACGGCGACCGGGTGGCCAGGCGGGCGGCCGTCGCCGCGCCGAGCAGCCGGGCCGCGACCTCCGGCACGCGTACCGCCGACGCCATCCCCTCCAGCGCGAAGATCGCGTCCCGGGGCGCGGCCATCGCCTCGGCGGCCTCGAACGCCTCGACGTGCAGGGCCAGCGCGGCGTCCGGGTCGCCACCCTGCTCGATCGCGTGCCCCAGCTCGACCAGGACCGGTGGCAGGTACAGCGCGGTCTGCGCCTCCGCGCGCCCCCGCTCGGCGAGGTTGCCGAGGTGGGTGACGGCCAGGTCGAGCTTGCCGTCGCGGCGGGCGGCCAACCCGAGGCTCAGCTCCGCGAAGACCAGCGCGCCCGGGGCGTCCTGCTGCACCGCCAGGTGGTACGCTCGTTCGGCCAGCTCCCGGGCCTGCGAATAGTCCCGGGTCTGCACGGCCAACCAGGCCAGCCAGGACAGCTCGGTGCACACCTGCGGCCACAGCCGTAACTCCTCGGCCCAGCGCAGCCCCTCGGTGTGCAGCGCGGCGGCGCGTTCGTGCTCGCCGCGCATCTCGGCGAGCCCGCCCACCCACTCGGTAGCCTGGAGCCGGCCCCACCGGTCGCCGGTCTCGGCGAAGAGCGTCGCGCTGCGGGTCGCCGTCCGTTCCAGGGTCGCCTGGTCGCCCGCGACGTGCGCGATCTTGGCTTGCGAGGCGAGCACGGCCGCCTCGGTCCACGTGTCGACGTCTGCCGGCATCAGCTCCACGGCCAGTGCCAGGTCACTGTGCTCGATCAGCGCGTTCGCCGCGAACCACGCGCCCCGGCCGCCGGGGTCGCCGGTAACCGCCGCCCGGACGTCGGCCGGCGCGACCGCCGCGCCCCGCAGCAGCGCGAACCCGACCCGCCAGGGGGCCGCTCTGCGCTCCTGTTCCGGGTCGCCGCTGACGGCCAGGGCCCGACACGCCTCGGTGAGCCGGCCGCGCAGATACCAGTACCAGCTCAGCGCGACCGCCAGTCGCAACCCGCCCCCGTGGGTCAGCGCGGCGCGCAGGTTCGCCGTCTCGGCGTCCAGCAGCGCCAGCCATCGCCGCTGCTCGGGCCCGCGCAACTCCGGGTCGGCCCGCTCGGCCAGCTCGGTGTAGTAGCCGGCGTGCCGCGTCCGGACCTCGTCGGCGTCGTCCAAACGCTCCAGGCAGAACGCGGCGACCGATTCGAGCAGCCGGTACCGCGGCCCGTCCGGTGCGTCGTCCAACACCACCAGCGACCGGTCCACCAGCCGGGCGAGGGCGTCCAGGTCGGTGCGGCAGACCAGCTCGGCGGCCTCCGGCGTGCAGCCGTCGCGGAACACCGCGAGCCGGGCGAGCACCTGCCGGTCGGTCTCGTCGAGCAGGTCCCAACTCCAACCGATCACCGCGGTCAGCGTCCGCTGGCGCGGCGGCACGTCGCGTTGCGGGGTGCTGAGCAGCCGGAACCGGTCGTCGAGGCGTTCCACCACGCCCTGCACGCCAAGGGCGCGCACCCGGGTCGCGGCCAGTTCCAGGGCCAGCGGCAGACCGTCCAGACGACGGCAGAGCTGGGCGACGGCCGGCGCGGTGCGCTCGTCGAGGCGGAAACCGCGCTGCTGGGCGGCGGCGCGGGCGGCGAACAACCGGGCCGCCGGCGAGCGCCGGACCGCGTCCGGGTCACCGTCCGACGGCGGCAACGACAACGGGGGTACGTCCCAGAGCAGTTCGCCGGTCAGACCGAGGGGCTCCCGGCTGGTGGCGAGCACGTGCACGCCGGGCGCGTCACGCAGCAGCCGGGCGACCAGCGCGGCGACCGGCTCGACGACGTGTTCGCAGTTGTCCAGCACCAGCAGCAGGTGCCGTTGGCGCAGCGCCGTGACGAGCCGGTCGGTGGGGGACAGGCTGGCGCCGGCGGCCTCGCGAACGTCCAGCGCGCCGAGCACCTGCTCGGCGACGCCCGGGTCGCCCGCCGGCAGCGGCGCCAGCTCGACCAGCAGCACGCCGTCCGGCGGAGACTGGGTACGGGCGGCCTCGGTGGCCAGCCGGGTCTTGCCGACACCACCCGGCCCGACCAGCGTGACCAGGCGCTGCCCGGGCAACAGGGCACGCAGCTCGGTCAACGCCTCGGCCCGGCCGACCAGCTCGTCGAGCTGCGCCGGCAGGCTGTTGCGGATGATCGCGGCCTTCGGCGGCGCGCTCAGACCGGCGTCCTGTTCGAGGATGCGGCGGTGCAGGGCGACCAGTTCGGGGCTCGGGTCGAGGCCCAGCTCGTCGGCGAGCCGGTCCCGCAGCTCGGCGTAGCTGTCCAGCGCCTCGGACTGGCGACCGGCCGCGTACAGCGCGCGGAGCTGCACCGCCCGCAGCCCCTCGTGCAGGGGATTGCGGGCCACCAGCTCGGCCAGGTCGGCGGCGGCCAGGTCGTGCTCGCCCCGGGCCACCCGCGCCTCGGCCAACCGCTCGTGCACGGCGAGACGCTGCTCGGCGAGTCGGGTCGCCTCGGCGCGGACGAACTCAGCGTCGGCCACGTCGGCGTACGCCTCGCCCCGCCACAGCGCCAGCGCCTCGGTCAGCCGGCCGACGTCGGTGTGCCGGGCCAGTTCGGCGAACCGGTCAGCGTCGACCGTCCCGGCCCGCAACAGGTAGCCGGGGGCGCGGGACTCGACCAGGTCGCGGGCACCCGGCTCGGCGTCGTTGAGCGCCTTTCGTAGCTGCGACACCCGCACCTGGAGCGCCCCGGTGGGGTTGGCGGGGGAGTCGTCACCCCACAGGTCGTCGATGAGCCGGTCGGCGGAGACGACCTGGTTGCGGTTGGTGAGCAGGTCGGCCAGGAGGACGCGGACCTTGGCGCCGGGCACCACCACCGGCTCGCCGGCGTCCGTGGTGACGGCGAGCGGCCCGAGCACCCCGAACTGCACGGCGGTCATCTTATGGCCTGTATCGACGTCCCCGGTCGGACCGAAGGGTTCGGCACAGTTCCGAACGCCGGTAAGCCGACCTGAAGCGGACCGTAAGCGGGCCGGCGCACCGTGTGGGCATGGACATCTACCACGAGACTCACGGCACCGGCGAGGGCCGGCCACTGCTGCTCATCCACGGCGCGCTCTCCGGCATCGGCACCTCGTTCGGCACGATCCTGCCGCTGCTCGCCCGGTCCCGGCGGGTGATCGCCGTGGAGTTGCAGGCGCACGGCCACACCCCGGACGTCGACCGTCCACTGACCGTCGAGCACTTCGCCGCCGACGTGGTCGAGCTGCTCGACCGCCTCGGCGTCGACCAGGCCGACGTGTACGGGTGGAGCATGGGCGCGGCGGTGGCGCTGCGCCTCGGCACCCACCACGCCGACCGGGTGGGGCGGCTGGTGCTCGCCTCGGTGAGCTTCGACGACGCGGGCCTGCACCCCGGGCTGCTCGACGGCATCCAGGACCTGCGACCGGAGCACCTGCACGGTTCGGAGTTCCACGACGAATACCTGCGGACCGCCCCGGACCCGGCCGGCTGGGCCAACCTGGTCACCAAGATGAAGGTGCTGGACGCGAACCTGCCCCGGTGGACGCCCGAGCAGATCGCGGCCCTGGCCGTACCGACCATGCTCGTGCTGGCCGACGCGGACATCGTCCAGCCCGAACACGCGGTACGGATGTTCCGCCTGCTCGGCGGCGCGGTGCCCGGCGACCTGACCGGCCTACCGTCCTGCCGCCTGGCCATCCTCCCCGGCACCACCCACACCACGATCCCGCACCGCGCCGACTGGCTGGCCCCCATGATCGACGAGTTCCTCGACGACCCGGTGCCGGCCCGGTGACCCACCCGCCCCGCAGCCCGGGCTCTGCGGCGTCGATCATGGACTTGTGGTGGCCACCTTAGCCATCAAAGTCCCTTTTGCACACCACCACAACTACATGATCGGCGGGGCGGGGGCGGGGGCGGGAGGGGTGGGTGGGGTCAGGGGTTGAAGGCTCGGCGGTAGGCGGTGGGGGTGGCGGCGAAGGCGCGGCGGAAGTGGGCCCGCAGGTTGGTGGCGGTGCCCAGGCCGGTTCGGCGGGCGACCTCGTCGACGGTGACCGTGCCGTCTTCGAGCAGGCCACACGCGGCGCGTAGGCGCTGCTGCGTGAGCCACGCCTGCGGGCTCATGCCGAAGCGGTGCCGGAAGGCGCGGTGCAGCGTACGGGTGGACTGGTGGCCGCGTCGGGCCAGGTCCGCGACGGTCAGCGGCAGGTGCAGGTGGGCGGTCGCCCATTCGGTGACCACGGCCAGGGCGGTGTCGTCGGTGGGTTGCAGCGGAATGAACTGCGCCTGCCCGCCGGCCCGGTGCAGCGGAGTGACCATGACCCGGGCGCGCTCGATGGCCGCCGCCTGGCCGTGGTCCCGGCCGACCAGGTAGAGGCACAGGTCGAGGCCGGCGGCCAGCCCTGCGCTGGTCAGCACCTGTCCCTCGTCGACGTACAGCGCGTTCGCGTCGACGGTGACCGTGGGGTGCTCCCGGGCCAGCGCCTCGGCGTGGACCCAGTGGGTGGTGGCCCGCCGGCCGTCGAGCAGCCCGGCCTGGGCCAGCGCGAACGCGCCGGTGCAGATCGACGCCACCCGGGCACCCCGGTCGTAGGCGGCGACCAGGGCGTCGAGCGCTCGGGCCGGCGCGGGTCCGCGCCGGAAGCCGGGCACGATGACGGTGTCCGCGTCGCGCAGGGCCTCAAGGTCGGCCTCGACGCTCATGCCGAGGCCGGCCGTGGTGGTCGGCAGCCCGCCGATATCCGGGGCGCAGATGGTGGTCGCGTACCGGCCCTGGCCCTCGTGTCCGAAGACGTGTGTCGCGATGGTCAGGTCGAAGGCGACGACGGGCGGCAGGGCGAGGACGGCGACCCGGTGCGTGGCGGATTGCTTGTGCACAGTGGCAAGAATGCCACTCGTCAGAGCCGGCGGCCGGACGAGATCCTGGCCGGGTGCGGATACAGATCGTGGTCTTCGACGGCTTCGACGAACTTGACGTGTTCGGTCCCTTCGAGGTGCTGGCGATGGCGGGATTCGCCGTCGAGATGGTCGCGGTCGAGCGGCCAGGGCCGGTACGCAGCATGCGGGGGGTGACCCTGCACGTGCCGACGGTGCTCGGGCCGGCCGACGGCATCGTCGTACCGGGTGGGGGTTGGCTGAACCGGGCCGCCGCGGGGTCGTGGGCGCAGGCGCAGCACGGGGTGCTGCCTGCCCGACTGGCCGCGCTGGCACCCGCGACGCGCTGGCTGGCGTCGGTGTGCACGGGCAGCCTCCTGCTCGCCGCCGCCGGGCTGCTCACCGGACGGCGAGCGACCACCAACCGCAACGCGTACGAGGAGTTGCGGGCGTACGGGGTCACCGTCCTCGACGAGCGGGTGGTCGACGACGGGGACCGCATCACCGCGGGCGCGCTCTCCGCCGGGCTGGACCTGGCCCTGTGGATCACGGAACGCGAGGTGGACGTCACCACTGCCGACCGGGTCGCCGCGACGATCGAGTACCGGCGGGCGGCCGGACCCGTCGGTGGCAGAATGGTGGACGATGACTGACCATGTCCTGTCCGTTCTGGGCCGCGAGATCGACGCGTTCACCGGTGCCCTGGTCGAGGTGCCGCCGCCGGAGTGGGAGCGGCCTTCGCGCTGCGATCCGTGGCGGGTACGCGACGTGGTGGGGCACGTCATCGTCGTACTCTCGCGGGTGCCGGACATGGTGGCGGCGCCCGCTCCCGGGCGGGCCGGGACCACGGCGGCGCAGTACTACCGCGCGGACGGGCGGTTCAGCGACGACACGAACGACGAGCGGGTACGGACGGCGCAGCGCCGCGCGGCCGACCCGGACGCGGCGACACTCGTGCGGGATCTCGCGGACACCGGGCGGGCCGTGGTCGAGGTGTGCCGCGACGAGCCCGCCGGCCGGGTGGTCCGGACCCGGCACGGCGACGCCATGCTGCTGTCGGACTTCCTGACCACCCGCCTGGTCGAGGTGGTCCTGCACGGCCTCGACGTCGCCGACGCGCTACCCCGCGAGCCGTGGCTCACCCCGGCCGCCACCGAACACCTGCTGCGCCTGCTCTTCGGCCCACAGTGGCGGGTCGCGGTCGACGCCACCGGAGACCCGATCACCCTCCTCCGCAAGGCGACCGGACGCGCCCCCGCCACCGCCAACGACCGCCGCGCCCTGGACCACCTGGGCCTGCGCCCCCTGACCCTGGGCTGACCCCCACCGGGCCTCCGCCCCGCAGGCCCACCCCCGCTCCGCTCCGCGATCTTGCACTTTCGGTGGCGACATAACCCATCCAAGGGCGCGAATCGTCGACACAAAGTGCAAGATCGCGGGCGAGGTGGCCGGGGCGATGGCGTACGGGGCGTCGAGCGGGTAGAAACGGGGTCAGAGAGCGCTCTCACTGTCGAGCGCGCCCATGGTCCGCCCAGTCGATAGGACGAACCACATGACGAGCCCGTCCCGACGTACCTTCACCCTTGCCCTGCTGGTGACCGCCGCCGTCACCGTGAGCGGCACCGCGGCCAGCGCCGGCCGCCCGACGCACAGCGCACCCGATTTCGGGCCGAACGTGACCATCTTCGACCCGTCCATGCCGGTCGGGGAGATCCAGCAGACCCTCGACGCCGCGCACGCCCGCCAGGTCGACAACGAGATGGGCACCGAGCGGCACGCGTACCTCTTCACGCCGGGCAGCTACGGCACGGCCGAGCAGCCGTTGCAGACGAAGGTCGGCTACTACACCGAGGTCGCCGGCCTCGGCGCGTCCCCGACCGACGTCGCCGTCAACGGCAAGATCGAGGTCTACAACCGTTGCCTCGCCGACGGCGGCACCGGCAACTGCCTCGCGCTTGTCAACTTCTGGCGCACCCTGTCGAACCTGTCGCTCACCGTCAACGCCGCCGGCCAGGACGGCTGCCGCTCGACGGCGAACTTCTGGGCGGTGTCCCAGGCGGTCTCGATGCGCCGGCTCAACATCACCGGCGGCGGATTGTCCCTGATGGACTACTGCACGGCCGGCCCGCAGTACGCCAGCGGCGGCTTCATCGCCGACTCCCGGCTACCGGCCACCACCAACGGCTCGCAGCAGCAGTGGCTCACCCGCAACAGCGAGGTCGCCGGGTGGTCCAACGCGGTGTGGAACCAGGTGTTCGCGGGCGTCGAGGGCGCCCCGGACGACGCGACCTTCCCCGACCCGCCGTACACCACCCTCGACACGACCCCGGTAAGCCGGGAGAAGCCGTACCTGTTCGTGGACGCCAAAGGCCACTACAACGTGCGGGTGCCGGCGGCGCAGCGCGACAGCCGGGGCATCTCGTGGGCGAACGGCATGACCCCCGGACGGACCATCGGCATCGACGACTTCTTCATCGCGAAGCCGTCCGACCCGGTCCGATTGATCAACGCGCAGCTCGCGCGCGGCAAGCACCTGCTGCTCACCCCCGGCGTCTACGACATCGCCCGCAGCATCGAGATCCGGCGGGCCAACACGGTGGTGCTCGGCATCGGCCACGCCACCCTCACGGCCGTGAACGGCGCGGTCCCGCTGGACGTCGCCGGAGTGCCCGGTGTCATCGTCGCGGGCGTCACGATCGACGCCGGCACGGTCGAGTCGCCGGTGCTGCTGCGGGTGGGCCGGCAGCACGGCCACGACGCCAGCAGCGCGGCCAACCCCACCACGTTGTCCGACGTGTACTTCCGGGTCGGCGGCCCGCACATCGGCCGGACGAACACCGCGCTGGAGGTCAACAGCGACAACGTGCTCATCGACCACACCTGGGTGTGGCGCGGCGACCACGGCGTCGAGGGCTTCACCGAGGGCGTCAACGGTGACACCGACCGGTGGCGCACCAACACCGGTCGGTACGGCGCGGTCATCAACGGCGACCACGTGACCGCCACCGGGCTGTTCGTCGAGCACTTCCAGCGCTACAACACCGTCTGGAACGGCGAGCACGGCACCACGGTCCTCTACCAGAACGAGCTGCCGTACGACCCGCCGACGCAGGCCGACTGGATGAACGGCCCGGTCGAGGGCTACGCCGGCTACAAGGTCGGCGACCGGGTACGCCACCACGACCTCTACGGCGGCGGGGTGTACGTGTTCAACCAGAACAACCCGTCGATCCACACCGAGAACGGGTTCGAGGTGCCGAACCGGCCGGGTGTGCGGCTGCACCACATCATGACCGTCAACCTGAGCGCCGGCACGATCGACCACGTCGTCAACGGCGTCGGCGATGCGGCCGACATGACGAAGGTCGGCGTGCCGGTCTACCTCGCGCAGTACCCGGCTTCGTAGCGTCCCGACGGGGGCCGGAGCCGAGGCGCTTCCGGCCCCCGTCGGTGCGTCGCGGCAGGCCGAGGGTCGTTGTCAGGTCCGGGGCGAGCCCGCAGCCGGCCCGTAGTCCGGCAGCGCCGGGGTCCGGGGCTGTAGGCGACCTTCCACCCCCGCCAGGGCGCCAAGGATCGGCAGTCGGGCCATCGTGTTGCGCGCCCAGATGCCGGGGCGGCTTTTCGGGGCGAGCAGGCCGAGAAACAGGTTCGACTGATGCCGCTCCACCGTCTTGCGATAGCCCTGCTCGTACCGGTGAAACGCGACCCGATGATCCCCGGCGGCCGACGAGAGTTCTCCGGCGAGGCGGTAGGCGCCGACGAGCGACAGCGTCGCCCCGGCACCCGCCGCCGGTGACGCGCAGTGGGCGGCGTCCCCGGCGAGCACCACCCGCCCCGACGACCACGACGGCATCCGCACCTGGCTCAGCGAATCGAAGTAGAAGTCGGGATCGGCGAGTGCCCCCGCCAGCAACTCCGGTACGAGCCAGAGCGCATCCGCGAACGCCTCGTGCAGCAGCCGCTTCTGCCGCTCGACGTCCCGGTGGTCGTACGTCAGGGGCCTGCTGCGGAACATGAAGTGGACCTTCGCGCCGGGATGGTTGCCGGAGCGGTAGATCGAGACGGCCCGGCCCGGCAGGTTGTAGAGCGTCACCCACCGCTTCTCGCCCAGCCCGGGGTCGGCCTCGGCGAATGCGAAGTGGTGGCCCAGGTAGGTGAGGAATCCCGACTCCGGGCCGAAGGCCAGACGCCGCACGGTGGAGTGGGTGCCGTCGGCGCCCACCACCAGGTCGAAGCGCCGGGTCGGCCCGCGCTCGAAGGTGACCGTGACTCCGTCGTCGTCCTGGTCCATCCGCCGGATGGAGTCGTCGAAGACGTACTCGACGTCGTTCCTCGTCGCCTCGTGCAGGATCGCGGCAAGGTCGCCCCGCATGATCTCGACATCGGCGTCGCCGGCTCGACGTTGGATGGCCCGCAGGTCGAGGCGCGCCACACTCCGGTTGGCCCCGTCCACGAACGACAGGCCGACGACGTCCGCCGCCGCCGCGCGGACCAGCGGCAGGATGCCCATCCGCTCGGCGACGTGTACGGCCTGCCCGCGTACGTCGACGCCGTTGCCGCCCTCGCGCAGCCGGGGCGCACGCTCGACCACGGTGGGAGAGAACCCGATCCGGGCCAACCAGAACGCGAGGGCCGGCCCGGCGATACTGGCGCCGGAGATGAGAATCCGCCGGTTCATCGGCTCCTGCTCTCTGGGCTGTGGAGGGGTACGCGGACGGGTTTGCGCCGTCCGGGCGGGTCTCGTAGGCTAAGTGAAATGCTCGTTCCACTTGACGATATGGAATGGACGTTTCAGATGTCAACCCCTTCCGAGAGCGGTGTGCCTCGACGTAGGACGGACGCCGTCCGCAACCGCCACCTCGTGCTGGAGGCGACCAAGGCGCTCCTCGCCGAGGGGGGCAACGCCATCACCGTCACCGTGATCTCGCGGCGGGCGGGCGTCGGTGCCGCCACCGTCGTTCGCACCTTCGGCAGCAAGGAGGCGCTCGTCGACGCCGCCGTGGCCGACCTGCTCGAACCGCTCATCCGACGAGGTCGGGCCGCGCTGTCCGAGCCGGACGCCGAGCAGGCTCTTCGCGGGTTCCTGGTCGAGGCGATGGCGTTCCAGTCCGCTCACTGGGTCATGGGCGAGCGGCTCGGGGTGATGGAGTTGCCCGCCACCGCCGCGCAGCGGGCGGCCCTCGACGGGGTCGGACTCGATCTGATCACCAGGGCCCGCGACGAGGGGGTGATCCGTACCGACCTCGACGTGGCTGTCGTCGCCGTGCTGATCAACGAGTTGACCTACGCGATCGCGCGGTCGGCGTCCGCCTCACAAAGTCTCTCCGAGGCCTATCTCGCGGTGATCCTGGACGGGCTCCGACCGCAGCCGGAGCAGCCCTGAACCCGGCTCCGGGTGGCCGCGCCGTCGCGCGCCCTCCGACCCTTCCGCCGGGCTGGCTCAAAATTTCATCGATCAGTCGTACTCTTGCGGGGTGGCATTCGATGCTGCCACGATGGCCGTCAATGCCTTCCGTCCCGAAGGAGTGGTCGTCATGGCGGTAACCCGCCGCAGGTTCGTCACGTCCGTGTTGGCGGGCTCCGCCCTCGCCGCCGCCTCCACCACGAAGCTCCTCGCCAGCCCCGCCCAGGCCGCCAGCCCTCCCGGCGACGTGGTCGGCAAGGTCACCGTCGGCTACCAGGGCTGGTTCAGCGCACCCGGCGACTCCGCGCCGATCGGCGGCTGGTGGCACTGGAGCCGCGACCGGTTCCAGCCGCCGTCGCCCAGCAACACCACAATCGTGTCCTGGCCGGACATGCGCGAGTACACGCGCAGCTATCCCACCGCGTACCCGAACCTGGGCAACGGCTCGCCGGCCACCCTCTTCTCCTCCTACGACCAGCAGACCGTGGATACCCACTTCCGCTGGATGCAGGAGTACGGCTGCGACACCGCCGCCCTGCAACGCTTCAACCCGACGGGCGACGAGGGGCCGACCCGCGACGCCATGACGCTCAGGGTCCGCTCGGCGGCCGAGCGCTACAACCGCAAGTTCTACATCATGTACGACGTCACCGACTGGCTCACCATGCAGACGGACATCAAGACCGACTGGCTGAACAAGATGTCGACGCACACCGCGTCCAGCGCGTACGCCCGCCAGAACGGCAAGCCGGTCGTCTGCATCTGGGGTTTCGGCTTCAGCGAGCCCAGCCGACCCTTCACCCCCGGGCCGTGCCTGGAGGTCATCAACTGGTTCAAGGCGCAGGGCTGCTACGTCATCGGCGGCGTGCCCACCTGGTGGCGGCAGGGAGTCGAGGACTCCCGCGCCGGCTTCCTCGACGTCTACCACGCCTTCAACGCGATCTCGCCGTGGATGGTCTACCGGACGGACACCCTCGAAGGCCTCGACTCGTACTACAACAACGTCAACATCGGCGACATGGCCGACTGCGCGGCGCGCGGCATCGACTACCTGCCCTGCGTGATGCCCGGCGACCTGGCCGGTGGGCACCGCCGCCACGGCGACTTCTACTGGCGGCACATCTACAACATGGTCCGGCTCGGCTCCCAGGGCCTCTACGTGTCCATGTTCGACGAGTACAACGAGGGCAACCAGATCGCCAAGACGTCCGAGACACAGGCGACCACCCCGGCCGGCGCGAACATCCGCGCCCTGGACGAAGATGGCGTCGCCTGCTCCGCCGACTACTACCTGCGGATCACCGCCGACGGCGGCCGGATGCTCAAGGGACAGCTCGCCCTCACCGCGACCCGACCCACCCCGCCCATGGTCGGCACCCCGCCCCCGACCAGCGGCGACCTTGCGGCCGGCCGATCCACCTCGGCCAGCAGCCAGAACGGCTCCTTCGTGGCCGCGAACGCGGTGGACTCGGACGCCGGCAGCTACTGGGAGAGCGGCGGCGGCTCCTTCCCGCACTGGTGGCAGGTCGACCTGGGCGCCAGCCAGCAGGTCAGCCGCCTCGTGGTGCGGCTCCCCGCCGGCTGGGGCGCACGTACCCAGACCATCACCGTGCAGGGCAGCGTCGACGGCAGCTCCTTCTCGACCATCGCCGGGGCCTCGGCGTTCGCCTTCGACCCGGCGACCGGCAACACCGTCAGCCGCACGCTGACGACCACCACGGCCCGCTACGTCCGGCTGAGCATCGCCGGCAACACCGGCTGGCCGGCGGGCCAGCTCGCCAAGGTCGAGGTGTACGGCGCCAGCAGCACCACGGACAACCCACCGACCGCCCCGAGCAATCTTGCGGTGACCGCCAAGACGTCGAGCAGCGTGTCCCTGGCCTGGACGGCGTCGACCGACGACAAGGGGGTGACCGGTTACCAGGTACGCCAGGGCGGCACGGTCGTCGCCACGGTCACGGGCACCACGGCGACCGTGAGCGGCCTGGCAGCGTCCACCTCGTACACCTTCACGGTCGTGGCGCGCGATGCCGGCGGCAACACCTCTGCCGCGTCGAACGCCGTCACCGTGACCACCGACGCCGCCGCCAACTCCGACCTGGCCCGCGGCCGGTCCACCTCGGAGAGCAGCCACGTGCAGAGCTACAGCTCGGGCAACGTGGTCGACGGCGACGCGAACAGCTACTGGGAGAGCGCCAACAACGCCTTCCCGCAGTGGGTGCAGGTCGACCTGGGCGCTGCGCGCACGGTCGGCCGGGTGGTGCTGAAGCTGCCGCCGTCGTCGGCCTGGGGTGCTCGGACGCAGACGGTCGCCGTTGCCGGCAGCACGGACGGTTCGAGCTTCGGGACGCTCGTTGGGGCGGCGGGGCGGACGTTCGATCCTTCGACGGGCAACTCGGTGTCGCTGACGTTCAGTGCCGCGCAGGCTCGTTATGTGCGGATCACCGTTACCGGTAACACCGGCTGGCCGGCCGGGCAGCTGGCGGCACTGGAGGTGTACGCGAGCTGACCGGACGTGGGGCGGCCGCCGGACGCCGACCGGCGGCCGCCCCTCCCGTCGAGCACCCAGGATCTAACGGTGCTGGTCGATGTTTGACACAAGCTCGGTGATGACAAATCGCGGTAGCTCAAGTTCGGCCGGTGGCGCGATTCTGAACGTCCCACCCCCCAACGCCTGCGGCGTCCATCCAGCGCCGAGGGCGAAGTGGACAAGATCGCGTACATCCTCGGCTGTCGGGTAGGGATACGTCTCCCCGCTGTCGTGCACGTCCGTCTGGACGTACCTACCGTTAGAGGCAACGGTGGGCCGCTCGGCCAAGTCGACCTGTAGGGCGCGCCCGGTCTCTCCAGCACCCCACACGCGAAGCCTTATGCAGCGGTAAAGACGACCGTCCGGGCCATATGCGGACCGCATGTCGGCGTGCCAGGTGAACTCCGACCGTCGATGTGGAGCATGCGCAGCCTCGACCCCATCCGCCCATCTTTCCAGCCAGGTGGTCACCGCACGAGCCCCGCAGCGCTTGACGCCGCGAATAGCTTTGAGCGCAAGGTAGGCGGAAGGTGACGCATGGTGGATCTTCTAGCGAACGGCTTGACCGCTCTTGTGGCCCTGCTATCCGTAGCCCTTGGCGGCTACCTCTCCACCGGGCTCAACGCAGACACTGGGATCGAGATCACCTTCGCCATTGGCGTGATATCCGGCTTAGCGCCTTCGACGACTTCCTGTCAGCCTTTCGCTCCTACATTGCCTTTGCCTTGAACCCGAGTGCCAAGATAGACGCCGTGCCGGACGCGTACTCGCCGGGGCACTTAATGCCGATATTTGATAACGAAGGCACCGATTATAAAGAACGAATGGAAGCCGCCAAGACCAAGGTGCGCCTCGTCGCTCAGTCTCAGGAGACCTTGGACGCGCTCGCTCAAGCAGTCCAGCAAGCGCGTCAACTGGCGTGGGCGACATCGCGCAGGAGCGCATCAAGAAGGTATGGACAGCTGAACACGCCTTCTTGGCCGCCGCGCGGTTAGAGCTCTCGCTGCCGCCCGTCAGCTTTCCGGCATACGCATCGCCGCAGCCAACAGGTGTAGGTCTAGTTCCGCAATCGCCGTTGCAGTCGTCCTCGTCGCACAGCGCTGAAGTGCAGCCACCGACCCGACCGCTCGATGTTCGGGCCAGCCAGCAGAGGGCTGGCGAGCTGTCTACCGAGCCGTAGGCGAGCGCCTCGCCGGAATCCTTTCTCGGAATTCGCGGGCGCAGGCGTCGTGCGGGTATTCGCCCTCATCGACGTAGCCCTAACCACCGGAGAAGGCCCAGTGGTCGCGGTAGTTCGGTTCGGCGCGCAGCACGTCGACCTCCGGGTTGGTGATGAACGCCGCTGCGGCGTCGTGAAAGGAAGGCAGGTTTGGGTACCAGGTGGGGGGCTCCCTCCAAGTCGCCTCGGTGGCGCTGGCGGCCGGTTCTAGCTGGGCTCGGGCTTTAGAATTCGCGCGTGGGTCCTCCCTCCCAACTGGCCGCGGCAACCTCACAACGTCATCTGAGAAACGCGATACCCCGACGCTGGCTGCACGTGCAGGCGGTGGCGGCCAAAGCCAAGCAGCTTGCGCACCTGGTCGGGGACGATGCGGAGTTGCTGTCGGCGGCGGCGTGGCTGCATGACATCGGGTACGCCCCTGACGTCGCCGACACGGGCTTCCACGCATTGGACGGCGGGCGGTGGCTTCAGCGTCACGGCTTCGCAGGTCGCGTCGCTGCTCTGGTCGCCCATCACTCCTGCGCTGTTTACGAAGCAGAGGAGCGTGGTCTGCGGCAGGCTCTGGTTAGCGAGTTCCCGCGTGAGGAGTCAGCCACTTCGGATGCTCTCTGGTACGCGGACATGACGACTGGGCCGGACGGCCAGGATCTCAGCGTCGATGAGAGGCTGGCAGAGATCCGGCAGCGCTATGGGCCGGATGACGTGGTGACTCGGTTCTGGCAGAAGGCTGAGCCTATGCTCCTAGGCGCCATACGCAGGACTCAGCATCGCATTTCCGCTCATCCGATGTGACGGTCGCGGCGCTGACTGAAGGCGTGATCAAACTGATGTCAATCCTGCTGGGAAGGCCGTGTGCGTTTGGCTATAGCTCGGGCGACGATGGCGGCGGTACTGTCCGAAGTGGCAGTTACCAAGGTCGGCCCAGCCTGTAATCCGTAGGGAGCAATGATGCCGGAGTCCGCCTCGTCTTTCGCCGAACGGCTCCGCGCTTTGATCACGAATCGTGGGATCAGCTATCGCGCGTTGGCGCGCCAGACCTTCTACAGCAAGAGCTACCTGCATGACCTGGCTTGCGGTCGGAAGATGCCGGCCCTGAACACTGCTCAGCGCCTGGACACTGCCTTGGCGGCGGGCGGGACGCTGGTCGCGCTCGCTCCGGTCCCTGGTGTCGACGAGGAGCGCACGGCCAGCGGTGGGGCGCAATCTTTGCGGTGCGACGCGGAACGGCTCGCCGGACTGCTCGTAACGCAGACGCCCACGACCGAGAACGCTGCCGCGCTGGCCCATCAGTGGTTGATCACTGAGCCACCTCAGCGGTATGAGCTGAGCGCGGGCCGCCGGGTCGGGGACGAGACGGTGGCTCGGATCGAGGACCGGGTTCGTCAGCTCCGACGGCTGGACGACCACGTGGGTGGTGCCGAGACCTACGCGATGGTTTCTGCCGAGTTGGCCGCCACCGCCGACCTGCTTCGCGAGGGTAGCTATCGAGAAGCCGTGAGTCGGCGGCTGCTCGTCGTCATCGCCGATCTGTGTCAGTTGGCGGGATTCGTCGCCGAGGATTCTGGCCGGGTCGCTGAGGCTCGCCATTATTACCTGACCGGGATGCGCGCAGCACACACTGGCGGCGACGCTGCGAGTGCGGCCAACTGTCTCAGTAGCCTCTCCTACCTTGAGGCGAATCTTGGCGACCGACGCGAGGCGGCCACGTTGGCTCGATCGGCCTACGTGGGTGGCAAGCACGCGGCCGAGGCCACCGGCCAAGCTCTGCTGCTTGAGCGCGTTGCCTGGGCCCACGCACGCGTGGGCGAGGCGAGTCTCGCCGAGCGGGCCCTGGGCAATGTCGCTGAGATCTATCAGCACGTCGACCTGGGCGATGCGCCTCCCTGGGCGTACTGGCTGACCCAGGATGAGGTTCAGGTAATGGCGGGGCGTGTGTGGACTGAATTGCGCCGACCGCTCAGAGCGGTACCCATCTTGGAAGACGCCGTCCGTCGCTACGGCGACGATTCGCCCCGCGAGACCTCCTTGTATCTCGGTTGGCTCACCCAGGCGCTGCTGCAGGCCGGAGAGGTTGAGCAGGCCATCGCCGTGGCCGGACGTTCCGTGGCTCTGGCGCGGTCGGCGCGGTCGCAACGTGCCGTCGACCGTGTGGCCGAGCTGCGTCACATGATCGCCGCTGTCGAGGTCAGAACGAGCGCTGCTGACGAGTTCCTAGAGCTGTCCGCTGGCCTGTCCGCCGATCCAGGCGGACACCTCGAAGGACAGTAGCGGACGCGATCCGTCTGGATCGCAATCAATGATCGTCACAGGCTGTCACCTAGGCATCGCTGAGTGGTCGCCCGATCGGGCGCGGCGAGCCGGGCGCGGCGGCCAACTCCGTCATGTGCACGTCGCGCCCCGACCCGTGAGGTGGGGGAATGAGCGGCACGCACCATGGGCTCGACGACGAGACGGCGAGCAAGGGTGAACAGGCTGAGGCGGCCGAGCGGGAGGCTGCCAAGCAGCGCATCCTGGCCCAGGCCGAGGCGGAACGCGTACCCGTGGACGACACGACCCGTGCGGTCCCCGACCGGCGGTGGCGGCGTGAGCAGCGATGACCTCCCCATCGGCCGACGCGTGGCCGGCTGGCGGGTGCGGCGCTCGATGACCCAGCAGATGCTGGCCGACCGCCTGCGCAGGTCGAAGAGCTGGGTCGACAAGATCGAACGCGGCGTCCGCCCCCTGGACCGGTACTCGGTCATCCAGGAACTCTCCCGCGTCCTGCGGGTCGACCCGGAGGTGCTGCTCGGCCAACCGTCCAGCACCCCGGCGAGCACCCCGGACGGCGTGGACGACATCCGGGCCGCGCTCGCCCGCTATGACACCCCGCCGACCTCACCACACCTGCACGAGCTGAGGCGGCAGGTCGGGCATGCCTGGTTGACGTACCAGCACGCGCACTACCCGCAGTTGGTGCGGGCGGTGCCGAGCCTGCTCGACGCCGCCCAGGGCGCGCGGTCGCCGGAGGTGCTGGTACAGGCGTACCGGATCACCGCGCTGCTGCTGATCAAACTCGGCGAGGCTGACCTCGCCTGGCTCGCCGCCGACCGGGCCATGGGCGCTGCCCAAGACGACCCAGTCCTGGCGGCAACAGCGGCAGTCGCGGTCGCCCAGGCCCTACGCGCGTCGGGCCGCGACCGACTCGCCCTGTCGGCGACCCTCGCAGCGGCCAACCGAACTCTGCCACCGACACTCCGCCCCGGTGATCAAGAGGTTTGCGGCACGTTTGGAGATCAAAGTCGACGCAAACCTCTTGATCACCGCGGACCGGGCGAGCACGCGGGGCCGGGCGACCGTCGTGGGTGGGCGGTGGGTGGGACCCTGCTGGTCCAGGCCGCCCTCGCGGCCGCCGGCTGCGGCGAGCACCGCCGGGCCACCGAGCTGATCGACCGGGCTGCGGGCACTGCCGCCAACCTCCGGGGGTACGACGAACCGCACGGCACCAACTTCGGGACGGTCGCCGTGGAGATGGCGCGGGTGCTCGTCGCGGCGCAGCGGGGTGACGTCGACGGCGCACTGACACGGCATGTGAGCGTCGTTCGGCGGGAGGGGTGGCGGCGGTTGCCGGCCGAGTGTCGGGGTGCCTACCTGCTCGACGCCGCGCGGGTGTACCTGCATGCCGGTGACCTGCGTGGGGCGGCGCGGGCCCTGGTCGACGCGGACAGTGTCGCGCCGGCCGAGGTTCGGGGGCGGCCTCTGGCGCGTACTCTCATCGCTGAGGTTGCGCGTGCCAAGCCGGCGCCGGCGGGCGTGGCGCGGCTGGCGACGCTGGTTGGGCTTATTCGGCCGCCGGACGCCGACCGGCGGCCGCCACCCACCGCGCTCTCGTAGGCCGACGCTTGTGCTGGTCACCGATACGGATGCCTCACTGTGGAGCGGCCGCCCGTCACGCGGCGGTGAGACAACGCCAAGCCCAAAGACCTTCAGCGGTGCGCACTCTGCTGAGACTGCCTCTTCGACGTGCTCCACATCCTCGTCATCAACGATGCCAACGCGGATGGCACAGTCACCCGATCCGGCTCAGCGCGTCTCGCTGTGGGTCGTGCTGAGCCTCGCGCAGGCCAGCACGGTCAGGGCGGCTCCGAGCAGCAGCGCCGCGACGGCGACGGCGGTCTCAACGTCGGGCCCGGTCTCGACCGCCACGGACACACTGACGCCCGGCTGGTGGAAGGCGTCGCTGCCGCGCGGCTCCGGCCGACTCCGCAAGGCATCGTCCACCGCGAGCCAGGCCACCGCGGCCAGCAGCGTGGCACCTATTACGGCGATCGGGCCGGTGCCATGGCGCCGGACCGCGCGGCTCACGACCCAGGCATACCCCCCGAGCACGAGCAACACCGCCACGGCCACATTGGTGAACGAGCCGAGCAGGGCGGTCAGCCCCGACGGGAGGAGGGCGACGAATGCCAGGGTGACCAGCGTGAGCACGCCCACGGCCGGCGCGGCCCGGCCGATCCGGCGTAGCCGATCCCGCGGCAGCCGCCCGACAGCGATGCCGAAGCAGGCGCAGGCCAGGATCAGACAACTTGCCACGGCCAGCTGTCGCAGGAACTGCGTCCGCTGCCGTACCGGGTCGGTCACCAGCGCGATCAGCTCGCTCGCGCTCGGCGGAGCGTCGGCGAATGACGAGGCCGCCCATCCCCACATCTGCACGACGCCCGCGAGGGTGAGGAGAAGCAGGCCACCCTGCAGCAGCAGACGTGTCGACCGAGGCACCGCGGGACCGGTCACCGCGGGGTGGACGGCAAGAACGCTCAGCACGACGACGACGCCGGCCCCGGTCGCCCAGGGGGATCCGAACAGCGCGCCCACGACGGCGAGCAGCGCGGCCCCGACGAGCAGCAGAAGCTGCTTCGCTGAAGGCATCCGCACAGGTTATACAGGCGGATCCCAGACGTGGCGCCCGCGGCTGGAACCGAGTCGATTTTCCGGAATGCCGGCACGCTGGCGTGTGGCAGGAACGGGCGGCACGCCAGTGGCCCGGAACGTTGTCGACCCGGGCCACGGGCGTGCTCTCTGGTGTCGTCGCCGCCTGGCTTACGCCCAGACGACGGATCCGGACTGCGGCCGCCGAGGCGGCGGCACTGTCACCACCAGGTTGCGGTGCAGCCGCCCTTTGCTGCGGCGTTGCCCTCGCACAGCTTGACCTCAACGGAGGTGTTCGCCTCTACCGTCACGTACTCTGCGCTCCCCCGGGGAACGCCCGACGGCGGGATGTAGCGCACCCCGGAGGGTGTGCGTACGGCGAGGACGGCGGAGTAGAACGGACTGCTCGTGTTGGTGACTACCTTGGCCTTGAGGGTCCACCGGCCGTCCGGAAGCTGGTACTTCGTCACGTAGGCATTAGCGCCGGCCCGTGCGGTGGCGACCGTCTTGGTCCCCGTGTAGACGGGGGCGCCCGGTCCGAAGCCGGTCAGGTAGTAGCTGTTGGCGACGTTCCAGTGGCTGGCCAAGTAGGTGCCGGCCGCCGGGGCGTAGTTGAAGTAGTCGTCATTGTTGCAGTCGATGATGTCGCCGACCGCGCACGGGCACTCGTTCTTCAGGCCTCCCGACGGCAGCCCGCCGTCGTCGTAGCAGAGGATGTCCTGGTCGTCCCAGCAGTGACCGAACGCGGTGGCATGCGGTGCGCTCGCCTGGACCGCGCCCATCGCGTGCAGCAGTTCGTGCCCGGCGTTGTTCCAGGCCCAGCAGCCCTCGTCGATCATCGCCCAGCCGGGCCCGGAGTTGTAGGGACTGCCCGAGCTCGGGCTGTCGCTGCCACCGGCGTCGTTCCAGCCCAACCCGCACTCGTGGGTGCCCTGGTAGAACGTGAGGTAGATCCGGTCAGTCCGGTTGTAGCCGCGAGCCTTCATCGCGGCGGCCACCTTCTCGGGGTTGTTGATCTCGCTGGCCGGCACCTCGACATACGCGACAATCGGGTTGCAGGCAACAGAATGGACGAAAATGACGTGGCGCACACCGCCGCCGCGCTGTGCGGCCTCCAGATATGCCGCGTCGATCTTCGTCGCCCAATCCTGGATTTTCGGATCCATCTCGGGATAGCGGTTGGTGCCGCCGGTCGGGCGGACGTACACGAGTTGGACCCGGCGCCCGCTGACACCATCGCCGACACACACCACTGTGGACGCGGCGTTTGCCGGATTGGCTGGCAGAACCACGACCGGTGTCGCAAGTGCGGCGATCAACCCAATCGCCACCGCTGACCGGCGGAGCCGGCCCCATTTCTCCTTCAGCACAAAGCCTCCCTACATCACTCGCGCTGGCCTGCCCAACGCGATCGGAGCCCCGCAGTTTCCAGACCAGGAACAGCGGTAAGGACTGCGGGTTGGTCATGCTCTGATCCGGCCCGTAGCGTGCCGTTTTCTTCGGTGACGGTCGATGCTCAGGCGGTGGGGTCATCAAGGGCGGATGGACCGGCTACGGCGGTTGGCAGGTGCGGTAATCCGGCCGCGTGGTCAGTCAGTGTGTGCAGCCAACTGCCCTCCGGTGCCAACCTCCGAAAACACGTCCTGAGTCGCGGTAGAACCGCGCGCGTGGTGCTCCCGAGCACCACGCCGCGTAAGTGTTCTGGCGGTAAGCCTGGCCGGCGACGGGTGATGCGGGGAAGGGTCTGAGCTGTCCGGAACAGTCCCGAACACGTCGCCTCGACGACTACCTGCGGCCATGAGCGTCCATCGCCGATGCCATCAGTGTGTACGGGGAGTGACTGAGCGGCAGGGCGCTGATCGCGCCATCGGTAGTTCGTGTGTTGACGCGGTCGGAGATCTGCTGAAGTTCCACGGTCATCTCCATGCCGTGATCAAGAACTGTTGGGAATCCTGCCGCGAAGTCCGGCGTATGTTTCCTATGAATCGGGCGACGATGGCGGCGTTACTGTCCAAAGTGGCAGTTCCCAAGGTCGGCCTTGCCCGTGCAGCCTCGCCGGGAGCAGCGTCGAGCGTGGGCGGTGGGTGGAACGTTGGTGGTCCAGGCCGCCCTCGCTGCCGCGGGCTGCGGCGAGCACCGCCGCGCCGCCGAGCTGATCGACCGGGCCGTCGGCGTTGCCGCCGACCTCAGGGGGTACGACGACCTGCATGGCACCAGCTTCGGGCCGGTCACCGTGGAGATGGCGCGGGTGCTCCTCGCGGCGCAGCGGGGTGACACCGACGGCGCACTGGCCCGGCATGTGACGGTCGTTCGACGGGAGGTGTGGCGGCGGCTGCCGGCCGAGTATCAGGGCGCCTACCTGCGCGGGGCGGCGCTGGCGTTGGTCGACGCGGACAGTGTCGCGCCGGCTGAGGTTCGGGGGCGGTTCTGGTGTGTACTCGCATCGCTGATCTTGCCCGTACGAAGCCGGCACCGCCCGGCCTGGCACGACTGGCGACGCTCCTCGGCCTCACTCGCTAACGATGGAGCCGAGGTTGGTGAAGATCAACTCTGCCGACGAGGCAGCGGGTCCAGCCGGGAAGGACAATCTGAAGTTTGCCCGCCAGCCGCGATTGGTGTGGCGGAGTGTGGCGTTCCATCTACGCGGTAGGCTGCGTCCGTGACTGACCGGCACTCGCTGTTTCTCCGCAGGCTCGCGGTGGAGAATTTTCGCAGCCTGCGGGCGGTCGAGGTTCACCTCGCTCCGCTGAACGTCCTAGTCGGACCCAACGGAGCGGGCAAGTCGAACTTGCTCGACGTGATCGCGTTCCTCGGCGACGCTACTCGGGGCGATCTGGAACCTGCTCTCGCGAAGCGTGGGGGTTTCGCACGGCTTCATTTCCGCGGGGACCCCGACGCCAACAGCCCGGTCCGAATCGAGGTGGAGACGACCAGCGGACCCACGGGTGAAGGGGCCAACGCCTACGCGCTCTCCTTCACCTCCGTCCGGTCACCCGTTGACCCCCGTCGCTCGACCATCCGACGGAAGGAAGACTTCTGGCTGACCGAGGGAACGGGGGAGGCTCGGCACATCAGTATTACCGGAGGACGTATCCAGTTCCATGGTGCCGACGCGGACAGCGTGAACGTTCGGGAGGAGTCGCTAGGCCTGTCCCTGCTGCCTCGGCTCAGCCCCGAGCGTGGCGGCGAGCGGGTGGAAGCTCTCGCCGACCTATTTGCCAGTTTCCGCGTTTTCGATGTAGATGTCGCAGCCGCGCGTCAACCAGCGCAGGAGGAAATCAGCGACCGGCTGTCCGACGATGCGAGCAATCTCGCCGCGTTCTTGTTCTACCTCGCCCGGAACCACCCCGACCGCTTTGCCGAGCTACACCGTGACGTGCGCGCCTTCATCCCCGGCGTGGAGAGCCTGGAGTTCACACCCATTGGCGGGGCCGGTAGCGGAGTCGTGCTCAATTTGGTTGAGGCGGGGCTACGTGGGTCCACCCGGTTGCGGGAGGCGTCCTTCGGCTCGATTCGTGCTCTGGCACTCCTGGCGCTGCTGTATGACCCGGCGCCACCGCAGCTCACTTGCATTGAGGAAATCGACCACGGACTGCACCCGCACATCCTGGACCGCATAGTGGAGTTGCTGCGACAAGCCTCTGACCAGACGCAGTTTCTAATCGCCACGCACTCACCGGCGCTGGTCAACCGGCTCAAGCCAGATGAGCTCATCGTCTGCGAGCGGGGCGAGGACTCCTCGTCCCACATCCCGGCCATCGACCCCGACACCGTTCGAGCGATGGAGCGGGAACTGCGGGGTGAGATTGGTTTGGGCGAGCTATGGTTCTCCGGCGCGCTCGGTGGGGGCCTGGAATGAAGCAGCGACCGCGTCCGGTTGTCGTCGTACTCGGTGAGGATGACAACGACCGGCAGGCGATCCGCATCCTCGTGGCCGCACTCCGTCGCGACATCGGGCGGGGTGGTCTGAAGCCGCTGCGAGTTCCTCCTGCGCTGGTGCGCAATGTACCGCCGGACCGGCTACCAAGACATGCTGAAAAGGTCCGGGGCGTGCTCAAGGCCTTCGCGGTCTCGACGCCCATCCGCGCTGTCCTCATGCACGAGGACGCCGACGAGGTCGAGCCGGCCCATGAGGCGGTCGGCCGAAAGATCGAGCAAACTTTTCGCTCGCTGCCCTGGCCGGTGTATCCGGTCGTGCCAGCGTGGGAGATCGAGACCTGGTGGTTCCTCTTCCCCGAAGCGGTCCGTCAGGTCTGCGCAGGGTGGCGGCCACTCTCGTCGTACGAGGGCAGGGACGTCGGCCAGATCCGCGACGCCAAGCAGGAGTTGACACGTGCGCTCACCCCGGCGGGCGCGAGGAAGTCGACATTCCGTACCTACTGCGAGGCAGATAGCGTGCAGATCGCCGATCGGATCGTTGCTCTCGGACAGCTCGCACCACCCTGGTTCGCCCGCAGCAAGAGCTGGCTCGCCTTCCTCGACGTTGTTGACTCCCTGTAGGCGAGTCTGTTATCCGACATAGCGTCGCGCTCATTCAAGGACGCCCCTAGTGTGCCGTGGGACTGGGGCCACGCGATGAGTAGAGGTGACGGATGACGGAGTCGACCGAGATGGTTGATGAGGAGTTGGCTGACCACGAGATCGCGACGGAGGAGCCGGACTCTTCGGGCCACTCAAGCGGCGTCGAGGAAGAAAACATCGTCGACGGCGAGGACCACGACTCCGACCACTTCATCCGGGCTCCGTTCGATCCCGAGCTGATCGACGTAATAACCAAGAACACAACGGTGGACCTCCTGCTGTCCCGCATCCGCACTCACCGGGTCGACCTGCAACCCGACTTCCAGCGCCAAGCTGGAATCTGGCGAAGCAAACAGAAGAGCCGCCTCATCGAATCGCTGTTGCTGCGGATTCCCCTGCCGACCTTCTACGCGGCGGAGAATGATGACGAGGTCTGGGCAATGGTCGACGGCATTCAGCGGCTTACGACGATCGCCGAGTTCATCGAGCCCGAGGCGATCGGTGCCGAACCTCTGCGCCTGCGTGACCTGGAATACCTCGGCCACGACTACGACCAGGCGACGTTCGCCGACCTGCCCGACCGGCTCCAGGAGCGGCTGCGGGAGACCGAGCTGATCGTTCATGTCATTCGCCGGGACACTCCCGAGGAAGTCAAGTTCAACATCTTCGCTCGGCTCAATACCGGTGGACTACCGCTGACGCGTCAGGAACTGCGACACGCCCTGATGCCGGGTGCTGGGCGCGACATCCTCCGACAGTGGGCGGACTCCGAGTTGTTCAAGGAGGCGACCGGCTACGGCGTGCGCAGCGACCGGATGGCTGATCGGGAGATGATCCTACGGTTCCTCGCGTTCCGGCTAACGGATCCATTCACCTACGGCGAGGACGATTTCGACGCTTTCCTGCGTAAGGCCATGCGCACGCTCGATCGGCTGGGCCCGACAGAGGTTCAGGTGCTGAGGGAAGAGTTCGATAAGGCCTTGAATGCTGCGTATGATATCTTCGGTGGCTGGGCCTTCCGCAAGGTCGATCGCAAGGGCGGTAGCCGGCGATTCCCCATCAATAAGGCGTTGTTCGAGGCCATCGCGGTCAACCTCGCCACCCTTGGTGATCCGGAGATCGCCGTCCTTGTCAAGCGCTACCGGCGGGTCGAAAAGCAATTCCTCAGCCTCATGTCGGACGTCGACTTCATGTCGGCTATCTCGCAGGGCACGGGTGATCCGGCGAAAGTTCGGCGCAGATTCTCCGCTATTGATGAGATGTTCCGGACAGCCGGCGCGTAGTCGAGTAGGGCGTTACCCGATGACGGACGCACGCCTACGCGGGTCGTCCGTGGGGTTTATGGTCGAAGGGCTCACCCTGGTCGGTTAACCAATCAGCACGCGCGCTAGGCGCGCAGTTGGTTCGGGTGTCGCGCCGGGTGAGGTTCGGGGGCGGCCTCTGGCGCATACTCTCATCGCCGAGGTTGCCCGTGCCATGCCGGCGCCGGCCGGCGTGGCGCGGCTGGCGACGCTGGCGGGGCTTATTCGGCGACGGACGCGCGGCGGCGCACGTCGTCGGTGGGGTTGATGGTGCGGACCGGGTTCGGCGTTGGGCCGCGTCGCCGCCACTCGCGGGGGTAGCCGAGCGACACCTCCTCGAAGCGGACGCCGTCGTAGAAGGTCGTGCGGGGGATACGCAGGTGCCCGTAGGTCATCGTGAACGCGCCGACGCTCGCGCGACCAGGCGAGCGTGGCATCGTGTCCAAGGGTGTGCTTGATTGTTGTTGATCGATCGGCGTGCCGCTGCCGGTAGCAGGAGGACCGCACCGTTCCTCACCGTAGGACTCCGGCAGTGCACCTGGTGGTGACGGTCTGGAGGGCGTCGAGGTCGTGGCGCAGGTGCGCCACGCGGGCTTCGGCCTCGGCAACCAGCGAGTCGGAGACCCGCGCCCAGTCCGGCGCGGACGGCTTCTCGGGTAGAGCCTGGAAAATGGTGGCGATCTCCCGAACTGTCAGCCCGACCCGCTGAGCGAGTCGGGCGAACCGGATGCGACAGGCCGCGTTCTCGTCGAACCGACGCTGGTTCCCAGTGGTTCGGTGCGCTTCGATCAGACCTTGTTCTTCGTAGAAGCGCACCGCCGACGGAGCGACGTGGCTCGCGTGTGCAACGTCTTTGACGGTGAACACGAAAGATGTCGGGGTCTGCGGGCTGACGGTCATGTCCCCAACATGCTGCAACACGCTCTTGACTTCAACCTTCCTTGAACGCCCAGCATCAGCCGTATGCAGATCCCAGGAAGCAGCGGTGCCCCGATGCAGGCCGACGCCAACCAGGTGGCCGCGTACTGGACGCGGTTGGCGTACGAATCCATCGTCCGGTTCACGCGCGACGAGCAGGCCAAGCGCGGCTTCACGCAGCCGCAGTTCTGGATCCTGCGCCACCTGTCTCCACACGACCTCGCGCCTCATGACGGCGCAGCCAGGACCATTTCCCAACTTCAGCAAGCCATGACCGAGTACATCCGCCCCGACGACGACCTCGCGAGCGAAGCCGAGGTGCTCCTCAGCCGCGGATGGATCCACGCAGATCAGGACGGACACCTACGACTCACCGACGCCGGCGAGGCGGCTCGTCTCCAGATGGGGCAGTCAGCTCCCGAGATTCGGTCGCTGATCCATCGAGGTATCGATGACGCGGACTACGTCGCGGCGCTGACGGTGCTGCAGAAACTCATCGCCAACACCACCCCGGTGCCAGAGGCGGAAGCCTGAGACTTGCGTGAGAAGTACTCGGGCCTGCCCTGGCCATCGCGCCGGCTGAGGTTCGGGGGCGGCCTCTGGCGCGTACCCTCATCGCCGATGTCGCCCGTGCCAAGCCGGCGCCGGCCGGCGTGGCGCGGCTGGCGACGCTGGTGGGGCTTATTCGGCGACGGACGCGCGGCGCCGCACGTCGTCGGCGGGGTTGATGGTGCGGACCGGGTTCGGCGTTGGGCCGCGTCGTCGCCACTCGCGGGGGTAGCCGAGCGAGACCTCCTCGAAGCGCACGCCGTCGTAGAAGGTCGTGCGGGGGATGTGCAGGTGCCCGTAGACCATCGTGGACGCGCCGAAGCGCAGGTGCCAGTCGCGGGTGCGGACGGTGCCGCACCACTGGGCGAACTCCGGGAACCACAGGATGTCGGTGGGTTCGCGCACCAGCGGGTAGTGGTTGACCAGCACGGTCGGCAGGTCCGGGTCGCGCTCGGCGAGGCGGCGTTCGGTCTCGGTGACGCGGGCGTCGCACCAGGCCTCGCGGCTCGGGTACGGGTCGGGGTGCAGTAGCGCCTCGTCCGTGCAGACCACGCCGGCCGCGTACGCGATGTCGAGGGACTCCTGTTTGGTGCTCGCCTGGGGCACCCGGAACGTGTAGTCGTAGAGCACGAAGAGCGGGGCGATGGTGGCGGGGCCGCCCTCGCCGTCCCAGACCGGGTACGGGTCCTCGGGCGTGACGACGCCCAGGCGGCGGCACATCGCCACCAGTTCGCGGTAGCGGGTCTCGCCGCGCAGATGCTGGGGGTCGCCGGGCGGCGTCCACAGCTCGTGGTTGCCCGGTGCCCAGACGACCTTCGCGAATCGGCTGCTCAGCAGCTCGAGCGCCCACTCGATGTCGGCGAACCGGTCGGCCACGTCGCCGGCCACGAGCAGCCAGTCGCCGGGGTGGTCCGGGCGCAGCTCTTCGACGAAGGCGCGGTTCTCCGCGTAGCTGATGTGCAGGTCGCTGACGGCCCGCAGCCGGGGGGAAGCGCTCACGCCTTGAGGCTAGGCGGCGGTGACCCGATCGGCACACTCCGATCCGCTCGTGTTCTCCTCCGCTCGCCGTGGGCTACCACGGGACGTGCCGGCTGGCCGGCATATCCGGTGACCCGGCGGGAAAGCGCGGGGCGTCCGAGAGCCCGAAACCGGAGCAGGAGACGAAACATGCCTTTCATCACCGTGGGGACGGAAAACTCCGCACCCATCGACCTGTACTACGAGGACCACGGTTCCGGTAAGCCGGTGGTGCTGATCCACGGCTTCCCGTTCAACGGGGCAACGTGGGAGAAGGAGACCAGGGCGCTGCTGAACGCCGGATACCGGACGATCACCTACGACCGTCGCGGTTACGGAAACTCGGCGCAGCCGGCGTTCGGGTACGACTACAACACGTTCGCGGCGGATCTCGACGTGCTGATGACCGAGCTGGACCTCAGCGACGTCACCCTCGTGGGGCACTCGATGGGCACCGGCGAGGTGATTCGCTACCTGGGCAACTACGGTTCCCAGCGGGTGAGCCGGGCCGTGGTGCTCAGCCCGCTGCAACCGATGCTGGCGAAGGCGGACGACAACCCCGAGGGCGTCGACCGCAAGCTCTTCAAGGGCTTCCAGGACGCCATCATCAAGGACCGCTTCGCCTACCTGACGTCCTTCTGCGACGCGTTCTTCAACCCGGACCAGAACATGGGCAAGCGGGTCAGCGAAGAGGCGTACCGGGCGCACTGGCAGATCGGTGCGATGGCCTCCGGCAAGGCCACCCACGACAGTGTGGACTCCTGGCAGGAGGACTTCCGCCAGGACCTGCCGAAGATCGACATTCCGGTGTTGATCGTGCAGGGTGACCAGGACCGGGTGCTGCCGTACCCGGTGACCGGCCAGCGGCTCGGCCCGATGATGCCGACCGGCACGCTCGTCACGCTCAAGGGCGCGCCGCACGGTATCCCGTGGACGCACGCCGACGAGGTCAACAAGGCGATCATGGACTTCATGAAGCAGCCCGCCAAGGCGCGCGCCTGAACCGAATCGGTAGCCGATCGGACGCCAGCGCCGTAACGGCGCTGTGGCACCCGGCCCCAGGGTTTCGCACCGGGGCCGGGTGTCGGCGTCGGTCACGCCCGGATCAGCGTCACCAGCCCCGCCGCCACCAGCACGCCGGCCCAGAGTCGGTCGACGTTGAACCACGCCTTGCGGAGCACCCCCACCCCGAGCACCTCGTAGACCAGCACCGCCACGACCAGGGCGGTGCCGAACATCGCCACGGTGTGCACGCCCGCGGCGGCCAACCCCGGCAGCGCGCCCATCGGCGCGGCGGCCAGGTGCCCGGAATGGCCCCCGGACACCGGCTCGGCCACCAGCACCGGCAGCAGCATCAGCCCCGCGCCGTGCGCCGACGACATGAGGAACGACCACCCGGCGAGCTGTGCCGCCGACAGGCGCATGCCCGCCCAGCGGAAGTGCCGCTCGGAGAGCAGCCGCCACAGTCCGAAGCCGACCAGCAGCACCCCGCCGACCACCGTCAGGACGGTGCTCGCCGTCACCGAGCGGGTCGCCGTGACCAGGGCGGCGACGATCCCCACCGAGGCCAGGTGCCCGGCCGCGATCGGTGGCAGGGCCCCCAGCAGCGCCGAACGGCTGCGCTCCTGAAGGCCCCGCGCCACCGCGAACAGCCAGCCCATCGCCGGGTTCAGTCCGTGGAACGCGCCGAGCGCGGCGAGCGTCACCAGGGTCCCGACGGTCACGGGAAGCAGTACGAGTCGGAGGACGCGTCCCCGCCCTGTAGGCGCGTCTGGTGCACGCGCAGCCCCCGGAACTCGTCGCCGTGCGGAAAGAACCGCTCGTCGGGGGTGAGCCCGCCGGCTTCGACGTCCACGTCGAGCTTGGCGAGCCACGCGCCCACCCCGTCGGGATAGAACTGGTCGTCCCACGCGCCGTAGAGGGAGTTGCTGACGTAGACCCGCCGGCCGTCCCGGCTGACCTCCACCATCTGCGGGCCGCCCGCGAGGGCCTCGTCCGGGGCGGACGGGTGGGCGGTACGACGGACGATGCCGCCCAGGTGCACCGAGCCGGTCTGCACCGGGTGCAGCGGGTCGCTGACGTCGTACTGGCGTAGCTCGCCGGTGCCCCAGCACGACACGTAGAGGAACCGGTCGTCGACGGACAGGTCGATGTCGGTCACCAGTGGCGGCACCGCGCCGAACGGCTTGAGCAGGTCGGGCAGGTCCGCCGGCTCGGCCGGCTCGGCCGGGATGTCGATCACCTTGGTGACCGCCCAGGCGTCCCCCTCGCGGTGCCACAGCCACACCGAGGCGGACAGGTCCTCGACGCTGATCACCACCCCCACGAACCCGTACGACTTCGTCGGATCGTGCGCCGGGCGCAGCTCCAGCGGCATCTGGTACTGATCGCCCAGGTCGACCCGCTGCACGTGCCGGCGCTTCGCCAGATCCCAGAAGTGGATGGCGTGACCGTAGCGGCGGCCCAGCAGCAACTCCCCGATGATGCCGTCCTCGATCATCGACGGGGTGCCCCACTCGCTGGTGACCAGCACGTCCTGGTTGAGGTGCCACCACACGTCGTACGCGAGGAACTGCGGCCCCCGGTCGGCCTCCCACGCCCCGCGTACCTCGAAGGTGGTGTGGTCGAGGATCGCGACGCCACCCGGACCCTCCTCGCCGTCCGCGCCGCCGAGCGCGGACAGGTAGATGCCGTCCGGGCCACAGTGCACCGTGTGCGGCCGGGAGTAGCCGGCCCGTTTCGCCAGCTCCTCCGGGCCGATCACCTTGACCACCTGCGGCTGGCGGGGATCGGGTTGGGTGTCGATCACGTGGATACGCGAGGAGCGCAGGCCCGGCACGATCAGGTAGCGCCGCTCCACGTGCGGGTGCGGGGCGGTCGGGCAGAGCGCGCTGCTGCACGCGTTCCAGCCGAAGTGGTGCAGCTCGTCGCCGAGGTGCGGCAGGTCGGTCCAGCCGACCACCCGGCCGTAGTCGGGGGAGTCCGGGTCCGTGTCGAGCACCACGATGGCGTCCGGGCGGCTCGCCGTACGGTCAAAGGCCGCCACGTAGGCGAGCTTCTCGGCCGGCGCGGTGGCCGCCTCGCGGGGTGACGGGTAGAAGGTGGGGTCGGGCGTCCAGCGGGTCATCGCATCTCCGCTTCGTCAGGTGGTGGGCCTCAGGTGGTGGGAACGCCGAGCCGGTCGAGCAGGAGACGGCGCAGCGCGCCGAAGCCCGGGTCGTCCGGCGTGCGGGTGGGGGCCAGGTCGACGGGCAGGTCCGCGGCGATGCGTCCCTCGTCGAGGAGTAGGATCCGATCGGCGAGCAGCAGCGCCTCCTCCACGTCGTGGGTGACCAGCAGGGCGGCGAAGCCGTGTTCGGCGCGCAGCCGGCGCAGCAGCACCTGCATCCGCAGCCGGGTGAGCGCGTCGAGAGCGCCGAACGGCTCGTCGAGCAGCAGCAGGTCCGGTTCGCGGACCAGCGCCCGGGCGACGGCGACCCGCTGTGCCTGCCCGCCGGACAGCTCGGCCGGCCAGGCCCGGTGCCGCTCGGCCAACCCGACCTCGGTCAACGCCCGCTCGATGCGGCCGGCGGTGTCCGGGCCGGTCAGGCCGAGCCCGACGTTGGCCGCCACCCGCTTCCAGGGCAGGAGCCGGTGCTCCTGGAAGACCACGGCGGCGGTGCCGTGCACGGCGGTCTCACCTGTCGCCTCACCGTCCAGGCCGGCGAGGATGCGCAGGAGAGTGCTCTTGCCCGAACCGCTGCCGCCGAGCAGGGCCACGACTTCGCCCCGGGCGATGCGCAGGTCGACCCCGGCCAGCACGACCGTCGGCCCGAAGGACCGGCGGATCGCAGTCGCGGTCAGCACCGGGGTCGCGCCGATCAGGTGGCTCGCAGTCCGCGTCGCCATGTCAACATCCTCCTCTCCGCCACGCGTAGGGCAAGGTCGGATATCAGCCCGAGCAGCGCGTAGACGAGCAGGCCGAGGAGCACCACGTCGGTCTGGCTGAACTCGCGGGCCTCCATCATCAGGAAGCCGATGCCGGTCTGGGCGTTGACCTGTTCGCCGACCACGAGGCTGAGCCAGGCCGCGCCGATCGCGAGGCGCAGGCCGAGAAAGAGCGACGGCAGCGCCCCGGGCAGCACCACGTGACGCAGCCGGGCGGCCGGCCCGAGCCCGCAGGCCCGGGCGGCCTCCACCAGCCGCTCGTCGATGTCCCGAATGCCGGCGTACGTGTTGAAGTAGACGGGGAAGAACGCGCCGAGCGCCACCAGGCTGATCTTCAGCGACTCGCCGATGCCGACCCAGATGATCAGCAGGGGCACCAGGCCCAGGTGCGGCAACATGCGGGCCATCTGCACCGGCGGGTCGACGAGATCGTCGCCGAGGCGCAACAACCCGGCCACCGTGCCCAGGAGGAGTGCCAGCACGCCGCCGATGAGCAGCCCCGCGCCGGCCCGGGTGAGGGAGTCCACCAGGTGCACGGCGAGCGTGCCGTCGCGGGACAGTCGCCAGCCGGTCGCGAGGATGTCGCTGGGAGCGGGCAGCTTCTCCGGCGCCAGCACGCCGGTCCGGGCCGCCAGCTCCCAGCCCAGCACCAGCGCGACCGGGCTGAGCAGCCGCCGCCACCGCCGGGTCCGCCGGGGGCGCGCTTCGGGCGTCGCCTCGGCCGCCACCTCCGGCGGCGTCTCCAGCAGAGGGGTACGACTCACTGGAACACCGCGCTGAACCGGTCGTCCACCTGGCTCCTGATGTCGACCGGTCCCGGGATGAGGTCCAGCGCGATGAAGCTGTCGGTGATCGCCTGGAGTTCGTCGCCGATGGCCGGGCTGACCGGGGCGAGCGGCCTGGCGCTGCGGGCCAGGGCGCGGCTGGTCACGTCCTCCGGAATCTTCAACTCCGGCGCGAGGGTGCGGGCCCGCTCCTGCGGGTTGGCGATGCCCCAGTCGGTCACCTCGCGGTACTTCTGCAGGAACGCCCGGACGTCGTCCGTGCGCCTGGTGACCGCGTCGGGGGCGGCCAGCACGTACTCGCGGTTGCTGGCCAGGCCGGTCGCGTCGGCGAGCACCCGTACGCCCGGCTGCTCGGCCAGGGCGAAGTACGGGTCCCAGATCACCCACGCGTCGACCTGCCCGCTGTCGAAGGCGGGCCGTCCCTCGGCCGGCTTGAGGTACTTCACGTTGATGTCGCGCAGCGTCATCCTGTTGGCCTCCAGCAGCCGGACCAGCAGCCAGTGCACGTTGGAGCCCTTGTTGAGGGCGACCGTCCGGCCCTTGAGGTCGGCGAAGCTGCGGTAGCCGCTGTCGGCCTTGACCAGCACGGCCTCACCCTGCGGGATCGGCGCGGAGGTGCCGATGATGGAGAACGGGATCTTGCCGGCGGCGGCGAAGACCGGCGGGGCCTCGCCCACCTGTCCGATGTCGATCGACCCGGCCTTGAGCGCCTCGGTGAGCGCCGGCCCGCTCTCGAACAGCGACCACTCGACGTCGGCGGCCGCGCCGCGCGCCTTGACCAGGCTGAGCCCGCCGAAGCGCTGGTAGCCGATCCGCAGCTTGCCCCCGTCGTCACCGGCATCGGCGGACCCGCCGCAGGCGCTCACGCCGCCCGCAGCGAGCAGGACGAGGGCGGTGAACGCCGCTGTGAGCAGGGGACGAACAGGTGAGGGGGTACGCATGGCGGCTCCTTGACATGAGCGGATGAGCCGGGCCGCGTCGACCGGCGTGGGCGGTAGCCTACTAACCCGATAGGTTTTATGGGTAGGCTGTCGGCGGGTTCGTCCCACCCCTCAGGAGCGCCGCGCGCACACACGGAAAGAGTCCCGATGACCCTCACCTTCCACTGGTTCCTGCCCACCAACGGCGACAGCCGGGACGTCGTCGGCGGTGGACACGGCGTACCCACCGGCACGGCCGGGGGCGCCCGCCCGCCGAGCGTGGCCTACCTGGGTCAGATCGCCCGCACCGCCGAGCAACTCGGCTTCGTCGGCGCGCTCACCCCGACCGGCGCGTGGTGCGAGGACGCCTGGCTCAGCACCGCGATGCTCACCGAGGTCACCGAACGCCTCAAGTTCCTGGTGGCGTTCCGGCCCGGCCTGACCTCACCCACCCTGGCCGCGCAGATGGCCTCCACCTTCCAGCGGCTGTCCCGGGGCCGACTGCTGCTCAACGTGGTCACCGGCGGCGAGTCGACCGAGCAGCGGGCGTACGGCGACTTCCTGGACAAGGACGCCCGGTACGCGCGCACGGACGAGTTCCTGCACGTCGTCCGCGCGCTGTGGCGGGGGGAGACCGTCGACCACGCGGGCGACCACCTGCGTGTCGAGCAGGCGCGACTGCACCGGCTGCCCGACCCCACGCCGCCGGTCTACTTCGGTGGCTCGTCCGCCGCCGCCCTGCCCGTGGCCGTGCGGAACAGCGACGTCTACCTCACCTGGGGCGAGCCGCCGGCCCAGGTCGCCGACAAAATCGACCGGGTACGGGCCCTGGCCGCCCAGGCCGGTCGGGAGCTGCGCTTCGGCATCCGGCTGCACGTCATCGCCCGCGACACCGCCGACGAGGCGTGGGCACAGGCCCGCCGGCTGCTCAACGGCATCGCCGAGGCCGACATCAAGGCGGTGCAGGAAGGGCTGCGTCGCAGCGAGTCGGAGGGGCAGCGCCGGATGCTCGACCTGCACGGCGGCTCTCGCGACAGCCTCGAGGTCGCACCCAACCTGTGGGCCGGCGTCGGCCTGGTACGCGGTGGGGCCGGCACCGCCCTGGTGGGCAGCCACCGCGAGATCGCCGACCGGATCGCCGAGTACCACGCGCTCGGCATCGACGAGTTCATCCTCTCCGGCTACCCCCACCTCGAGGAGGCGTACTGGTTCGGCGAGGGGGTGCTACCGATCCTGCGCCAGCGCGGCCTGTGGCAACACCCCGACGCCCAGCCCTCGGCGGCGGACCTCCCGGACATCCCCTTCGCCGGCACGACGACACCCCGCCCGACGCCGGAGCCCGCGATCGTTGGTCGTTGAGTAGGCGGCGCGCCAGCGCCCAGCGACGCCCCGCCGCCTACCTCCCGTTCCGTCCGTGCCGGTAGTCTCGCCGCGTGAATCCGAAGGTGATCGAGGGCCGGTTGACCGAGACGCAGGCCGGCTCGGGTGTGGAACGGCGCGCTTTCGGTGAGTTCGTCGGGCCCCACGGCGAACTCGCCTCGTACGCGTTCGGCTGGACGACCAACTCCGAGCAGCACGTCGCCCGGCTCACGGTAGGGATCGGGGCCGGAAACCCCGGCGGCGCCAGCTTCCACGCGATCATCTTCGACAGCGAGAACAGCTACGCCTGCTCGCTCGTCGACGAGCCGTTCGAGCGAGTCCCCGAGGGCGGCCCGGACCTCACCGCGACCGAGGCCCGCGCACACGAGGATCTGCCGTTCATCTGGTGGGTGGTGGACCTCGTCATGGAGCGTGACCGACGCGCGCGGTGGATGAAGCACTGGCTGCTGGGGACCAACAGCATCCAGACCAGCGAGGTTTTCGACCAGAAAGAGCCGATCCTGTACGTCAGCCACGACGCCGACGACGGACTCTGGCAACTCATCGGCGCGAGCGACGCCGACCCCGCGACGGGCAAGCTCAGCCACCTTCACCACGCCGTGGAACACGACCTCACGCTGCTCGACGTCCTCGACCTCGGCCCCGGCGAGAGCGCCTACCGAACCGGGCCGGACGCGCCCTGGACCGCCGGGCCGTCCTGAGACGAGCGGGGGCTTGATTAGTGCCGAGGCATCCCGCCATGAGGACTGTTGACTATGAGCGGCACGCTGTCTGGTGCCAGAAAATAGTGGTCCTCGAAGTACTCGAGGTGAACGTGGCCGCCGTCGTCCATGCTGGCTACCTGGCGTAGCAGGTCGGCGAGGAGCGACCGGCTTTCCGCGCCACCGTGGATGCTGAGATAGTGGCGATCGTCGACACCAATGACGACGGGCCCCTGTGTCGCTTCGATGAGAACACCCCGTAGGTGCCGAGAGTGAGCCGACGGCGCAAGGCTCAACTCGCCTCCGCTTGCTACCAGTTCAGCGAGGTGACAAAGCTCAGCACGGGCACCCGCGATGTCGACACCTTCGGCCGCTGAGTAGTAGTCAAGGTTCACCCCGCAACCCTAGGCTCCCGCGTCTATCCAGCAACTTTCAGCTCTGATCGCCGAGGGTCTTGTCGTTCATCCGGCAGACCGCCAACCCGTGGCGCGATCGGCGATCCCGTCGGCTCACGGCTCAGCGCAAGTCGATCTCAACCTGGTGCTCGGTGAGCATGCCCAGCAGATACTCCAACGTCGTCGCCGGACGCAGCAAACGCCGGTCGTAGCCGGCGACGAGGTGTTCGCGGGCGATGGCAGAGTTGTGCCACACCAGCCGAAATGGTGTATGCGCGCCGAACCCTCCGGCGAGGCAGTCGTCGAGGGCGTCGAGATTCCAACCGAAGTATCCGCCCGGCCCGTTGATCGCCTCGCCGATCGCGCAGTAGAACCCTTCAACGTCGGTGACGAACCGGCCGTCGAGTTCGTACGTGCTGCCGGCCGGCCGGTCCGGCACGCCGGATTGGTGGGCGAGTGCTGCTCCTGCCCAGCGGTGGCGCAGCTCCCGGTCGTAGCCGGCCCACAGGTTCTTCTCGACGGGCCGTCCGGCCCACCAGTGCCTGAGGATGCCCAGGACGCCGGTCGGCATCGGTTCCTGCGGGTCGCTGTCGACGGTCACGTCGAGGAGTCCGGGACCGAGGCGCGATGGCTCGCCGGCCTGGACGGTTCCGGACACCACGGCGGCGATGACCGGGCTGATCGAACCGTCGGCGGCGACCAGGTAGACCTCGGAGCGGATCCGGCGGCGGCGCAGGCAGCCCTTGGTCGACTGCCCGACCGCGTCCAGCGCATCCAGCAACAGTGGTTCCGGTCGGCAGCCGAGCAGCCGGACCTGCGGCACCGGCGGTTCGGCTTGCTCGCGGAACACGCCGATGACGTCCCGACAGGTGCCGTAGGGTGCCTCGTCCGGGCTCAGGAGTACGAATTCGGTGACGTCGTCGCTAGGACGTTCGACAGCGTCCGTGCGGTCGTAGACGTGGACGAACCCGTCGAGGTCGATGTCCACGGTCTCCGGCATCGTCGCGTTTGGCCGTTGCGCGAGGACGACGACGTCGGCGAGGTCCTCGCCCCACCAGGACGGCGGCGTGCCTGGTAGTGGGGGAGGCGCCGTTACGGAGACGTTCCCCAGCCAGGCACTTTCGGTTCCGAGTGCCTCGGCGGGCAGCCGGTCGAGCAGGTCGGCGAGGGCGCCGGCCGGGGCGCAACCGACGAGCGTGAACCGCTCCCGTGGCCGTGGCGGCAGGTCGACGAACACTCCTTCGATCTCCGCGCACAGCGCCAGCGGGATGTCGATCTCGTAGGAGCACTCGAAGCCGACGTCGCCGAGGAGCAGCCAGCGCGGGCTGACCGGATGCTCCCACTTCCACCGCCGCAGCTCCGGCGGAACGCCAGCCTCAAGGCCCGCGCTCGTCGTCACGCCGCGACCCTACCAACTGGAAACGCCGCGGCGGAGAGCGCGTTCGCGGACGACGAAGCACGGCATCCGTAACCTCAATGCGTCCGCTCCTCGGCAGCAGCGGGCTCCGCGACGCGATGCGGCGCAGCGTCAGCCGCCCGTTGCGTCCCAGACCACGACGCGCACGACGAACGCCTTGTCCGCGCGGCTGTCGTTGGTGATGGTGGCGAACCCGAGGCGTCCCTCCGAGGTGCGGAAGCACCAGTCGGCGCCGGGCGTGAACAAGGCCCGCGCCGAGCCGGTGGCGGATGCGACGCACCCCGCGTACGCCTGGCCGGGGTTGCCGCCGGAGTACTGGTACACGCTCGGGGCGTTGGCGACCTGGATGTTGTCCGAACGCAGATCGCCCCAATCGTGGTAGAGGTCGAGCCCGTCCGTGGCCCCGTCGGAGTGGTGCGGCACGACCGGCTGATCCCGCTTGTCGACGTCGACGGCGGCCTCCCGGGGCAGCACCACGGTCTGCTCGACGAGGGTGCGGGGCGCGTCGGGGTCCGTCGTACCCCCGGGGGTCGGGGTGGTCTGGCCGGCGGGCGGCGCGGCCGTGCTGGCGCTCGGCGTCGCGGCCGCCGTCGGCCCTCCGGCGGCGGGCGGTGACGTCGACGAGGAGCCGGCGGTGGGTGGCGGCGTCGACGAATCGCGGAGCTGGCTCGCCAGGACACCGCCGAGCAGCAGGCAACCCAGTGCCAGCAACGCGATCGCGACGCGGGTCCGCCGCCGCCAGAGCCAGAACGCCCCGAGCACCAGGACCGCCGTCAGGGTGAGGGCGAACAACAGCACGTCCTGTTTGAGCCAGCTCTCCACCGCGGTCACCACGCCGAGGACGTTCGCCGCCACGCCGATCACGGCGAGGGTCCTGATCCGGCGGTCGTCGCTGTTGCCGCCGGCCGGTGCGGGGGGCGGGGACTCACCCAACGGTTACCTCCACTGTGGATAGCCGTGCCGGAGCGGACACTACCGCCCCCGTCATGATCCCATCAGCGCGCTCGTCGGCGGACCGCCTTGCGGCGCGGATCGAGTCAACTGTCCGACGTCCCAGCGTGATCTCTCATCCCGGGCACACTGTTGCCGCCGCCGGTGACGATCCTCTACGGTCTGCTGAAGCGGTGGGCGGTGCGGTCCGCATCCGACCGACACCGCCGGGTGCCCGTCGTGCGGGCCGGGATGGTGGAGTCCCGGGCCACCCCGTCGACGGTCGTCACGGCGGTCGTGTGATCCCAGCTCGTACCCCGGGTGGTGCTGTCCGGGCGTGGCTCAGCGCGGAGCCGACGGCGAGCCGACCACGCCGAACCCCACCGGAGAATCTCGTGTTCCTCAGCCCGCACGAGCAGGACCGCCTGCTCGTCCACGTCGCGGCCGATGTCGCCCGCCGCCGCCGCGAGCGCGGCCTGCGACTCAACTATCCCGAAGCCGTCGCGATCATCACCGCCTTCCTGCTCGAAGGGGCCCGGGACGGGCGTTCGGTGGTCGACCTCATGTCGGCCGGCCGGACCGTGCTCGGCCGCGACGACGTCCAGGACGGCATCCCCGAGCTGCTGAGGGAGGTGCAGGTGGAGGCCACGTTCCCGGACGGCACCAAGCTCGTGACGGTGCACCACCCGATCCCGTGATCCCCGGGGAGATCCTGCCGGCGGACGGCCCGGTGGAGATCAACGTGGGTCGGCCGGTCACCACGCTGGTCGTGGTCAACACCGCCGACCGTCCGGTGCAGGTCGGTTCGCACTACCACTTCGCCGAGGCCAACCCGGCCCTGGCGTTCGACCGGGACGTCGCCTGGGGGCAGCGTCTCGCCGTCCCGGCGGGTACCTCGGTCCGGTTCGAACCGGGCGTGAGCCGCAGCGTCGACCTGGTGCCGCTCGGCGGCGCGCGCGTCGTGCCGGGCCTGCGCGGCGAGTGCGCCGGGCCCCTGGACACCGCGTCACCAGCCAGACCGACGACCGACGGGCCGGCGCGGTGAGCGCCGTGCGGCGGGACCGCTACATCGATTTGTACGGGCCCACCACCGGCGACCGCATCCGGCTGGCCGACACGAGCCTGTTGATCGAGGTCGAGACCGACCACTGCGTGGGCGGCGACGAGGCGGTCTTCGGCGGTGGCAAGGTGATCCGCGAGTCGATGGGCCAGTCACGGGCCACCCGTGCCGAGGGCGCCCTCGACACCGTCATCACCGGCGCGGTGGTGCTCGACCACTGGGGGATCGTCAAGGCCGATGTGGGCCTGCGGGACGGGCGGATCGTCGCCCTCGGCCGGGCCGGCAACCCGGACACCATGCCCGGCGTCCACCCCGACCTGGTCATCGGCCCGGCCACCGAGGTGATCGCCGGCAACGGCCGGATCCTCACCGCCGGCGCCGTCGACACCCACGTGCACTTCATCTGCCCGGAGATCGTCACCGAGGCGCTCGCCAGCGGCGTCACCACGCTCGTCGGCGGCGGCACCGGCCCCGCCGAGGGCACCCGGGCCACCACCGTCACCCCGAACGCCTGGCACCTGGCCCGCATGCACGAGGCGCTGGACACGCTGCCGGTCAACGTCCTGCTGCTCGGCAAGGGCAACACCGTCTCGCCAGAGGCGCTGTGGGAGCAGTTGCGCGCCGGCGCGGGCGGGTTCAAGCTGCACGAGGACTGGGGCACCACCCCGGCGGCGATCGACGCCTGCCTGCGGGTGGCGGACGCCTCCGGCGTGCAGGTGTCGATCCACACCGACACCCTCAACGAGGCCGGGTTCGTGGCCGACACGCTGCGGGCGATCGGCGGCCGGGCCATCCACTCGTACCACACCGAGGGCGCGGGCGGCGGGCACGCGCCGGACATCATCACGGTGGCCAGCGAGCCCAACGTGCTGCCGTCGTCGACCAACCCGACCCGGCCGTACACCGCCAACACCCTCGCCGAGCACCTGGACATGCTGATGGTCTGCCACCATCTCAACCCGTCCGTGCCCGAGGACCTGGCCTTCGCCGAAAGCCGCATCCGACCGTCCACGATGGCCGCCGAGGACCTGCTGCACGACCTCGGCGCGATCTCCATCATCGGCTCCGACGCGCAGGCGATGGGCCGGGTGGGCGAGGTGATCCTGCGGACCTGGCAGAGCGCGCACGTCATGAAGGAGCGGGTGGGCGCGCTGCCCGGCGACGGGGCCGCCGACAACCACCGGGCCCGGCGGTACGTGGCGAAGTACACCATCTGCGCGGCGATGGCGAACGGGCTGGACGGCGAGGTCGGCTCGGTCGAGCCGGGCAAGCTGGCCGACCTGGTGCTGTGGGACCCGGCGTTCTTCGGCGTACGACCACACCTGGTGATCAAGGGCGGCATGATCGCGTACGCCCAGATGGGTGACGCCAACGCGTCCATCCCGACGCCGCAGCCGATGCTGCCGCGACCGATGTTCGGGGCGTACGGCGTCGCGGCGGCGGCCACCAGCCTGGCGTTCGTCGCGCCGGCCGCCCTCGACGCCGGGCTGCGCCTGGACGTGCGGCGACGGGTGGTGCCGGTCGCCGATGTGCGCTCGCGGGGCAAGGCCGACCTGCCGGAGAACAACGCGATGCCCCGAATCGAGGTGGACCCGGACACCTTCACCGTGCGGATCGACGGGGAGGTGGTGGAACCGGACCCGGTGCCCCGCCTGCCGATGACCCAGCGGTACTTCCTGTTCTGATGCCGACGTCGAGCCTGCTCCTGTTGCTCGCCGACGGTCGCTTCCCGGCCGGCGCGCACGCGCACTCCGGTGGTCTGGAGGCCGCCGTCGCCGCCGGCCGGGTCACCGACCTGGCCTCGTTGGAGGCGTTCCTCGTCGGCCGGCTGGCCACCGCCGGTCTGGTCGGCGCGGCGTTCGCGGCGGCGGCGCACCGGGCGGCGGTCACGCCGGCCAGCGTCGGCCCCGGCGCGCGCCCGGCCGGCCTCGGCCATCCCGCGCGGCGGGCGAACACGCCGACCGATCCCGGCGTCCGCCCGGCGGTGGCGGCTGATTCGGCCGTACGCGGGGAGGCGCCGGCCGACGCCAGCCCGTGCCGGAACGCGCTGGCGCGGCTCGACGCGGAGTTGGACGCCCGTACCGCGTCACCGGCGCTGCGGGGGGTGTCCCGCCGCCAGGGCCGGGCCCTGCTGCGTGCCGGACGGGCCATCTGGTCGGCTGGCCCGTTCGACGATCTGCCCGCGACACCGCAGGGAGCGCACCAGCCGTTGGTGCTCGGGCTGCTCTGCGCCGCCGCCGGCCTGAACCGCGCCGAGACCGCGACGGTCGCCGCCTACGGGACGGTGACCGGCGCGGCCAGTGCCGGCGTACGCCTGCTCGGTCTCGATCCGTACCAGGTGCAGGCCCTGCTGGTCGGTCTCACCGACCTCTGCGACGGCACCGCCGCCGACGCGGCGCGGGCCGCCCACGATCCACCCGAGCGGCTGCCCGCGGCGGCCGCGCCCCTTGCCGACATCTACGCCGAAGCTCATGCCACCTGGGAGGTGCGTCTCTTTGCGTCCTGACACCGTTTCGCCGATCGCTGCGCCCACTGCCGACCCGCACGACGAGACTGTTCCGCACACCCACCCCGAGCCGGGGGTGGACCCGCATCCGCCGCTCGCGCGGGCCGGCCGGGCGCTGCGCGTCGGCATCGGCGGGCCGGTCGGGTCCGGCAAGACCGCCCTGGTGGCGGCGCTGTGCCGGGCGTTCGCCGACGAGCTGCGCCTCGGTGTGGTCACCAACGACATCTACACGACCGAGGACGCGGACTTCCTCAAGCGGGCCGGCGTGCTGGACCCGAGCAGGATCCGCGCGGTGGAGACCGGGTGCTGCCCGCACACCGCCATCCGCGACGACATCGGGGCCAACCTCGACGCCGTGGACGAGCTGGCCGAGGCGGTTGGCCCGTTGGACCTGGTGCTGGTCGAGAGCGGCGGGGACAACCTGACCGCCACGTTCAGCCGGGGCCTGGTGGACCGGCAGATCTTCGTGGTCGACGTGGCCGGCGGGGACAAGGTGCCCCGCAAGGGCGGCCCCGGGGTCACCTCCGCCGACCTGCTCGTGATCAACAAGACCGACCTGGCGCCCATGGTCGGCGCGGACCTGGCCGTCATGGACCGGGACGCGCGGGCCCGGCGCGGCGACCTGCCGACCGTGTTCCTGTCGATCGTCGGGGACCCGACGGCCGGTCGGGTCGCCGACTGGATCCGCCACGAGCTGGCCCACCACGCGGCCCTGCACCCGATCGCCGCGCAGGCCGGCCCGGTCTGATGCGCGCGTTCGCCCGGGTGGTGGCCCGCGCCGACGGCCGGGGCGGCACGACCCTGACGGAGCTGCGCGGCGAGACGCCGCTGCTGCTGCGCCAGACGCCCGGGGACGGTCGCGTCGTGACCGTGTACGTGGTGGGCGGGGCGGCCGGCCCGCTCGCCGGCGACGACCTGCGGCTGGAGATCGACGTGGGGCCGGGCGCGGCGGTGCGGGTGCACAGCGTCGCCGCCTCGGTGGCCCTGCCCGGCCGGCCCGGCGCCGTGTCGCGGATGGCGGTACGCGCCGTGGTGCACGACGGCGGCGCACTGCACTGGCTGCCCGAGCAACTGGTCGCGGCGGCCGGCTGCGCGCACCTCGCCGAGTCCCGCATCGAGCTGGCCGCAGACGCGCGGCTGACCTGGCGGGACGAGGTGATCTGCGGCCGGTACGGCGAGACGCCGGGCGCCGCCGTCGTGCACACCCGGGTCGACTACGACGGCCGGCCGCTGCTGCGCCAGTCGCTGGCGGTGGGGCCGGGTGCGCCCGGCTGGGCCGGCCCGGCGGTGCTCGGCGGCGCGTCGGCCACCGGGTCGCTGCTGGTGGTGGACCCGTCGCGCCCCGCCGAGCCCGCGATGGTCGAGGGCACGCTCGCGCGGCTGCCCCTGGCCGGTGGTCCGGCGACGCTGTGGAGCGCCACCGCGCCCGACGCACACACCCTGCGCGCCCACCTCGACGCGGGGGTGGGCGCGAGCGTCCAGGGCTGATCCCGTTAGGAAGGGCCCCTTCTTATACACCAGGCGTTAGGAGGGGGCCCTTCCTTGAACCCTCTGGTCATGGCCTGAACCCCGACGCCGTTATGCGGCATCTCGGCCCCGCCGGATCGGAATGCTCCTAGTCTCCGAAGGTGCGATCGTCGGTCGCCGGAGGGCTCACAGGAGGCCGTGATGAGTGGAAATGCTCGACCCGAGGGCATCAGTCCGACAGCCGTGGAGGGCGCTCCCGGGCTGTGGCGCGTCGACCTTCAGCGGCACGATCTCAGCATCGAGGGCCGGGAGGTCGTGCAGAGCCGGGTGGAGTTCACGCCGGACTCGCCGCCGTTCAAGCACTTCCACCCCGGCGAGGAGATCATCTGTGTGCTCCAGGGGTCGCTGGAGTACACCCTCGACGGTCAGCCGCCGGTGGTGTGCAACGTCGGTGACGCCCTGACCGTGCCGTACGGGGTCCACCACCAGGCCCGCAACGTCGGCGACGGGGTGGCCGTCGAGTTGGCCACGTACGTCGTCGAGAAGGGCAAGCCGCTGCTCACCAAGGTGGAGTGAGCCCGACGTCAGCGGCGCGGCCCGGCCGCCTCGGCGTGGTCGCGGCGACCGGCCGGGTCGAGGCGGGCGATCAGCTCGGCGAGGTCGTCGAGCAGGGCGCTGTCGGCCGGTACGCCCACCTCGGCGAGGCTGGCCCGGACCCGCTCGTCGAGGCGGGCGTGCTCGCGGCGGCCGCGGGCAGTCAGGTAGGCCCGGATCCGTCGGCGGTCCAGCACGTCGATCCGCCGGAACACGAGGTTACGGTCGACGAGTTGGTCGACAAGCTTGGTGAGCGTGCCCGGCGGCAGCGAGGCTTCGGCGGACACCTCGCTCATCGGGTGGCCCTGACCGTCGGCGAGCAGGCAGAGCACCCGCCACGCCTCGGTGGTCAGCTCGTCGTCGGCCAGGACGGCGGCCAACCGGCGGGAGAGCAGCCGTTCGGCGCGGGTGAGCGAGCGCAGCAGGTCGGCTGGCGCCCCGGGCACGTCTGACATGGAACTCCCTGGGCCGGTGGGCCCTGTCATGGTAGCGAGTCGTCCCGGTCCGTGGTGAACTCTGGTCTTCCGACCTGGGCCGGGCAATCATGTGCTCATGTCCGCGCCGGCACCGCCGTGGCTCACCGTCGATCGGGCCGTGGTCAGCATCGCGCTGGTGTACCCGATGCGCGGGCCGGCGGGAATGTTCGGCCCGACCTGCGAACTCTGCGCCCAGCTCGCGGTCGAGGAGATCAACGCCTGCGGCGGGGTGCTGGGCCGGGAGGTACGGCTGGTGCCGGTCGACGGTGGCGCCCCGCCCGCCGAGGTGGCCGCCGAGGTCGAGGCGCTGGTGTCGGTGGGGGCCGTGCAGGGCGTGACCGGTTGGCACATCTCCTCGGTACGGCAGGCGCTCGCGCCCCGGGTCGCCCACCGCGTGCCGTACGTCTACACCGCGCTGTACGAGGGCGGTGAGCGTACCGAGGGGGTCTATCTGACCAGCGAGACGCCGGACGCCCAGTTGTGGCCCGCCATGCGGCTGCTCGCGGGCGAGCAGGGTGTGCGCCGTTGGTTCGTGGTCGGCAACGACTACGTGTGGCCCCGGCGTACCGCGCGGGCGGCCCAGCGGTACGCGGTGCGCGGCGGCGGTCGGGTGGTGGGGCAGGCGTTCCTGCCGTTGGAGACGCACGACTTCGACGAGGTGCTGCGCCAGATCGAGCGCAGCGAGGCCGACGCGGTGGTGATGCTGCTCGTCGGCGCGGACGCGGTGCGGTTCAACCGGGCGTTCGGGCGGGCCGGGATGGACCAGCGTTGCCTGCGCCTGAGCACGTTGATGGACGAGAACATGCTGCTGGCCAGTGGCGTGGGCGCGACGCGGCGGCTCTACAGCACGGCGGGCTTCTTCGCCGGTCTCGTGACGCAGGAGAACCTGGACTTCCACGGCGAGTTCGCCCGCCGGTTCGGGGTGGAGGCGCCGCCGCTGGGCAGTCTGGGGGAGTCCTGCTACGAGGGTGTGATGCTGCTCGCCGCCCTGATCGCGCAGGCCCGCACCCTCGACGTACGGGCGATCGAGACGGCTGCCGACTCGGTGGCGTACCACGGGCCGCGTGGTCGGCTGCGGCTGCGTCGGCGGCACGTGCGCCAGCGGATCTACCTCGCCGAGGCCGACGGTCTCGACTTCACCGTGCTCGCCCAGCTCTGACCGACCGTCCGGACCCTTGACAGGTCCACCCGGCCCGACCCTAAGATACTTCCTGCGTGAAGTATCTGGCTCGGGGCCGGATACCGCGATTGTGTCCACCGTCGGCGGAAATCTGTCCGCCGACCATTGTGGTGGCCCTTTCCTCAGCCGAATTAATCAGTGCCGGCATCGTCGTGTGAAGGCGATGTCGGCCATTGTGGCGTGCGCCCTCTCCAGGTGCCGGGGAAACAGTCAATTAAGGACTGGGAAACACTCACGCAATCATGCCGGTCGACGCTTTGCGTGCCCGTACCCGATGCGATGACCACCGGCGACGTCCACCCGTCGACCTCGGCATCGCCAAGTTCAGCTCCACCGGACCGCACCGACCGTCCTTTCGCCACTTGAGTGCACCGCAGGGAGATTAGATGTCACTTCTTTGGGGCCGCCGCATCCTGGCGGGTGCCATGACCCTCGTCGCCGCGGCCGCCATGACCGCGTGCGGCAGCAAGACCAATGACGAGGGCGGCACGGCCGGCGTCACCGCCGACGTCTCCGGCGACACCGTCAAGGTGGGCCTGCTCAACTCGCTCTCCGGCACCATGGCGATCAGCGAGGTCACCGTCCGCGACTCGATCATGCTCGCCGTCGAGGAGATCAACGCGGCCGGTGGGGTACTCGGCAAGAAGATCCAGCCGGTCGGCGAGGACGGCGCGTCGGACTGGCCCACCTTCGCCGAGAAGGCCGAGAAGCTCATCTCCGAGGACCGGGTCGCCGCCGTCTTCGGCTGCTGGACGTCGGCCAGCCGCAAGGCGGTCAAGCCGGTGTTCGAGAAGAACAAGGCGCTGCTGTTCTATCCGGTGCAGTACGAGGGCCTGGAACAGTCGCCCTACATCTTCTACACGGGCGCGACGACCAACCAGCAGATCGTCCCCGGGCTCGACTACCTCAAGTCCCAGGGAACGAAGTCGGTCTACTTGGTCGGCAGCGACTACGTGTTCCCGCGAACGGCCAACAAAATCATCAAGGCGTACGCGGCGGCGAACGGGATGACCGTGGTCGGCGAGGATTACGCGCCGCTCGGGTCCACCGAATTCGGCACGATCGTCAACAAGGTCAAGTCGTCCGGCGCGAAGGCGGTCTTCAACACCCTCAACGGTGACAGCAACGTGGCCTTCTTCAAGGAGTACAAGTCGGCCGGGCTGACCGCCGCCGCCATGCCGGTGGTGTCGGTGTCCATCGCCGAGGAGGAGGTCAAGGGCATCGGCACCCAGTACCTGGAGGGTCAGCTGACCGCCTGGAACTACTACCAGACCACGCCCGGCGCGGCGAACAGCAAGTTCGTGGCCGCGTACAAGGCGAAGTACGGCGCGGACAAGCCGACGAGCGACCCGATGGAAGCCGCCTACGTCAGCGTCTACCTGTGGAAGGCGATGGTCGAGAAGGCCGGCGCGTTCGACGTCGAGAAGGTCCGCGGCGCGTCCGACGGGATCACCTTCGACGCGCCGGAGGGCCTGGTCACCGTCGACGGCAAGACCCAGCACATCGCCAAGACCGCCCGCATCGGCAAGATCGGCGCGGACGGCCTGATCACCGAGGTGTGGAACTCCGGCAAGCCGGTCGCGCCGGACCCGTACCTCAAGACCTACCCGTGGGCGAGCGGCCTGAGCTGACGACGCCGGCCCGGGCGGGTGGCGCGACGACGCGCCCCCGCCCGGGCCCCCCGACCAGCAGTACGGAGTACCCACCGTGACAGTCCTCTTCGGTCAACTCTTCACCGGCATCAGCATCGGCGCGGTGCTGCTGCTCATCGCGCTCGGGCTGGCGCTGACCTTCGGCCAGATGAACGTGATCAACATGGCCCACGGCGAGTTCATCATGGCCGGCGCCTACACCACGTACGTGTTGCAACAGAGCATCAGCGGGGCCGGTGTCTCCCTGCTGGTGGCGTTGCCGGTGGCGTTCGTGGTCGCCGGCACGATGGGTGTGCTGCTGGAGATCCTGCTGATCCGTCGGCTCTACGCCCGCCCGCTGGACACCCTGCTGGTCACCTGGGGCGTGTCCCTGATGCTGCAGCAACTCGCGCGGGACGTCTTCGGCAGCCCGAACGTGCAGACCCGCGCGCCGGACCTGCTCACCGGCAACGTGGCGTTGCCCGGCGGGCTGACCGTCGCCAACAACCGGCTGTTCATCCTGGCCCTGGCGCTGGCCGCCGTCGCCGCGCTCACCCTGGCGCTGCGGCTCACCCCGTTGGGGCGTCGGATCCGCGCGGTGGTGCAGAACCGCGACCTCGCCGCGGTGTCCGGTATCCCCACCGCCCGGGTCGACCGGACGACGTTCTTCGTCGGCTCCGGCCTGGCCGGGCTCGCCGGGGTGGCGCTCACCCTCCTCGGCCCGATCGGCCCGACCATGGGCACCAACCTGATCATCGACGCCTTCCTGGTCGTCGTGGTCGGCGGGATCGGCCAGCTCAAGGGCAGCGTGATCGTCGCCTTCGCCCTCGGCGTGCTCCAGGCCACCGGGGAGTACCTCACCACCCTCAGCGTCGCCAAGGTGATCGTCTTCGTGGCGATCGTCGCGTTCCTCCAGTGGCGGCCACAGGGCCTGTTCACCCTGCGGACCAGGAGCCTCGCATGACCGCCGTGACACCCGCGCCGCCGAGCACCGTCGGCACACCGGCCCCGGCCGACGCCGTGCCACCGAGACGGCCCGGTGGCCGCTCGCGGCTGCGCACGCTGGCCGGGTTCGCGTTCGGCGCGGCGCTGCTGTTCGCCGTCGCGCCGCTGGCGCTGTCGGACTTCCGGCTGGCCCTGCTCGCCAAGTACCTCTGCGTCGCCATGGTGGCCGTCGGCATCGGCATCGCCTGGGGTCGGGGCGGCATGCTCACCCTCGGCCAGGGCGTCTTCTTCGGCCTCGGCGGCTACGCGATGGCCATGCACCTCAAGCTCGCCGACGCGGGTCCCGGTGGGATGCCCGACTTCATGCAGCTGTACGGGCAGCTCGACGAACTGCCCGTGTGGTGGCGGCCGTTCGCCAGCCCCTGGTTCGCGTTGCCCGCCACGGTGCTGCTGCCGATGGCCGTCGCCTTCGGGCTCGGCTCGCTGGTGTTCCGTCGCCGCGTGCGGGGCGCGTACTTCGCCATCCTCAGCCAGGCCCTCGCCGCCGCCATGGTGATCCTGCTGATCGGTCAGCAGGGGACCACGGGCGGCACCAACGGGCTCACCGACATCCAGGGCTTCTTCGGTTACGACCTCGACGACCCGGTCAACCAGCGGATGGTCTACTTCATCATCGCCGGCATTCTGTTGGCGCTGCTCGCCCTGGCCCGCCAGCTCATGCACAGCCGCTACGGCGAACTGCTGGTGGCGGTGCGCGACGGCGAGGAGCGGGTCCGCTTCCTCGGCTACGACCCGGCGTCGGTCAAACTCGTCGCCTACGTGGTGGCGGCCGGCATGGCAGGCCTCGCCGGCGCGCTGTTCGTGCCGGCGGTGGGCATCATCTCGCCCGCCCTGATCGGCATCGTCCCGTCGATCGAGTTCGTCATCGGGGTCGCGGTGGGCGGTCGCGCCACGCTGCTCGGGCCGGTGCTCGGCGCGGTCGCGGTGGCCTGGGCGCGTACCGCCCTCTCCGAACGGTTCCCGGGCACCTGGACGTACCTTCAGGGTCTGCTCTTCGTGGTGGTGGTGGCGTTCCTTCCCGGCGGCCTGGCGTCGCTGTGGGCGCTGGCCCGTCGCCGCGACGCGGACCCCGCGTCGAGCCGGCGCGGGTGGTTCCCGCTGGCCCGGCGACGCGCCGACCGGGCGGAGGTGGAAGTGGCATGAGCGACGACCGACTGGACGGGTTGTCCGTCCGTGACGTGCGGGTCAGCTTCGACGGTTTCACCGCGGTCGACGGCGTCTCGCTGGAGGTGCCCGCCGGGGACATCCGGTTCCTGATCGGGCCGAACGGCGCGGGCAAGACCACCCTCGTGGACGCGATCACCGGCCTGGTGCGGGCCACCGGATCGGTGTGCTTCGGGGATCAGGAGCTGCTGGGTCGGCCCGTGCACCGGATCAGCCGCCTCGGTGTCGGACGGACGTTCCAGACGTCGACGATCTTCGAGGAGCTGTCGGTCGCGCAGAACCTCGACATCGCGGCCGGCGCGCGCCGGAGCTGGGCCACCCTGGCCCGGCGACGGCGGGGCATCCCCGACGAGGTGGCCGCCGCGCTGGACACCATCGGGCTGACCGGCCGGGCCGACCAGCTCGCCGGCACGCTCGCGCACGGCCAGAAGCAGTGGTTGGAGATCGGCATGCTGCTGGTGCAGGACGCCCGGCTGCTGCTGCTCGACGAGCCGGTCGCCGGGATGAGCCACGAGGAGCGCGACGCCACCGGCGCCCTGTTGGAGACGGTGAGCCGCGACCGCACGGTCGTGGTGATCGAGCACGACATGGACTTCCTGCGGCGCTTCGCGCGCAGCGTGACCGTGCTGCACGCGGGCAAGGTGCTCAGTGAGGGCACGGTGGCGCAGGTCCAGGCGGACCCGCGCGTGCAGGAGGTCTACCTTGGCCACTCGGTCGACGCCGGGTCGGTCCCCAGTCCTTCGGAGGCATGATGCTGACCCTGCGTGGGGTGCACGCCGGTTACGGACGTTCCCGGGTGCTGCACGGGGTGGACCTCGCCGTCCCGCCGGACGGGGTGGCCGCGGTGCTCGGGCACAACGGCGCCGGCAAGAGCACCCTGCTGCGGGTCGCGGCGGGCCTGCTGCGCCCGACCGCCGGGGTGGTCGAGCTGGACGGCGAGGACGTCACCCGGCTCGCGCCGCACGAGCGGGTGGCGCGCGGGATGGCGTACGTGCCGCAGGGCCAGCAGTGCTTCCCGCACCTCACGGCGGCGGAGAACCTGCGCCTGGTCGCCGACGGCCGGCGCGACGGCGCGGTGGCCACGGCGGAGGTGCTGGACCTCTTCCCGGCGCTGCGCCCGTTGCTGCGGCGGCGGGCGGGGCTGCTCTCCGGCGGACAGCGTCAGCAGCTCGCCATCGCCCGCGCGTTGATCACCCGGCCGCGGCTGCTCATGCTCGACGAGCCGACCGAGGGCATCCAGCCGTCGGTGGTCGCCGAGATCCAGGAGCGGATCGTCGAGCTGACCCGGCAGACCGGCTTCAGTGTGCTGCTCGTCGAGCAGCACCTCGGCTTCGCGCTGCGGGTGGCGAACCGCTACCACGTCCTCGAATCCGGCCGGGTCACCTCGCACGGCGACGGGGGAGTCACGGCGGAGCGGGAGGTACGCGCGGCCCTGGCGGTCTGAGCCGGCTCGGGCCGGAGCGTGCCCCGGCGGCACCCTCCGGTTCGTAGAATCCCTGCCATGGCGCAGATCGTCGAGTTACTGGCCTCGCCCGTGCACCGCTTCCTGGGCCGGCCCAGCGACGGTCCGGCACCCGCGCCCCCCGGCGAGCTGGTCGACGCCGTCCAGATCCGGGCCGGCCTCGGCATCGTCGGCGACCGCTACTTCGGCAAAGCGGCACACCGCGACGCCAGCGTCACGGTGATCGCCCAGGAGTCGCTGCCGGCCGGCATCGGGCTGGCGCAGGTCCGCCGCAACATCCTCACCGCCGGCCTCGCCGTGGACGAGCTGATCGGCCGGGTGCTGGTCCTCGACTCCGGCGACGGCCCGGTCGGCCTGCGGGTGAACCGGGCCGCGCGCCCCTGCGCCTGGATGGACGTCACGGTCGGCCCGGGCACCTGGAAGGCGCTGCGCACCACGGGCGGCGTCCGCTGCACCCCCCTGCACGACGGCGTGCTGCGGATCGGCCCGGTCACCGCCACCGTGAGCTGACCGACGCTCAGACCTGGCTGATGTGCGCGGCGAGCACCCGCCATCCGTGCGGGTCGTCGTGCACCCAGGTGCGGGTGTAGCGCAGGCGCGCGCTGAACGGCGCGCCGTCGAACATCCCGGCGACCCGGGCCAGGCAGAACGTCACCCCGGTCGACCCGACGACGAGCAGGTCCAACTCCTCCTCGGTCAGCTCCTCGACGACCGAGGTCCGGTCCCGGTACGCGGCGAGATCTTCGGCCTTGGTGTGCTTCCGGCCGTCGGGGCCGATCGCGATCAGTTGGTCGACCAGCAACTGGTCGAGGGCGGCGGCGTCACCGGCCCGCTGCGCGGCCTGCAGGGTGCGTTCAGCGTCGAGTAGCTCCGCCTCGCGTGCGCTGTCCGGCATGGCGCCGTCCTCCCGGTCTCCCACTCCCGGCGTCACCGTCCGGACTGACCGCATTGTGGCAGGCCGACCCGTCGGGACGTGGGGCATCGGCGCGGCGGCGCGCCCGCCCGTGTCGGGGAATCGCCGACAGCAGCCTGATTCATCCCGAATACTGGCTTTATGCCACGGAAGGTGATGCCGCATGACTGCCTCTGACACGTCCGGCCAGCAGGCGGGGCTGCCCACCATCGTGCTCGTGCACGGGGCCTTCGCCGACTCGTCGAGCTGGAACGGGGTGATCGCCAACCTCAAGCGCCGGGGCTATCCGGCCATCGCCGTCGCCAACCCGCTGCGCGATGTGCAGGGGGACGCGGCGTACGCCCGCTCCGTCGTGGACAACGTCGACGGTCCGGTCGTGATGGTCGCGCACTCGTACGGCGGACTGGTGATCACCGAGGCCGCGGACGGCGCGGCCAACGTGAAAGCCCTGGTGTACGTCGCCAGCATCAGCCCGGACGTCGGCGAGAGCGTGGTCGACCTGGTCATGAAGTACCCCGGCAGTCAGCTCGTCACGTCCATCGAGATGGTGCCCTACCCCCTGCCCGACGGTGGGACGGCCATGGACCAGTACATCAAGCAGGACGTGTTCCCGGAGGTGTTCGCCGCCGACGTCGACCCCGAGCTCGCCGAGCTGATGGCGGTCACCCAGCGGCCGGCCTCCGCGATGGCCCAGACCGGGTCCGTGAAAAAGGCGGCCTGGAAGACCATCCCGTCGTGGACCCTGATCAGCACGCAGGACCAGGGCATCCCGCCGGACCTGCAACGCTTCCTGGCCCAGCGGGCCGGGTCCACCGTGGTCGAGGTCGACGGGTCGCACGCCGTGGCGGTCTCGCAACCAGGCCCGGTCGCCGACTTCATCGACACCGCCGCCCGCGCCACCATGGGCTAGCTCGGACGGCGGTGCGTACTAGGCTTCGTGCCATGGCGGACCAGGACGGTCCGGGCGCGCACGCCACCGGAGCGACGCGACCGGTCGAGACGGTCGTCCGGGAGATCCTCGCGGTGGTCCCGGCCGGGTGCACCTGGCTGGTGCCGGTGCCCGACGCCCACCGAGCCGTCGCCGACTGGCGGATCGCGGCCACCAGTGGGCAGAGCCAGGACATCTACGGTCGGGGCGTCGACCGCGTCGGCGCCTGCCTCAGCGAGTTGTACCCCACCATGGTCGGCGGGCCGCTCTGGCAGCTCTACGAACGGGTGTTCAGCACCGGGCCGTCGGGCCGCCTGGCCGACTTCCGGTACGTCCAGAGTCGTACCGGGGTCGTCGCCGACTCGCTGTTCGACGTCGAGGTGCACCGGGTCCTCGGCGGCCTGCTGGTGTCCTGGCAGCGGCTCGACGAGGACCGTCGTCGCCTGGACCGCACCGAGCTGCTGGGCAGCCTCGGCTGGGCCGAGTACGACCTGGCCAGCGGGATCAGTCAATGGTCACCCGGCATGTACCGCGTCTTCGACCGGGATCCCGCGCTCGGGCCGCTGTCGCGCGCCGAGCAGGCAGCCGCCCTGTTACCCGACGACTACCTGCTGCGCGAGGCGGCGTGGCAGACGTTGGACGGCGGGGAGTCCTCCGACGTGACGGTCCGGTTCCAGACGACCGGCGGGGTGCGGCACCTGCGGATCCTCTCCGACGTGTCCCGGGACGCGGACGGCGTACCGCTGAAGATTCACGCCGTGGTGCAGGACGTGACCGCCCGGGTGAACTCGCGTACCGCCATCGAACGGCTCAACGACCAGTTGCGGACGCGGGAGCTGACCGCGCTGGCCGAGCACCGGCTCGCCGGGCAGTTGCAGAACCTCATCCAGCCGGTGCCCCGCGAGACGTTCGCCCTGCCCGGCATCGAGGCGGTGGTCAACTACCTGCCGGCCGAGAGCACCGCGCAGGTCGGCGGTGACTGGTACCACGCGCAGGCCCAGCCGGACGGCACGGTCGTGCTCGCCGTCGGCGACGTCGCCGGTCACGGCCTGGACGCGGCGAGCGGAATGGCGCACCTGCGCTTCGCCCTGGTTTCCTGGCTGTCGATCGGCATCGGGGACCCGTCGGTGCTGCTCGGGCACCTCAACCGGCTCTGCGGTCAGCTCTCGATCACCGCCACCGCGGTGGTCGCCGTGTACGACCCGGCCACCCGGGCGCTCTGCTGGGGCCGGGCCGGGCACATGGCGCCGCTGCTGTCCCGAGCCGGTCGGACCGACCCGCTCGAAAGCCCGCCGGGTCTGCTGCTGGGCGCCATGGTCGACTCGACGTACCCGGTGCTCACCGCGCGACTGCGCCCCGACGACCTCGTGCTGTTCTACACCGACGGCCTGGTCGAGCGCCGGGAGCCCGGGCAGGACCGGTTGCGGCAGGTGAGCGCCACCCTGTCCGCGCTCAGCGCGACGCCGGGGGAGCAGACCCTCGCCCGGCTGCGGAATCTGCTGCACCACCCCAGCCCGGACGACGACACGTGCACCCTGGCCGTCCGCGTGCTGCCCTGATCCGCGCCCGGCTCACCGCGACAGCCGGATCCGGACCACGGTGCCCGCACCGGCGGTGAACACCCGTACCTCGTCGCAGATCCGCTCGACGATGGCCAGCCCGCGACCGCGTACCGCGTTGGCGGCGGGCATCTCCCGGCCGAGCGTCCGCGCCGGGCCCTGGTCGACGACGTCGCAGAACACCTGGTCGCCCTCGGCCCAGAGCCGGACCCGGCCGCCACCGGTGGTGTGCTGCAACGTGTTGGTCGCCAGCTCGCTGACCGCGAGCGCCAGCAACTCCACCCGCTCGGCCGACAGGCCCCGCGCCGTGGCGCCCTGGCAGACGAACGTGCGCAGCGCCCGCAGGTCGGCCGCCACCTCGTACGCCATCGTGTCGGTGCGCGGGGCCGACGGCGGCTCCTCGGCCACCGCGTGCGCGTTGGGTCGGTCGGCCGCCATCAGCCCGCCAGCCGCGGGTCGTCGGCGGGCGGACGCAGCAGGTTGCCCACGCCGGTGATGTCGAGGACCGCCGCGACCGGACCGGAGGCGTTGACCGCGTACAGGTGCCGGCCGTCGGCGCGCGCCGCCTGGTGGGCGGTCACCAGGCCGTGCAGGCCGGTGGAGTCGAGGAACCGCAGCCCGCCGACGTCGACCACCACCACCGCGGCGGCGCGTACCGCCGCGGACAGCACGGTCGTCAGCTCGGGCTGGGCCGCCAGGTCGCACTCACCGGTCAGCGTGACCACGATTCGCCCGGCTGCCGTGGACGTGCGGGCCTCGAAGTGCGCCATCGGACAGCAGCACCCTTTCTCGTCGCGTCGGCCGTTGTCGGGACATCATGTCATCCGATGGCCGGTCGGCCGTGTCCTCCGTTCGGCGGTTGATCAAGAAGGTGCGGCCACTGTGCGACGGCGGACGGGTCAGGACCCCGAGTCGTCCGCGACGGACCCGCTCAGCTCGCGTCACCGCGCGTCCCGCTACGGGCGGATGTCCAGTGCGCCGATCAGGTCGTCGCGCAGGGTGAACCGGTACCGCAGCTCGACCGGGCTGCCCGGGAAGTCGCCCGACAGCCGTGTGAGAACCAGGTAGGAGTCGCCCGCCTGGGGCGTGACCCGCACCGGTTCGGCGGTGTACGAGTACTGCGCCATCGAGCGCTCCCGCCAGGAGCGGATGGACGGACGGCCGTCGTACAGCCGGTCCTCGTCGGCCACGCTCGCCGTGTCCGCGAAGCAGGCGACGAAGGCGTCCACGTCCCCGTCGCCGACGGCCCGGAAGTACCTGTCGATCACGTCGGGCAGGTCGACCGCCATCTGCTCCTCCTGCGGCCCGGGCCGCCCGTCGGGGCGGCCGCCGTGGTCCCGGTCCGACCTCACGGTACGAGACACGGCGGGTGGGGCGCGGCGCAACCGGCAGAACCGCCGGGCCAGCGCCTCCCGGGGTTTGTCGCCGTCCGGCCCGGGTAGCCACGCGTTCCGGCGACGGAAGGGGCGGGTCCATGGCCGAACTGGCGTTCGTCGACAAGGTGGCGGCACGGGCGGGTATTCCGCCGGCCGAGGCACGCCCGCTGACCGAGGCCGTGCTGCGCACGCTCACCGAGCGTCTCAGCGGGGGCGAGGCCACCGCGCTCGCCCCGCACGTGGCCGACGAGCTGAGTCCGCTGCTGGTCAAGGCCGCCGAACCGCCCGAGACATTCGGGTACGACGAGTTCCTGCGCCGCGTCGCCGATCGCGCCGGCACGGACCGGGCCGGGGCCGAGCGGGGCGTACGGGCGGTCTTCGAGACGATGCACCGGGTGGTCGGGCACCGGGAGTTCTCCGATGCCCTGTCCCAGCTCCCGGCGGAACTGCGGGCACTGGCGCAGCCGCTGCCGCACGGCCCCTGACCGACGCGCGCCTGATGCGTCGGTGACCGTTCGGTCCCTGGCGTGTCGCCACGACACCGGATCTACTGTGCGTAACCGATCGAACGCGCAGTGGCGGTTGTCCCCGCGCCCGTCCGCCGGGTCGTCGCCGCTCCGATCCGAGGAGCGTCCCCTTGGCGTCCATGGTGTCCCCGCGTCCCCTGCTGACCGCAGTGACGACAGTCGTCGCGCTGATCACCCTCGCTCCCGCTCCCGCCGTGGCGTCCCCGCACAGCTATCGGGTCGTCGACCTCGGCACCCTGAGCGGGGGTGACGGCGCTGCGACGGCGATGAACGATCGCGGCGACATCGTCGGCTGGAGCACCGTCGCCGGCGGCGCCCGGCACGCCGTGCTGTGGCGACACGGCGTCATCACCGACCTGGGCGTGCTGCCCGGTGACACCGATTCCAGCGCCGTGGACGTCAACGAGTTCGGTGACGTGGCGATCACCTCGTTCGGCTCGGACTACCTGACCCGCGCGGTGCTCTGGCGCGACGGCCACCTCCGTGACCTGGGCACCCTGGGCGGGGAGAACAGCGTGGCGATCGGCGTCAACGACCGGCGGCAGGTGCTCGGCACCAGCGAACCGGCCGGCGACATGCCGCACCGTTTCCTGTGGCGCGACGGCGTCTTCACCGACCTGGGTCGGGAGTACTTCTACGAGTTCACCGCCGACTTCAACAACGCGGGCGACGTGGTGGGCGGGTTCAACGTGCCGCCGCAGGACTACCCGTGCACCTGCGTCGGTGGCCGGCTGCGCGACGGCGTCTTCACCCAGATCGGCAGCGAGGCGCTCGGGGTCAACAACCGGGGTCAGGTGGTGGGGGCGGCGAACGGGCGGGCGTTCCGCTGGCAGAACGGGACACTCACCGACCTCGGCACGCTCGGTGGCGACTGGAGCCGCGCCACCGCGATAAACGACCGCGGTGAGGTGGTGGGCCAGAGCGCCACCACCACCGCCGCGTGGCACCCGTTCCTCTGGCGCAACGGGTTGATGACCGACCTGACCACCCGGGGCGTGGGGGAGACCGACTGGATCGAGGACATCAACATCCGGGGCCAGCTCGTCGGCGCCCGGGGGAACCGGCCGGTGCTGTTCCGCTGAGCGGAGATCTTCGCGCTGTGGACGTGTGGGCGTGGCCTGACTACCCGGGCGTCAGCGGCGGCCGCGACGAGCCGGCCGGCGGTTGGCTCCGCCGCGTTGCCGCGGGGCGCCGCCGCCGTGTGGACGTGCGGCGCCGCCGCGCGGGCGGGCCGCTCCGCCGGTCGGCCGTGCCGCCGGGCGACGGCGGGCCGCCACGACGATGAGCGTGCCCACCACGGCGACGATGACGACGGGGATCACCCAGGACGGGAGCCCGCGCTCCTTCGAGGACGACGGCGGCGCGGCGGCGGGCGTCACGGCCGGGTCGAGGGTCGCGGCCGGCACGGCGGACGCCGACGCGGTGCCCTCGGCCTGGGCCAACAGGGCGGGATCGGGGCCGTTCGTCGGCGCCGCCCAACCGGCCGGGGCCGCCGTGCTCGGCCCCTGGTAGTCGAAGGTGACGGTGCCCTTCACGGCCTCACCGTCGGACGCGACCGTGAGGTAACTGGCGGTGTAGCGGCCCTTCGCCGGCCAGTGCGCGACGGTCACCATCGCGGGAAAGCCGGTGTGGTACAGCCGGGGCTCGAAGGTGCCGTTGACCATGAAGTACTCCTGGACCGGCTTGTCCAACCGCTTCGGCTCGCCGTACGACCAGCCGCTGTCCACCCGTGACCCGTTCGGGCCGGTGAGGGTGAAGTGCGCGTTGGCGGCCGGCTTCTCCGTGAAGTACAGCTCCACCCTCTCGAGGGGCTGGCGCACCACGGTGCCGGTCAGCGGAGTGGAGGTCGCCAACTGGCCGTGCGCGGACGCCGGGGCGGCGGGCAGCGCCAGCGACGCGACCACGAGCACGGCCAGCACCGCCACGGCGCGACGTACGACATTACCGACAGTGACCAGCCTCGATCGCATTCGTTCATCATGGTCATTTCCCCGCCGCCGAACAAGACGTAGAGTTCACCCTCCGACGATCACCTCGACACCCCGTCCCCCTCGCGTCGTTCGGAGTTCACCCGTGTCCGTCCCCGGTTCGCGCCCCACCGCCCGCCTCACCGCCCGCCCCGCCGCCCTGCTGGTCACCGGTCTGCTCACCGCCGTGCTCGCCGCGGGCTGTGGCCAGAACGGCGACCCGTCCGTGGCCGCCCCCTCGACGGCCCCGACAACCGCCGTCGCGCCGACCCCCTCCGTCGCGCCGACCATGGCGGGCAGCCCCACTCCCACCCCCGCGGCCAGTACCCCCGCCGCCGTCGACCGGGAGATCACCGTGACCATCGCCAAGCGACGGATCACCCCGCCGACGGGCCGGGTGACCGTGAACAAGGGCCAGTCGGTCCGGATCACGGTCACCTCGGACGTCGCCGACGAGCTGCACGTGCACGGCTACGACCTGGGCGCCCGCCTCCCGGCCGGCACACCGGGCTCGGTGGAGTTCCGGGCCGACAAGACCGGGTTGTTCGAGGTCGAGACGCACGAGACCGAGCTGGTGCTGTTCCAGCTCGTCGTCCGCTGATCTCCGATGTCCGCCGCACCCACGCTGCTGGCGCACGGCGTCGGCGGCCGTCAGGACCTCCCGATCACGCTGCCCGAGCTCGTCGTTGCCGCCGCTCTGACCCTGGTCGTCACGTTCGTCGCGCTGGGCGTGCTCTGGCGGGAGCCACGCCTGGACCGTGATGCCTCAGGTGGTCGGCCGGTGCCGGACCGGCTGGCCCGCCTCGTCGACGCCCCCACGTTCCGGTGGGCGCTGCGCGTACTGGGCCTGCTCGGCGCCGGCTGGTTCGGTGTCGGCCTGCTCGCCGGGCCGGACACCCCGGAGAACCCGACGGCCGGAGTGCTCTACGTGCTCCTCTGGGTCGGTCTGGTGCCCGTCTCGCTGCTGTTCGGTCCGGTGTGGCGGGCGGTTAACCCGCTGCGTACCGTGCATCTGCTCGGCGCGCTGGCGGCCCGGCGCGACCCGGCGCGCGGCGTCCGTGAACTGCCGGCCGGTCTGGGCCTCTGGCCCGCCGCGCTCACCCTCTTCGGGTTCGTCTGGCTCGAACTGGTCGCGCCGGACCGGGCCACGCTGCCGGTCATCACCGCGTGGCTGGCCGGGTACGCCGTGGTGATGCTGGCCGGCGCCGTGGTGTTCGGCGCGGCGTGGTTCGACCGGGCCGACCCGTTCGAGGTCTACAGCGCGCTCGTCGGCCAGCTCGCTCCGATCGGCCGGGCCGCCGACGGTGTGCTGGTGTGGCGCAACCCGCTCGACGGGATCGCCGGGCTGCGGCCCCGCCCCGGGCTGGTCGCCGTGGTGATCGTGCTGCTCGGCTCGACGATGTTCGACAGCCTCTCCAACGCGCCGGTCTGGCTGCGCTTCGCCCAGGAGAACGGGCTGCCTCCGGTGGTCACCGGCAGCGCGGGACTGGTCCTGGTGATCGGGGCGGTCGCCGTGGCGTACCTCGCCGCCACGGGCGTCGCGGCCCGCGTCGGCCGCACCGAGCCGGCGGACGCCGGCGCGGTCGGGGCGCGGCGCGTACCGGGCGAGATCGCGCACTCGATCGTCCCCATCGCGGTGGGTTACGTGGTGGCGCACTACTACTCGCTGTTGATCCTGGAGGGTCAGCGCACCCTCGCCCTGCTCTCCGACCCCCGCCACACCGGCGCGGACGTCTTCGGCACCGCCGGCTGGGAACCGCACACTGCGTTGGTGACCCCGTCCGGGGTGGCCAATCTTCAGATCACCGTCATCGTCGTCGGGCACCTGCTCGGCACGCTGCTCGCCCACGACCGCGCCCTGTACCTGTTCCCCCGGGCGCGGGCGGTCGCCGGTCAGCTTCCGCTGCTCGCGCTGATGGTCGCCTACACCGTCGCCGGCCTGCTGCTGCTCTACGCCGGTTAGGCCGAGGGTCAAAGCCCCTGGCCGGCCTGCCGAGGGTCCGGACGGCGACCGGCCGCTTCGGCCGCTGGTGGCGCGTCGCTCGCGGGCCCGTGGTCCGGCCGGATCGGAGCCACCCGCTCCAATGAGCGTGATGCCGGTGAGTCATCTTGATGACTCACAGGCATCACGCTCAATGTGGTGTCCGCCGTCGGCCGTCGGCCGCGCCGTCGGCGCCGTCCGCCGTCGACCCGCAGGGGCGCGGCCCACCGCCGGCCCACCGCCTGGACTCCGCCTCGGCTCGACGGAGGACCTTGACCACCCGGCCTGGGCGCGTCCGCGCCCGCAGACGAGGATGGGCGCGTGGACTCCGCTCTGACGCGCTACCTCGACGATCTCGTGGCCACCGCCCGGGAGGTCCTCGGCGACGATCTCGTCGGCGCGTACGCGGCCGGTTCGGTGGGGCTCGGCGCGTACGAGCCCGGCCGCAGCGACGTGGACGTGGCGCTGGTCTGCGCCGGCCCGCTCACCGACACCGTCAAGCGGACGCTGGTGGCGCGGCTTCGTCACGAGTCCCTGCCCTGTCCGGCGCGCGGGCTGGAACTGGTCGTTTACCGGCGGGCGGTGGCGGCGGCCGGCAGCCCCGAACCCGGCTTCGAGGTCGAGCTGAACACTGGACGCGCCATGCCGTTCCGCCGCACCCTCGACCCGGCCGATCGGCCGAGCGCCGACGGCCGCTTCTGGTACGGGCTGGACCGCAGCATCCTGCGCCAGAGCGGACTGGCGTTGCTCGGTCCGCCGGCGGCCGAGGTCTTCGCCGACCTCGCCCCGGCCGACCTGCGTCGCCTGTTGATCGAGGCGCTGACCTGGTGGCTGGCCCTGCCAACGCCGCCGGACGACCGGCCCGCGCCCGGCACCGAGGACGCCGTGCTCGGCGCCTGCCGCTCGCTGGTGCGGCACCGCGACGGCGTGTGGCTGTCCAAGGTGGACGCCGGTCGGCGGCTCGTCGACACCGGCTATCCCGCGGAGGTCATCCGTCGGGCGATCGCCGCCCGGCACGGCGGTCCACCGCCCACCGGCGCCGAGGCCCGCGCCTTCCAGCAACGGGTACGCGCCGAGATCGCCGGCTGACCTGTGCTCAGCGCACCGGTCGGCTCTGCAATGACGCGAAGAGCAGGTTGAGGCCCTCGGCCATGGTCGGATGCGTGATGATCGCGTCCCGCAGCGCGGCCCATGGCATCCGCGCGAGCATGGCCAACTGCACCGAGGTGATCACCTCACCCGACTCCGGGCCGAGCAGCGCCGCGCCCAGGATCAGGTCGGTGCGGGTGTCGATCACCGCCTTCCACATGCCCCGGGTCTCGCGCAGAGTGCGGGCGCGGGGGATCGCGGCGACCGGCAGGTGGGCCACCTCGACGTCGTATCCGGCAAGGCGCGCGTCGCTCTCGCTGAGACCGACCCGCGCCAGCTCCGGGGTGGTGAAGACGGTGTACGGAACGAGCCGCCCGGACGTACTGCGCCGCTCGCCGGCCAGGTTCGCCCGGATGATCCGGTAGTCGTCGAGCGACACGTGCGTGAACTGCGGGCTGCCCGCGACGTCCCCGGCCGCCCACGTCCGCTCGGCGCTGGTGCGCAGATACTCGTCGACCAGCACGAAGCCACGCTCATCGAGCCGGACACCGGCCGCGTCCAGCCCCAGCCCGTCGGTGACCGGCGCCCGGCCGGCCGCCACCAGCACCTCGTCACCGGTCACCACGCTGCCGTCGTCGAGGGTGACCCGGAGCGTCCCGTCGGGGTCGCGGTCGACCCGGGCGACGGCCACGCCGACGCGGACGTCGATGTCGTCCGCGAGGAAGACCCGCATCAGCGCGTCGGCGACATCGGGGTCCTCGCGGCTGAGTAGTTGCGGGCCGCCCTCGATCACCGTCACCGCGCTGCCGAACGAGGCGAACATCTGCGCGAACTCGACCCCGACGGTCCCGCCGCCGAGCACCACCAGCCGTGCCGGCAGCCGATCCAGCCGGAGAAGGTCGTTGCTGGTCAGCACTCCGGCCTCGGCCATCCCGGGCACGGACGGCAGATGCGGGCGGGTGCCCGTGTTGATGACCACGTCGGCGCCCCGCAGCAGTCGTTCACCCCCGTCGGCCAGCTGCACCCGAACGGTCCGATCGGCGACGAACCGGGCCGCACCGATCACCAGGTGCAGACCCGAGTCGAGGAACTGCTGCCGGTTGGCGGCGACCATCCCCTCGACGACGTCCTGCTTGTGCGCCCGCAGCAGGTCGATGTTGACCCGCCCACCCTCGACGGCGAGGCCGAGCGCGGCGGCGTGCCGTAGCTGGTGGGCCGCCCGCGCGCTCGTCACCAGCGCCTTGGTGGGGATGCACGCGACGTTGATGCAGCTCCCGCCGATCATGCCGCGCTCCACCATCGCCACCCGGCGTCCGGAGCGGGCCACGTCCATGCTCAGCGTCTTGCCGGCCTTGCCGCCGCCCACGACGAGCAGGTCGAAGTCCTCCGGTTGGTCGGTCACGGGCGCTCCTTCGCGGCCACGGGGTGCTCGTCGTCGCCACCCGGGCCGGCGGTCGTCGGTGCGTGTCGGCCAGCCCAGCCTGCCAGCTCCGACGGGACGTCCGGGGCGGTTCCCGGCGAATGCAGGTGGCGTACCAGGGCGGCGAGGGGTGGCCGTTGGTCGTCAGGCCTCGGCCGTGACCAGGTAGAGGGTGAAGCTCGCCAGCAGCGGACCGGCGGCAAGACGGCGAAGCCACGGCCGGACCTCCCGGTCGACCATCTCGCCAGCCGCCACCGCACGGGCGGAGTTGCGCCGCAGCCCCAGGATCTGATCGGCCGTGCCGAAGTCCTCGAAGACGACGGCGATCGCCTCGACCGATCGCACCCGCAGGCCAACTCGCGCCGACAACCGGACCAGCTCCCGACCGACGGTCGGATTCCGCACCCGCCCCGCCACGAACCGGGCGAAGCGGCGGCTCGTGGCCACGTCCTCGTCGGCGACGGCCAGGGTGTCCCAGTCCGGCTCGGTCACCACGAGCACACCCGCCGGGCGCAGCACCCGGCGGACCTCGGCCAACGCCGCCGCGGGATCCTCCACGTGCATCAGGACGCGATCGATCCGGGCCCTGTCCATGCTGATGTCGTCCAACGGAAGCGCGTGGGCGTCGCCCACGCGCAGGTCGATCCGCGGCCGGTCGGCCAGCCGCCGACCCGCCTCCGCGAGCATCCTCGGGTCACGGTCGACGCCGACCACCAGGCCGTCGGCCCGGACCGCATCGGCCAACCGCCCCAGGTCGGTGCCTGGCCCGCAGCCGACGTCCACCACGCAGTGCCCCGGCCGCAGGTCGAGAGCGTCGACGGCACGCCTCTTGTAGTCGCGACCGATCGGGGTGGCCGCGGCCGTGTCCAGGTACGCGATCCGGTCCGCACTCGTGAGCTGGCTCATCCGCCCATCCCACCATCGACTCGTGGGCGTGCGGCGCAGCCGGTGTGTGGGTTCGGTGAAGATCGTCGAACCCTGGTCGTACCGGGCCCGGAGAACGTACGCGCCCCGGGCCCGGACGACCGGTCAGTGCCGGGCGGTGCCGTTGTCGCTGACCGGCTGCCCGAAGGCCAGGAACGGTACGGGCGTCGGAGCGTCGGGCCGGGTGAAGATGGGCTCGTGGGTGGGCGTGCGGTCGGCCGGCCCCACCGGGTATCGCAGCGGCGTGCCTGCCGGACGCTCGCCATCGGCGCGGTCGTCGTCGGCCCGGTCGTCGTCGGCGTGCGCGGCATCGGCGTGGACCGCCTCGTCGCCGGTCTCGTCGGTACCGGCCCGGTCCGCCTCGACGCGCGCCTGCTCGGCCTCGGCCTCGTCGTCACCGGCGCCCTCGACGTCGGCCCGCCCGGTCTCGGCGCCGTCGCCCGCGCCCCGGTCGACCGGGATCGGGTCGGCGGCGGCGCGACTCGACCGTGGACCGACCATCGGATACTCGGCCGTCTCCGTACCACCGGCAGCGGCGGCCATCACGGCGGCGGCGGCCAGGTCGGCCACCCGCTTCGCCTCCCGCTGCACCCGGGCACGGACCTCCTTGGCGTGCCGCTCGGCGGAGTCGCCGGCCCGCCGGGCCTCGTCGAGCCGGGTCGCCTCGGCGGTCAGGTCGCGACGCACCTCGCTCAGCCGTTGCTGCATCCGGGACAGCTCGTTCTCCAGGGTCTCACCCTCCTGGCGGACCTCGGCGAGCTGCTGCTGGGCGGTCTCCAACTCGGCGTGCAGTTGGGCCGACTCCTCCCGGCGCTCCTCGATCTCCTGCTGGAGCGCGGTCAACTGCTCCTGGTGGCTGGCGGCCTGCTCATCGGCCCGGTTCCGCAGCTCGGTCACGTGCTGCTGCGCCTCGGCGAGCAGCGCGGCGATCTGCTGCTCGGTGGAGCTGCGCTGCTCGGCCAGCTCCTCCTGCGAGGCCGCCTGCAACTCGGCGATCTCCTGCTCGGCGGCGCTGCGCCACTCGGCGACCTCGCGCTCCACGCCGGCCTGCCACTGCGCCATCTCCTGCTGGTTCTTGGCGCGGGCCGCCTGGACCTCCTGCTGGATCTGCGTACGCGCCGACTTCATCAGCGCGTCGGCAGCCACCCGGGTCTGGTTGAGCTGCTGCGCGCTCTGCTCGGTGATGCGCTTCGCCTCGTGCTGGGCGCGTTCGTGCGCGGCCTCACCGTCGGCGCGTAACTGCTCGGCGCGTTCCCGGATCGCCGTCAACTCGGCCTCGGCCACGGCGCGGCGCTCCTCGTACGCCTGCTCCTGCTCGCTGCGCCGCGCGGCCACCTCCTCGGACAGATCCTGTCGTGCCTGCGCGGCCCGCTCACGGGTGTCGGCGAGGATTCGCTCCGCCTCGGTGCGCAGCTCGTTGGCGCGGTCGGCGGCCGACTCGGTGATGAGGGCGGCCTGCTTCTCGGCGAGGGTCAGTATCTCGCCCACCATCGGGCCCAGATCCTGGAACGAGGCGCGGTCCACCTGAACCGGCTGCTCGTGCATCTCGGCCAGCTCGGCCCGCAGCCGCTGCACCTCGGCGGTCAGCTCACGCACCCGTACCGCCGACCGCCCGTGCTCGCCGCTGAGCATGGCGATCTGCCCGTCGAGCTGCTCCAGGTGCCGGTCCACCTGGCGTTTGTCGTAGCCGCGCAGGGCGAGCTCGAAGCTCGGCCGCGAGGCCGCATCGTCGCGTGTTGCGAGCGGCTCAGCGCCGATGGACATGCACCATCCTCCGTACGGTCGGGCGCAAGGTCAACCGCCCTGCGGGCCGTGAGTGTGGCGCAACGCTACCGCCGAGCCCACCCCCGTGCGAAGGCACGCACCCCTCATTCGCCGATCATGGAGTCGTGGTGCCCGGAAGGCCCTGATTGGCGGCTCTTGTCATTCACCACGACTCCATGATCGACGGTGACGGGTTGGGGGGTGGGTTAGCGGCGGCGGGCCAGCAGGACCGCGTCGTGGTGGACCATGTCGTGCGGGCCGGGGCGGGAGCGGGTTGCGGTGGTTTGGACTTGCCAGTGGGTTGGGTCCAGGTCGGCGGCGACGTCCTCGGCGGTGTACATCATGTCCGGCATGTGCATCCGGTGGCTCGACGTCCACAGGTCCATCGGGTGGTGGCCCACGATCAGCAGCGCGCCGCCCGGGGCCACCGCGGCGGCCAGGTGGGCGAACAACTCCCGCCGCTGCGTCGGCGGCAGGTGCATGTACTGCGCGGTCACCAGGTCGTAGGCCTCCTCAGCGGGCGGCTTGTCGCGCAGGTCGGCGTGGAGGAACTCGATCCGGTCACCGACTCCGGCGGCCTCGGCGTGCTCGGCGGCCCGACCCAGGGCGGTGGTCGAGATGTCCACGGCCGTCACCTGCCAACCCCGCTCGGCCAGCCACACCGCGTCGGCGCCCTCACCGCTGCCCACGTCCAGCGCCCGCCCGGGGCTGAGATCGGCGGTCTCGGCGACCACTTGCGGGTTCGGGCGGCCACTCCACACCGCCGGCTTCGACAGGTACCGCTCCTCCCAGGCCGGCTCCTCGAAGGTCGTGGCGACCAACTGCCGGTACGCGGTCACCGCGTCCCGGGTCTCCTCGGCGATGAGGTCGGCGTTGATCGCCGCCCCGGCCATGAGCCCGGCGGCGGCGGACGTGATGACCTGACCACGCAGGTCGGCCACGTTGCCGGCGACCCAGACGCCCGGAACGGTCGTCGCGCCGGTGGCGTCGGCGGGGATCTGGGTGCCCACCACGTGCCCGCCCATCGTCACCTCCTCCGGGGCGAGACCCAGCCCCACGAGCAGGTCGGCGCGGGGCGACGTGCGGGTGGCGACCACGACGGCGTCGAGCGCCACGACGCGGCCGTCGGCGAGCCGGACACCACTGAGCGCGTCCCCGGTCACCTCGAGCGCGGCGATCGGACCGGGTACCACCGGGATGCTCCGGGCGGCGAGCCGTTCGGCCGTCTCCTCGTCCGGGGTTGGCGCGTCGTGCAGCAGGAGCAGCACGTCGGAGGACCACTGCCGCCACATCTCGGCCTGGTGCACGGCCATCGGCCCGGTCGCCAGGATGCCGATCCGCCGGTCCCGAACCTCCCAGCCGTGGCAGTACGGGCAGTGCAGCACGTCGCGACCCCACCGCTCGGCCACCCCGGGCACGTCGGGCAGCTCGTCGGTGAGCCCGGTGGCCACCAGGAGCCGGCGGGCCCGCACCGCGTCGCCGTCGTCGAGGGCGATCCGGAAGCTGTCGTCCTCCCTTGTCACGGTACGGACCCGGCCGTTGCGGAACTGCCCGCCGTACCCGGCCACCTCGTCGCGTCCGGCGGCGATCAGCTCGGCCGGCGGCGTCCCCTCCCGGCCCAGGTAGTTGTGCACGCGGTCGGCGGGCGCGTTGCGCGGCTCGCCCGAGTCGATCACCAGCACCGACCGCCGCGCGCGGCTCAGCGCCAGAGCGCCGCTGAGCCCGGCCGCGCCACCGCCCACCACCACCACGTCGTACGTCTCGTCCACCGGAATGTCTCCCTCTTCGTCGGTTGAGCCCACCATCCGTCGCCGCCACCAGGATGGCAAGTATCGTTGCCGTTATGGCAAACGACGACAACGCCGCGCTGGCCGCCGTCGGCCCCCGGTTGCGGGCTCTGCGCCACCAGCGCGGCACCACGCTGACCCAGCTCGCCGACCTGACCGGCATCTCGGTGAGCACCCTGTCCCGGCTCGAGTCCGGCAGCCGCCGGCCCACCCTGGAGCTGCTGCTTCCGCTGGCCCGCGCCTACCAGGTGGCCCTGGACGAGCTGGTGGATGCCCCGGCCACCGGCGACCCCCGCGTACGCCCCAAGCCGATCGTGATCCACGGCGTGACGCATCTGCCGCTGACCCGCCGCCCCGGCGGCCTGCAGGCGTTCAAGCAGATCTTCCCGCCGGATCCGACCGCCGGGGGACGAACCCCGCAGGTTCACGAGGGGTACGAGTGGCTGTACGTGCTCTCGGGTCGACTGCGCCTGGTGCTCGGTGACCGCGACCTGATCCTGACGCACGGGGAGGTCGCCGAGTTCGACACCCGCATCCCGCACCTGATCATGAACCCCGGGCCGGGCACCGCCGAGGCGCTCAGCCTCTTCGGGCCGCAGGGGGAGCGGCTGCACGTCCGCGCCCGCCCCGCCGCGTCCGACGAACGATGATCATCACGACATCGGCGATGTCGCGGTTTCCCTGCCAGCTGAACACCCCGACATCGGCGACCTCGGGTCGATCATGCGTAGGTCCGAACAGCTCAGCGAGGTGCGGCCAACGGCGGCGTCGACGACCCGAAGGCGGTCAGGAACCGGTCGCGGAAGGAGTCCATCGGCCACACCGGCGCCTGTGGACCCGGCCGCAGGCCGTCCTGCCAGCCCCACCCGGTGATCTGTTCGAGGACCTTCGGGTCCCGGGCGACGATCGTGATCGGCACGTCCCGGCTCGCGCCCTCGCCGGTCACCACCGGAGCGGGCTGGTGGTCGCCCAGGAAGACCAGCACCAGATCGTCGTCGCCGTAGGTCTGCACGTAGGAGATCAGCGACTGGAGCGAGTAGGCGATCGCCTGCCGGTAGCCGGCCCGTACCCGGCCGGTGTCCCGGTCGTCCTTACCGCCGTCCTTCGCCCCGGCGTCGCCGTGGTAGACCGAGCCGTCGCCGACCGCGTCCCAGCCGATCATGCGGGGCACCGCCGTCCACGGCGAGTGGCTGGAGATCAGCGGGATCTCCGCCATGATCGGACGGTCCGCGTCGGCGCGCACGTGCCGCTGGAAGAAGGACAGCGTGTACTGGTCGGGCATCGGCGCGTAGGCGAACTTCGGGCCCCGGTAGCCGAGCGCCTCGGTGTCGTAGTAGCGGTCGTACGAGAAGAAGTCCTTCTCCGGCCAGGGTTGGGTCGCCGCCGGCAGCACCCCGACGGTCTGCCAGCCGGCCCGGCGGAACGCGCCGTTGAGGGTGAGCCGGTCGCTGGCCAGCAGACTGCGGTGCCGCTGCTCGTTGTCCGTCCACAGACCCGACAGCAGGGTGTCGTGCGCCAACCAACTACCGCCGCCGAACGTGGGGGAGGTGAGAAAGCCGCTGCGTGAGCCGTACCCGGCAGCGCGCAGGCTCGCGGTCCCGGCGTCCAGCACCTCGTTGACCTGCGGCGCCAACTCCGGGTCCTCGACGGCGTCGCGCCCATAGCTCTCCACGAAGGCCAGGACGACGTCCTTGCCGCGCAACCCGGTCAGCAACTGCTCGCCCGGGGCGTCCTGGAACGGGTCGGCGTCGATCTGGGCGGTGAACCGGCTCCCGTCGTGCAGCCGCGCGTCCACCTGCTCGGCGTGCGCGCCCACCAGCGCGGTGGTCCCGGCGTCGGCCACCGGCACACCCGGGACGATCCGCGCCCCGGCGACGGCGCAGACCACCCAGACGACCGTCAGCGCGGCCACCGCCCGCGTCGCCGTCCGCTCGTGGTCCACCAGCAGCGACGCCAGCCGCCGCAGTGCCACGGTCACCACGACCAGCAGCGCTCCGATCAGCAGCACGACGCCGACCAGCGCGCCGAGCGCGCCGACCCGCCCCGCCGAGTCCCGGACGAAGCCGAACGCGTCGTCCAGCAACAGCCAGTCCAGCACCAGGTCGAACGGGCGGTCGAGGGCCGTGCGGAACCCCAGGTCGGCGAGTTTCACGATGGCCAGCAGGCCGAGCAGCGGCCCGAGCACGGCCACCACCATCCGTCGTGGTCGCGCCGGCAGCGCCAGCAGCAGCGCGGCCACCAGCAGACCCTCCAACGGGATCCGCACGAGCGCGCCGGGGGTCAGCTCACCGAGGCGGTCCGGTCCGACCAGGACCACGTACACCAGCAGGACCGCCAGCACCGTGCCCGCCCCCCGCAGCGCCCGCCGCGCCGGGCCGCGCGACGCGGGCGACACCACGGGAGTACGACCAGCGGCGTCGCCGGTCGACGCGGAGCGCCCGCGCAACCGGTCGGCGAGCCGGCGTCGCCGAGGTGCGAGGGTCATCGGGGCCTCCAGTCGGAGTGGACCGTACCGCCGGAGCGCGCCGCCAGCGCGGGCCGGGGCACCGGGAGCGTCGGCGTGGGCACCGGCAGCAGCGGGCGAGCCGGCCGGGGCGCCGGGCGGCGACGCCACAGCCAGGCCACGTCCCGGCCGAACGACTCGACCAGCAGCGCCAACGCCGCCACCAGGACCAGCGTGGTCCACGGCTCCGGCAGCGCCCGCGCGGCCGCCACCGTCAACAGCACTCCCTGGGCGGCGGCCACCACCTTGCGCCAGAAGCGCGGCGGCAACGTGCCCCGCAGCCAGGGCAGGACCGCGCTCGCCGCGACGAAGGCGTACCGCATCGCGCCGATGGCCAGCACCCAACTTCCGGCCGCCGGGGCGACGTAGACGCTGAGGACCAGGATGAGGAACGCGTCGACCTCCATGTCGAAGCGCGCCCCCAGGGCGCTGGCGGTGCCGGTGCGCCGGGCGACCTGGCCGTCCACGGCGTCCAGCAGCAGGGCCACCGCGCTCAACGCGACCAGCAGCCCCACCGGCGTCGGGCGGTCGAACGAGTCCACGACCAGCGCGGTGACCGCGCCGACCAGGACGCCCCGGGCCAACGTCACCCGGTCGGCGGGGCCGAGGCGGGACGCGCCGGACAGGTGCAGGCCCCGGCTCAACGCGAGACAGGTGACCGCCGCGTAGCCGACGCCGGCCAGCCAACCCGCCGTGTCCAGACCCACGGTGGCGGCCAGCGTCGCCAGCACGACCAGTTGTGCGGTGAGCCCGATCACCGGACCGCTTCGAACTGTGGGCACCGTACCTCCGTGTTTATGATCGACGACCCCGACAGGGAACACGGAAATCAGGGCCGTTCGGTTCGACCGGGACAAAAGGTGAGGTGTACGAGGGTGAACCGCGAGGCGTACGCCTGCTGGGTGCGCGAGCCCGGCGCGGCGGAGATCCGGCCGGTGCCACTGCCCGCCCCGGGCCCCGACGACGTGCTGGTCCGCGCGCGCTACTCCGGGGTCAGCCGGGGCACCGAGACGCTGGTGTTCGCCGGTCGGGTGCCCGCCGACCAGTACGCGGCGATGCGCGCCCCGTTCCAGGAGGGCGACTTCCCCGGCCCGGTCAAGTACGGCTACCTCAGCGTCGGCGTGGTCGAACAGGGCCCGCCGGAACTGCTCGGGCGTACGGTGTTCTGCCTGCACCCGCACCAGAGCGCGTACGTCGTTCCGGCGACCGCCGTGGTGCCGGTGCCCGACGACGTGCCGCCCGCCCGCGCCGTGCTCGCCGGCACGGTGGAGACCGCCGTGAACGCCCTGTGGGACGCCGCGCCCCTGCTCGGCGACCGGGTCAGCGTGATCGGCGCGGGCATGGTGGGCTGCTGCGTCGCGGCGCTGGTGGCGCGGTTCCCCGGTGTGGACGTCGAGCTGGTCGACACCGACGCCCGCCGGGCCGGGGTGGCCGGGGCGCTCGGCGTCCGGTTCGCCCGACCCGCCGACGCGACCGGCGACCGGGACCTGGTGGTGCACGCCAGCGCCACGTCCGCCGGCCTGCAACAGGCGCTGGACCTGCTCGCGCCCGAGGGCACGGTGGTCGAGCTGAGCTGGTACGGCGACCGCCAGGTGCAGGTGTCCCTCGGTGGGGCGTTCCACTCCGGACGGCTCACCGTGCGCAGCAGCCAGGTCGGCATGGTCGCGCCCGCGCGGCGCGGTCGTCGCAGTTACACCGACCGGTTGGCGCTGGCCCTGGATCTGCTCGACGACCCGGCGTTCGACGCGCTGATCACCGGCGCGTCCCGGTTCACGGAGCTACCCGACGTACTCGCCCGACTGAGTTCGGGTGACCTGCCCGCGCTCTGCCACCTCATCACCTACGACGACGGGGAGTGACCATGTTCAGCGTGACCGTTCGGGATCATATGATGATCGCCCACAGTTTCCGGGGCGAGGTGTTCGGCCCGGCTCAGCGCCTGCACGGGGCGACGTTCGTGGTGGACGCGACGTTCCGCCGGCCCGACCTGGACGCCGACGGCATCGTCGTGGACATCGGCCTCGCCACCGAGCAGCTCCGGGCCGTGGTGGGGGAGCTGTCCTACCGCAACCTCGACGACGAGCCCGCCTTCGCCGGCATGAACACCACCACGGAGGTGCTCGCCCGTACCGTCGCCGACCGACTGGCCGAGCGGGTACACGCCGGCGACCTGGGGGCCGGTGCCCGGGAGCTGGCCGGTATCACCGTCACCCTGCACGAGTCACACGTCGCCTGGGCCAGCTACGAGCGGTCGCTGTGACCGACGCGGGCCGGCCGCCGCCGGCCCACGCCCCCGACGCCGCGCGCCGACGTACGGTGCACGTCGTCCTGCCGGGGGACATCGACGACCCGGGCACGCCCAGCGGTGGCAACACGTACGACCGGCGGGTCTGCGCCGGGCTCGCCGAGCGTGGGTGGACGGTGCACGAGCACCCGGTACCCGGCGCGTGGCCGCACCCCGACCCGGCCGACCGGGCAGCGCTGGCCCGGCTGCTCGCCACCACGGCGGACGACGCCGTGGTGCTCGTCGACGGCCTGATCGCCTCGACGGTGCCGGAGCTGCTCGCCCCGCACGCGACCCGGCTGCGCCTCGTCCCGCTGGTGCACATGCCGCTCGACGACGAGGCCGAGGGTCGTGCGCTGGCCACCGCCAGCGCCGTCGTCACCACCAGCGGGTGGACCCGCCGCCGGCTGCTGGCCCGCCATGCGTTGCCCGCCGAGCGCGTCCACGTCGCGCCGCCCGGGGTGACGCCCGCTCCGGTGACGAATCCCGGCAGCGCAACCGGTGACCGGTTGCTCTGCGTCGCCGCGGTCACCCGTCACAAGGGTCACGACCTGCTGGTCGACGCCCTGTGCGTGCTGGCCGAGACGCCGTGGACGCTGGTCTGCGCCGGCACCCTGACCCGGGAACCCGAGCTGGTGTGCCAGCTGCGCGACCGGCTCGCCGGCGCCGGCCTGGCGGAACGGGTCCGACTGGCCGGCCCGCTGACCGGCCCGGCGCTCGACGCCGCGTACGCCGCCGCCGACCTGCTGGTCCTGCCCTCGCGGGGCGAGACGTACGGGATGGTCGTCACCGAGGCCCTCGCGCGTGGCGTACCGGTGCTGGGCACCGACGTGGGGGGCCTGCCCGAGGCGCTGGGTCGCGCCCCCGACGGCGTCGTGCCCGGTCTGCTGGTCCCGCCGGACGATCCGGCCGCCCTGGCCGGCGCGCTGAGCCGGTGGCTGGGCGACGACGAACTGCGGTCCCGGCTGCGGCGCGCCGCGCTCGCCCGCCGCGACACCCTGTCCGACTGGCCGGTGACGACCGCGCGCCTGGCCACCGTGCTGGAGGAGGTGACGGGGTGACCGTCGAGGAGACCCTGCCCTTCGCCGACTGGCTGCGTCTGCGGGAGCCGGCCGACGCGGCGGCCCGCGCCGACGACCTGCTGGACGCCGTCCGACCCCGACTGGCCGGCCACGACCCGGTCGTGATCCACGACCTGGGCAGCGGCACCGGTTCGATGAGCCGCTGGCTCGCCGCCCGGCTCAGCGGACCGCAGCGGTGGGTGCTGCACGACCGGGACGCCGACCTGCTGGCCCGCGCCGCCGACAGCATGGCCGGGGTGACCGCCGCCGACGGAGCGCCGGTCACCGTGCACACCCGCTGCGGCGACCTGACCCGGCTCACCGCCGCCGACCTGTCCGACGGCGCGCTGGTCACCGCGTCCGCGCTGCTGGACATGTTGACCGCCGAGGAGGTCGAGCGGGTGGTCACGGCCTGTGTGGACGCCGGCCGCCCCGCCCTGTTCGCGGTCTCGGTGACCGGACGGGTCCGGCTCACTCCCGAGGACCCGCTCGACGCCGCGGTCGAGGAGGCGTTCAACGCGCACCAGCGGCGTACCGTCGACGGCCGTCGGTTGCTCGGCCCGGACGCCGCCGCCGTCACCGCCGCCGCATTCGCCCGGCGGGGCGTGCCCGTGGTCGAGCGGCCCAGCCCGTGGCGACTCGGCCCCCAGCAGGCCGACCTGGCCGCCGAGTGGTTCCGGGGCTGGCTGGGCGCGGCCTGCGAGCAGCGGCCCGACCTGGCCGGCCCGGCCGACGCGTACGCCCGACGTCGGCTGGCCGAGGCGGCGGCCGGCCGGCTGGGCGTGGTGGTCGAGCACCGGGACCTGCTGGCCGGTGGATGAACCATCCACACCCTGGGTACGTGCACTAAGAGAGTGGACGATCTTCAGGGAGGACCGGCGTCGATGGTGTGGGCCTGGGCACGAGTGGTCGGCGGGGTGGGCCTGCTCGCCGTCCTGCTGTGGCAGGTGGGCGGCGGCGCGTTCCTCGCCGGCGTACGGCTGATCGACGCCCCGGCGCTGGCCGCGGCCCTGCTCATCGGCGCGCTCACCACGGTCTGCGCCGCGTGGCGGTGGAGTCTCGTCGCCGGTGGCCTGGGCGTGCGGCTGCCGCTGGCGACCGCGGTGGCGCACTGCTACCGGGCCGTGTTCCTCAACGCCACCCTGCCCGGCGGGATGCTCGGGGACGTGCACCGGGCGGTGCGCCACGGCCGCGACGCCGGCGACGTCAGCCGGGGTATCCGCGCGGTGGTCTGGGAACGTGCCGCCGGTCAGGTGGTGCTGGTGGGCGTCGCCCTGGTCGTGCTCGCGGCGTTCCCGTCCCCGGTGCGTCCGTACCTGCCGGCCACCGCCGCGCTGCTCGTGGCGGTCGGACTGGCCGCCGTACTCCTGGCTCGGTTGTTGCCCGGTACCGGCCGGTCCCGGTGGGCGCGTGGCGTGCGAACCGCCGTCGCCGACGTGCGGACCGGACTGCTGGGCCGGCGGACCTGGCTCGGCGTGCTGGTCGCCTCCGCCGTGATGGTCGCCGGTCACCTGGCCACCTTCCTGGTGGCGGCCCGGACCGCCGGATCCGACGCGCCGCTGACGAGGTTGCTGCCCCTGACCCTGCTCGCCCTGCTGGCCATGGGCCTGCCCCTGAACGTCGCGGGCTTCGGCCCCCGCGAGGGGGTGGCCGCCTGGGTGTTCGGCGCGGCCGGTCTCAGCGCCTCCGAGGGTGTCGCCACCGCCACCGTCTACGGCGCGCTCGTGCTGGTGGCCAGCCTGCCCGGCGCGGCCGTGCTGCTCGCCCGACGGGCCCGTGAACCCACCGCCGCTCGGGAAGCCGCCTCGCCCGGCGGCTGTTGATTCAGTGGTGAAACGGTACGCGTCGCCGCCGTCCCGCGGCGCCGGACGAAGGAGTCCCATGCCCGAAGCACTGCCCGTCGCCACGGTCCGTACGCAGGTCACGGTGCCGTTGGCGTTCCCCGACGGCTACACCACCACCGTCCGGGTGTTCACGTTCAAAGGTCTGGTCGACGGTCGCGAACACCTCGCCCTCGGCCTGGGCGACTGGGCCGGCGCGCTGGACCGGCTCACCGCCGGTGGGGAGCCGCCGCTGGTCCGCCCGCACAGCGAGTGCCTGACCGGGGACGTGTTCGGCAGCCAGCGCTGCGACTGCGGGCCGCAACTGCGGGAGGCGGTGCAGCGGATCGCCGAGACCGGCGGGTTCCTGCTCTACCTGCGTCAGGAGGGCCGGGGCATCGGCCTGTACGCGAAGCTCGACGCGTACGCCCTTCAGGATGCCGGCCTGGACACCTACCAGGCCAACGTGGCGCTGGGCCGAGGCGAGGACGAGCGCGACTACACCGCCGCCGCGCAGATGCTGGCCACGCTCGACGTGCCGCGCGTACGCCTGCTCAGCAGCAACCCCGACAAGGCCGAACAGTTGACCCGGCTGGGTGTCGACGTCGTGGAACGCGTCCCCACCAGCGTCTTCCTCTCCCCGGCCAACGCCGACTACCTGGCGGCGAAGGCCGCCAAGGCGGCCGAGGCAGAGGCGGCCGAGGCAGCGGCCGAGGCCGCAGCGGCCGAGGAGCGGGCGGGCCGCACCCCTGACCGGCCCGTCTCCCGGTGAGCTGCCGGCCGGCGTCGCCACGGCCCTACGTGCTGCTGAGCTGCGCCACCTCCATCGACGGGTACATCGACGACACCTCCGACCAGCGTCTGTTGCTGTCCAACGAGGACGACCTCGACCGCGTCGACGCGGTCCGGGCCGGCTGTGACGCGATCCTGGTCGGTGCCGCCACCGTCCGCCGTGACGACCCCCGCCTGCTGGTGCGATCGGCGGCGCGGCGGACCGAACGGGTGGCGTGCGGCCAGCCCGCCTCGCCGGTCAAGGTGACGCTGACGGCGCGCGGGGACCTCGACCCGACCGCGCGGTTCTTCACCGCGGGCGACTCCACCCGGCTGGTCTACTGCGCCAGCGGCGCCCTGGACAAGACCCGGGAGCGGGTCGGCGAGCTGGCCACCGTCATCGACGGGGGAGAGCCGGTCGACCTCGGCTGGGTCCTGGCCGACCTGGCGGCGCGGGGGGTGCGCCGCCTGATGGTCGAGGGTGGCGGGACGGTCCACGCCCAGTTCCTCACCGCCGGCCTCGCCGACGAGCTGCACCTGGTCGTCGCCCCGTTCTTCGTCGGCGACCGTCGGGCGCCACGCTTCGTCGACGAGGGCCGCTTCCCCTGGCATCCGGGCCGCCGGGCCCGACTGGCCGAGACGCGCCAGATCGGCGACGTGGTGTTGCTGCGCTACGCGCTCTCCGAGCGCTGCCCCGACGACTGACGGCGACGCCGCAGCGCGTACGCGAGCGCGCTGAGCAGGAAGAGCGCCCCGCTGAGCGCCAGCCAGCGCAGCAGGTACGGCCGCTGCGTCTGGCCGGTGGCCGCCTCGTGGGTCGTCTCGCCCCAGCGCAGGATGCCGGGTGCGTAGACCAGGAACAGCAGCGCCGTGCCGAGCGCCGGCACCCGCAGGTGGTTGAGCAGCACGACGCGACCGCGTGCCGCCGCGCGCAGCACGCGGTCGACGCTCGCGTACACCGGGAACAGCACCAGGTCGTGCGCGACGACCGCGCCGACGAACCAGAGCAGCATCCGGCCGAACGTCGCCTCGTCGGCGAGGCGTAGCGCCACCCAGCCGGCGAGCACGATCACCGCCGTCACCAGGGCGAGATGCCAGGGCGCCGCGCCGTAGGCCGCCCGCGGCCGAGCGGTGCGCTCAGTCATCGGTCCGCTCCCGGAAGTCGATCTCGGCGACCCACTTGGTGCAGTGCACGCCGGGCAGGGCGGGCACGATGACCCGGGCCGGATAGCCGTGGTCGGGGGAGAGGTCGACGTCGTTGACCCGCAACGCCAGCAGCGAGTCGGGATCGAGGACCTGGTTGGCCGCGAGTACCGCCGTGCGGAACAGCCCGGCCTGCTCCAGCGACGACACCCGCGCCGAGACCGGGTCGGGAACGCCGGCGAGCGCGGCCAGGTCACGAAGACGTACGCCGGTCCACCTCTGCCGGGTCGACCAGCCCTCCACGCAGGCGATGGGCAGCGCGGCCGTGTGCTGGGTCAGGGCCAGCAGGCCGGGCCGGTCCAGGGTCACCGTTCGCCCACCGCCGCGCAGCGTCAGTCGCCAGCTCGCGTCGGTCTGCTCGGGACGTACGCCGGCGGCGGCGACGGTGCGGTTGACCGGGAAGCCGTTCGGCCCGGTGCCGGGTTGTCGCCCGCGAGGCAGCAGCAGCGCGGTACGCCGCAGTGGACCGTCCAGGCTCTCCCCGATGGTCAGTACGGCCAGCAGCAGCGCGCCGCCGCCCACCAGGGCCACCGCCCCACGTCGGCTGACCGTGGCCGGGCCCGGTTCGGTCGCGACCAGGCCGTCCGGGTCGGGTGGTTCGGGTCGCGTGTCGGCGCGCGTGGTCCGCAGCTCGGTGCCCGGCGGGCGGGATCGCAGCGCGGTCACCAACCGGGGGAACTTGATGATCACGTGCGCCACGAAGGCCGCCGTGAAGATCCACGCGCCGAAGTAGTGGGCGGTGTAGAAGTCGAAGCCGAACACGTACGAGTACTGGATGTTGAGCAGGCCGGTGGCGATCTGGAACAGGATCCCGCCGACCAGCAGCAGCAGGGTGAGCCGTTCCAGCACCTGCGCCACCGAGCGGGCCGGCGGCCAGGCGAACAGCTTCGGCAGCACCGACCACAGCTTGCCCAGCACCACCGGGACGAGCACGATCCCGAGCGTCACGTGCAGGCCCTGGGTGACCCGGAACAGCCAGGACGGCCGCGTGGGCCAGTCGAAGACCGGCAGCCGCAGCCAGCCGACGTCCTGCGGGAACGCCTGGTCGAAGCGGGGGCCGTAGGCGGCGTAGTCGAGCAGCCCCGTGATGATCACCAGTGGTAGCGCCACCAGCAGCGCCGAACCGTAGACGGCGGTGAGCCAGGGACCGCGCAACGGACTGCGCCAGGCGCGTTCGGCCGCGTCCACACCCGGCGGACGATGCCGGGCCAGTCCCCGCCAGAGCCCGCGCGGCGCGCCGTAGCCGTCCGCGTCCGACACCGGGGCCCCGCTGTCGCCCGGGCCGGGCCTTGCTCCTGGCACTCGCTGTTCCCTCCTGGTCCTCACATCCCGCCGTCGTCGGCCCGCCGGGCGCGAGCGCCGGTGGCGGGCACTGCCGGCAGGTTAGACCGCAGGGGTACGACGCAGCGGGGTTTACCGCATTACCGAACGCTTACCGGGCCATCGTGGCCGGCCGAGCTGTTGCGAACTCCTTACGGCTGCGCCGAACCGGCCCGTCGGACGCCCGACCGGCCCTACCGTGTCCGACATGCGCGTACTGGTCACCGGCGCGGCCGGGTTCATCGGGTCGCAGGTCGTCGACCTGCTCGTCGAGCAGGGCCACGAGGTGGTGGCGCTGGACGCGCTGCTGCCCCAGGCGCACGGCGGGGAGCTGCCTGCCTGGTCACGTGAGCACCAGGTGGTGCGCGGCGACGTCCGGGATGGCGCCCTGCTGGATCGCCTGCTGCCCGGTGTGGACGTGGTCTGTCACCAGGCGGCGATGGTCGGCCACGGCCTGGACCCGTCGGACGGCCCCGACTACGTCACGCACAACGACTACGGCACGGCCGTGCTGCTGGCCGCCCTGCACCGGGCGGGAATCGGCCGGCTGGTGCTGGCCAGCTCGATGGTGGTGTACGGCGAGGGGCGCTACGCCTGCCCCGAGCACGCCACGGTGCGCCCCGCGCCACGGCGACCCGAGGACGTGGCGGCCGGCCGGTACGACCCGACCTGCCCCCGCTGTGGTCGGGGCCTCGACCCGGTGCTCGTGCCCGAGGACGCGCCGCTGGAGCCGCGCAGCACGTACGCCGCCAGCAAGCTCGCGCAGGAACACCTGGCCGCCGCCTGGGCCCGACAGACCGGTGGGACGGTGTGGGCGCTGCGCTACCACAACGTCTACGGCCCTCGGATGCCCCGCGACACCCCGTACGCCGGAGTAGCGTCCATCTTCCGGTCGGCGCTGGCGGCCGGCATGGCCCCGCGCGTGCTGGAGGACGGCCGGCAACGGCGGGACTTCGTGCACGTCACCGACGTGGCGCGGGCCAACCTGCTGGCGCTCACCCGCGACCTGCCACCGGCCACCCTCGTACCGGTGAACGTGTGCTCGGGCGAGCCGCACACCGTTGGGGAGCTGGCGGTCGCCCTGGCCGAGGCGATGGGCGGACCGGCCCCGCAGGTCGTGGGCGGGGCACGCGCGGCCGACGCGCGGCACGTGGTCGCCGACCCGCGCCGTGCCGCGGAACTGCTCGGCTACACCGCCCGGGTCGGCTTCGCCGACGGCGTGGCCGGCTTCGCCACCGACCCGCTCCGCGAACCAGCCGCCATAGCAGGCTGACCCCGCCCCTAACCCCCACCCCCGCCCCGCCCGGCGTGCGCCGATCTTGCACTTTCTGCTGCGACAGATGTGGGCACATAGTCCATATCGACAACCGAAACCGCAAGATCGACGCGTCAAGGGGGCGGGGAGCGCGTTGTCACTCCTATGGGCGTGATGACTGTGGGGCATCTTGATGCCTCACAGTCATCACGCCCACCGGAGTGGCCGGTCCCGCGTTGGCCGTGGCCCGGCGCGCCGGATGACCGCCCGCCTACGGCTGGCGTGCGCATGCGCCGGGCAAGCCGCGGGCCCGGTGTGGCGTGCGGCGGGGGTGGTCAGGAGACCGTCCAGAGCAGGTGGTTGACGGCCAGCGCGGTGAGCGCCTGCGCGGCCAGCCACCAGCGTCGCGAGGTCGCCGGGAGATGGGCGGTGGCGACCAGCAGCCAGCCGACGAACGGCAGCCAGATCCGCTCTACCTCGGCCTTGCTCAGCCCGGACAGGTCCGCGCCGAGGACCGCCACCAGGGCCGCCAGCGGTAGCAGCACCGTGGGGCCGGCTGCGCGTACTCCTGCTGCCGTAGGCAGGGCCAACCGCCCGGCGGCCCGCCAGCCGGGCGCGGCCGCCAGCGCGCGGCGCAGGGCCGGCCCCAGGACCGGACCGGCGCTGAGCAGCAGCGCGGCCAGGTTGGCCCACACCCAGTAGGCGTACGGGCGGTCGGCGGCCCAGCCCTGGTAGTACCGCTGGACGACGAGGTGGTAGCCGTCCCACCAGTGAAACCCCGCCGCGACGAACACCGCCGTCACGGCGGCGACGCCGACGGCGGCGGCGAGCAGCGCGCCCAGTCGGTGGGTACGGCGCAGCGCGACCACGGCCAGCGCGAGCACACCCACCAGCAGGAACCCGTACGACAGGTGCAGCGCGAAGCCGAGCACCGCCCCACCGGCCAGGGCGGCCACGCGGCCCCGGACCGCCAGCAGCGCCAGACCGGCCGCGACCACGGCGGCGAAGATGCCGTCGGCCGAGGCGCCCACCCAGACGGCCCCGGGCAGCAGCACCAGGAAGGGCACGACCGCGCGGGCCGCGTCGGGCGCGCCGAGCGCGCGCAGCGTCACCGGCACCGACACCGCGATCGTGGCGCCGAGCAGGACGCAGGCCAGCGCGGCTGCGGTGCCTCCGCCGAGGCCGACGCGGTCCAGCCAGACGAAGATGAGCAGCGCGCCCGGCGGATGGCCGGCGGTGTGGGTGGACCAGGAGTCGGGTTGGAAGTCCACGATCCGGCTGGTGAATCCGGCCAGCATCGTCGGGATGTCGGTCACGCCGGGAACCTCGTGCAGGTACTCGGCCTGCGGGGTGAGCCGTCGGGTCAGCCCCGCCGACGCGCCGTCGACCAGGGCCAACGACATGGTCCAGGCCACCGCCGTCAGCCACGCGGCAGCCAACAGGCGGCCCCACCGGGCGGTGCGGGCCCACCGGGCGCCCCAGCCCACCACCGCGACCGCCACCACCAGCGCGGCCGGGCTGCCCCAGCCGACGTGTGGCCGCCACGTCGCGTACAGCGGAGCGGCGTCCGCGTGCAGGCCGCCGCCGCGCGCGTTGAGCAGGGCCCCGACCAGCACGGCGACGCCGAGCAGCGCCGCTTCCAGCCCCAGCACGAGGAGGTCTCCGCCGGGGCGGCGAGGCGGGGTCCGCCCGGGGGCGGTGGCGTAAGCGGTGGTCGAGGCCATGACCACCGGACGGTACGGCGACAGCCCACCCTCGCGCTCGCCAATCGGCGGCCCGTCACCGGACGGTAAGAAATGCCCGGGCGGTAAGGGTTCGGTAAGCACATTTCGGCCTCCGCCGCGCGCGCGTCGCCCTAGCGTCGGCGGTATGGCGACTGAGATCGACGTGGTGCTGCCCTGCCTGGACGAGGCAGCCGCCCTGCCGGGTGTGCTCACCGCGCTGCCGCCCGGCTACCGGGCCATCGTGGTGGACAACGGCTCCCGGGACGGCTCGCCCGAGGTGGCCGTCCGGCACGGCGCCCGGGTGGTGCACGAACCCCGACGCGGGTACGGCGCGGCGGTGCACGCCGGCCTGGAGGCCGCCGACGCCGAGCTGGTGTGCGTCCTCGACGCCGACGGGTCGTTCGACCCCGCCGAGCTGCCGGCCCTGGTGGCACCCGTGTCCGCCGGTACGGCCGACCTCAGCGTGGGTCGGCGTCGGCCGGTCGGGGCGGGAGTGTGGCCGTGGCACGCCCGTGCCGGCACGGCGCTGGTCGCCGCGTTGCTGCGCCGTCGGGGCGTACCGCTGCGGGACCTCAGCCCGATCCGGGTGGCCCGCCGCCAGGCGCTGCTCGACCTCGGTGTCACCGACCGGGCCTTCGGCTACCCCCTCGAACTGCTGATCCGGGCCGCCGCCGCCGGCTGGCGCATCCACGAGACGGACGTCACCTACGCGCCGCGGGCCGCCGGCACGCGGTCCAAGGTTTCCGGTTCGGTGCGGGGCACCCTGCGTGCCACCCGCGACTTCGCCGGTGTGCTGCGGACCGTGGACGGCCCTCGGTGACCGTCCTGCTGGTGGTCGCCAAGGCGCCGGTCGCCGGGGCGGTGAAGACGCGGCTCTGCCCACCGGTCACGCCGGCCCAGGCGGCCCGGATCGCCGCCGCCGCGCTGCGCGACACCCTCGACGCCGTCCGCGCCACCCCCGGTGTCACGCCCGTGCTGGCCTGGTCGGGTCGGCTGGCCGAGGCGGAGGACGCCGACGCGTTGACCGCCGCGCTGGACGGCTGGTCGGTGCTGGAGCAGCGCGGCACCGGGCTCGGCGAGCGGCTCGCCAACGCGTACGCCGAGGTCGCTGCCGCGTACCCCGGGCGGCCGGTGGTGCAGATCGGGATGGACACGCCGCAGGTGACGCCGGGCCGGCTGGCCGCGGCGGTGGCGGGGCTGCGCGCCTCCGACGCGGTGCTCGGTCGGGCGCACGACGGCGGCTGGTGGTCGTTGGGGCTGCGCGACCCCCGGCACGCCCGGGTGTTGCGGGACGTTCCCATGTCGACGCCCGACACCGGTCGCGACACGTGGGCGGCCCTGACCGGGCGTGGCCTGCGGACCGCGCCGCTGCCGGTCCTGCGGGACGTCGACAAGTGGTCCGACGCCCTCGCGGTGGCCGTCGAGGTTCCCGGCGGACGCTTCGCCCGCCAGGTCGCGGCGGTCCGCCTCACCCTGCTGCCGGAGGGCCGGCGGTGAACCCCGTCGACACCGCCCCGGTCGAGGCCGCGCCGCCGGTACGGTCGCCGTCCGGGCCGACGCCGCGCCGGGGGTACGACGGATCCGGCGACCCCTTCGCCGCCGCGCTCGCCGCCGACCGGGTGGCCCTGCGGCGGTGGCTGGTGCACGGCGACGGGGTCCGTAGCCGGCTCCCGGTGGACCGCTGGCACGGCACGGCCGAGTCGGCGGTCACCGGCCTCGTCGCCCGCTGTGGTGGCCCGACGCTCGACCTCGGGTGCGGGCCGGGCCGGCTCACCGTGGCGCTGACCCGGGCCGGCCGGACCGCGGTCGGCGTGGACGTCTCGCCGACGGCGGTGCGGCTCACCCGCGCCCGTGGCGCGGTCGCGGTGCACGGCGACCTGTTCGGGCCGCTACCCGCCGAGGGTCGGTGGGCGCACGCGGTGCTGATCGACGGGAACATCGGCATCGGCGGCGAGCCGGTGGCGCTGCTGCGCCGTTGCCGGGACCTGCTCGCGCCGGGTGGCACGGTCCTGGTCGAGCTGGAGCGGCCCGGCGCGGGGTCGTGGCAGGGCCAGGCCCGGGTGGCCGCCGAGCAGCGGACCGGACGGGTGCTGCTGGGCCCGGTGTTCCGCTGGGCCCGGGTTGACGCGCGTGCGGTGCCCGCGGTCGCCGACGCCGCCGGCCTGGCGGTCCAGGACGTGTTCCGGCAGGGGCGGCGCTGGTTCGGTGAGCTGCGGGCGAACCGCTGAGAGGGCGGGCGTCAGGCCGCCGGCAGGCGCACCACGAACCGGCACCCACCGCCGACGTTCTGCACGTCCACCCGACCGCCGTGCGCCTCGACCAGTCCGCGTACGATCGCCAGCCCCAGCCCGCCGGAACCCTCGCCACCGGGGCGGGGCGTACGGGCCGGCTCGCCCCGGAACGCGACGTCGAACAGTCGGGGCAGGTCGTCCTCGGGGATGCCGCCGCAGGTGTCGGCGATCGCCAGCCAGGCGGCGTCGCGTTCAGATCCGGCGTCCACCCGCACCGTGCCGTCGCTCGGCGTGTAGTGCACCGCGTTGAGCAGCAGGTTGCCCACCACCCGGGCCAGCTCGGGTTCACTGGCCAGCACGGTGGGCCAGCCCGACTCGGCGGCCTCCAGTCGGATGCGCCGGGCCTTCGCCAGGGGCGCGGTGCCGGCGAGGGCGTCGGAGACGACCTCACCCAGCGGCACCGCCGACAGGGTCAGTCGCAGCGCGCCGGCGTTGATCCGGGACAGCTCGAACAGGTCGTCGACGAGTCGGGTCATCCGATCGGTCTGCACACGGATCCGCCGGTGATACTCGGCGACCGTCGCCGGGTCGTCGACCACCCGGTCCTCCAGCGCCTCGGCCATCGCCCGCAGGCCGGCCAGCGGCGTCCGCAGGTCGTGCGACACCCAGGCGACCAGGTCCCGGCGGCCCTTCTCGACCCGCCGTTCCCGCTCCCGGGCCTGGGCCGCCCAGACCGCCGCCACGGCCAGTCGACGCCCGAAGTACCAGCCCACGCCGAGGCTCACCACCGCCGCCGCGGCGACCGTGAGCAGGACGACCTGGAGGTCGTGCGGGGACAGGAACATCGCCTGGGCGACCACCACCACGCCGGCCACCACGGCGACCACGGCGATGGTGAGCAGGACGCACACGTGCACGGTGATCGACCGGTGCCGCAGCAGTCGCAGGGTCAGCGCGCCCAGCAGACCCACGCCGAGCGCGGCCGCGAGCGCCGCCCCGAAGATCAGCGCCAGGTCACGCATCGGCCGGCTCGTAGCGGTAGCCGACGCCCCAGACCGTGACGATGCGTCGTGGCTCGGCCGGGTCGTCCTCGATCTTCTCCCGCAACCGGCGGACGTGCACCGTCACCGTGGACTGGTCGCCGAAGTTCCACCCCCACACGCGTTCCAGCAGCTCGGTGCGCTTGAACGCCCGTGTCGGGTGTCGCATCAGGTGCGCCAGCAGATCGAACTCGCGCAGCGTCAGGGCCAGCTCGCGGCCGTGCAGGCGGGCGATCCGTGGCCCAGTGGCCACCTCCAGCCCCGCGTCGGCCAGCAGTTCGGCCGCCGGCGCGGCCGGCTCACCGGCCCGGCGCAGCACCGAACCGACCCGCAGCACCAGCTCCCGCGGCGAGAAGGGCTTACTCAGGTAGTCGTCGGCGCCGAGTTGCAGCCCGAGCACCCGGTCCGCCTCGTCGCCGCGCGCCGTCAGCATGATGATGGGTACGCCGTCCGGCCGCTCCCGTAGGCGCCGGCACACCTGCAACCCGTCCAGCCCGGGAAGCATCAGGTCCAGCACGACCAGGTGCGGCGGCCGGTCCTGGACGGCCTCCAGGGCGGCCAGCCCGTCCGCGACGTGACTCACCTCGTACCCGGCGTGTTCCAGGTAGCGGCAGACCACGTCGCTGACCGTCCGGTCGTCGTCGACCACGAGCACCCGCTGCGCCACCGGTCACCTCCCCGCGGCCAGCCTAGCCAGCACCGATGCGGCCGGCGATTTCGCAGACCTTGTGGTCTCCTTACGTTCCGTACCCCAATCGTCCCGACGCACCGACTGGCCGGTCCGCCTGGTGACGGCGAGGCCTGGGGTGCGCAGTGGGCTGCGTACGATGCGGGGCTGAGTTCCCTCGTCGCGGCGGAGGTATCGGGCAGATGGCAGGCCAGCACGAGGGTTTCGCCCTCGGCGTCGACCTCGGTACGTCCAACACGGTGGCCGTGCTGCGCTGGCCGGACGGTCGGACCCGGCCGGTGCTGATGGACGGTCAGCCGGTCAGCCCGTCGGCCGTGTACGCCGACCCGGACGGCACGTTGCACGTCGGCTGGGACGCCCGGCGGCTGGCGCAGGCCGATCCGGCCCGGTTCGAGGCGAACCCGAAGCGTCGGGTGGACGAGCCGACCGTGCTGCTCGGTGACCGGTCGTACCCGCCGGCGGAGTTGCTCGCCGCGGTGCTGGCGGCGGTCGCGCGGGCCGCGGTGGGTGCGGTCGGCTTCCTGCCTCCGGCCGTGCTCACCTGCCCGGCGGCCTGGGACGAGTCACGGCGGCAGGTGCTCGCCGACGCGCTGTTGCGGGCCGGATGGCCGCAGGCCGCCGAGCACACGCTCGCCGGGCCGACGCCACCGGGCACACGTCTGCTGCGTGAGCCGGTGGCCGCTGCCCGCTACTACACCCAGGTCCTGCACCGGCCGGTGCCGGTCGGTGGCGCGATCGCGGTGTTCGACTTCGGTGGCGGGACGCTCGACGTCGCGGTGTTGCGCAACGAGGGCGCCGACCCGTGGGGTGACTCCGGGTTCCTGGTGGTCGCCGACGGCGGTCTGCCCGACCTGGGCGGCCTCGACCTGGACGCGGCGCTGGTGCAGCGGGTCGGCGAGCTGCTGGGCGAGCGGCACGCCCGACGGTGGGCGCGCCTGGTCCGCCCGTCAGACCCGGCGCAGCGCCGCGACCAGGTCCGACTGTGGGACGAGGTACGCGGCGCGAAGGAGACGCTGTCCCGTTCCGCTGTGGCGCCGGTCGCGGTGCCCGGGGTGGCCGAGGCGGTGCGGTTGACGCGCGACGACGTCGAGCGGGTGGCGGCGCCGCTGTTGCGTCGTGCCGTGGAGCGCGCCCGGGAGGTGATCGCCGCGGCCGGCCTGCGCCCCGACCAGCTCGCCGGGCTGTTCCTGGTGGGCGGCTCCTCGCGGATTCCGCTGGTGGCACGAATGCTGCACGCCGAGCTGGGCGTGGCCCCGACGGTGCTGGACCAGCCGGAGCTGCCGGTGGCCGAGGGCGCGCTGACGGACCTTCCGCTGCGCCGAGCCCTGCCGGCGCACGCGGGACCGCAGGCCGTCCCGCAGGCTTCGCCGGCCGGGCCGCCCGCGCCGGCTGCGGCGTCGACCGTGCCGGCCCCGGCCGGTCCGCCGGGCGTGCCGGCTGCGGCGGAGAACGCGCCGACCGTGCCGTCGCAACCCGGGCCGGCGTCGGCCAGGCCGAGCGGATCAGCCGGGGCGGGCGGCTCGGGTTGGCAGCCGGCGCCGCCGGGCGTCGCGGGCACCCTGGTCGGCGGGGCGGGAGCCACCCCGACGCCCACCCCGCCCATCCCGAGCGGCGGTACGACTTGGCGGCGGGCCCGGTGGGTGGTGCTCGGGGCCGTGCTCGCCCTGGCCGGGGTGGCCACCGCGGCGACGCTCTACCTGCTGCGGGACCGCTATCCGGACCTGGAGTTCGGGCCGCTGCGCGAGCTGTCGAGGCCATCGGCCGGCGCCGAGCGGCCCAGCGGCATGTGGACCGCGGTGCTCGGCGACCGGGCCTATCTCGGGTACCCGCTGCCGGACGACCGGCTGGAGGTGGTCGCCGTCGACACCGGCACCGGCGACGAGCTGTGGCGCAGGCAGACCGGCGTCACCGCCGACGACTGGACCGGCCTCGTCGCCGTGCCGGGGGCGGTTGCCGTCCTCGCGGACGCGCCGGGCGACAGCACTCCGCGCGAACTGGCCGTCCTGGACGCCCGGTCCGGCGCCCAGCGCTGGCACCGGGCGGTCCGCGGCGACGACGACGTCTACTTCTCCGACGACACCGCCGTGCTGGTGGACCGGGCCGCCGGGCGGCTGGTCGGCCTGAAGCTGGGCGACGGCACCGACAAGTGGAGCAGGCCCAACCCGCGTGACCAGTACGGCGGGGCGCGTACCGTCGTCGAGCCGGTGGGCACCGACGCGGCGGCGGGCGGGCCGGCCTTCCTCGGCGGCGCTGCCCGCGACCCGTGGACCGGCAAGGGGCGACGACTCGTGCAGATCGGGGCGGACCGCTCGGCGCGGCTAGTCGACATGTCCTCCGGCTCGGTGCTGCGCGAGTGGGGCAACGTGGCCGACCTCGACGACCTGGTGGTGGCGCACGAGGACCGCCTCTTCGTGGCCCCCACCGACGGCGGGTACCAGGTGCTGGCGTACGACCTGGGTTCCGACGCGGCGCCGGTGGTCGTCTACCGGGCCGAGAACGCGGAGTACCGGCCGAAGGCGCTGGTGGCCTGCGGCGAGCGGCGGGCCTGTCTGGTGCAGGTACGCAACAGCGACGTCGAGCACACCGAGGTGGTGGCGGCGACCGAGGGGAAGTCGGCGATCTCCTGGTCGGCGCCGGGCGCGACCGGCCTGGTGCCGGTCGGCGAGCAGGTGCTCACCCAACGGGAGTACCCGAAGGCGACGGTCACCCTCTTCGACACGGCCGGCAAGGCGTTGCTGGCCGACCGCCCCGGCGTGGCGGCCCGACTGGACGCCGGCAACCTGCTCGTCTTCGCCGAGCCGACCAGCACGGTGGCGGACAACCGGAGCGTGGCCGGCGTGTGGGCCGAGTCGGGCGACGTCGACGAGTTGGGCCAGCTCGTCGACGTGCGCAGCGCGTCCTGCTCGTGGAACACGCGGGCGATCGCGTGCGGCGCAGACAAGGACTTCGTGCTGTACCGGTTCGCCGAAGACTGACCGCCGGCCGGACAGATGCCGGTGGAGTGCGCGACGGATCCGTGGCGGGCGGCCCGTAGGATGCTCCGGTGAATCTTCGGGGTACGGTCCGCGCCGATCGTCCGCTGGTGGTGCTCGCCGTGGGGGAGGAGGCCCGCTACCTGCCGGCCGAGCTGCCGGTGCTGCTCACCGGCATGGGCAAGGTCAACGCCGCCAGCGCGGTCGCGGCGGTGCTGGCGGCCGGCCCGCGTCCCAGCCTGCTGCTCAACCTGGGTACGGCCGGCGCGCTGCGCCCCGGGTGGACGGGTATCCACGAGGTCGCCACCGTGCTCCAGCACGACCTGGACACGGCTCTGCTGCGTACCCTCACCGGTCAGACCTACGGCGCGCCGCTCGCGCTGGCCGCCGAGGGCGCGGTGCTGGCCACCGGTGACACCTTCGTGGCCGACGACGACGCGCGGGACCGGCTGGCGCAGCGCGCCGACCTGGTGGACATGGAGGGGTACGCGGTGGCCTGGGCCGCCGCGCAGGCCGGGGTGCCGTGTCGGCTGGTCAAGCAGGTCAGTGACGAGGCGGGGGAGGGCGCGGCCCGGACCTGGCGGGAGTCGGTGGACGCCTGCGCCCGCGATCTCGCCGAGTGGGTCGGGCGCCACCTCGGCTGACCGCGCTGGGTCACCCGGCGGGCCCGCGCGGTCGGAGTCCGCGCGTGGTCTCCCGGTCGCCGGAGCCGGGGATCAGGACGTGCCCGGCCAGTGCGAGCGCCACGATCGCGGTGACCAGCACCGGTGGCCAACCGCCGGCCCAGGGCAGCACCAGTAACGGGAGCAGTTGCGTCGCCACCCGCCGCCACGGCACGCGGGTGGACAGCAGGTAGGTGAACAGCGCCCGGCCGAGCACGAACACCAGCGGCCCGCCGATGATCAGCATCAGCCACCAGGCCGGGGTCGTGCCGCTCGGACGGTTGACGACCAGGTCGACGGAGGCCGCCGTGATGGTCACGCCGCCCAGCAGCACCAGGTGGGTGTACGGGGCGATCCGGGTGGACCGGCCGGGCGCGGAGGCCGCCGCGGTCTCGAGCAACTCGCCGGCGCGAAACACGTAGATCTGCCAGAGCAGCAGCATGATGGCGAACGCGCAGAGCAGGGCAGCGATCCGGAGGCGGTCGAATTCGCTGCGGCTGAGCTCCAGGGTGGGTATCAGGATGATGTCGCCGAGGGCCAGGATGACGAACTGCTGGTACCGCTCGCCCAGGTGCGCGGTGGTCCGGTCGTACTGGTCGAGAGGCACCCGGCCGAGCCACGGGGTGGGGTAGCGCGCCGCCGCGGCGAGCACGTCGATCGCGATCGCGGTGGTCCAGATCCACAACCGCCCCGAGTCGACCAGCACGCCGATGATCCAGAGGACACCGGAGACCAGGAACCAGAACAGGAACCGGGTGGCTCGCGCCATGGCCGCTCGGTGCCGCTGCCGGTACAACGTGCTGACCAGGACAATGCCGCGCACCACGTGGGTGCCGACGTAGGCGAGCGCGAATACCGTGGCCTGCCCTCTGGTGATCATCGGCAGCGCCGCCGCCATCCCGACCGACCCGACCATGGCCACCATGAGGATGAGCTGGATCGGGCGCTGCTGCGGATCGTAGAACTCGGTGGTGGTCGTGGTGACCGACCACGTCCACCAGATCGCGGTCAGCATCAGCGCCACCGCCGTGCTGCGGCGCCAGGAATGCTCGTCGGCGAGCAGCGTCGAGGTCTGCGCGAGCGCGGCCACGAAGACCACGTCGAAGAGCAGTTCGAGCAGCGTCGCCCGGGTCGACCCGTCCGGCCGGCGTACCAGCGCCGCGGTGCCTCCGGTGGTCATGCCCGGCCTCCCGCCGTGTCTTCGAGGATTATCGGCGGCGGGGGCGCGGCGCGTCCCCGGTTCGGCGATTCCCGCTGAGCGGGGAAGAGGGCGACCGGAGGTTGCCACGGCGGGCCCCCCGGGTGACGCTTGTCGGCATCCATAGATCTCGATCTCCGTCGGAGGTTCGGATGCGTCGTTCGCCGCTCGTCGCCCTCGTCCTGACCGCCCTGCTGCTCGTCGCGCCGGGCGCGGCACAGGCCGCCCTCCCCGCTCATGCCGCGCCCGACGCGGCCGGCGCCCTGTCCGGGGTACGCACGCCGGGCGTCGCCTGGGGCGCCGACCCGGCCACCGGCCGGATGACCGTCACCGTCGACGACACGGTGACGCCCGCCGACCTGGCGAGGCTGCGGGCGGTGGCCGATCGCGCCGGCGCGCTGCTGCGCCGGGAGCCCGGCACGCTGCGCACCCTGATCGCCGCCGGCCAGGGCATCTACGGTGGCGGTAGTCGTTGCTCGCTGGGCGCGAACGTGCGCAGTGGCAGTACCTACTACGTGGTTACCGCCGGGCACTGCACCGGGACCGTCAGCACCTGGTACGCCGACAGCGCGCAGACCACCGTCCTGGGCACCCGCACCGGCACCAGCTACCCGGGCAACGACTACGGGCTGATCCGCTACACGGGCCGGATCGCGCATCCGAGCGCCGTCTACACCTATCCCGGGCTGCTGACCATCAACGGACCCGGCACCGCGTACGTGGGTCAGGCGGTGTGCCGCAGCGGCGTTACCACCGGCGTGCGCTGCGGCACGGTCACCGGGCTCAACCAGACCGTCAACTACGCCACCGGCGTGGTCTACGGCCTGATCCGCACCAACATCTGCGCCGAGCCGGGGGACAGCGGCGGGCCGCTGTACGTGGCGTCCACCGGCACCATCATCGGCATCCTGTCCGGGGGCAGCGGCAACTGCACGTCCGGTGGAACGACCTACTACCAGCCCATCGCGGAGGTGCTGGCGGCGTACGGACTGACCCTGCCCTGATCGCTGTTGCGCTCAGCGCAACGGGTTGCTCACGTGGCACAATGCGCCTAGGCTCGGCGGGACCCCGGACCCCTCCCCGAGGACGTGCGCCGCGATGCCGAGCGAGCCCCGACCCGACCGCACGGCCACCTCGACCGGCCCGCCGCCGGCCGAGGTGGTCACGGTGGGCGAGACCATGGTGATGCTGTGCCCGCCCGCGGGCGAGCCGCTGGAGCGCGCCGAACGCGTCACCGTCTCGGTCGGCGGCGCGGAGTCCAACGTGGCCGGCTACCTGGCCCGGCTCGGCCACCGGGCGACCTGGGTGGGCCGGGTCGGCGACGACCCCTTCGGCCGGCTCGTCGTGCGGCACGTCGCCGACACCGGTGTCGACGTCGACCTGGTGGCGGTGGACCCGGCCGCACCCACCGGCCTCTACGCCAAGGACCCCGGCCCCACGGCCACCGCCGTGCACTACTACCGGGCCGGCTCGGCCGCGTCCCGAATGGACGGCGACGCGCTGGCCGACCCACGGCTGGCCGGCGCACGGGTGCTGCACCTGTCCGGGATCACCCCGGCGCTCTCGGCCTCCTGCCGGGCGCTGGTCGAGCGCGCGGTGACCGACCGGCCACTACCGGGCGCGCTGGTCAGCTTCGACGTCAACCACCGGGCCCGGCTCTGGCCCGCCGAACGGGCCGCGCCCGTGCTGCGCGACCTCGCCGACCGCAGCGACCTGGTCTTCGTCGGGCAGGACGAGGCGTACGCCCTCTGGGGCACGAGCGATCCGGCCGCCGTACGCCGACTGCTGCCCGGCCCCCAGGCGGTGGTCGTCAAGGACGGTGCGGTCTGTGCCACCGTCCTGTTCCGCGACGCCGAGCCGGTCGTCGTCCCGGCCCCCCGCGTGTCGGTGGTGGAACCGGTGGGCGCGGGTGACGCCTTCGCCGCCGGCTACCTGGCCGGACTGCTGCGCGACCTCGACCCGACGCGACGGCTGCGCCTCGGTCACCTCGTCGCCGCGCAGGCGCTGGGCAGCACCGGTGACGACGCGCCGCTGCCGCCCTGGTCGTGGTTCGAACGGCTGATCGACGGTCCCTGGTCGCCACCCGACCTGACCGCCGCCCGAGCAGAGGGCTGAGGGGTGTCCGAGGGCGTCGACCGGGCGATGCGCGCGCTCGAACTCCTGGCCCGCGAGCCGGCGCAGCTCGGCGGCGTGGCCACCCACCTGGGCGTGCACAAGTCCACCGCGCTGCGCCTGCTGCAGTCGCTCGAGGCGGGTGGCTTCGCGCGCCGCGCCGACGGCGGCTGGACGGTGGGTCTGCGGCTGATCGACCTCGCCCAGCAGGCCCTGGACTCGCTGGACGTCCGCGCGGTGGCCCGCCCCCACCTGGCGGCGCTGGGCCGCGACTGCGGGCACACCATCCACCTCGCGCAGGTGGTCGACGACGACCTCGTCTACGTCGACAAGATCGAGGCCCGGGGTCAGGTCCGCATGTACTCCCGGATCGGCCGCACCGCGCCGCTGCACGCCAGCGGGGTGGGCAAGGTGGTGCTCGCGTACGGTCCGACGTCCCGGGTGTCCCAGCTGGTCGACGGCGGCACGCTGCCGGCGTACACCCCGGGCACCATCTGCGACCCGGCGGAGCTGCGCACGGAGCTGGCGGCCGTCGCCGCGCAGGGCTGGGCCGCCGACGACGGCGAGTTCGAGCCGCTGATCAACTGTGTGGCGGCACCGGTCCGACAGGCCGACGGCGCGGTCACGGCCGCGGTGTCGGTGACCGCGCCGACGGTGGTGGCCACCCTCGCCGACCTGCGCGCCCTACTACCCCGACTGCTGGCCACCACCCAGCAGATCTCCCGCGACCTCGGATGGAGTGGACCATGACCACAACGGACTTCGCGCACCTCTTCGGCGGCGCCCGGGTGATGGCGATCCTGCGCGGCCTGCCGGTCGCCGAGACGGTCCGGCTCGCCGAGCGCGCCTGGGACCTCGGCATCGAGGTGGTGGAGGTGCCGGTCGCCACCGCCGACGCGGTGCCCGCCCTGCGCGCCGCCATCAAGGCGGGCGCGGCGCGGGGCCGGATCGTCGGGGCCGGCACGGTGCTCGACGACGAGACGGTCGCGGCCGCCGCCGACGCGGGCGCCGCGTTCACCGTCGCGCCCGGCCTGGACCTCGCGGTGGCCGACGCCGCCGCCGCGCGCGGTCTGCCGCACCTGCCCGGCGTGGCCACCCCCACCGAGGCGCAGGCGGCGCTGCGGCACGGCCTCACCTGGCTCAAGGCGTTCCCCGCCATCTCCCTCGGCCCAGCCTGGTTCAAGGCCATCGCCGGCCCCTTCCCGCAGCTCCGCTTCGTCGCGACAGGCGGCCTGGACGCCACAAACGCCGCCGCGTTCCTGGACGCCGGCGTACGCGTGGTAGCAGTCGGCTCAGCCCTAACCGACCCCACCCAGCTAGACCACCTAGCCAAACTAACCACCCAAGCCTGACCCGCCCCGCCCCCGCCCCGCCCGCCGGTCTGCGCCGTCGATCATGGACTTGTGGTGGGGGCGCGAAAGCCGCCTTTCACTCGACATCGGGCACCACAACTCCTTGATCGACGGGAGCGGGGGCGGGAGCGGGGCGGGAGCGGGGCGGGAGCGGGGGCGGGGGGCGGGTGGGGTGGGGGGGTGGCGGGTTTGTGCCATGGCGTGAACGCGCCGGGGGTCGGCGGGGTGGGACAGCGGGGCGTTGCCTTGATGCTGTGCTGCGTACCGCTCCTCGACACAAAGAGGTCATCGTGGCTCTGTCTCCCAGGCGTCGCCGATCCGGGCTGATCGCCCTCGGTACCGCCCTCGCTCTGACCGCCGGGTTCACCCCACCCGGCACGGGGGCGTCCGCCGCCCCGCCCGGCAATCCCACCCGCCCGACCGGCCAACCGCCCGCGGCCCCGGGTCGGGCGTCCACCGTCACCCTGATCACCGGGGACCTCGTCACGGTCACCACGGCGGCCGACGGCAGCACCGTCACGGCCGTTCGCCGGCCCGACGGCAGCACGCCGACCTTCCACCGCACCGTGCTGGACGGCGACACCTACGTCTACCCGGACGCCGCGCTGCCGTACGTCACGAGCGGCCTGGTCGACAAGCGGCTGTTCAACGTCACGGATCTGATCGCCGACGGGTACGACGACGCGCACACGAACGCGCTGCCGCTGATCGTCACCCTGACCGACGCCGCGGCCCGCGCCCGTACCCGCCCCACTGTGGACGGCTCCGAGCTGGTGCGGCCCCTGGACAGCGTGCGGGGCGCGGCGCTGACCCGCCCGCGCGAGAGCGCCGAGAAGTTCTGGGGCGCGCTGACCGCCGACCCGGCCCGCCGGACCGGCGGAACCCCGACGCTCGCGAGCGGCATCGCCAAGGTCTGGCTGGACGGCCGGGTCCGGGGAGACCTCGCCGAGTCGACCGCGCAGATCGGCGCGCCGAAGCTGTGGGCCGAGGGCAACACCGCCGCCGGTGTGGACGTCGCCGTCCTCGACACGGGGGCGGACGCCGAGCACCCGGACCTCGCCGGCCAGATCGCCGCGTCCAGCAGTTTCGTGCCGGACGAGCCCGACATCCTCGACTACCAGGGACACGGCACGCACACCGCCTCGACGATCGCCGGCACCGGCGCCGCGTCCGGGGGCGTCGAGCGGGGTGTCGCCCCCGGCGCGCGGCTGCACGTCGGCAAGGTGCTCAACAGCGAGGGCGGCGGGCAGGACTCGTGGATCATCGCCGGCATGGAGTGGGCGGCCCGGGAGCAGAAGGCCCGGATCATCAGCATGAGCCTGGGTGGTGAGTCCACCGACGGCAGCGACCCGCTGAGCCAGGCCGTCGACCGGCTCAGCGCCGAGACCGGCGCGCTCTTCGTGGTCGCCGCCGGCAACAGCGGCCCGGCGAGCATCGGCAGCCCCGGCGCGGCGAACTCCGCGCTCACCGTGGGCGCCGTCGACTCGACCGACCACCTCGCCGACTTCTCCAGCCAGGGCCCGCGCGCCGGCGACGGTGGCCTCAAACCCGAGATCACCGCACCCGGCGTGGACATCCTGGCCGCGCGCTCGCACCTGGTGCGCGGCGGCTCCGGGGACTACACGCTGATGAGCGGCACCTCGATGGCGACTCCGCACGTGGCCGGCACGGCCGCGCTGGTCGCCGCCGCGCACCCCGACTGGACCGGGCAGCGCATCAAGGAGGCGCTGGTCAGCACCGTCAAGGCCACCCCGGACTACACCCCGTACCAGGCCGGTGCCGGGCGGGTGGACGCGGTCGCCGCCGTACACGCCACCGTCTTCGCCACCCCGAGCGCCTACTCCGGCTTCCAGGCCTGGCCGCAGCAGCCGGGTGCGACGGTCGACCGGACGGTCACCTACACCAACGTCGGCGCCGCGCCGGTCACCCTGAAGCTCGCCCTCGACGCGCCGAGCGCCCCGGCCGGTCTCTTCGCCCTCGCCGCCGACACGGTGACCGTGCCCGCGAACGGCACCGCCACCGTCACCCTCACCGCCGCGTACGACAAGCTTCCGGTCGAGAAGCAGGTCAGCGGCATGATCATCGCCACCGACGCCGCCGGTACGGTCCGCGGTCGCACCCTGATCGGGGCGAGCCGGGAGGGTCAGCGGCAGAACCTGACGCTGGTCGCGAAGGGCCGGGACGGCAAGCCGCTCGCCGGCAAGGTCCTGCTCACCACCGATGGCCTGTTCACCGCCGTCGACCTGCCCGAGAGCGGCACCGCGACGCTGCGGCTGCCGGTGGCGAGCTGGTCCGGTTGGATCACCGCCGACGTGCGCGGTGTGCACGGGCCGCGCTCCAAGGGCATGGCGATGCTCAGCTTCGTCGACGTCGACCTGAGCGCCGACCGCACCGTCGTCCTCGACGCGCGCAAGGCCCGGCAGGTGCGGGCCGAGGTGCCGCAGGAGGCCACCGCCACCTCGCTGCGGATGGACATCCACCGGTCCACCGGCAACAGCCTCACCGAGAGTCAGGTGCTGCCCGACGACTCGTACGACAGCATGTGGGCGTTGCCGACGGGCCGGGCGGTCACCGACGGCGAGTTCGAGTTCGGCGCGCGGTGGCGGCTGGAACAGCCGGCGCTGACCGTGGCGGCCGGCGGCCGGTCGTACGACGATCTGCTGGTGAAGCGCTCGACCCCGGCGTTGCCGGCGGGTCGGCGCCAGCTCGACGCGGTCTACGTCGCCGACGCGTCGGCGGCCGGGCTGGCGAAGCGGCCGGTCCGGGACCGGGCGGTGGTGGTCCGGCGCAGTGACACCGTGGACGTCGCCACCCAGGCGCAGGCCGCCGCGGCGGCCGGGGCGAAGTTGCTGCTGGTGGTCAACGACGGCGTCGGCCGGCTCCAGCCGTGGGACGAGTCGTTGTGGAGCCCGGAGATCCCGGCCCCGCTGACCGTGGCGACCCTCACCGCCGACGAGGGTGACCAACTCGTCGCGGCGTTGGAGCGCGGCCCGGTGCGGCTGACCGTCGAGTCGCACCCGGAGACGACCTACCTGTACGACGTGGTCCACCACTGGAGCGGCGCGGTGCCGGTCGACCCGACCTACCGGTTCACGAAGCGGCAACTGGCCCGGGTGGACGTGGAGTTCCGCAACTACCGGCAGGGCCGGGCGCTGGAGTTCCGCAACGACATCTGGAAGGGCTTCGCGTCCGGCAACCAGGAGATCGCACCGGCGCAGGGCCGACGCACCGACTGGGTGAGCGCCGACCAGCGCTGGCTCGACGACGCGTTCATCCCCGGGGAGACCGGGCAGCACCCGATGGCGGTGGCCACCTACGCGGCGAACAAGCCGAGCACGGTCACCTGGTTCGGGCCCATCCAGCGCCCCCGCATGGGTGGGAGCTACGTTCCCGTGCGCTACCTGGACACCGTCTACCTGCCCGCGCCCGGGTGGGGCGACGGCGGCGGGCACGTCGGTGAGGCGTACGCCAACTTCGACATGGTCAACCGGACCACCCTCTACCAGGGGGACAAGGAGCTGAACTGGGGTAACGCCGAGTACCTCCAGGTGGGCGGCCTGTCTGCGCAGCGGCTGCCGTACCGCCTGGTGGTGGAGAACGACCGGGCGGCCTGGACCAACCCGTACTCCCGGCAGACCCGCACCGAGTGGGGCTTCAGCTCGGCGGCCACCGGCGCGGAGTCGGCCGAGGTGCTGCCGATGATCCAGCTCGACTACCAGGTGGCCATCGACCGCGACGGCACGGCGTCCCGGCGGGCGCCGCTCACCGTGGTCGCTTCCCACCTGGCCGGCGTCTCGGCGACGGTGGGTCCGGTCACCGTCGAGGTGTCCTACGACGACGGCAGGACGTGGCAGAAGCCGCGTCTCACCCGGCACGGTGACGGCTGGAGCGCCGCGCTCGACGCGCCGGCGAAGGCCAGTTTCGTGAGCCTGCGGACGACCGCACGGGACACGGCCGGCAACACCGTGAGCCAGAGCATCACGCGGGCGTTCGGCCTGCGGTAGTGCCGGACCGGCCGCCGGTCGGGGTGGGCACGCATCCCGACCGGCGGCCGTCGCCGTGGTGGGCTCAGCCGGCGTCGTCGTGGGCTCGGCCGTCGGCGAGGCCGACGCGCTCGGGTCGGTCGAGGAAGTGCAGCCGCGCCTGCTTCTCCGGCAGCTCGATCACCGGGCCGACGCGGAACCCGCTGCGCCGCAGCCGCCGGAGCATCCGGTCGTTGCGCACGTCCGGCTCCATGACGACCCGCAGCCGCCCCGGGTCGGCGAAAACGAAGTTCAGGATCGTCCCGAACAGCGCGCCGGTGAAACCGGGCTCGGCGCTCACCGGGGGCCCGATGAGCAGGTGGACGCCCACGTCGCCGGGACGTACCTCGTAGCAGTCGCCGACCGGGTCGGCCCCGGGCTCGTACGTCTGCGCCAGCGCCGCCGGCACGCCGTCGCGGTGCACCAGGTACGCGTGGTGGGTGGTCAGCGAATCCAGGTACGCGTAGATCTCCCGCACCCGCTCGCGGCTGGCGTCGCGCATCCCCCAGAACCGGGCCCGGTCCATCGTGACCCAACCGTGCAGCAGGTCGGCGTCGTCGTCGGGGCGTACCGGCCGGATGGTGACCACACCGAATCCGGGGACGTCGCGTCGGTGGTGCTGTCGGTCAGTGCTCATCCGGCTCCTCGGTGAGGCGGTCCCAGTCGGTCGTCACCGGCAGCAGCTCACCGGCCAGCCACGCGGACCGCTGGTCGTGGTGGTGCTCGTCGCCCGGCACTCCGCTGACGCCGGACGGGACCACCCACCGGCTGTCCTGGCGCCGGGCCAGGTCCCAGACGTACCGCGCGGCCGGCCCCCGGAAGCATCCGTGGGTGACCCCGGGCACGCTCGACGTGGCCAGCACGCAGTCGTGGTCGCCGTCGAGGCGGGGGCCGGGCGCGGCGTCCGGGTCGGGCAGCGCCCGCCAGGCCGTCAGCCGGTGCAGGTCACCCCAGCGCACCGTACCGTCCGTCGCGGCCGCGACCTCCTCAGCCGCCGCGCGCACCACCGCCGCGACGTCCACGCCGGGCAGCGGGGCCGCGTCGAGCAAATGCTCCAGCGCGTAACCGACCCGCGCCCTCAGCGTCAACCAGGGCGCGAACACCTCGGGGTACGCGGGCGGCTCGGCCAGCGCGGCCAGCGCCGGGTGGTCGGCGATCCGGCGTACGACGGCGGCGCGCAGGAGAGCGAAGTCGGCCGCGTCGACGCTGTCGGCGTGCATCCGCCGGTCCCAGCGCAGCAGCCGATCGCGCAGGGCGGCGGCGGCCGGACCGAGCCCGGTCAGAGCGTCGAGCACCCCCAGCAGCGCCCCGGCGGAACCGAGGTACGTGTCGGTGTGGATCGCCGTCATGTCTGCGGCGGTGACGTCTCGGCCGGCGTCGAGCAGGTCGGCGATCCGGCGCGCGCGGTGCGGTGCGGCGAACTCGACGCCGAGCGGCGCGGACAGCCCGCGTTCGTTGGCCATCACCGCCCGGTCGGCCACCTCGGCCCGAGGCATCGGCGCGTACCAGCCCTGCCAGGCGTACGCCGCCTCCCACGCCGGGACCGGCCGGCGGCCGTTGTCCGGGTGCCGCACGGGTACCGCACCGGCGACCCGGTGCAGCAGGCCACCGGCGGTGTCGGCCGCCTGCACCACGTTGACCGGCTCCACCCAGTGCCGCAGGGCGGTGTCCACGTCGGACACGCTACGGGCCCGCAGCAGCTCCGGTATCGCCGCGAAGCCCAGCTCGCCGGTGACCCGGGGCGGATAGCGCAGGCTCAGCGCCGTGTCGTCGTCCGGCCCGCCGGCGATCACCGGGCCCCGGTCGGTCTCCACCAGCTCCACCTCGACCGGGTCCGCTCCGGCCACCTCGATCGTCTCCACGTGGACGGACGCCTCCCGCCAGCCGTCCGGGCCGAGCGCCCGTACACCAGTGTCGTGCCGGCGCAGCCGTTCGACGTAGACGTCCTGGTAGTCGGCCATCGCGTTGGTGATCGCCCACGCCACCGGGCCGGCGTGGCCGAAGTGTGCGATGCCCGGCACGCCGGGCACGGCCAGGCCGACCACGTCGTACTCCGGGCAGGCCAGCCGGATCTGCTGGTAGACGCCCGGGTCCTCGAGGATCCGGTGCGGGTCGCCGGCCAGCAGCGGCGCGCCGCTGGCCGTGCGGGAACCGGCGAGCAACCATCCGTTGCTGCCGGCGACGGCCGGCCCGTCGGTGGCGAACGCCTCGGCCGCCGCCGGGCCGAGACACCGCGCGACGTGCTCGCGCCAGAGCTTGCCCGGGAACCCGGCGAACAGGATGTGATGCCCCAGCCACACCGCGAGCGGCGTCCACGGCTCCCACCGGCCCGGGGCGAGCCCGACGGCGGCGAACTCCGGCGCGCGGGCCGCCCCGGCGGCGAGGCCGACGTTCACCCCGGTCACGTACGCGCCCACCCACTCGGCGGTCGACGCGTCCAGGTTGGCGTGACAACGGCGGGCGGTGTCGTCCAGCCGGACCTGCCGGGCGAACCGGTCCCAGCCGAGCGCGTCGACGCCGAGGAAGGCGGCGCTGGTGCCCTGCGACCGGTGCCGCTCGACCTCGATCTGCCACGCCCGGTCGTACGCGGTCACCCGACCCTGCGCCGCCGCGAGAGCGAGCGGGTCGTCGGCGCGGACGTGCGGCACGCCCCACGGGTCGCGGAACCGTCGTGCCGTCATGCCGGTTCGGCCGTGCGTCGGCGGGCGGCCGGTACGACCAGCGGGGTGCCGGTCTCCGGGTCGTCGATCACCCGGCAGGGCAGCCCGAACACCTCGGCCACCAGGTCGGCGGTCACCACCTCGCGCGGGTCTCCGGCGGCCACCACCCGACCGTCGCGCATGGCGATGAGGTGGGTGGCGTACCGGGCGGCGTGGTTGAGGTCGTGTAGCACCGCGACCAGCGTACGGCCCTGCTCCTCATGCAGCCGGGCGCACAGGTCCAGGATGTCGATCTGGTGGGCGATGTCGAGGTAGGTCGTCGGCTCGTCGAGCAGCAGCAGCGGCGTCTGCTGCGCCAGCGCCATCGCGATCCAGACGCGCTGCCGTTGGCCGCCGGACAGCTCGTCCACCGGCCGGTCGGCGAGGTCGGCGACCCCGGTCGCGGCCATCGACTCGTCGACGATCCGCTCGTCCTCACGCGACCACTGCCGCAGCAGCCCCTGGTGCGGGTAGCGCCCCCGGGCGACCAGTTCGGCGACGCCGATCCCGTCCGGCGCGATCGACGTCTGTGGCAGCAGGCCGAGGGTCCGGGCGACCTTGCGGGCGGGCTGGTCGTGGATGTCCCGACCGTCCAGCAGCACCGTGCCCGCGCTCGGGCGCAGCATCCGCGACAGCGCGCGCAGCAGCGTCGACTTGCCGCACGCGTTCGGCCCGATGATCACCGTGAACGACCCGTCGGGCACCGCCACGGTGAGGTTCTCGGAGATGGTGCGCCGGTCGTAGGCGAGGGTCAGCGCGCTGCCGCCAAGACGGGAGGTCATGGGTGCTCCTTGTTCACAGTTGGTCACAGCCGGCCCGCCCGGCGTTCGACGGCCAGCAGCCAGACCAGGTAGCCGCCGCCGAGCACGCCGGTCACCACGCCGACCGGAAGCTGATGCCCGGCGAACGCCCGCTGGGCCACCAGGTCGGCGCCGACCAGCAGGGCCGCGCCGACCGCCATCGAGGGCAGCAGGTTCGGCCCGGGCGCGCGGGTCAGCCGCTTGGCGACGTGCGGCGCGACGAGCGCCACGAACGACACCGGGCCGGCCGCCGCCGCCGCGAACGACACGAGCAGCACCGCCGCGGTGAGCAGCATCAGGCGCGTCCGGCGTACCGGCACGCCGAGCGCGCTGGCCGTGTCGTCGCCCAGTTCCATCATCCGCAGCGCCGGCGCGCAACCGACGAGCACCAGCGGCGTGAGCACGGCGGTGACGGCCAACAGCGGCCCGGCGTTGGCCCAACCCCGCCCGTCCAGGCTGCCGGTGAGCCACAGCACCGCGCGGGCGGCGTCCATCAGCGGGGCCCGGGTCAGCAGGTAGCCGTTCACGCCGGTGAGGATCGCCGCGACGCCGATGCCGACCAGGACGAGGCGGTAGCCGTGCACGCCCCGCCGCCACGCGAGCGCGTAGATCAGCAGGCCGGTGGCGAGCCCGCCGCCGACCGCCGCCCCGGCCAGCGCCAGGCTGCCGCCGCCCAGGACGACCACCACCAGCGCGCCGGTCGACGCGCCCTGGGTGAAGCCCAGGATGTCCGGGCTGCCCAGCGGGTTGCGGACCAGCGACTGGAACAGCGTGCCGCCCAGCGCCAGCGCGGCGCCGACCAGCAGGGCCGTGACCAACCGGGGCAGGCGCAGCTCGGTCACGATGAACTGCTCCGCCACGCTGCCGCCGCCGGTCAGGGCGCGCAGCACGTCGGTCGGGCCCATCGGGTAGTCGCCGCTGCCCATCGCGACCAGCGAGAGCCCGGCGGCGAGCAGCGTCGCGCCGAGACCGACCGCCAGGGCGCGGGGGCGGAACCGCACCGACAACCCACCGGGGGTACGAATGACCGCGCTCACGGGGCTACCAGCCGTGAGCGGCTGACCAGCCAGAGGAACAGCGGGCCGCCCAGCACGGCGGTGACCATGCCGACCTGGAGTTCACCGGGGCGGCCGAGCACCCGGCCCAGCACGTCGGCGCCGAGCAGCAGGACCGGCGCGAGCACCGCGCAGTACGGCAGCAGCCAGCGCAGGTCGGGCCCGGTCAGCGCGCGTACCAGGTGCGGCACGAGCAGGCCGACGAAGACGATGGGACCGCAGGCGGCGGTCGCCGCGCCGCAGAGCAGGGTGACCGCGACGATCACGGCGGCCCGGATCACGGCCGGTCGGGCGCCCAGCGCCCGGGCCGCGTCGTCGCCGAGCGCGAGGGCGTTCAGCGGACGGGCAGCCCCGAGGGCGACCAGCAGGCCGACCAGGATGAACGGCGTCACCCGGGCCACCGTCGCGGCATCGGCGCTGGCCAGCGAGCCGACCGTCCAGAACCGCAGCCGGTCCAGCGAGGCGGTGTCCAGCAGCATGACCGCGCTCACGAACGAGTAGAGGGTGGCGTTGAGCGCCGCGCCGGCCAGCGCGAGCCGGGCCGGGGTGGCGCCCCGCCCGCCGCCGACGGCGTAGACCAGCGCGGTGACCAGGGCCGCGCCGAGCAGCGCGAACCAGACGTACCCGCCGATCGCCGTGACGCCCAGGAAAGCGGCGGCGGTGGCCACGGCGGCGGACGCTCCGGCGTTGATGCCGAGCAGCCCTGGGTCGGCGAGGGGGTTGCGGGTGAGCGCCTGCATCACGGCGCCGGCCACGCCGAGCGCCGTGCCGGCGAGCAGTCCGAGCAGGGTGCGGGGCAGGCGCATCCGGTGCACCACGGCGTACTCGGTGGCGTCGCGGTGCAGCAGCCCGGACCAGACGTCGGCGAGCGGCAGCGACTTCGCGCCGACCGCGATGCTGAGCACCAGGATCACGCCGAGCAGTGCCACGGCGGCGAGCAGGCCGGCGGCGCGGGTCGCCCGGCGTCGCTTCGGTGCGGGGGCCGTCGACACGTCCGGCACTGATGGTGTCGGGCTGGTGACGGTGGGTGTGGCGTCCAGTGTGGGCTCCGGGGTGTGGCGACACGGCGAACCGCTGTTGACAACAAGCGAGGTTAGGCTAACCTAACCCCGCTGTCCCGGTCGACCCCGGCCATCCTTTGATCGAAAGACGACACCATGCCCGATGCACTGTCCGCCCGTCGCCTCTCCCGTCGTGGCCTGCTGGCCGCTGGCGGCGCCGCCACGCTGGCCGCGCTGCTCGCCGGCTGCGGCAAGGACGATTCCGCCAAGCCTGCGGGCAGCGACAACACCGCCGGCCCCTGGTCGTTCACCGACGACCGCGCCAAGAAGGTCGAGGTGGCGGCCCGTCCGGCGCGTGTGGTGGCCTTTACCGGCGTGGCGGCGGCCCTGGTCGATTTCGGTCTCGACAAGCAGGTCGTCGGCGTGTTCGGCGAGACCAAGCGCGCCGACGGCACGAAGGACCCCCAGGCCGGTGACCTGAACGTCGAGGCCGTGGAGATCCTGGGCAACACCTGGGGCGAGTTCAGCCTGGAGAAGTACGCGGCCCTGCGCCCCGAGCTGCTGGTCACGCACATGTACGACCCCGACGCCCTCTGGTACGTGCCGGACGAGAGCAAGGACAAGATCCTCCCGCTCGCGCCGAGCGTGGCGATCACCACCGCGCGGGTGCCGATGACCAAGCCGATGGAGCGGTACGCCGCGTTGGCAGAGTCGCTCGGCGCCGACCTGTCCGCCAAGAAGGTCACCGACGCGAAGGCCCGCTTCGACGCCGCCGCCGACGCCGTCCGCCAGGCGGTCAAGGCCAACCCGGGCATCCGGGTGATGGCCTGCTCGGGCAGCCCCGACCTGTTCTACGTCTCCAACCCCAAGGTCAGCACCGACCTCATGTACTTCGCCGAGCTGGGCGTCGACATCGTGGTGCCGACCAAGCTCGAAGCCGGCGACTACTTCGAGGCGCTGAGCTGGGAGAACGCCGGCAAGTTCCCCGCCGACCTGATTCTGCTCGACAACCGCAGCACCGCGTTGCAGCCCAAGGACCTCGTCGCCAAGCCGACCTGGACACAGCTGCCCGCCGTGCGGGCCAACCAGGTGACGCCGTGGGACGCGGTCCCCCGCTTCTCGTACGCCGGCTCAGCGCCGCTGCTGGAGAACCTCGCCACCGCCATCCGGAACGCGAAGAAGGTCGGCTGACGCCATGAGTACGAGCACCGTCGCACCCGTCGCCCTGCAGTACCGCTTCTTCGCCGCGCACGTCGTGCGGGCCCGTCAGGTGGGGGCCTCGCTGATCCGGGTCACCTTCGGCGGCGCGGAGCTGGTCGACTTCGCCGGCGGCGGCCGGGACCAGAGCGTCTCGCTGTTCCTGCCGCACCCGGGTCAGGACGCCCCGGTCGTCCCGGTCGAGCGCGGCGAGGACTGGTTCGGCGCCTGGCGGGCCCTCCCGCCGGACGTCCGCGCGGTCATGCGTTCGTACACCATCCGGGAGCACCGCCCGGCGGTCGGCGAGGTGGACATCGACTTCGTCGGCCACGGCGGCACCGGTCCCGCCTCGCGGTGGGCCAGCCTGGCGGTGGCCGGTGACCGGGTGCTGCTGCTCGGCCCGGCGGTGTACGACAACCGCAGCGTCTGCTTCCGGCCACCGGACGACACCGACCTCGTGGTGCTGGCCGCCGACGAGACCGCGCTGCCGGCCACCGCCGGGATCCTGGCGTGGCTGCCCGCCGGCACCCGGGTCCGCGCCTGGATCGAGGTCCCGGACGCGGCGGACATCACCGAGCTGCCCACCGACGCCGACGCCGAGATCCGCTGGATCGTGCGCGGCAGCACCGCACCCGGCAGCGATCTGCTGGTCAGCGCGCTGCGCGCCACCCGACTTCCGGCCGTCGCGCCGTACGCCTGGATCGCCGGCGAGTCCGGCGTGGTACGGGCGCTGCGGCGGCACCTGGTCGGCGAGCGCGGCTTCGACCGTCGACGGGTGACCTTCGCCGGCTACTGGCGGCGCGGGCTCTCCGAGGAGGACCTGCGCGCCGAGGCGCTGGCCGGCGCCACCGCCTGACCAGCAGTCCCACCAGAACGCAGCACGGCCCCCGGCGCGCGCACGCGTCGGGGGAGGGTTCCGGCTGCCCATCGTCAGAACGTGGAAGGACATCCCGTGACCGTGCCGACGTACCCCGGCGAGACCGACCCGCGCAGCGCACCGGCCGCTCTACCACCGGCCACAGCGCCCGCCGGGGCCCGCGCCCACCTGTTGCACGACGGGTCGGTCGAGCAGTACCGGCGCGCGATCGCCGACGGCGTCGACCGGGTCGCCCGGCGGGTCGCCACGGTGGACCGGCCCACCACCGGAATCGCTCCGGGCGAGCTGGCGCCCCTCGTCGACAGCGTCGACCTGGACCGGCCCCTGGGCGACGCCGGCGCGGCGCTGGACGAGCTGGAGGACGTCTACCTGCGCGACGCCGTCTGGTTCCACCACCCGCGCTACCTGGCCCACCTCAACTGCCCGGTGGTCATCCCGGCGCTGCTCGGCGAGGCGGTGCTCAGCGCGGTCAACTCCTCCCTGGACACCTGGGACCAGAGCGCCGGCGCGACGCTCATCGAGCGACGGTTGATCGACTGGACCGCCGCCCGGATCGGTCTCGGTCCGGACGCCGACGGAGTGTTCACCAGCGGAGGCAGCCAGTCCAACCTCCAGGCGCTGCTGCTGGCCCGGGAGGAGGCGTGCCTCGCCGCGACCACCCCGGCGGCACGCCTGGACCTGCTGCCCCGCCTGCGCGTGCTCACCTCGGTCGCCGGGCACTTCAGCGTCCAGAAGTCCGCCAAGCTCCTCGGCCTCGCCCCGGACGGGGTGATCGCGGTGCCCACCGACGCGCGGCGACGCGTCCGGCCCGCCGCCGTCCGCGAGGAGATCGCCCGGTGCCGGGCGGCCGGACTGGTCCCGATGGCCGTCGTCGGGACCGCCGGCACCACCGACTTCGGCTCCATCGACCCGCTCGCGGACCTGGCGGAGGTCTGCGCGGAGACCGGCGTCTGGCTGCACATCGACGCCGCGTACGGCTGCGGTCTGCTCGTCTCGCCGACGCGCCGGCACCTGCTCGACGGCATCGAACGGGCCGACTCGGTGACCGTCGACTACCACAAGTCGTTCTTCCAGCCGGTCAGCTCCAGCGCGCTGCTGGTCCGGGACCGGCGGGCGCTGGGGCACGTCACCTACCACGCCGACTACCTCAACCCGGCGCGCATGGTGGAGCAGCGGATTCCGAACCAGGTCGACAAGAGCCTGCAGACCACCCGCCGCTTCGACGCGCTGAAGCTGTGGCTGACCCTGCGGGTGATGGGCCCGGACGCGCTCGGCGAACTCTTCGACGAGGTGGTCGACGCGGCGGCCGACGCCTGGCAGCTCGTCAGCGAGGACCCCCGCTTCGAGGTGGTGACCCGCTCGCAGTTGAGCACCGTGGTCTTCCGTTACCTGCCCACCGGTCCGGGCCGGGAGCTGGCCGACGCCGCCAACCTGTACGCCCGGGAGGCGCTGGCCGCCTCCGGCCTCGCCGTGGTCGCCGGCACCCGGGTGGACGGCCGGCACTTTCTCAAGTTCACGCTGCTGAACCCGGCCACGACCGTCGACGACGTCGGCCACGTGCTCGAACTGATCGCCGGCCACGCCGGGCGGTACGTGCGCGACACCGTCGCCGCCGACCTGACCTGCCCCGTCGGCTGACCCCGAACCCTGCCTGGAGAAGAAGATGTCCACCCACGACTTCGTCGCCATCGGGCTGGGCCCGTACAACCTGGGCCTGGCCTGTCTCACCGCGCCGATCGACGAGCTGGACGGGGTGTTCCTGGAGGCTCGACCCAGCCTCGCCTGGCACCCCGGCATGCTGCTGGAGTCGGCCCGGTTGCAGACCCCGTTCATCGCCGACCTGGTCAGCCTCGCCGATCCGACCTCCCCGTACTCGTTCCTCAACTACCTCAAGGAGATCGGCCGGCTCTACCCGTTCTACATCCGGGAGAGCTTCTACCCGCTGCGCAGCGAGTACGACGCGTACTGCCGGTGGGCGGCGGCGAAACTGCCGAACCTGCGCTTCGGTCAGACGGTGACCACCGTGGAGTACGACAGCGCCGACGGGCGGTACGTGGTGCGGGCCACCACCGGCGGGTCCGAGAGCGTCGAGTACCGGGCGCGGCACCTGGTGCTCGGCACCGGCACGCCGCCGCACCTGCCGGCCGCCGTCGCCGGGCTGCCCGGGGACGCCGCGCACAACTCGCGCTACCTGGAGCATCGGGACGCGCTGCGGACCAGGCGCAGCATCACCGTGGTGGGCAGCGGGCAGAGCGCCGCCGAGATCTACCACGACCTCCTCGGCGACATCGGCCGGTACGGCTACCAGCTCAACTGGGTCACCCGCTCGCCGCGGTTCTTCCCCCTCGAATACACCAAGCTGACGTTGGAGATGACCTCACCGGACTACGTGGACTACTTCCACGCGCTGCCCGAGGAGACCCGCTACCGGCTGGAATCGGCGCAGAAGGGGCTGTTCAAGGGAATCAACGCCGACCTGATCAACGACATCTTCGACCTGCTCTACGCGCACAGCGTCGCCGGTCCGGTGAACACCCGGCTGATCACCAACACCGAGCTGGTCGACGCCACCCACCACGACGGGGAGTACACGCTCGGATTGCGGCACGTGGAGCAGGAGCGGGACTTCACCCTGCGGACCGAGGGTCTGGTCCTGGCCACCGGCTACCACTACCGGGTGCCGACGTTCCTCGAACCGGTGCGCGAGCGCATCCGCTGGGACGCGCACGGCCGCTTCGACGTGGCCCGCAACTACAGCATCGACCACGACGGGCGGGGCATCTTCCTGCAGAACGCGGGCACCCACACGCACAGCATCACCTCACCCGACCTGGGCATGGGCGCGTACCGCAACTCCTGGATCATCCGCGAGCTGCTCGGCCGCGAGCACTACCCGATCGAGAAGAGCATCACCTTCCAGGAGTTCGGGGTGGTGTCGTGAGCGTGGTCTTCAGCCGCGCCGACGAGCGGCTCGGGAACTTCGCCCTGCGTCGCCTCGACCCAGAGGGCGACGCCGGGGTCCTGCACGGCTGGGTGACCCACCCGAAGTCGGCGTTCTGGTTGATGCAGGACACCGACGAGGCCCAGGTCGTCGAGGAGTACCGGCGCATCGCCGCCCACCCGCACCACGACGCGTACCTGGGCCTGTGGCGGGGGAGCCCGGCGTTCCTGGCCGAACGCTACGACCCGGCGCACGTGGAGCTGGTCGGCCGGTACGACCACCAACCCGGCGACGTGGGGATGCACTTCCTGTGCGCACCCGCCGGCACGCCGGTGCACGGCTTCACCCGCGCGGTGATCCGTACCGTCCTGGCCTGGCTCTTCGCCGACCCGGCGACCGTGCGCGTGGTGGTCGAGCCGGACGTGCGCAACACGGCCGTGCACGCGCTGAACGCCGCCGTCGGGTTCGAGGTCGTCGGCCCGATCACCAAGCCGGAGAAAGAGGCGCTGCTCAGCGTCTGCACCCGCGCCCAGTTCCAGGCCGCCACCGAGCGGGCTACCGCCACCCCAGCAGAAGGAGCCCCGGCGTGACCACCACCGCCGTCCCCACCTCGCCGACCGTCACCGGCCCGGCCACCCCGGGCGACCCGGTCGCGCACCTCACCCCGCAGCGCTGGGCGCGGGCCAATCGGATGCTGGTCCGCAAGGCGCTCGCCGAGTTCACCCACGAGCGGCTGCTCACCCCGACGCCCGTGCCGGGCCCCGACGACCGGCAGTGGTACGAGGTCCGCAGCGACGACGAGTCCGTCACCTACCGGTTCGCCGCCCGGGTGCTCGCCCTGGCCCACTGGCAGATCGACGCGGACAGCATCACCCGGCACCGCGACGGCACGTCGCTGCCACCCGACGCGGTGGACCTGATCGTCGAGCTGCGCGGCACTCTCGGGCTCTCCGCTCGGGTGCTGCCCGTCTACCTGGAAGAGATCACCTCCACCCTGGCCGGTACGGCGTACAAGCTGGCCCAGGGTGCGCCGGGCGCCGCCGAGCTGGCCGGCGCGGACTTCCAGACCATCGAGACGTCCATGACCGAGGGTCACCCCTGCTTCGTGGCCAACAACGGCCGGCTCGGCTTCGGCGTCGACGAGTACCACCGCTACGCCCCGGAAGCCGGCACGCCGGTACGCCTGGAGTGGCTGGCCGCGCACCGGGACCACTCGACGTTCAGCAGCGCCGCCGACCTCGACTACGACGCGCTCATCTCCGGCGAGTTGGACGCTGCGACCCGGGCGCGGTTCGCCGCCACGATGGCTGACCTCGGGCTCGACCTCGCCGACTACCACCTCATTCCGGCGCACCCCTGGCAGTGGTGGAACAAGCTGGCGGTGACGTTCGCGGGGGAGTTGGCCGAACGCCGGCTCGTGCACCTCGGCCCCGGCCCCGACTCGTACCTCGCGCAGCAGTCCATCCGTACCTTCTTCAACGTCACCGATCCGGGCCGGCACTACGTCAAGACGGCGCTGTCGGTGCTGAACATGGGCTTCATGCGCGGGCTGTCGGCTGCGTACATGGCCGCCACGCCGGCCATCAACGACTGGCTGGCCGATCTGATCGCCGCCGACGAGGTGTTGGCCGGCACGGGCCTGACGGTCATCCGGGAACGGGCGGCGGTCGGCTACCGCCACCGGCAGTACGAGGCGGCCACCGAACGGACCTCCCCGTACCGCAAGATGCTCGCCGCCCTGTGGCGGGAGAGCCCGGTGCCGGGTCTGGCCCCGGGGGAGCGACTGTCCACGATGGCCGCGCTGCTGCACGTCGACGACGGCGGCGGCTCGCTGGCGGCGGCGCTGATCGACCGGTCCGGCCTCGCGCCCGAGGTGTGGCTACGCCGCTACCTGGACGCCTACCTGACCCCGCTGCTGCACAGCTTCTACGCCCACGACCTGGCCTTCATGCCGCACGGCGAGAACGTGATCCTGGTCCTCGACGAGCGGCACACCGTCCAGCGGGTGATCTTCAAGGACATCGCCGAGGAGATCGCGGTGTTGAGCGCCGACGTCGAGCTGCCGGCCGAGGTGGAGCGCATCCGGGTCGAGGTGCCCGACGACACCAAGTTGCTGACCATCTTCACCGACGTGGTCGACTGCTTCCTGCGCCACCTAAACGCCGTCCTCGTCGAGGCCGGGGTGCTCACCGAGGACGCCTTCTGGGGCACGGTCGCGGCCTGCGCCGCCGACTACTTCGCGCGGGTGCCGCACCTGGCCGAGCGGGTCCGCCACTACGACCTGTTCGCTCCCGAGTTCGCGCTGTCCTGCCTCAACCGCCTTCAGCTGCGCGACAACCAGCAGATGATCGACCTGGCCGATCCGTCGGCCGCCCTGCAGTTCGTCGGCACCCTCACCAATCCACTGGCCGCCCACGCCCCGGCCCGCTGACGCCACTCCGTCTTCATCGCGATCACTTGATGCTGACCAGTTGTCCGGCCCCTCCTGGAACTGGTCAGCATCAAGTGATCATTCCCCGCCGGGCACGGCAACCACGCGTCGTACCCGTACGTGACGGTCTCCGGATCGGCTGACCCTTCGCCTACCGGTAGTCGGCGTAGATCCGGCGTTGCGCACCGTCGACGGTCACCGGGCCGCCGTGCGGGAGGATCCACTGCGGTCTGGTGTGGCCGAACGGCACGCCGACGCAGACCACCGCCTCGGGGTTGTAGCGGTGTATCTGGTCCACGACCGTGTCGCGCTGCTGCTCGCGTAGCCGTGCCCGCTCCTGCGCGTCGGGCCGGCGGTCCAGGTCGGAGACCGGGGGACGGGCGACCAGGACCGCGTCGGCGGCGGCCAGGAGACCGCGTTCCCCCAGCGAGCGGACGATCCAACCGACCTCGCGCGCGGGGAGCAGCTCCTCCGACGTCTCGATGATCAGCACGCCGCCGCGCAGCACCTCCGGTCCGAACGGGAAACGCCCCGCCGTGAGGAGCCACTGCAGGACCTCCAGGCAGCCACCCCAGGTGGGGCCGGTGACGGTGCGGCGCGGCCCGTGCCAGGTCCACGGCTCGGCCGGCTCGCGTTCCCCGAACGACTGCAACGCCCGCGGATCGTCCCAGGGAACCCCGACATCCTCGGACTCGCCCGGGTCGGTGATCTCCAACCGCTCGCCGGTGAGCAGCGCGGCGCGCAGCGAGCGGGCGTGGATGTCGTCCACGGCGGGACCGGGGCCGAGGTGCACCTGGGACGACCCGCCGTAGAAGCTCGCGATGCCGAGCCCCCAGAGCCACTGGTGCAGGTTGGTGTTGTCGCTGGTGCCCAGGAACGGCTTCGGGTCGGCGCGGGCCAGGTCGGCGTCCAGGTGGGGGACGACGGTGATCTGGTCGTCGCCGCCGACGACGGCCAGGATCGCGCGTACCCGAGGATCGGCGAAGGCGGCGTTGACGTCCGCCGCGCGGGCCTGTGCGCTCGCGCCGACCGTGCGGGTGGTGGGGTACTCGACCGGGACGAGGCCGGTCACGTCGGCGAGCCGGCGCATGGCCTGCTCGTGGATCTCGGGAAAGGCGCCGGCGGCGGCGAAGGACGGCGACAGGACCGCGATCCGGTCACCCGGGCGTGCCTTCGGTGGACGTACAAGATCGTGCTTCATTCCGAGATTCCACCAGCGGCACCGGTCGCCGCGCACCCCGTTTCGGTGCGCGCCGACGGTGGCCGCACCGAGCAGAGATCCACCGGTGTTATCGATAACACGAGGTGAAGACCCCTACCGCACCCGTGTCGCCGCTCCTGATCTGCCAGCTCAGGCGTGGTGCACAGGGAGCCGTAATAGTTAGAACCTTGAATTTGTGCGTAGTCCGGCCGTAACATGCCGAACACGGATGTGAACGCTAACGTTCGGACCCCTGCATCCCGCCGAGCCCGTCCCGCCCGGTTGCCGTCCCATCGCCGGTAGCGCTCATTTGGAGGTCCCATGTCGTCCCTGCCCCTCAGCCGACGCCGCGTTCTGCAGGCCGCCGGCGCCACCGCCGTGGTCTCCGCGACCGGCGCCGCGACGCTGGGCGCCGGCCCCGCCGCCGCCGCGGTGGTCCCGCCAGCGCGCGCGGACATCGGCGTCGCGGCCTACGCCTTCGACCCCGGTCAGGTGCGACTGACCAGCGGCCGTTGGCTGGACAACCAGAACCGCACCCTGAACTACCTGCGCTTCGTCGACGTTGACCGGATGCTCTACAACTTCCGCGCCAACCACCGGCTGTCCACCAACGGCGCCGCCACCAACGGTGGGTGGGACGCGCCGAACTTCCCGTTCCGTACGCACATGCAGGGGCACTTCCTGACCGCGTGGTCCTATGCCTACGCGGTGCTGGGCGACACCACCTGCCGGGACAAGGCGAACTACATGGTCGCCGAGATGGCCAAGTGCCAGGCGAACAACGGCGCGGCCGGGTTCGGCGCGGGCTACCTCTCCGGCTTCCCGGAGTCGGACTTCTCCGCGCTCGAGGCGCGGACCCTGTCCAACGGAAACGTCCCGTACTACTGCATCCACAAGACGCTCGCCGGCCTGCTCGACGTCTGGCGCTACACCGGCAACACCCAGGCCCGTACGGTGCTGCTGGCCCTCGCCGGCTGGGTCGACACCCGCACGTCCCGGCTCAGCTCCAGCCAGATGCAGTCGATGCTCGGCACCGAGTTCGGCGGCATGAACGACGTGCTGACGGACATCTACCAGATGACCGGTGACAGCCGGTGGCTCACCACGGCCCAGCGGTTCGACCACGCCTCGGTGTTCAACCCCCTGGCCAGCAACCAGGACCAGCTCAACGGTCTGCACGCCAACACGCAGGTGCCCAAGTGGATCGGCGCGGCCCGCGAGTTCAAGGCCACCGGGACCACCCGCTACCGGGACATCGCCAGCAACGCGTGGAACATCACCGTGGGCGCGCACTCCTACGTCATCGGCGGCAACAGCCAGGCCGAGCACTTCCGCGCGCCGAACGCCATCGCCGGTTACCTGAGCAACGACACCTGCGAGCAGTGCAACACCTACAACATGCTCAAGCTGACGCGGGAGCTGTGGCTGCTCGATCCGAACCGGACCGACTACTTCGACTTCTACGAGCGCGCGATGATCAACCACCTGCTCGGCGCGCAGAACCCGGCCGACAGCCGTGGCCACATCACCTACTTCACCCCGCTCAAGCCCGGTGGGCGGCGGGGCGTCGGCCCGGCGTGGGGTGGCGGCACCTGGAGCACCGACTACAACTCGTTCTGGTGCTGCCAGGGCACCGGCCTGGAGATCAACACGAAGTTGATGGACTCCGTCTACTTCTACAGCGGCACGACGCTCACGGTGAACCTCTTCGTGCCGTCCGAGCTGAACTGGTCGCAGCGGGGGATCACGGTCACCCAGAGCACCACGTACCCGGTGAGCGACACCAGCACGCTCACGCTCTCCGGCACGATGAGTGGCTCGTGGAGCATCCGGGTGCGCATCCCGGCGTGGACGAGCGGCGCGACCATCAGCGTCAACGGTGTGGCCGAGTCGGTCACCACGACGCCGGGCAGCTACGCCACCGTCACCCGCACCTGGGCCGCCGGCGACACCATCACCGTACGACTGCCCATGCGGGTCGTCATGCGGGCGGCCAACGACAATCCCAGCGTCGCCGCCGTCACGTACGGCCCGAGCGTGCTCTGCGGCAACTACGGCAACACCACGCTCAACTCGCTGCCGTCGCTCGTGGTCTCGTCGGTCGCCCGGACCAGCACCAGCTCGCTCGCGTTCACGGCCACCGCGAACGGCTCCACCGTCAACCTCGGGCCGTTCCAGGACGCCCACGGGTTCAACTACACGGTGTACTGGAACACCAGCGGCAGCAGCGGCGGAGGCAGTTACCGGCTGGTCAACGTGGGCAGCGGGATGGTCCTCGGCATCCAGAACATGTCCACCGCCGACGGCGGGCTGGCCCTGCAGTGGGACGACAGCGGCACGGCCGACCACAACTGGGTCATGATCACCGATGGCAACGCCGTCCGGTTCCGCAACGTCAACAGCGGCAAGGTCCTCGGTGTGGAGAACATGTCCACCGCCGACAACGCCCGCGTCCTGCAGTGGTCGGACAACGGCACCGCCGACCACCGGTGGACGCTCGTCGACAACGGCGACGGCACCTACAAGATCCGCAACGTCAACAGCGGCAAGCTGCTCGGCATCCTGAACAACTCCACCGCCCGGGGCGCGCAGGCGGTGCAGGATTCGGACAACGGCAGCGCGGACAACCGCTGGCGGCTGGTGGCCAACGCCTAGACCGTCGAGGCTCGGCCTGGCCGGGGCGTGTGTCGAAACCCCGAATCGGGGGCTTCGACACACGCCCCTCGTGCTGTCTCGGCCCGACCCGCGAGATCTTGCCGAACTCTCTTGCGCGGATAGGTCTGTAATGCAAAGCTAACTTCATGACACACGAATCCGCTCCGCAGGCGGACGGTCCTCGGGAGCTGTTGGCCGCTGTGCGCGACCTGACCCGCCAGGTCCAGGTCGCCCAGCGCGGCACCTGGTTTCCGCTGCTGGTCCTCGCGGTGGTCACCCTGGCCGCGATCCCCGTCTACCGGTACGCCCCCTACCTCGATGTGTTCGACACCTGCCGATCCCGCCCGGGGCACACGGTCTGCATGGCGCCCAATCCGGCGGAGCTCGGGTACTGGACCGTCGCGCTGGTGCTCGCGTACGTGGCGATCGCCGGCTTCTACGTACGGCAGTCCCGACGCCGTGGCGTGGGCACCCCGATCCGCCCCTACGTCGTCGTCGGCGTCGCGTTGGCCGTGCTGATGGCCGCCGTGTCGATCTGGCTGACGTTCCACCCGCTCCTCCCCGTCCCCGCCGACCCCTTCTCCACCGACCCGGTCAAGATCGAGGTCGGGCCGGCGACGTGGCTCGTCAACGGACTGGCCAGTCCCGTCGCGGTCATCGCGCTGGCGCTGATGGTGCTCGCGTGGGTCGAACGCAACTGGGCGCTGCTTGCGTACAGCCTCGTCTACCTGGTGATCGTGATGGTGCAGGGCGGCCAGGTCATCCACTCGACCTCGCCGTGGTTCTTCCTGCCGCACCTGCTCCTCGCTGCGGCGCTGCTGCTGCTCGGCAGCGCGGCCTTCGCCCTGTTCCGGCCGAGCACCGAGGTTCCGAGGCGATGACCGACCATCCCACCAACGGCCTCGACGACGTGGTCCACCAGCGCGTCCGACTGGGCATCCTGGCCATCGCGCACCAGGCTCGCCAGGTCGAGTTCGGCTTCCTACGCACCACCCTGCAGCTGACCGCGGGCAATCTCGGGCAGCACCTGACCGTCCTGGAGAAGGCCGAGCTGATCCAGATCGAGAAGGGCTACGAGGGCAAGCGCCCGCGTACCTGGGTGACTCTCACCGCTGCCGGTCAGGCCGCCCTGCGCGACGAGATCGCCCACCTCAAGCAACTCATCCAGCAGGTTGAGCAGACCGGGCCGCCGCCGACCGGTGACCCGGTGACCTGAACCTCAGTCGGCCGTTCCCGCGCGCCGGAACGCGCGGGCCAGCTCGGCCAGGTCGAGCCCTTCGAAGTGGCGCAGGAACCGCTGCCGTACGGCAGCGAGATGGCTGGGCCAGGACTCCTGGAGGCGGGCGAAGCCCGCGTCGGTGAGCACCGCGTTCCAGCCGCGGGCGTCCTCCTCGCACCGTTCCCGCTTGACCAGTCCCTGGCTCTCCAGTCGGATGATCGTCCGGGTCATGCCGCTCAACGAGAGGTAACAGGCCGTAGCGAGTTCGTGCATCCGCATTCGCCGCTCCGGCGCCTCGGAGAGGTTCATCAGGGCGGTGTACTCGGTCAGCGGTAGCTGCCGGTCGCCCACCATGTCGGCGTCGATCGCGCGTGGCACCACGTACATCACCTGGCCCAGGGCGCGAACCAGCGCCTCCTCGTCGGGTTCGAGGGGTCGCGGCGCCTCGGGGTGGGGATCGGCCATCCCGCAAGCATAGTTGCTTGATTGAGCAATTGCTTACTGTGGGTGTGAGGGTGCTCATACCACGGTCATTTGCTTGACGAAGCAAGGAGCGGCTAGCGTTCCGGCGGTCAGGTTCGGACTACTGAAAGGCGCAGCCATGACCAGGATCGGGATCATCCTCGGAAGCACCCGCCCAGGGCGCAACGGCGAAGCCGTCGCCCGCTGGGTCCACGAGATCGCCCAGCAGCGCACCGACGCGCAGTTCGAGCTGATCGACCTGCTCGACTACAAGCTGCCGCACCTCGACGAGGCGATGCCGCCGGCGATGGGCCAGTACAGCCAGCCCCACACGCTGCGCTGGGCCGAGACCATCGCGTCGTTCGACGGCTTCGTGATGGTGACGCCCGAGTACAACCACTCGACCTCCGGCGCCCTGAAGAACGCCATCGACTTCCTCTACAACGAGTGGAACAACAAGGCCGTCGGGTTCGTCAGCTACGGCTCCCTCGGTGGCGCCCGGGCCGTGGAGCACCTGCGCCTGATCGCCGGTGAGCTGCAGATGGCCGACGTGCGCTCGCAGGTCGCGCTCTCGCTCTACACCGACTTCGAGAACTTCAGCACCTTCAAGCCCGGCGACCAGCACCTGCCGGCGCTGACCACCACCCTCGACCAGGTCGTGGCCTGGAGCACCGCGCTCGCGCCGCTGCGCCAGGGCTGACCTTTATCGGTACGCCTCGAGACGGCCGCGGGAGTCCCTCCCACGGCCGTCTCGGTGCATGGGTGTCCCGGCGGGTTCGTGAACATCGGCCCGGTGTGACGGTCGGCGCGGCGCGAGGCGGGCCGCTACCCTCGGCGTGATGAGCCGAGCCGCCAGCCCCGCGCGGGCTCCGCTGTGGCGGGACCGTGCCTTCGGCACGTACTGGATCGCGCAGTCGCTCTCCGCGGCCGGCGACGCGTTCGCCTACCTCGCGGTACCGCTGCTGGTGTTGCAGGCGACCGGATCGGTGGCCCAGATGGGCCTGCTCACCGCCGTCGCGGGCGCGGCGTCCGTGGCCGCCGGCATCTTCGGCGGGGTGCTGGTCGACAGGTACGACAGGCGTCGGCTGATGATCGTCGCGGACCTGGTCCGGCTGGTCCTCTACGGTCTCGTGCCGCTGGTCTGGCTCGCTGGCCCGCGCGTCTGGCTGCTCTTCGTCGTGCTGCCGGTCTGCGAGGCGGCCGGCATGCTGTTCCAGGTCGCCGCGGTGACCGCCGTCCGCAACCTCGTCGACGCCGACCGGATCACCGAGGCCAACGGCCGGCTCCAGGCGACGTTCGCGGCGACCGCCGTCCTCGGGCCGCTGCTCGCCGGTGTGGTGTCGGCCCGCTTCGGCCCGGCGGTCGCCATCGCCGTCAACGCCGCCAGCTTCGCCCTCTCGGCCGTTGGCCTGCGGCTGATCCGGTTGCGCACCGCCCAGCCCGCCGACACCGCGCCGATGGCCCGGGAACGCCCGCTGGTCGAGTTCCTGGCCGGCGCGCGGTTCCTGTGGCGCCAGCCCGTGCTCCGCGCGCTGACCGTCCTGCTGTCGGTGTTCATCTTCCTCACCTACGGCTTCACCGACGTGCTGATCTACCACGTGACCCACGACCTCGGCGGCACCGAGGGGACGGTCGGCACCGTACTCGGCCTGGCGGCCCTGGGCACGGTCGCCGGGGCGCTGCTGGTGGCTCCGCTGCGCCGGCGACGCGGATTCGGCGCCACCTGGATCGGCGCGCACGCGATCTGCGGGTTCGCGGTGGCGGGCGTCGGCGTCGCGACGACCGTGCCGACGGTCACCGCCCTGACCGCCGTGTACCTGTGCTGTCTCAGCGTCGGCGGAATCTGCTCGATGTCACTGCGCCAGGAGATCACTCCCGACCATCTGCTCGGTCGGGTCACCTCGGCGTTCTGGAGCACGCACTACGCCCTCGGCCCGGCCGGCGCGGTGATTCTGACGTGGACGGCCAGCCGGTACGGCGTACCGGCGGTGGCGCTCGTCGCCGGAGCGGGTTGCCTGCTGGTGGCGGTCGGCGGGCTGTTCACCCCGGTCCGCCGCGCGGGCGCCGAACCGGCGTCCACCGCACCGGGACTCGGGCCGGCGCCGGCCGTCGGCACGACCGGCGGCTGAGGCACCGCACGGCGGGGGACTCAGAACTCCCGGTACATGACGTGCAGGCCGACCCGCCCGAGGGTTCGGTGGCGGAACGCGCCCGGCACCGTGCCGACCACCTCGAAGCCCTCCCGCAGGTACAGCTCGACCGCCGTCCGGTTCGTCTCCACCACGGCGTTGAACTGCATCCCGGCGTACCCCGCGAGGCGGGCCCAGGTCAGAGCGTCGCGGCACAGCGCGGTGCCGACGCCCCGGCCCCGGGCGTCGGCGGCCACCAGGAAGCTGGCGGTGCTGACGTGCGCGCCCGGTCCGGGACGGTTGGCCCCCATCTTCGCGCTGCCCAGCACCCGATCACCGTCGGTCGCGACGACGGTCCGTCCGGGCGCGGCCTCCACCCAGAGGGCGTACGCCTCCTGCGCGGTCATCCCCGGGTCGTAGGCGAAGGTCTCCTGTGCCCGGATCACGTCCTCGATGATCGGCCACACCTGCGACCAGTCCTGGTCGGTGAACGTACGGATCAACACGGGCGCAGGCTACGCAGGACGCGCCGGCGGGGACAACGGGTTTTGCGGGCCCGTCAGGAGGCGGCGTCGGCGCGCCGGGCGCGCGGCATCGTCGTGGCGCGTGCTCGACCCGGCGTCGGCCCGGCGGTGTCCCGGCGGACCAGTTCGGCGGGCAGCACCTCGACCCGGGGGGTCGGCGCCGCCGCGCCGAGCACCAGCGACATGGCCCGGACCCCCATGTCGACGAGGGGGAGCCGCACCGTGGTCAACGCGGGTGTGACGTCGCGGGCGATCGGCATGTCGTCGAAGCCGACGACGGAGATCCGTCCCGGTACGGCGAGCGAGCGGGCCCGCAGGGTGGCGAGGGCGCCGATGGCCATCGAGTCGTTGAGCGCCACGATGGCGGTCAGCTCCGGATCGGAGTCGAGCAGCCGGGCGGTGGCCTCCGCGCCGCCGTCCCGGTCAAACTCGGCGTACCGGATGCGCCGCTCGGGCAGGTCGAGGCCGTGCTCGGCCAGGGCCTGCCGGAGCCCGGCCAGCCGGTCGGTGGTGGTGGTGAGGATGCGCGGGCCGGCGACCACGCCGATCGCCCGGTGGCCCAGCGCGCAGAGTTCGCGGCCGGCGAGGTGACCGCCGGCCTGGTTGTCCGGCATGACGGCGTCGCCGGAGTGCTCGTGGCGGCCGATGACCGCGACCCGCCCGCCGGTCGCCTCGTACGCGGCGAGCTTCTCGTTGAGCTGTCGGGTGAAGGCCTCGTCGTGGTAGCCGGACCCGGCCAGGATCAGCGCAGCCACCTGGTGGCCGCGCAGCAGCTCCACGTACTCCAGCTCGCGGTCCGGGTCGCGGTAGCTGTTGCAGATCATCAGCAGCCGGCCCTGGTCGGTGGCGACGCGTTGCAGGCCGCGGGTGATCTCGGCGAAGTACGGGTCGGAGACGTCGTGCACGATCACGCCGACCGCGCTGCGGTGCGAGCGGGCCAGCAGTTGGGCGTGCGCGTTCGGCACGTACTGCAACTCGGCGACGGCCGCGAGCACCCGTTCGCGCAGCTCGTCGGTGACCGGTTTGCTGCTGCCGTTGATGACGCGCGAGGCCGTGGCGGGTGAGACGCCCGCGCGCCGCGCCACGTCGGACAAGGTCGCCATGGCCCGCCCCCTCGGTCTGTTGACGGCGTTTCGCCGCGCCGGCTAGCGTCACCGTACCGCAGAGAAAGCCCTTTCCCGCAGGGAGGCCCGGCCATGTCGGAACGCTTCGCGGCACTGCCCGGCGGCATCGGAGTGTCCCGGCTGCGCGTCTACGACACGGCGGCGCCGGACGGCGTGGTCGGCGGCACCCCGCACGTGCACCTGTGCTGCACCGAGGGGTACGTGGTGACCGGCGGCGAGGGCGCGGTGCAGACCCTCGGCGGCGAGGGCTTCCGGGAGACCCCGCTGCGGGCGGGCACGGTGGTGTGGTTCGAACCGGGCACCGTGCACCGCCTGGTGAACGGCGGTGATCTGTCCATCGTGGTGCTCATGCAGAACAGCGGCCTGCCCGAGGCCGGCGACGCGGTCCTGACCTTCCCGCCCGAGGTGCTGGCCGACCCCGAGGCGTACGCCGAGGCCGCGGCGCTGCCGGACGGGGGAGCGCCGGAGGCGGACGTGCGGGGCGCGTACCGTCGGCGGGATCTGGCGGTGGCCGGCTTCGCGGCGCTGCGGTCCGGTGGGCCGACGGCGCTGGCCGCCTTTTACGCGGCGGCGGCGGCGCTGCGCCGGCCGCTGCTGGCGGCCTGGCGGCAGCGGTGGGCGGACGGCGCGGGTGCGGCCGCCGCCGGCACCGGCGCCCAGTTGGACGCCCTGGAGCGGGGCGAGTGGCGTTATCTGGGCGGGGCCGGCGTGTACGCGGTGGACGCGCCCGTCGAGCGTGGCCGGTTGGGGATGTGCGGCCTGCTCGACACCTATCCGGCTGCCGGCTGACGCCGCCGGTGCCGCGCGGTCCAGTTCGGACCGCGAGGGCGATGATCCACTCGGTTTCAGGGCAGTCGCGGTGTCCGAGAGGGAGGGAAGGCCCGGTTTCCAGCAAGCCGAGTCGACCGTGGGCGACGCCTTCACCGGGCGGCCCGACGGGCGTCGAATAGATCGAGGAAAGGCCTTGCCTGCGGTCTGGACGCCGCCTACGCTCCCAGGAAAGCGTTTGCCTGACCCGCCGACCGACCCGGCCCCCGGGTGCCGCGCCGGGCCCCGAGGAGGTTCGCGTGACCGAGAACTCTTTGGACACGGCAGGCCGGCGCGCCGCCGCCGACCAGGCGACTGGTGGGCGGGAAACGGATTCAGCCGCCCCGGCGGACTCCTCGCCCGGATCGGCCGACGCTCGCGTCGGGAGCGGGCTCGGATCCGGAGCGGCCGGTCCGTCGCCGGACGATGATGACCGGTCACCCCGACGCACGCTCGGCCGTCGCGCGGCGGCGGTCGCCGACTCGCTCTGGCGGCCGGCGCTCGTGCTGGCGGCCTTTGTCCTCGCCTGGTGGTTCGTCGCCGCCCGGGAGTACGTGCCGAACTACCTCGTGCCCACCCCCGGTCAGGTCTGGACCACGATGACCGACCAGTGGTCCGAGTTGGCCCGGCACACCCTGGTCACCCTCTACGAGACCGTGCTCGGCTTCGTCCTGGCCGCCGCGCTGGGGCTGGCCACCGCGGTCGCCATCGCCTACTCGCGCACCCTGGACAAGGCGCTCTATCCGATCGTCCTGTTCGCACAGGTCATCCCGAAGATCGCCATCGCGCCGCTGCTGGTCGTCTGGTTCGGTCTCGGCCTCACTCCGAAGATCATCCTGGCGGTGCTCATCGCGTTCTTCCCGGTGGTCATCTCCGGCGTCGCCGGCCTGCGCTCGACCGACCCGGAACTGCTCGACCTCTCCGCCACGATGGGCGCCGGGCCCTGGCGGACCTTCCGCAAGATCCGCTTCCCGAACGCGTTGCCGCACCTCATGGCCGGCCTGAAGGTGGCGGTCACCCTCGCGGTGGTCGGCGCCGTGGTCGGCGAGTTCGTCGGCGCCAGCGAGGGGCTCGGCTACGTCCTGTTGCTGGCCAACGGCAACCTCGACGCCCCGCTGCTGTTCGCCGACCTGATCCTGATGTCCGCCATCGGCATCGTCCTGTTCGTTCTGGTCGAGATCGCCGAGGCGTTGCTCATCCCGTGGCACGCCAGCCGTCGCGCCGGCGTGTCCCTCACCACCTCCTGACCGACCCCATCACGGAGGCACCGATGAAGCGCACCGCCACCACCATCCTGGCCACCGCCGCCCTGTTGCTCGCCGCCGCCGGCTGCGGCGGCTCGGACTCCGCCGGCAGGACCGGCGCCGACGGCAGGAAACAGGTCACCCTCACCCTCAACTGGGTGCCGTACGGCGAGCACGCGCCCTTCTACTACGGTCTGCAGCAGGGCTACTACTCCGCCGAGGGCATCGACCTGAAGGTCCTGCCCGGCAACGGCTCCGGCAACACCGTCAAGCAGGTCGCCCAGAAACAGACCGACTTCGGCTGGGCCGACAGTCCCGTCCTGCTCAAGTCGGTGGCCAGCGGGATGCCGGTGCGCAGCCTCGGCGCATACCTGGAGAAGGGCCCGTCCTCGGTGGAGTTCTTCACCGAGAAGAACATCAGGACACCGGCCGACCTCAAGGGCAAGACCGTCGGCGGCACACCCGGCGACGCCCTCTACGCGACCTTCCCGGCCTGGTTGGAGAAGAACGGCCTGAAGAAGGACGACGTCAAGGTCGTCAACGTGGACGCCGCCGGCAAGATCGCCGCCCTGGCCGAGGGCAGGGTCGACGCCATCATGGGCTTCTTCCACGACCAGGCGCCCACCATCGAGAGCAAGACCGGCAAGAAGGTCGACGTGCTGCTCTTCGCCGACTACGGGATGAACCTGCTCGGCACCGGACTGATCGCCAACACCCAGACCCTGCAGAAGGACCCGGAGCTGGCCCGCAGGTTCGTCCGGGCCACCCAGAAGTCCTGGGCCGACGCGGCGCGCGACCCGGCCGGCGCGGTGAGCGCCATGGTCGCGCTCGCCGAGAACGAGCCGGCCCCCGAGGTGCTCACCAAGCAGCTCACCCTCAACCTGCCGCTGCTCGGCGGCGACGGTCCGGCCGGGGTGAACACCGAAGCCCAGTGGTCCGAGACCATCGACCTGATGGCCCGCTACGCGGAGCTGAAGGATCCGGGCGCGCCGGACGCGTACTGGGACTCGTCGTACGCGGCCAAGGGCTGACGAGGTGAGCGCCGCGCCGGCGACCACCGGCACCGCCATCGGGATGTCCGGGGTGACCGTCCGGTTCACCACCCGACGTTCGCGGACCACCGCGCTCGACGACGTGTCCCTGCACATCGAGCCGGGCGAGTTCGTCACCATCGTCGGCCCGTCCGGCTGCGGCAAGTCCACCCTGCTGAAGATCGTCGCCGGACTGGTGAAGCCCACCAGCGGCGAGGTCTCGCTGTTGCGACAACCGGTGCGCGGCCCGCAGCAGGAGATCGGCTTCGTCTTCCAGAAGGCCGCGCTGCTCCAGTGGCGTGGCGCGCGGGCCAACATCCTGCTGCAGGCCGAGATGCGCGGGATGGACCGGGCGCGGGCGGCCCGTCGGGCGGACGAGCTGATCGAGATGACCGGGCTGACCGGCTTCGAGAAGGCGCTGCCGCACGAGCTGTCCGGCGGTATGCAGCAGCGGGTGGCGCTCTGCCGGGCGCTGCTGCACGCCCCACCGGTGCTGCTCATGGACGAGCCGTTCGGCGCCCTGGACGCGCTGACCCGCGAGCAGATGAACGCCGAGCTGCACCGCATCTGGCGGGAGACCGGCAGCACGGTGGTGCTGGTCACCCACTCCATCGCCGAGGCGGTCTTCCTCGGCACCCGGGTCGTGGTGATGAGCGCCCGGCCCGGCCGGATCATCCGCGCCTTCGACGTCGAGCTGCCCGCGCACCGCGACTACGCGCAGGTGATGTCGGACTCCCGCTTCGACCGGCTCGCCACCGAACTGCGCGGACTGCTCGGCAGCGCGGCCGCCAACCACTGAACGACCAGCACGACGAAGGGGACCACCATGACCCGCAGGTCGATCGGCATCATCGTCAACGGCGTGACCGGACGGATGGGCTACCGCCAGCACCTCGTCCGGTCCCTGCTGGCCATCCGCGAGTCCGGCGGCGTGACGTTGGCCGACGGCACGACCATCTGGCCGGAACCGGTCCTGGTGGGGCGCAACGAGACCAAGCTCCGCGAGCTCGCCGGGCGGCACGGCCTCACCGACTGGACCACCGACCTGACCGCCGCGCTGGCCCGCGACGACGTCGAGATCTACTTCGACGCCCTGGTCACCCAGCAGCGGGAGAAGGCGATCCGCCAGGCGATCGAGGCCGGCATGCACATCTACACGGAGAAGCCGCTCGCCGAGGACACCGCCGCCGCACTCGACCTGGCCCGCGCCGCCGACGCGGCCGGTGTCCGCACCGGCGTCGTGCAGGACAAGCTGTTCCTGCCCGGCCTGCGCAAACTCAAGCGGCTCGTCGACGGCGGCTTCTTCGGTCGGATCCTCTCGGTGCGCGGCGAGTTCGGCTACTGGGTCTTCGAGGGCGACTGGCAGCCGGCCCAGCGTCCCTCGTGGAACTACCGCGCCGAGGCCGGCGGCGGCATCACCTCGGACATGTTCCCGCACTGGCACTACGTGCTCCAGGAGCTGTTCGGCCGGGTCACCGCGGTCACCTGTGTGACCGCCACCCACGTGCCCGAGCGGTTCGACGAGGAGGGCCGCGCCTACGCCGCCACCGCTGACGACGCCGCGTACGCCATCTTCGAACTCGACGGCGGCGTGATCGCGCAGATCAACTCGTCGTGGGGTGTGCGGGTGTACCGCGACGAGCTGGTGGAGTTCCAGGTCGACGGCACCGAGGGCAGCGCCGTCGCCGGGCTGCGCCGCTGCCGGGCGCAGCACCGAGCGGTCACCCCGAAACCGGTGTGGAACCCGGACCTGCCGGTCACCGAGGACTTCCGCGCGCAGTGGACCGAGGTGCCCGACAACGAGGAGTTCGACAACGGCTTCAAGATGCAGTGGGAGGCATTCCTGCGGCACGTCGTGGCCGGCGAGCCGTTCCCGTGGGACTTCCTGGCCGGCGCGCGCGGCGTGCAGCTTGCCGAGCTGGGGCTCCGCGCGGCCCGCGAGGGCGTCCGCGTCGAGGTTCCGGAGCTGCACCCGTGAGCGCCGTCGAAGTGGCGCTGCCGGGCGGGCGGCGACACCGGCTCACCGGGGCCGACGGATTCACCCGCCCGGCCGCACCGGCGACCAGCCGGATCGCGTACGCCGCCGCGCACGTGGTCGCCGATCCGGGCGCGGAGAACGTACCGGGCGCCCCGGCGACGGTGGACTGGGACGCCACCCTCGCATTCCGGCGGCACCTGTGGTCGTACGGGCTGGGTGTCGCCGAGGCGATGGACACCGCCCAGCGGGGAATGGGGCTGGACTATCCGGCGACCCGGGAGCTGGTCCGACGCAGTGCCGCCGAGGCCCGTGCCGTGGGCGGGCGGATCGTCGCCGGTGTCGGCACCGACCAGCTCCCGGCCGGCCCGGCCAGCCTGGCCGGGGTCACCGCCGCGTACCGCGAGCAGCTCGACGACGTCCGCGCCGCCGGCGCGCGGCCGGTGCTGATGTGCAGCCGGCACCTGGCCGCCACCGCCCGCGACGCCGAGGACTACCTACGGGTGTACGACGAGCTGCTGACCGCCGCCGGCGAGCCGGTCGTGCTGCACTGGCTGGGCCCGATGTTCGACCCGGCGCTGACCGGCTACTGGGGGTCCGCCGACCTGGACCTGGCCGCCGACACGGTGGTCGAGCTGGTCAAGGCCCACCAGTCGACGGTGGACGGCATCAAGGTGTCGCTGCTCGACGCCGACCGGGAGGTGGCGTTACGGCGTCGACTGCCGGCCGGGGTACGCCTCTACACCGGCGACGACTTCCACTACCCGGAGCTGATCCGGGGCGACGAGGTGGGCCACTCCGACGCGCTGCTCGGCGTGTTCGCGGCCATCGCGCCGGCCGCCGCCGCCGCGCTGGATGCTCTCGACCGGGGCGACCTGACGTCGTACGACGAGATCTTCGCTCCGACCGTGCCGCTGGCCCGGCACCTGTTCGCGGCGCCGACCTGGCACTACAAGACGGGCATCGTGTTCCTGGCGTGGCTGGCCGGGCACCAGGACCACTTCACGATGGTCGGCGGCGCGCAGTCCGGCCGGTCCCCGGCGCACCTGGCGACCCTGCTCACCCTCGCCGACGCCGCCGGGCTGCTGCCCGACGCGGAGCTGGCCGCCGCCCGCGCGCGGGCGTTCTTCACCGTCGCGGGGGTTGTCCAGTGAGTCTCGCGCGGTTCTCGTTCAACCAGGCCACCGCGCAGCGCTGGGCGCTGCCCGACGTGGTCGCCGGCTGTGTGGCGGCCGGTGTGCCGGGCATCGGACTGTGGCGGGAGCCGGTGGCCGAGTACGGGTTGGCCCGCGCGGCGAAGCTGGTCCGCGACGCGGGCCTCACCGTCACGTCGCTGTGCCGGGGCGGATTCTTCACCGCCGACGACTGGCGTGCGCAGAACCTGCGGGCCATCGAGGAGGCGGCCGCGTTGGGCGCACCCGAGCTGGTGCTCGTATCCGGCGGACTGCCGGCGGGCAGTCGCGACGTCGACGGTGCCCGCCGTCGGGTCGCCGACGCGATCGGCGAGCTGGCGCCGCACGCGGCGGCGGCCGGCGTCCGGCTGGCGATCGAACCGCTGCACCCGATGTTCGCCGCCGACCGCTGTGTGATCGTCACCCTCGGTCAGGCGCTCGACATCGCCGAGCGGTTCGATCCGGCGGTGGTCGGGGTGGTCGTCGACGCGTACCACGTGTGGTGGGACGACACCGTGTACGCGCAGATCGTCCGGGCCGGCGCGCGGATCGCCGCGTTCCAGGTCTGCGACTGGGTGACACCGCTGCCGGAGGGGGTGCTGCTCGGCCGGGCGTTGCCCGGCGACGGGTGCATCGAGCTGCGGCGGCTGCGCGAGGCGGTGGACGCGGCCGGCTACCGCGGTCCGATCGAGGTGGAGGTCTTCTCCGCCGAGGTCTGGGCGCGGCCGGGCGCGCAGGTGCTGGACGCGGCGATCGCCGGCTATCTGCGCCACGTCGTCTGACCGGCGCGGGGCGCAGGGGTACGCCGACCGGCGGTAGGGTCGTCGGCGTGGATCTGGAGAAGACCGCAGCCCTGCTCGGGGTGCCCGTCGAGGCTGTCGAGCGGGTGCACCGGCTGGCCGGCGACCGGCCCTCGGCCCCGCTGCCCGCCAAGGCCGACGCGCCGGCGATCCTCGACCGGCTCGCGGTGCCGCCGGACGACGCCGTCGAGATCATGGCGGGGTGGCCGGAACGCGACTTACCACTGTGGACGCCGGAGCTGCGCTGGCTGCTCGACCGTTCGATCGCGCTGGTCCGCGCGGATCTCGGCGGGTACGGCTGGCTGCCACCCGGGCCGGAGCTGCCGCTCGACCGTGGCCCCGCCTGGCGGCATCTCTACGTGTACGCGTACCTCGCGCTGGTCGAGATCGTGCGGGGCTACCACCGCGACCACGGCGTTCCCGACGCCGTCTCCTGGGCGACGCTCGCCGACCTGGGTCGTAACCTCGCCGTCGACCGGCGGATGCGCGGCGAGGGCTGGCCGGTCATGCAGAGCTGGTTGACGCTGCACGTGCGCGGCGCCGTCTACGAGTTGGGCCGGTTGCAGCACCATCGCGGCGACGGCGCCATCGGCCTGCACATCCCCGACGCGGGGCCGCTGACCCCGGAGGCGGTCTCGGCGTCGCTCGACGAGGCCCGGGTCTTCTTCCCGCGTCACTTCCCCGACGAGCACTACACGGCGTTCTCCTGCGGCTCGTGGCTGCTCGACCCCCAGTTGCGGGAGTACCTGCCCGACGACTCGAACATCATCCGGTTCCAGCGACGGTTCGAGCTGGAGTCCTACGAGGAGCCGGAGGGCCTGGACGCGGACGTCGAGGTGCTGCGATTCGTCTTCCGGACGCTGACCACACCGCTGGACGAGTTGCCGCGCCGCACCGCCCTGCAACGGGCGATCGTCGACCACCTGTCGGCTGGCCGGCACTGGCAGTGGCGTCAGGGCCGCTTCCCGATCGACGCGACGCATCGGCCGTACCTACCCTGATCCGGTGCTAGCCGCCGAAGCCCCGAAGATCACGGACTGGATGCAGGCGTGGGGGAGCCTGGCCGGGTTGGTCATGTCGACCTTCGCCGTCGTCTTCACCGGTCTGCTGTTCCGTCACGAGACCCGGGTCCGTCGGGACGAGCAGGAGAGCCGCGAGGCGGCGCAGGCGCGCCTGGTCATCCCGGTACTGACCCGCGATGACGATGAGAGCGACGGCGTCGTGGTCCGGCGCGACCCGACCGAGGCGACGGTGACCCTCGTCAACCACAGCGCCGCGCCCATCTTCGATGTGCATGTCGACGTCGCCTGGCAGGAGTCGTTCCGCTGGCCCGGACGTCGCCGAGAGATGCAGGGCACCGTGATCGCGAACGGGGGCAGACGCTTCGCCGTGGTGGAGAAGTCCGAGGCGGTGCGCTTCGAGTTGACCGGCACTGCCGCGTACCTGGGGCAGGCGAGGATCCGCTTCACCGACGCGGCCGGGCTGGTGTGGCAGCGAACGGGTCTGGGGTCGCCGGTCCGCTACACCCCGCCGGAGAGCACTCTGGGCAGGGCGTTCCGGTTGCTGCCCTGGGTGCTCCTGGTGATCTACGTGGTGCTTCCCGCGATCGTCATAGCCGCCGTCTTCGCCGTGGTGCGGCTCTGGCCGTAGCCGGTGATTGTCCCGCAGCCGCGCCGAAAAAACATGATCTAGGCACGGGTGAAACATCATGATCTTATCTGCATCATGATCCGTAACACCGCTCGAATCCTCGATTAACCGTCGAGGGCTTAGGTGGGGGAGCGCTCCCATGCGGGTCGCGGTCACTGAAGAAGCTCCACACAGGAGCAATCGAAGGGAGTCTCGTGTCCACACGCACGAGCGGGAAAAATCTGCGAAGACTGGCGATACCGACGCTGGTCGCAGCGATGCTCGCCGGCACAACCGGCGTCGCGGGATCAGCGTCGGCAGCGCCGGGCGACCGGTCGGCCAGCGGCGGCGCCGGCTACTTCACCAAGGGATCGGACCGGCGGACCACGCTGACCGACGGCGCCGATCGTCGCGCCGACGCCGACGGGACCAGCCCGAAGACCGCCGTGGACGCCAACGGCTCGGGTGTCTACGTCGTCGAGCTGGCCGAGGCGCCGCTGACCACGTACGTCGGTGGGACGTCCGGGCTCGCGCGGACCCGCCCCACGCCGGGCGCCCGACTGGACGTGACGTCGGCGCCGTCGCAGGCGTACCGCCGGCACCTCGACGCGCAGCGATCCGCCGTCGCGGGCGCGGCCGGCGTCCAGGTCAAGGCCGCCTACACCGCCGCCTTCAACGGGTTCTCGGCGACGCTGACCGCCAAGCAGGCGACCGCGCTGCGGGCCGACAAGCGCGTCCGCGCCGTCACCGCCGCGCGGGCGCTGGGCACCCGATCGGCGATGCCGCTCGCGGCCGCCCCGAGCGCCCCCGCCGCCGGTACGCCGACCTCCTCCGCGGCCGCCGCGTCCACGACGGACGCCGCCGCGAAGCCGGTCAAGCCGGCCAAGCCGGTCAAGCCCGGCCCGGCCACCGGCGCGGGCATGGTCGTCGGCGTCCTGGACACCGGCATCTGGCCGGAGAGCGCGTCGTTCGCCAAGAAGATGCCGGCGCCCAAGACCTGGCACGGCACCTGCCAGACCGGCGTGGCCTTCGTGGCCGAGCACTGCAACGGCAAGATCGTCGGTGCCCGGTACTTCGCCGACACCTGGCTCGCCGGCGGTGGCTCCGTACCCGAGGGTGAGTTCCTGTCGCCCCGCGACGCGGCCGGGCACGGCACCCACACCGCGTCCACGGCCGCCGGTCTGCCGGTGCGGGACGTCACCATCGACGGCCGCTCCTTCGGTGCCGTCTCCGGTGTCGCGCCGGACGCCCAGATCGCTGTCTACAAGGTGCTCTGGGGCGGGATGGGCTACGACGCCGACATCATCGCCGGCATCGACGCGGCCGTCTCCGACGGTGTGCAGGTCCTGAACTTCTCCATCGGCAGCGACCTCGGCGACTGGGAGGCCAACACCCCCATCGGTGTCGCCTTCCTCAACGCCACGCTGTCCGGCGTCTTCGTGGCGGCGTCGGCGGGCAACACCGGCATCGTGAGCGGGGCCATCAGCAACGCGGCGCCCTGGGTCACCACGGTGGGCGCGGCGGTGACCAACGCCAACGAGGCGACGGTCAAGCTGGGCGACGGCACCAAGCTGGTCGGCGGCTCACTGGACGCCCTGCCCGGCGATGCCTCGCGGCCGATGGTCTTCGGCGACCAGGCCGGCTCACTGGAGCAGGGTTCGGCGTACTGCGAACCCGGCAGCCTGGACGCGGCCAAGATCAAGGGCAAGGTGGTCGCCTGCGCGCTGTCGTCCCCCTTCTACTCCGCGCTGGAGGTGAAGGAGAAGGGCGGGGCCGGGATGGTCGTGTTCGTCCCGGAAGGCAACTACCGGGTCAACTCCGTCTACAACTTCCCGGTGGTCTACCTGAACACCGAGAAGCAGGCCGGCACGCTGTTCAACTACCTGATGCGCCACCCCACCGACGCCAGGGTGTCGCTGCGCAACGGTGGCGACGGCTCCAGCGTCCCGGGGATCCCGAGCGTGGCGGACTTCTCCTCCACCGGCCCGGACAAGGTGACCCTCGGCGTCTTCAAGCCGGACCTGGTCGCGCCGGGGACGGACATCATCGCCGCGGTCTCACCGGCGGGTAACTTCGGTCGGGACTACGACGCGTACTCCGGAACCTCGATGGCCTCGCCGTACGTGGCCGGCGCGGCGGCGATCCTGCGCGCCACGCACCCGACCTGGTCGCCGGGGACCGTCGCCTCGGCCCTGCGGACCACCGCCACCGACACCCGGGGCACCAGCAACCCGCTGGACCAGGGCAGCGGTTTCATCAACCTGACCGGAGCCAAGGACCCGGGCCTGGTCATCGAGCCGACCGCGGCCGACCTGGTCGAGTTCAGCGAGACGGCCCAGCCCGACGGCAAGGAACTCAACCTGCCGGCCATCTCGCTGCGCGAGTACGACGGCACCCACCCGGTGACCATCAAGCGCACCCTGACCAACGTGGGTACGACGCGGGAGACCTACCGGTCGTCGGTGTCCGGCCTGCCCGGCATGACGGTAACGGTGTCGCCCGCGTCGGTGACGCTCGCGCCGGGCAAGTCCGCGACGGTGTCCATCACGCTGCGCCGGGGCAGCGCCCCCTGGGACCGGTACGTCACCGGGTCGATCACCTGGCGCGGCAAGGTCCACAGTGCCCGCATCCCCGTCGCCGCCCGCCCGTGGGGCATCACCCCCCGGCCGTACGCTGACGACGGCGAGGAGTTCGGCCGGATGACCAGCGGCTCGTTCGGCTACGCCCAGCCGGGCTTCACCGGCCCGCTCACCGGTCGCAGCACCGGCTACACGCCGATGCGCCGGGACTCGTACTCGATGCCGGCCGGTGTGTACGGCGGCGTGTTCGACCCGAGCGCGTCCGGCGTGAAGAAGGTCGACTTCACGGTGCCGGCGAACACCGCCGGCATCATCGTCGAGGCCAACACCGAGGATCCGAACACGAACCTCGACCTGTACCTGTACAAGGGCGACAAGCTCGTCTACAGCAGTGACAGGTACTGGACCAGCGCGGAGCAGGCGTACAAGTTCCTGCCCGAGCCGGGGCGCTACACGGCCTACGTGTTCGCGCAGGTGCCCGGTGGCCCGGTCGTGGACTTCCAGTTGAGCCACGCCATCATCGGTCGCAACGCCACCTACGCGCCGGCCACGCTGACGTTGCCGTCGACGACCGAGCGCGGCATGAGCCTCAACTTCACGTTGAAGCCCAACCGGCCGCTGCCCGAGGGCGACTTCTGGGCGTACACCGAGTACCGCACCAACGGCACGGTCGTCCCCGGCAACCTCGTCTACACCCAGCAGAGCGCCTGGGAGGAGTAGCCGTACCGGAATCGTGGGGCGGCGCTGTCGTGCGCCGCCCCACTGTTCTCGCTAGCGCTGCCAGGCGTCGATCGTGCGCACGCCCTTGCGCATGGTCTGGTCCAGGATGGCGGGATTGCCGCTGCTGCCCTCCCAGCCCTGGTCGTCGAAGACCGTCACGACCCCGTCGACCCGGGCCACGGCGATCTGGCTGGACCCCTCGCCGCCGGTGCGCTCGCCGTTCAGGTTCGTGGCGGCCCAGGCGCGGGTCACGAGCAACGCCTCGTCCCCGACACCGGGCACTGCCCTGCTCTCGACCGTGACCGGGTCGTCGCCCTGGTCGAAGGATGGGCAGGCCTTCACCGCATCGCTCAGACGGCGCAGGTAGTCCGTGGCGCCGTCGCCCGCGAAGGTGAAGATGGTCTGGTGGATCATGCCCTGCGGCGTGTTGCTGTCGGGCTCGCCGGCCTTCTTGTACGTCACCGTCATGGCCGCGCTCGCGGTGACCTGCCGGCCCCCGGTGCCGAACTCGTTGCCGCACAGCTTGGGCAGCGCCTCGGCGACCGGCGTCGAACGTCGGGGTGACTTCCGCAGCTCAGACGGTAGCTCCACGAAGGCCGACGTCGGGATGGTCGTCGGCGCGCTGGCGCTCCCGGACGGCGGGTCGGTCGGACTCGCCGGGGCCGACGTCGTCGACGCGCTCGACGGTGTCGCGTCGGATCCCTCCTCGGCAGCCGTGCAGGCGGTGCTCAGCGCGACGGTGCCCACCAACGGCAGGATCAGCCCGAGCATCCGGGGCGCTCGGACGGTCGGCGGCAGTGCGGATCGGCTCATGGTTCCCCCCTCACCTCGACCTGAGCAGTTCCCCGCCAGCGGCGACCGGAAACGATCAATGCCGCCGTGGCGACCGGGGTCGAGCGGCCGCGTCGCGGGACCGGATGCGTCTACGCGGCGGCCGGGATGACGGCCTCGATGAGGTGCGGTCCGTCGTCGGCCAGCGCTCGGGAAAGCTGTTCCGCGAGTTGCTCGGCGGTGGTGACACGACTGGCCGGCATGCCGAAGGCGTTCGCCAGACCCACGAAGTCGATCTGTGGGTTGGCCAGGTCGAACAGCGGATTTCCGTCCGGGTTGGTGTGACCCGGACGATTGCTGAAGTACTCCCACTCCTGGCGCAGAATCGCGTACGCGCGGTTGTTGAGGACGACGTTGGTGATGTTCAACCCCTCGCGTACCTGCGTCCACAGCGCGGTGACGGTGTACATGACGCAGCCGTCCGCCACCAGCGCCAGTACCGGCCGGTCGGGTGCCGCGACCGCGGCACCGACGGCGAGGGGCAGGCCGTCACCCATCGCTCCGCCGGTCTGCATCAGCACGTCGTGGCGGGGAGCGCCAGCGGTGGCGGCAGCCAGGGCGGTGCCGGAGCTGACACTCTCGTCGATGACGATGGCGCGTTCCGGCAGCAACGCCGCGACGACGTCCGTCCAGTTCCGCAGGGTGAGGTTCCCGGTCGGCAGCGCCGGTCGACGCGGTTCGGTCACCGGGGTGGTTGCGTCCGGGGCCACCAGGTCGGCGAGTCGGTCGAGCGCGCCGACGGCGTCCTGGCCAACCTCGGCCAGGACGTGCGTCTGCGCTCCCTCGGGTACGAGCAGGCTCGGTTGATCGGAGTAGGCGAAGAAGGAGACGGGTGCCTTGGTGCCCGCGACGATGACGTGCCGTATCCCGTGCAGTTGGTCGAGCACCTGATCCGGATAGAAGCCGAGCCGGGGAAACATGGGCAGGCCGGCCCCACGCTCGACCCGGTTGGAGTACAACTCCTGGAACACCCGCGCGCCCGTCGACGCCGCGATACGGCCGGCGGCCAACAGACCCGACTCCCGCAGCACGGTCCCGCCGATGATCAGGGCGGTGGACTCCCCGGCGCGAAGGACCTCCGCGATCCGCGTGAGCACGTCCTGGCTGACGGCCGGCGTCGCGCGGGGCGGCATCGGCGGTGCGGCCGTGCCTCCGTCCGACCACGACACGTCCGCCGGCATGATGACGGTGGCGATCTGACCGGGTGGCTCCAGGACGGCGGCGAGCGTGGCCGCGCCGTCGGGGCCGGCCCCGGCCGCGTCCTCGGGTCGGCGAACCGGCCCTTGCAGCCATCCGCCCAGGGCGGCGATGTCCGAGTTCAACGGAGGATCGAAGGCGGTGTGGAACGTCGCGTGGTCGCCGACGATGTTGACCACCGGCGAGTTGGCGCGTCGGCTGTTGTGCAGATTCGTGAGCCCGTACGCGAGTCCGGGCCCGAGATGCAGCAGGGTCGCCGCCGGCTTGCCCGCGATACGGGCGTAGCCGTCGGCCGCGCCGGTGACGACGCCCTCGAACAGCGCGAGCACTCCGCGCAGTTCGGGGACCGACTCCAGCGCCCCGACCAGGTGCAGCTCGGTGGTGCCGGGGTTCGTGAAGAGCACCTCCACTCCGGCGTCGGCCAGCGTCCGCAGCAGTGCTTCCGCGCCGTTCACACCCACCACCTCACCGACGGCTGAACCAACAATGATCCGATCCTAAGGGTGCATTTCGGACTAAAGTGGTGACGCTCGTGAAATAGCTCGACGGGGATCGGGGAACGCGGGATGAAGCCGGGCTACACCGAACGCACCTACCAGGCCCGCCGCCTGGACGTCGGTGTCGATCGACCGTTCGAGGAGTTCCGGGGGCAGTACGAGCAGGCGGTCCCGCGCTACGACGCCGCGGCGTTCGACGCCCTGGTTGCCCGCGACGCCCCCTGGGACGACGTGCTCGCCCTGATGCGCGAGCGTGCGCCCCACGACTTCCTCATCTACTGGAGCAGTGGCGAGCTGCGACCGATGATGGGCCTCGCGGGTGACGCCGGCAACGCTGTCGAGTACCTGATGGGCAACCACACCATTGCCGAGAAGATGTACCGGCACGACCCGACCGCCATGCTGTACGCGCCGTTGCGCACGATGATCGGCGATGTGCCCGACGGCGGGGTGCGGTTCGTGATCGAGCAGCCCAGTCGCACGTTCGGGTCGTTCGGCGTGGAGGCGATCCACGAGGTCGGCCTGCAGCTCGACCGCGAGGTCGCCGCCCTCCTGGCACATCTCGAGCTACCCGTGCCAGCGTCCCTGTCGAACTAGCGCGCGGGTTCGTCAGGCCGGATCGCTTCGATGACGATCACGGTGATGTTGTCGTGTCCACCCTCGTCGATCGCCAGGGCCACGAGTTGTTCGGCGATGTCCCCGGGGTCGGCGTCGGAGTCGAGCGCGGCCCGTATCCGTTCGTACGGCACGTACGAACTCAGTCCATCAGAGCACAACAGGACTCGGTCGCCGGGCTGAAGCTGGAGAGGCCTCAGGTCGGCCGACCGGCCGTCGGCCCGTCCGTCGAGGAAGCGGGCTAGCCTCCCGGGGAGGTTGGGCACCTCCTCGGCGTCGGCGACGAGGTGTTCGTAGGTGTGATCCTCGCTGATCTGCACCAGGGCGTTGTCGCGGGGGCGCTTGCGTCGGATCAGGTAGGCACGAGAGTCCCCAACGTTTGCCACGACCGCATCACTGCCGGCATGCAGCAGAGCGACGAACGTGGTGCCCATCCCGGCCAGATTCGGGTTCTCGCGGACCTTCCTTCGTAACTCGTCGCTCGCGTCGTTGATGGCCCGTCCCAAGGAGTGAGCAAGATCCTCAGGATCCACCAGGCGGTCGTACGCCTTCACGGCAGCGACGACTGTGCTACTCGCGATGTCACCGGCGACATGGCCGCCGAGGCCGTCTGCAACCACGTACAGCCACTGTCCTTGGCTGTGGGAGTCCTCGTTTCGTCTGCGGACGAGGCCCTGGTGCGTCCGGCTGGCCGCCGCGAGAGTGAGGGCCACGGTCATGACCCGCTCCTCGGCTCGCCGTCAGGCCACGGCTCCTTTGCGTTCGCGTCGCGGTGCAGGACGTGGACCGTCTCGACTCGGTCGCTCGCCACGACGTACTCGGTCACCTCGACCGGCTTCTGGTCGCCCCCGGAGGTGCCGACCCGCACGATCTCCAGTACGGGCAGGTTGGTGGGGATCTCCAGAAGAGCTGCCTCGTCTCTGCTGGGCATCCGGGCGCGGTGAATCTCCATCCAACTGATCGGCCAGTGGCCGGCCTTTTCGATGTGGTGCAGCCACTCGCCCGCCGCCGGGCTCGCGTCCAGGTTGGCCACGATGTCGGCGACGCGTGGGTGAATCCACGAGATGTTGATTTGGAACGGGGCCTCGGACGCTGGCCCGGTAACCCGGAACCGGCGCAGCACTTCGGTGCCGGGCTCCACTCCCAGAAGCTTGGCGACGCGGGGGTCGTCCAGTCGGGCCGGCAGGTTGACGGCCTTGCCGTGGCTGACCCACACCTCCTGGCTGCTTGCCGAAGGGAATGAGTATCCGGTTGCCTGCTCGTTGCGCTTGACCAGATCGCCGCGGGGTCGACGTGGACGTATCGTGCCGTATCGAACGGCGATGCCCCGCCCCTGGACGGCCCACACGTAGCCTTCGGTCTCCAGCAGGGCGATGGCCCTCCCGACTGTGTCGCGGTTGGCGTCGTACTCGGCCGCGAGATCGTTGAGGGTCGGAAGCCGGGCACCCGGTGCCCATTCTCCGGCTTCGATCCGTTCGCGGATCGTGGACGCGATGTTCAGGTAGCGCGAGTGCACCGGCACGTCAACGCCCTTCCCGGTTGTCCATAGACAAGCCTTGACTCTGGGTCAGATTGTCCCCAGACTATCCCCAGGGATTGTCCCAAGACAATTGGTCTCGATGAGGCCGAGGTTGGGTCGGCCGTCGCGACCGGCGCGCGGGGAGCCCTCAGGAGGAGGATGTCCATGACGAGAAATTGTGGCGATCCAGAAGCGTCGCCCGCGAGCAGTCCACCGATGCTGGAAAGCCCGACGGTTGTCGTGGCGGAAGTGCCGCAGGTCTTCGTTCTCATCAGGGATGAGAAGGTTGTCGGCTACCTCTTCGACCTTCCCTCGGGTGCGGTCGCCATCCTGGATGGTGCGCGGGAGATCTTCCGGTCGGACTCCCTGGACGACTTCGCCAGGTTCTTCGGCCCCTTGCTGGATCTCGACATCGCCAAGGTCAGGCAGGACCGCTAGACGTGCGGTCTCTGGCGGTCCGGGACGTGGCCGGTGGCGGGCGGGTTGACCCGCCCGCCACCGATTCCCATCAGGTGACCGTGACGGTCAGGTTGAGTGAGCGGGTCTCCCCGCCGGTGTAGGTGATCGTCACGCGGGCGGTGAAGGTGCCCTTTCGCGGATAGCTGTGACTTGTCGACCGCAGCGTCGCGCCGTGCGCCACCGCGCTGTTGTCGCCGAAGTCCCACGCGTAGTCGGTGATGCTCTGCCCGGACGGCGCGGTCGCGGTGGCGGTCAACGTGGTGGTCAACGGCGCGGCGCCGCCGGTCGGGTTGGCCGCGATCGTCAGGCTTCCGCCCGGCTCCTGCTTGACGCCGGCGCCGTTGAACCGCATCCAGTCCAGCGACATCAGGTCCGGCGTGCCGCCGACCTGCGCGGTGTTGACGAACTTCGCGTACAGGGTGGTGGTGCCGGTCGGTTTGTTGGTGAGCGTGACCGTGGGGGACACCAGGTTGTCCCATCCGCCGGTGGAGCCGATGGTGGCCGTACCGATCAGCGTGCCGGTGGGTGAACCGGTTCGCAGCTCGATGGTGCCGCCGAGTCCGCCATTGGTGACCCCGAGCGTGACCGAGCCGATGTTGCGCAGGTCCACCGACCCGTACGCCGCCCAGTCGTTGTGGTCGACGTCGCCGAGCCGCTTGCCGGCGCGGGCGGTGGTCCGGTCGTTGACGATCAGGCCGGACTGGGCGCTGAAGTGCTCGGCCTCCCTGCTCTTGGGCTGCAACTGGATCCGGGTCGAGCCGGTCAGCGCCGGCACGCCGGCCGCGCCACCGTCGGTGTACTGCGCGGTGATCAGGGTGTAGAGGTTCTGTCCCGGCCCGTGCCCGTCACCGGCGTCCGCCTCGGTGGCCAGCAGCCCGGAGCAGCCGGTGTAGACGTCCAGTGGGTGGGCGTGCGTGTCGTGCCCGAGCTGCGTCTGGACGGTCACCTTCGCGCAGTCGATGGTGGTGTCCTCCGGGTCGGTGACCGTCACCGTGTACGGGATCTTGTCGCCGAAGTCGAAGAAGCCGCCATCGGGCACGGTGATGGTGACCGTCGGCCGGGTGTTGCCGACCACCACGTCGGTGACGGCGGTGGCGGTCAGACCGTTGCCGCTGTTGCGGACGGTCAGCCGGGCGGTGAACTTCCCGGCAGCCGAGTAGGTGAAGCTCGGGTTGGCGGCGGTGGAGTCGGTGGTGCCGTCGTTGGTGAAGTCCCAGGCGTAGCTGAGGGCGGTGCCGTCGCCGGCCGTCGCGCCGGCCGAGGAGAGGCCGACGGTCAGCGGCGTACGCCCGGTGTCCGGACTGGCGGTGATCTTCGCGGTCGGTGGTCGGCCGTTCGCCACGTAGTCGATCCGGTAGATGCCCGCGCCGGCGTTGCTGCCGCCGCGACCGCTGCCGGTGCCCTCGCCGAAGTCGATGACGTAGAGCGAGCCGTCCCGGCCGAACTCCGCCTCGAAGGGCTGGATCCAGCTCATGTTCTCGAAGATCCCGTTGATCGACTGGAGGTCACCGACGGCCGTGGGGGCGAAACGTGAGTTGCTGAAGGTCTGCGCCGTCCGGTGGATCGAGAGCGTCTTGAACCACCTGCGGGTGAACTCGTACGTGATCCACTTGCCGTCGAAGTACTCCGGGAACTTGGTGGTACGGGTGTTCGCCGGGTCGAAGTCGTAGACCGGCCCGCTCATCGGGCCGCCACCGCCGGTGCCCACCTCGGGGAACTGGGCGGAGGCGGAGTACGCGTACCAGACCAGCGCCGGCTTCGCCGCCGGCAGGGTGGTCAGGCCGGTGTTGTTGGGGGAGTTGTTCACCGGCGCGGCGCAGGTGAACTTCGCCCCGGAGGTGCTGGTGGCGAAGTTGTAGTCGTTGAACGGGATGTTGTTGCCCACGCAGTACGGCCAGCCGAAGTTGCCGGCGGCGGTGATGCGGTTGAACTCGACGGTCCCCTCCGGTCCACGGTTCGCGTCCGCGGCGCGGGCGTCCGGGCCGTAGTCACCGACGAGCACCGCGTTCGTTCCCGGCTCGATGGTGATCCGGAACGGGTTGCGCATGCCCATCGCGTAAATCTCCGGTCGGGTCCGCGCGGTGCCGGCGGGGAAGAGGTTGCCGCTGGGCACGGTGTACGTACCGTCGGCCTGCGGGGTGATCCGCAGGATCTTGCCGCGCAGGTCGTTGGTGTTGCCGGCGGTGCCCTGGGCGTCCCAGGCGGCCCGCCCGGACTGCTCGTCGATCGGGGTGTAACCGCTGGACGCGAAGGGGTCGGTGTTGTCGCCGATCGCGGCGTACAGGCGACCGGCCGCGTCCATGGCCAGCGATCCGCCCATGTGCGAGTTGGCCCGACCCACGCCCCGGTACGTTGGGACGGTCAGCAGCCGCTTCTCCGAGGAGAGCGCGACGCTGTTGTTCGCCACCGTGAACCGGGACAGGTTGAGCTGTTTGAGGGTCTTGTCCGACCAGAGCAGGTAGACCCAGCCGTTGCTGGCGAAGTCGCGGTCCAGGGTCATCCCGAGCAGGCCGTCGGACTGGTCGGTCATCGCCGAGGTGTACGCGAGGTCGAGCAGCGTGGTGACCTGGAGCGTGTCCGAGTCGACCACCTTGAGCGCGCCGGTGCGCTGGATGTAGTAGACCCTGCGGTCGGGAGCGACGGCCAGCTCGAACGGGTCGGCCAGGTTCTCGGTGACCAGCCCGACGCGTTCGAACGTGCCGGTCCTGCTGGCCGAGCAGTCGCCGGCGACCGCGCCCGCGGCCCACTCGATGCCGTAGCGCAGGTGCTCCAGGAACGTGGCGCTGCTGAACTGGGAGCTGGCGTGCCCACCGGCGGTGAACCAGGACCGGCCGCCGTCGTAGCGCTGACACCAGGAGTACGCGTGGTCGACGCCCTCGTCCAGGCCGCTGATCCCGTCACGCACCTTGATCTGCGCGAGGGTGTGCACGTTGCCGGTCGGGTTCGTCCGCCAGTTGTACCACTCCTCGCTCTGCTCCCACAGCTCCGGCAGGTTGCGGGTGGAGGGGTGGGCGCGGTCGAGGACCTTCACCCGCCCGGGGTACGTGCCGCCGGTGGCCGAGAAGTCCGGGTGGTAGTCGAAGATGGTGCCGACCAGACCCTCGTACCAGGACCAGTCGCGTTCGCTGGCCGACGCGGCGTGCAGGCCGGCCCAGCCGCCGCCGTTGCGGATGAACGTCTGCAACGCCGCGCGCTGGCTGCCGTTGAGCAGGTCGCCCGAGGCGGGGGTGGAGTTGGTGTTGTTGAAGACCAGGGCGTCGAAGGTGGCGAGGTTGGCGTCGGTGAAGGCGCCCGCGTCGGTGGTGGCGACGACCTCGAAGTTGTGGGTGGCGCCGAGCTGCTGGATCGCGGCCACGCCGGCCGGGATCGAGTCGTGGTAGAAGTTGGTGATCTTCGAGAAGACCAGCACCCGGAAGCGCGGGGCGGCCTCGGCGGGCAGGGCGGTGGTGGTGCTCAGGACGGTGGCGACGGTGAGCAGGGCGAGGCAGATCGCGCGCAGGTGTTTGGGCATGGGGGCGCTCCCTGTCGGACGGTGAGGGTCGGAAAGCGCTTTCTCGATGCCCGCATCACGGTACTGACAGCCAGTTATGAGCGTCAATAGACACGAGGTAAGCGGTTTCCTGGCGGGCTGCCGCAGCGCGACGCGGGTACGGATAACCGCACCAGGATCGTTCGGGTCGCCCGGATGTCCGGATCGCCGTCGGCGTCGAGGGTGGAACACATGGACAACGTGGTGGAACTCGACGGCGTGACCCGCACCTACGGCTCGCGCAGACGGCCGCTCGCCGCCCTTCGCGGCATCTCGCTCGTGGTGCCGGCCGGCACGTTCGTGGCGGTGATGGGAGCCACCGGCTCGGGCAAGAGCACCCTGCTGCAGTGCGCGGCGGGGTTGGACCGGCCGACGTCGGGGCGGGTCCGCCTGGTCGGCCGGGACGTCACCCGAATGCGCGAAGGCGCGCTGACCCGGTTGCGTCGCGATCGGGTGGGTTTCGTCTTCCAGTCGTACAACCTGCTGTCGGAGCTGACGGTGCGGCAGAACGTGCTGCTGCCCCGGCGGCTGGGTGGACCGCGTCTGCGCCCACTCGACGAGGTGCTGGCCGAGGTGGGTCTGTCCGGGTTGGCCGGTCGGCCGGTCGGCGAGTTGTCCGGCGGCCAACGCCAACGGGTCGCCATCGCCCGCGCGCTGGCCAGTCGTCCCGCCGTCGTGTTCGCGGACGAGCCGACCGGGGCGCTGGATCCGGCGACCGGTGAGCAGATGCTGCGCTTGCTGCGTGACGGGGTGGACCGGGCCGGTGTGACGGTGGTGATGGTCACCCACGATCCGATGGCGGCGGCCTGGAGCGACCGACTCGTCCTGCTGCGCGACGGCGAGGTGGTGGCGGACGGCCCGACACCCGATGCGGCACACATCGGGGAGCGGCTGCGTGCCACCACGGGTGACCCGGCGGTGGCCCGGTGAGCGCGGGACTGACCCGGCAGGCGCTGCGCAAGCAGCCGTGGGCCTTCGCCGGTCCGTTCGTCACGCAGTGCCTGGCCGCCGCGCTGGTGTCCGGAGCGCTGGGCGCCAGCTCCTCGATGTCCGGCGCGCGGTTGGACCCGGCCGCCCGGCAGGTGCTGACCGAGAGCTCGATCCCCGAGATGGCCACGCTGTTCGTGGTGGTGTCCGTGTACCTGACCGCGTTGATCGTCGGACTGACCATGACGTCGTCGATCGCCCGCCAGGCGCGGGACATCGCGCTGGCGCGAGCGGTGGGTGCCACTCCCGGCCGGGTGCGCCGCGCGGTGGCGGCCCAGGCCGCCGTGGTGGCGGTGCCGGCGACCGCGCTCGGCGTACCGCTCGGTGCCCTGCTCGCCCACGCCTGGCTGGCGGGGCTCACCGGACACCAGGCGATCCCGCCCGGCGTGACGTTCCACCCGTCGCCTGCGGCACTGCCCGCGGCGCTGGGCATCACCGTCGGGGCGTCGGTGGTTGGCGCGCTGACCGCCGCGATGCGACCAGCACGGGTACGCCCCGCCGCCGCGCTGACCGAGACGGCCGTCCCGCGGCGTCGGATCAGCCTGCTGCGTACCGCGATCGGGGTGGTCCTCCTGGCCGGCGGCGTCGTGCTGTCGATCCTGATCGCGAAGGGCGACCCGGCCAAGGCCGGTGAGTCGAGTCTCTTCACCATGCTGGCGATGTGCGTGGGAGCCGGCTTCCTCGGCCCGGTCCTGCTGCGGTTGGCCGCTCCGCTGACGCGACTGTTCGGGGGTACCGGGGCGCTGGCGGCGGACAACCTCGCGGTGCGCGCCACGGCGCTGTCCGGCGCGCTGGTGCCACTGGTCCTGGCGATCGCGTTCGCCACGGTGAAGGTGGTCACGCACACCACGTCCGCGCGTGTGCACGGCGCTCCCGACCCGGCGGCGCAGGTGTGGACGGAGTATTCCGGCACCGCCGTCTACGTCGCCTTCGCCGCCGTCGCCGCGGTGAACACGCTGGTGACCGTACTCCTGTCCCGACGCCGGGAGCTTGCGGTGACCCGGCTGGTCGGCGCGAGCAGGATGCGCGCGCTGGCCGTGGTCGTCTGCGAAGCCCTGCTGGTGACGGTGACCGCCCTGGTGGTCGGTACCGTGGTCGCGATGGTCACCATGGTGCCGATGCTGCACGGCATGCTGGGCACGTGGATGCCCTACCTGCCACCCGGGCAACTGGCCGGCGGCCTGGCCGTGGTGCTCGGCCTGGTGCTGCTGGGCACCGTCGTGCCGGCGCTGGTCGCGATGCGCCGCCCGGCGGTGGAGTCGCTGGCGGTGGACCCGTGAGGTCCGTCGTCGGCGTGGTCCTGCGTGCTCCGACGACCGCCCGTACCTGGCGTGAGGTCGGATACACGGTCACCGGCACCGTGCTGGCCGTGCCGACGTTCGCGATAGCGCTGCTGGGGCTGGTGTTCTCCGCGCTGTCGCTGCTGACGATCGGGCTACCACTGCTGACCGGTGTGCTGCTGCTCGCGCGGCTGACCGTTCGGTACTTCCGGGGGCCGGCCCGGCTGTTCCTCGGCTGGAGCTGGCCGAACCCGCCGCCCGTGGGCCGCCGGGGGACGGGCCCGGTGCGCTGGGCTCGCGCGGTGTTGACGGACGCCAGCGGCTGGAAGGCCCTCGCGTACTGCTTCGCCCGGCTGCCGCTGATGGCCGCGGGGGCGTACCTCGGCGGGGCCCTCGTCGTCGGAGGTCTGGTGGGCGTCACCTACCCCGTGTGGGTGCACCGCTTTCCGCAAGACCCGCCGTGGGGCGGCTCCTGGGCACTGGCCGCGCAGGGGTTGACCGCGCTGCTGGTGTTCCCGTGGTACTTCCGACTCATCGTGTCGCTGGACCGGTGGCTGGTGCGGGCACTGCTGGAGCCGGGACCCGAGCGGGTCCGGATAGCGGCTCTGGAGGCCAGCCGGGCCGCGCTGCGGGGGGACGCGGCCGCGCTGCTGCGGCGGGTGGAACGGGATCTGCACGACGGTACGCAGGCCCGGCTGGTCGCGCTCGGCGTGGGTCTGTCGCGTATCGAGGGGCGAGCCGGTGAGCCGGAGCTGAAGGCGATGGTGGCCCAGGCCCGGGGCGCGATGGTGGAGACCCTGACCGAGCTGCGGGACATCGTGCGGGGCATCCACCCGCCCGCGCTCGACACCGGCCTGAGCACCGCGATCGAGACCCTGGCCGCGCGCAGCGCGGTGCCCGTCGAGGTACACGTGGACCTGCCTGAGCGCCCGACACCCGACCTGGAATCGGCGCTGTACTTCAGCGCCGCCGAACTCCTCACCAACGTGGCGAAGCACGCCGGGGCCAGCCGGATCCGGCTGGACCTTCGCGCGCAGAATGGCGTCCTGCGCCTGACCGTCAGCGACGATGGGCGCGGCGGGGCGCGATCCGGGGGCAGGGGTACGGGTCTGGCGGGGCTGATCCGACGAGCTGAATCGCTGGACGGCGCGCTCTGGCTGGACAGTCCGCCCGGGGGACCGACGACCATCACCGTGGAGCTGCCGTGCGCGTAGTGATCGCCGAGGACAACCCGTTGCTGCGCGACGGGATCACGTTGCTGCTGACCGATCACGGGATCACCGTCGTGTCGGCGGTGGACAACGGTGACGACCTGCGCGCGGCGGTCGACGAACACCGACCGGACGCGGCGGTGGTCGACGTACGGATGCCACCGACCTTCACCGACGAAGGCCTGCGGGTGGCGTTGGCCATCCGGGCGGCCCACCCGGACACCGGCGTGCTGGTCTTCTCGCAGTGGGTGGAGACCCGGTACGCGCGGCAACTGATCGCCGAGCACCCCGGTCGGGTCGGTTACCTGCTGAAGGACCGGATCGTCAGCACCGAGGACTTCGTCGACGCGCTGCGCCGGGTGGCCGCCGGCGGGACGGCGCTGGATCCGGAGGTGGTGCGCCAGTTGTTGGCGGCGCCGTCGGTGGACGCGGGCGTCGCCCGGCTCAGCGAGCGGGAGCGCGAGGTCCTGGGGATGCTGGCCGAGGGCCGGTCCAACCTCGCCATCTGCGAGTCGCTCCACCTCGCCCCGCGCAGCGTGGAGAAGCACGTGACGGCCATCTTCACCAAACTCGACCTACCCCAGGCGCGAACCGACCACCGGCGAGTTCTCGCCGTACTGCGCTATCTGAACGCGGCACGCTGATCTCTCGTGGCAAGGAGCGGCCCATGCACGTCAGTCTCGCGACGAGCGCCGGTAGGGCCGGCCGGCCGAACGAGGACTTCGTGGGGGCGGTGCCCGGCGCCCTCGTACTGCTGGACGGCGCCGGCATTCCAGGGGCCGAGGCGTTCTGCGCGCACGGGGTCGCCTGGTACACCCATCGTCTCGGCGGCACGCTGCTCGGCGGTCTGTCGCGGGCCGACGGGCGGGGCCTCGCGGCCATCCTCGCCGACGCCATCGCTGAGACGGCCGCCGCGCATCGCGCCACCTGCGATATCACCGATCCCAGCAGCCCGCAGGCGACCGTTCTGATGGCCCGCGTCCACCGGGGACGGCTGGATTATCTCCTGCTCGCTGACTCGTACCTCATGCTCGATGAGGTCGGCGGCGGCGTGCGGGTGGTCACCGACGAGCGCGAGGTGGCCGCCCGGCGGGAATGCTCGGCGCCCCTGGCCGGTGTCACACCCGGAACCCCGGAGTACGACCACATCCGCGCCTCCTGCGCCCTGGCACTGCGCGCTCGTCGGAACCGGCCGGGCGGTTACTGGATCGCCAAGGACGATCCGCGGGCGGCGTGGGAGGCGGTGACCGGGAGCGTCGCCCTCGACGAGTTGCACGGCATCGCGGTGCTCAGCAACGGTGCCAGCCGGATCGTCACCCCGTACGGTCTGACCGACTGGCCGGGGGTGCGGGAACTACTTGCCGCCGACGGGCCGTCCGGCGTCATCCGGCGTATCCGTGCGTTCGAGGCGCGGATGAGCGGCGACCCCGAAGCCCTGGTTCCGGACGATGCCACTGTGGCCTCCTGCGGATTGCGATGAGAGCGCGTAAGGCCTTCTCCTGAGCGTGATCTGTCCAATTCTTCGGAACTGTTGTCAGCCCATCTTGTTGCGTACCGAAACTGTTGTCGGATCCCTGACTTCGCCCGTTCGTTTGGGGCATTTCGGTGCTGTGGCCCTGGCGGGTGGCACTTCGTTTGTGCTTTATTTTGACCCCTGCCGGGCCTTGCTCGATCTTGTCTGGTGTCTCCACTTGATGGTCGGACGGTTTCTACCATTTCTCGGCGAAGGAGTCTTCCGTGGCGCAGACGGTTCCTGTGCGGGTGGGTGCGGTCGAGGTGCTGGTCGAGGTCGTGCCTGCGGCTGGTTCTCAGCAGACGTCGACACCGGGACGCGTCGATCGGGCGGTGGACTACGCGGCAGGCGCGTTCGAGCGGGCGCAGTCGGCGGTGGAGGAGATCGCCGTGTCGACGGCGCGCACGGTCGGCCGGGTTACGCGCCGGGTCGGTAGCCCGGAGTCGGTCGAGGTCGAGTTCGGTCTGAAGGTGTCGGCCAAGGGTGACGTGATCGTTGCGGGCGCCGCGGGTGAGGCATCGCTGAAGGTGAAGATCACCTATGGCGCGAGTGCCGACCCTGTGCATCGCGGGCCAGGCGAAGCGGCCCCGGACGACGCGGACACCGAAACTGAGGCGCCGCAGGACGGCGCATAATGACGGCGCGGGTGGCCGGCTACGACTTTCTCGGCTGGGTTGCTGCTGATGGCGCGTCGCCTGCCGGCACCTGTTTCCAGGTCGAGGGGGGTGTGCTGGTCACAGCCCACCACGTTCTCGTGGATATCGGCGCGGCGGCGGTGGGATCCATGGTGCGGGTCGGGCCCGTCGGCGTCGGTGCGGGATGGGACGCGACGGTCGAACGCTTCGACGAGGTGCACGATCTGGCGGTCCTGCGCGCCGAGCGGCCGCTTCCGGGGTCGGCGTCGCACCTCGTTGTCTCGGACGGGGTGCGGGACAACGAGGCGGTGACGACGGCCGGCTACCCGACGGTCGAGGACGACGGGCACGAGTACGAGCTGCTGACCGCGGGAGGCCACTGGCGCGGGCCGGCGCTGCGGGACGGCGTGTTGTGGTCACGTCTACAGGCGGACGCGGTGATGCCCGGCATGAGTGGTGCGCCGGTGCTGCGGGCGTCCGACCGGGCGGTGATCGGCGTGGTTTCCGGCCGCTACAACTCGCAGGACGGCTGGCTGGCCGGTGCCGTGTGGGTGTCGCGGGTGGAAGACCTGTCCGCGCTGCTGGAAGGGGTGGCGTCGGTCGTCGTCGAGGAGACGACGCCGGCCAATGGTCTGCTGGACCTGGTGCTGACGGTGTCGCAGTCAGAGGTGCGCCTGTCGGGGTGTGGCCAGGACGTGACCGCGGAGCATCGTGGTGTCTCAGCTGGCCTGGCCAACGCGTTGCACGACGTACGCCGGGAACGCGCTCGGCTACGTGCAGTGGTACGTGACCTTGCGACCGGTGGCCAGGCCGCCGGCGTGGTGTCGTTGCGGCGCGCCGGCGAGCTGATGGCGGAATCATTTCTGCCGGTCGCGGTGGCGCAGGCGCTTGCCCGGGTGATCCGCCGTGCCCAGCGGGAGCACGTGCCGGTGCGGGTGGGGGTGCAGGCGCCGGACTGGTGGTGGCTGCCGTGGGAGGCATTGCCGGAGCCGGTGACCGGCCGTCCGGTGGTGCTGCACGAGCTGGTGTCGGTGTATCGGAGGGTGGATGCGGCCGGCTCCCGATCGGCTGCGGCGCCGGGGCCGTTGCGGATCGTGGTGGCGATCGCCTCGCCGGAGGCCGGCAGTGGTCCGCTGCTGGATTACGAGCGGGAGTTGGGCAGTGTCCTGGACGCGGTGCACGGTGCGCACCGCAGCCGGGCGGTGGTGCGGATCGTGCCGTTCGCCACGACGGCGGCCATCCGTGCGGTCCTCGCCGAGGACACCACGCATGTGCTGCACCTGTCCGCGCACGGTGCGCCGGGCGTCCTGCACCTGGAGGACGAGCAGGGGCGTCCGCGGTCGGTGGACCCGGAAACCCTGATAGCGGAGGCGATCCCGGAGGGCCGGATGCCGCGGGTGATCTCACTGGCGGCCTGCTACACCGATGTCGACGGCGAGGACGGCGCGGGGTCGTTCGCCGCCAGGCTGGCCCGGCGGGGCGCGGGCGCGGTGATCGCGACGCAGACCTCGGTCACCGACGTGTACGCCACGAGGCTGTTCGCCGCCGTGTACGCCGAGCTGGCGGCATCGGCGCGGCCGGATGTGGTCGCGGCGGTGGCGCAGGCCCGTCGGCGCGTGCAACGAGACCTGGCCACCGGTCCGGACCCGTTGACCCAGGCGGTCGGGGGCATGGACGAGTGGAGCGTGGTCAGCGTGCTGGCCGCCACACCCTCGGTGGCCGTCGCGGACGGCACCGCACCAGCCGAATCTCGCGCGGAGATCGTGCCGGACCTGGGCGGCCTCCTCGCCCGGCCCGTCGGGCAGTTCGTCGGTCGCCGACCCGCCCAGCGCGTTCTGCCCGGCCTCCTCAGTGACGGCACCGGTACGGCTGTGCTGCTGCACGGCATCGGTGGGGTCGGGAAGACCACCCTGGCCGCCGAGGTGGTGCGCCGCCTGCTTGACACCTCGCCGGACTGGCGTCTGGTCACCGTGACCGGGCCGGTCACCGTCGACGGACTGTTGACCGCGCTCGCCGACGCGGCTCGCCGGGAACTGGTGCTGCGGACACAGTTCAGCGGCCCGCCGATGGTCGCGGTGCAGACGGCCGGTCGGGTCGACCTGCCCTGGTCGGACCGGTTCGCGCTGCTGCGCGACCAGGTTCTGGCCGGGGTGAGGATCCTGGTGGTGTTGGACAACTTCGAGGACAACCTGATCCGTGACAGCGGCATCGACGGCGGCTGGTCAGTCGGGGATTCCGGGCTGGCGGGACTGCTGGCCGCATGGCTGACCAGCCCCGGCCGGAGCCGGCTGCTGATCACCAGCCGTTACCGGTTCGGGCTACCCGTTCCGGCCGCCGAACGGCTGCATCACTACCAGGTGCCGCCGTTGAGCCTGGCCGAGACCCGAAAGCTGCTGTGGTCGCTGCCCCGACTGGACCGGCACGCCGCCGATATCGACGCGGTGCAGCGCATCTGGCAGACCGTCGGTGGGCATCCTCGGGCCTTGGAGTACCTCGACGCGCTGCTGCCCGGCAATGGCGGCGACCCGGCCGGACGGGGCCGCTTCGCCGACATCACCCGACGCCTCCACCACGCCGTCGAAACACGGCTCGGTACTGCCGGCACGGCCGCCTGGCTGGCCCAACAGCGCACTTTGGACGCAGCGCTGGCTGACACGGTCACGCTGGCCGCCGACGATGTCCTGCTGACCGAGCACCTGACCCGCCTCGGCGCCATCGAGGGCGCGGTCCGGCTGCTGGCCGGGATCAGCGTCTACCGCGAACCCGTCGACGTCAACGGGCTGCTCTTCCAGGTCGGCGTCGCGAAGCCGGATGCCGAACAGCAGCCCGGCGACATGGCGGAGGCGGCCGCGGAGATCACGGACCTGCTGTCGCGTTATGCACTCGATCTCAACGGGCTGGCGGAGGCAATCGGGCAGGACAGCCCGCTGACCCCGGTAGACACCGAACGTCTCGTCCGGCTTCTTGAGCAGGCACGCCGACCGCCTCAGCCCCCGTTCACCGCACCACCGGGGATGGCCGGGCTGGCCCAGAAACTCGCCACTACCAGTCTGATAGCGATCGTCGATGACGGCCGGATCGTGATGCACCGCTGGACCGCCGCCGAGCTGCATCGCCACTGGAACAGCGACCAAGGTCCGCACCACCGCCCCGGGCTGGTCACCGCCGCCCACCGGGCCGCCGCGACATACTGGCAGTGGCGCGTGGGGAGATGGCCGCAAGATCGGCTCGACGACCTCCACGATCTCGGCGAGAGCCGGCACCACCTGCTGGCCGCCGGCGATCTGGAAACCGCCGGCACCATCACCGAGCACATCTGCAGCCAACTCGACGAGTGGGGGGCCTGGGACCGAGAGGCCAGCCTCATCCACGACACCCTGCGCTGGCTTCCTGAAAATTCACCCCGTCGGCCGGCCTGGTACCAGCAGCTCGGCATCCTCGCCCAGCTTCGCGGCGACTACGCCGAGGCGGAGCGTCGTTACCAGCAGTCCCTGGCCATTGAGGAGGCGCTGGGGAATCAGGCCGGCATGGCCAGCAGCTATCACCAGATGGGCATCCTCGCTCAGTATCGGGGTGACTATGCCGAGGCGGAGCGTCGTTACCAGCAGTCCCTGGCCATCGAGGAGGAGCTGGGAAACCAGTCCGGCGTGGCCGCCAGCTACGGTCAGCTCGGAACCCTCGCCCAGCTTCGGGGTGACTACGGTGAGGCCGAACGCCGTTACCAGCAGTCTCTGGCGATCAGCGAGGGGCTGGGCAACCGGTCCGGCATGGCTGCCAATTACCACCAGCTGGGTATCCTCGCGCAGGGGCGGGGTGACTACGGCGAGGCGGAGCGTCGTTACCAGCAGTCCCTGGCGATCAAGGAGGAGCTGGGGAATCGGTCTGGCATGGCTACCGGTTACCACCAGCTCGGCATCCTCGCTCAGTATCGGGGTGACTATGCCGAGGCGGAGCGTCGTTACCAGCAGTCCCTGACCATCGAGGAGGAGCTGGGAAACCAGGCCGGCATGGCCGCCAGCTACGGTCAGCTCGGAACCCTCGCCCAGCTTCGGGGTGACTACGGTGAGGCCGAACGCCGTCACCAGCAGTCTCTGGCGATCAACGAAGGGCTGGGCAACCAGTCCGGCATGGCTATCAACTACCACCATCTGGGCATCCTCGCGCAGGAGCGGGGTGACTACGGCGAGGCTGAACACCGTTACCAGCAGTCCCTGGCGATCAAAGAGGAGCTGGGGAATCAGTCTGGTATGGCTGCCAGTTATCACCAGATGGGCGTACTCGCTCAGCTTCGGGGTGACTACCGTGAGGCCGAACGCCGTTACCAGCAGTCTCGGGCGATCAACGAAGGGCTGAGCAACCAGGCCGATATGGCCACCTCAATCAGCCAGCTCGGGACTCTGCGTACCGAAATGGGGGAATTTGGCGAGGCGGTGACCTTCCACTGCCAGGCCCTCGCGATACGGCTCGGGATCGGCGTTCCCCAAGCCGGCTTCAATTTCGCCCGGCTCCGTGAGCTCCGCAGGATGCTCGGCGAGCACGATTTTCGCGGCGCCGTCATCGCTGCCCTCGACGAACAATCGGTGCGGACGCTGATCGCACTACTGGACCAGGCGGAAGGTCCAGAGCAGGAAGACGGCACAGGGCGGTCCGTCGTTGGCGAGGAGTAGGGGCACGCCGTCTTGCCGTGCCCCTACGGCAACGGGTTCGGCGTGATCTGATGCCGTGGTGGAGTACGAGTTCGAGGATGCCGTGTGGGAGTGGCGCGGGCCATCGCCGTACCACTTCGTAACGATTCCACCCGAGTGCGTCGACATGGTGCGTCAGGTGGCATCCGCCGTCACCTACGGCTGGGGCATGATCCCGGTCGAGGTCCAGCTTGGGCGAAGCCGGTGGCGCACCTCGCTGTTCCCGAGGGACGGGGGCTACGTCCTTCCGCTGCGGGACTCGGTGCGCAACAAGGAGGGCATTGCCCTCGACGACGTCGTGCACATCCACCTCGCTGTCCGGCCGCGGTAGGGCGGCTCGCCCACCCGCCCTGGTCGGACGCTGAGCCACAGCGTCCGACCAGGAGGGCTGCTAGAGGTACGGGCGCGTGATGAGTTCGATCGCGTGTCCTGCCGGGTCCTTGAAGTAGACCCCTCGGCCGCCGTGCTCGGTGTTCGCTTCACCTGGCCGCTTCATCTGCGGGTCGGCCCAGTACGTGACGCCTCGTTCCTGGATGTACGCCAGGCTACGCGCGAAGAGCTCGTCGTCGACGAGGAACGCGTAGTGCTGCATCTGGATGTCCACCGGCGGCTCGGCGAACTGGAGCAGCACCCCCTCGTCCAGCAGTACATTGACGAACGGCCCCCACGAGGGCGCCTCCGGGAGTCCGAACAGTTCCCGGTAGAAGGCCGCCGACGCGTGCTTGTCCGTCGAGGCGATGATGGTGTGGTTGAACGTGACCGTCACGAGTACCCGTCTTTCGGTCGATCCGAAGACCCGACCGGAAGCACACGGCGTCCAGCAGCCGTACTGATTTGACAGACCCCGGAGGCGAGAACGCCCCGGACCCATGCGGGAGACGCGTACGCGTCGATCTCGGCATGGCGGCTGAAGTAGCCAGAACCTCCGGGGGTAGGCCCATCTGGGGCGCATCAAGAGGCTAACACGATGCCTTCTCACGTGCGTGACCACCACCTACCGCCAAGCGAACGCGAAGCTCGGACGTTTGGCTATCGTCTCCGGCATGGCGATCGATCTCTCCGGCGTCGTCGGCGCGGCCTTCCTCGCGGACGGCCCGGCCGATGGTGTCGACCTCAGCCTGTTCGGGCAGTTCGCGGGCTCCTGGACGCTGGACTGCACCGAGTACGAACCCGACGGGTCGTCGACCGTCCGTCGTGGCGAGTGGCACTTCGGGTACGCGCTCGGCGGGCGGGCGACCACCGACGTCTGGATCCTGCCGGGCGTCGAACACGGCGTCAGCGTGCGGTTCCCCGACCCGTCGGCGGGTGCGGGGGTGTGGCGTTCGACGTGGGTGGGCCCGGCCCGCCGGCGGACACACACCTTCCTGGCGTCCCGGGTCGGCGACGAGATCGTGCTCGACGGCGGTGACCTGCGGTGGACCTTCTCCGACATCGGTGCCGACGAGTTCCGCTGGCGCAACGAGGCGCGGCAGCCCGACGGGGAGTGGCGACTCCAGCAGACGTTTCAGGTGTGGAGGTCGTCCTGAACTCGCCAGCACATTCTGGGCCTGAGCTACGCCCCAGCCGTCGCCAACAGCAGCGCCTCCGCGCCGACCGGGCGGAACCCGGCCGCCTGGAAGGCGCGCACGCTGCGGGCGTTGCCGGCCGCCTGCTGTGCCCAGAGCGGTTGCCCATCGGGTACGAGATGTCGGGCGGCCGTGGCCAGCGCCCGCCCCAGGCCCCGGTGGCGGCAGTCCTCGTCGACCTCGATCGCCGTCTCCCAGCGGCCCGCCACGCCTCGGCCCAGCACGACCACCCCGCCGTCGGCGGCCCAGACCCGGACGTCGTCACGACGGCGACGTGCCCGGCCCGCGCGGGCGTGACCGGCGTCCGGGACTTCGGTCAGCCGCAGCGGGGGCGGGCCGGTTAGCGGACTCGCGACGGTCAGCAGGTCGATGGTGTCGGTGCGGCGCCCGGTGCGGTCGAGCAGCGCGACGAGGAAACGCGGATTCATCGTGGCCGCCAGGCCGTCGCAGTCGATGGCCGCCAGCGTGTGGCGTACCCATTCGGGGTCTTCGTTGGTGAACACCACGGAGTGCGCGGTGAACGCGATGACTCCGGCGTCGCGGTGGCACGGCTGCGGTACGACGGTGGTCCCGCCGTCGGCCGGCGGGAAGTGCCCGTCCGCCGCGGCGCGCAGGATGACGGCCAGCGTACTCTCGGCGATTGTCGTCTCCTTGGGTCGGCGGAACGCGCTCGGCGGCCGGCGCGTCACGCGCCGACCGCCGAGGTGGTTCGGGTTCAGCTTCCGGTGCAGCTGGCGGTGGTGCCGCTGCCGTTTCCGGTGCCCTGGAAACCAAAACTGGTGCTCTGGCCTGCGGCGAGTCGTCCATTGTAGCTCTGGTTCGCGACGGTGACGGTCCCGCTGCTACCGGTCGCGACACCGTTCCACAGCGAGGTGATTGAGGCGCCACTGGGCAGGTTGAGGGTGACCCGCCAACCGCTGAGGGCGGTGCTTCCGGCGGTGACGGTGACGTTGGCGACGAAGCCGCCGTTCCACTGGTCCTGCACGGCGTAGGTCGCGGTGCAGGCGGCGCCCGTCGGCGGCGGCGTGGTCGGCGGCGGCGTGGTCGGCGGGGGAGTCGTGGGCGGCGGAGTGGTGGGCGGCGGCGTGGTCGGTGGAGGCGTGGTCGGCGGCGTGTCGCCGTCCAGCGTCAGGTTCTTCTGCTGGACCGTCCACTGGGTACGGCACAGGCCGCAGTTGGGCCCGACGAAGTTGGCGCCGGCGGTGGTGTCGCCCTTGAGCCGCCACTTGAGGTAGAGCACCGCGACGCGGCCGAACTCGCCGCCGTTGGTCTGGTCGTACGTGCCGCCGTGCCCGACGTTGAGGTTGCCCATGAAGGCGGGCAGCGTGGACGGCAGCTTGCCCCAGTCGTCGATGGCGTTCGGGTAGGCGATGTCGCTGGGCCCGCCGATGATGTAGGCGATCGGCTTGGTCAGTCTCCTGAGCTGGTAGTCGTCGGCGTCGTTGAGCAGGCCGCTGCTGAAGATCCCGGTGGTGGTGACGCGCGGGTCGTTGGAGACGGCGTACGCCTCCAGCCCGCCGCAGGAGAAGCCCGCGACCGCGACCTTCGTCGTGTCGATCTTGTTGAAGTATTTGCTGCCCTGCCGGGAGTTCTCCGCGATGGCCCAGTCGATGGACTGGGTGAGCATCTGGGAGTTGGTGGAGCCGGAGCCGTTCGGGGCCCCGTTGGCGATGGCGAGGAAGCCGTGCGAGGCGATCTCGCGCAGGAAGTTGCCCTGCGAGAGGCCGTTGGCCGAGCAGCCGCCGTTGCCCCAGACGAAGATGGGCAGGCGCTCGGACGGAAGCGTCTGCGGCCGGAAGATGGTGTGGTTGGTCAGGCTGGCCGAGGTCTCGTAGTCGGCGGGGTAGGGGCCGGAACCGCCCACGGCGGCATCGGCCGGCGTCGCGCCGAGCGTAATGATCATCGAGGCGATCGGCACCACGGCGGCCGCCAACCCCGCGTAGATCTTCGATCTTCTTCTCATGCGCGCCTCCAACGGATGTCACGGTGGGGCTCCCCGCGGCGGCGGTGGCGGCGGTACGTTCGCGCGGCGAGCGCAGGCCACGGGCCAGGTCGATAGGTACGTGTCGACCACCCGGCGGGGTCCCCACAGGCGATCCGATGGGAGCGGTGTGCAGTTACTATCACTGCCGCAACGAAAAGTGTCAATGTCTGGAGAGGTCTCAACGCCGGCTTCGGCGTGCCGGCCCGATGCCACCCGACCCGGCCGTCGGGAGGTCCTCCGAGGCCTCGAAGTGGGTGATCCACGCGGCGGCGTCCGGCCAGTGCGGTGTCGCCACCTCGACCAGCCGCGCCTGCGCGAGCGCGCCGAGCGCGCAGTGGATCTCCAGGAAGGTGTCCCTGGCCTCCTGGCGGGGCCACGGCTTCGGCAGCAGGTGGTCGGGCAGGTCCGGGTCGATGTCGGCGAACCGCCGCCAGGAGTCCATGGCCGAGGTCCGGGCCACCAGCGCCCGCGCCGCGTCCACCTCGTTGTCACGTACGGCCGCCCGCAGCGGCGCGTACCGCTGGATGAAGCGCGAGTACTCCGACGCGAGAGCGGCCAGGTCGTACGCGCCGGCCGGACCGTGTGGTCCGGACTCCTCGTCGAACCGGACGTGCATCACCGACCACCGGGCGCCCTCGACGTGGTCCAGCAGCTCGCTCAGCGCCCCCTGCGCCGGCGCGGCGTCCGATCCCGGCCGGATCCACACGCTGTCGTACAGGCCCGCGAAACGTAGCGCGCCCAGTGTTCTGCGTACGGCGTGCCGCGACGCCTGCCCGGAAGTCGGGATCGAGAAGGAGGCCAGCACCCAGTCGCCCGTCCAGTGTGGTGGCCGAGCACCGAACGTCAGGAAGTGCCGCATCCGCACGCGATGCCGGGCGATCGCCTCGGGCGTCAGGTGGTAGACCGGGGGCCGTCGGCTCGCCCTCATCGCGATCAGGCCCCGCTTGACCAGTCGGGACAGGGCGGCACGGGCACTGGACTGGCTGACCCCGAACTCCGCGAGGATCGCGATGACCGCCGCCGACGGCAGGTCGGCGTCCGCCGAGTCGAGATACTCGCCGAGTACCGTCGCCAGCAGGTGTTGCGGGCTGGACCCGGTCTGCGCTCGGGGAGCTCGCACGTCATCACCGTTCACCTGACCAGATTGCCGCACCGGGCGGTGTGCAGCCCGTCAGGTCAGCGCGGCCGCCCTGCGCAGCAGCACCGATCGTTCGCGCTGGTTGGCGCAGAGCCCGGCCGCCGCCTCCAGCTCGGCGCGGGCCTCCGCCCGCCGACCGAGCCGGGCCAGCAACTCGCCGCGTACGGTCGGGACCAGATGTGATCCGGGGAGCCGACCGGCGGTGACCAGCTCGTCCACGATGGCCAGCGCCCGCGCCGGACCGGAGGCCATGGCCACGGCGACGGCCCGGTTGAGTTCGACGACCGGTGACGGCGCGACCCGGCTCAGCGCGTCGTAGAGCCGCACGATCCGGGTCCAGTCGGTCGCCTCCACCGACGGCGCCGACGCGTGGGTGGCGGCGATAGCGGCCTGTAGACCGTAGGGGCCGAGACGACCGGTCGATGCCCTGGCCAGCGCGGCCAGCCCCCGGCCGATCGCGGCGGCGTCCCACCGCCGTCGGTCCTGATCCTCGAGCAGGACCGGCGTGCCGTCCGGGCCGACCCGGGCCGGGAAACGCGCGGCCGTCAGCTCGCACAGCGCGAGCAGGCCATGCACCTCCGCCTCGTCGGGCTGGAGCGCCGCCAGCGCACGGGCCAGTCGGATCGCCTCGTACGCGACGTCCGGGCGCAGCAGGTGGTCGCCCGACGTGGCCGTCGACCCCTCGGTGAAGATCGCGTACAGGACGTGCAGCACGCCGCCCAGCCGTGCCCGGCGCTCGCCGGACGGCGGTAGCTCGAAGGGCACCCCGGCCGCCGCGATGGTCTTCTTGGCGCGGGTGATGCGGGCCTGCACGGTCGGCACGGGCACGAGGAACGCGCGGGCGATCTCCTCGCTGGACAGCCCACCGACCACGCGCAGGGTCAGCGCCACCCGGGCCTCGGGGGAGAGCACCGGGTGGCAGCTGACGAACATCAGGGCGAGGATGTCGTCGTCGATCCGGTCGGGGTCCACCTCCTCGTCCAGCGCCGAGCCGACCGCCGTGTCGGTCGCCAGGAGGGCGTACCGCTCGCGCAGCGCGCTCCGGCGGCGGATCGTGTCGATGGCCCGTCGACGGGCCGTGGCCATCAGCCAGCCGGCCGGATTGGCCGGGGACGCGCGCGGCCACGACACCAGCGCCTCGGCCACCGCCTCCTGGGCGGCGTCCTCGGCCAGCCCGAGATCGCCGGTGAACCGGGTCAGCGCGGCGACGATCCGCGCCGACTCGACCCGCCAGACGGCCTCGACGTCGGCCGTACCCATCAAATCTCGCCGTCGTTCCCGCTGCCCGGCGGGACCTCGTCGGCCTCCGCCACCCGCCGGACCTCGATCTTGGACCCGCGGACCGCCGGGACGCGCGTGGCCCACTCGACGGCCTCCCGCTTCGAGTCGACGTCGAGCAGGAAGTAGCCCCCGAACAGTTCCCTGGTCTCGCCGTACGGGCCGTCCGTGACCATCGGGGCGTCGCCGCCGAAGTCCACCACGACGCCCTGGCCCGGATCGTCCAGTCCTTCGGCCGCGAGGAGGACGCCGGCCTTCAGCATCTCCTCGATGAACTGGCCGGTCGCGGCCATCGCCTCGTCGATCGACGCCATCATGGCCGCGTTCGACTCGTCGGTGCCCCGCATGATCAGCATGTACTTCGCCATTGCCCTCTCCTCCTTCGGCGGGGTCGCCGCTCGCCCCTCGCGCCTCTTCGTCGAACGAGCTGACCGCGCATCGACACCGTCGCACAGAATTCTCCGACGGGTGCGGCGCGGACTCGCGCCGATGCCGCGAAGCGGGCCGCCACAGGGTGGTCGACGCGGGCGGCGACCCTGCTCGACCTCGTCGGCGGCGTCCCCGTGCGCCACCGCAATGCCGCCGGATGGACGCCCGGACTCCGCTCGGCTCGACCGCCCTTATGAAACAGGACCCAACGCCCAGGAGGGACGCCAGGTCGGCGCGGGCAGCGGCGTCAGCCCCGCGCAGTGGTCGAGCACCGCGCGTAGCCCCGGGTGCGGGTTCGCGCGGCGCAGGAGGAGCGAGAGCGGGTACGCGAGCGTCGGGCGCGCGATCGGGATGCGGCGCAGGTCGTGCGTCGCCGGCCAGAGGTACCTGTCGCGCGCGCCGACCAGGGTCGCCACGTCGGGGGATTCGGCGAGGACGTCGAGGAGCACCTCGTTGCCGAAGTTCGGCCCGGCGGCGTCGATCCGTAGGTCGAAGGCCTCGGTGAGCTGGTCGTAGAAGTCCGCCCACTCGCTGCGTGGCGCGATGCCCGGCACCCAGATCCGGTGCCCCCGAAGCTGGGCCGGCGTCAGCGTGCGCGCGGCGGCGAGCGGGTGCCGTGGGCCGACGAGCAGTTCCAGCGCCGAGTCGAAGGCGTGGACCATCCGCACGTCGCGCGGCAGCGTCGTCGGATCGGTGACGGACCGGAACGAGGCGTCGACGTCGCCCGCCTGGATGGCGGCGACCGCCTCGCGCGGGTCGTTGACCCGCAGTGTCACGACGTCGAGGTCGGTCTGCGGATGGGAGCGCCAGTAGTCGTGCAGGACCACGGCCTGCGCGGAGCGCAGGCCGAGCACGTCGATCCGCAGGGCCCGCGAGCCGGGCCTGATCGCGGCGACCGCGCGGTCCACCCCGGCGACGATGCCCCGGGCGTGCGGGAGGAACGCCTGGCCGTCGAGTGTCAGCTCGACCCCTCGGGGGGTACGCGTGAACAACCGGACCGCGAGGGCGCGTTCGAGCGCCGCGATCCGCTTGGAGATCGCCTGCTGCGTCACCCCCAGCTCGTCGGCCGCGTGCTGCAACTGCCCGAACTCGGCCGCCCGCACGAACGACCGCACCGCCTCGGTATCCACCGGCTTATTATGCCCATCCACAACTGCTGGTTGTGGCTCGCGGGATCCCAGTTGTTTGCTTCCGCGCGGGCGCGAGAGTTGTGCTGCCCCCGGATGTCGGTGGATTCGGGAGGGTCGCATGCGGGGGCGGTTGGGGCGCGATTTCGGTTGGCTGTGGTCGGCGTACGCCGCCAGCACGTATGGCACCTGGCTCGCCTTCGGTGCGTTTCCGCTGATCGCGGTCCGTGTTCTGGACTCTTCGGCGGTCGCCGTGGCGGTGCTGGAGGCGGCCGGTCTCGCGGTCGCGGCGGTGGTGGCCTTTGCCCTCGGGCCATGGGTCGAGCACCGCGCGAAGCGACCGGTGATGATCACGATGGACCTCGTCCGCTTCGTCGCGATGGTCAGCGTCCCGGCCGCGTACGGCCTCGGGCTTCTGTCGTACGGTCAACTGCTGGTTGTGTCGATCATCTCGGGGACTGCGGGCATCGCCTTCTCCGCCGCGTCCGGGGCGTACCTGAAACATCTGGTGCGTGGCGCGGACCTGCTGGCGGCCAACGGGCGGTTCGAGGGCACGGCCTGGGTGGCGACCGCGGCCGGGCCGCCCCTGGGTGGCGCGCTCGCCGGGCTGCTCGGTCCGGTCGTGACCGTCCTGGCCGACGCCGTCAGCTACCTGCTGTCCGCGTTCGCGATCCTGCGTGTGCGGGGCGGCGACGTCGCCACACCTCGTGGCCGCGCTGCGGGGCTGCGGCCCGCGGACCTGCTGCACGGGGGCAGGCTCATCCTCGGCGACGGCGTCCTGCGCGGGCTGTTCCTCAACTCGATTCTGGTCGGTGGCCTCATCATGGCCACCGCGCCGCTGCTGGCCGTGCTCCTGCTGGGCCAGTACCACCTGCCGGCGTGGCAGTACGGCCTCGCCTTCGGCATCCCGGCGCTCGGTGGGCTGCTGGGCGCCCGCCTCTCCGCGCGCCTGGTGAGCCGCCACGGCCGACACCGAGTCATGATCGTCTTTGGCTGGCTGCGTTCGGTCTTCCCACTCGGTCTCGCCCTCGTCCAGCCGGGTGTGCCCGGACTCGTCACCGTGATCGTCGTCGAGGGACTGCTGATCACGTGCATGGGAGTCTTCAATCCGATCTACGCGACCGAACGCCTGCGCCGGGTCCCCGCGGGTCACGCCGCGCGGGTGCTCAGCACGTGGAGTGCCGTCGGCAAGCTCCTGCAGGCTGCCCTGATGGTGGGCTGGGGTCTTCTCGCCACGCTCACCAGCCCGCTCGCCGCGATCACGCTCTCCGGAGTCCTGCTGCTTGCCACCCCGCTGTTGCTGCCCAGCCGGACACCGTCGGTGGCCCCCGAGGCCAGTACGTCCGGGCGCGACGTCCGGGTCGGGTGACCTTCCGCGGACATCCGCTTTATATTCCCGAACGTCGATGTTAACGTTCACTTAACGTCGTCGTCTGCCAGTCGACATGGTCGTCGGCAGTGACCCGGGGATCGGAGAACGCTTATGACCACGTCCGGCAGGGTGCTTGGGCTGCGCACGGTGGCGGTGCTGACGGGGTGCGCCCTCGCCACCGCGGTCCCGGTGGCCGCGTCCGCGTCCGCGTCCGCGACGACCATCACCGTGGCCGCCGACGGCAGCGGCACCTACACGACCGTGCAGGCGGCGATCGACAGTGTCGCGGCGAACAACGGCGTGCCGGTCACCATCACCATCAAACCCGGCACCTACCGGGGCGTGGTCACCATTCCCGCCAACAAGCCCTACCTCACCCTGGTCGGCGCCGGCAGTTCCGCCGCCCAGGTGGTGATCGTCGACGGGCATGCCTCCGGCCAGACCAAGCCCGGTGGCGGTACGTACGGCACGTCCGGCAGCGCCTCGGTCTTCGTCAACGCCAACGACACCACGATCAGGAACCTGACCATGTCGAACGACTTCGACGAGGCCGCCAACACTCTCGACGCCGAGCAGGCCGTCGCTGTCAACACCTCGGGCGACCGGGTGCAGTTCGACAACGTCCGCGTTCTCGGCAACCAGGACACCCTGCTGGTCAACGCGCCCAGTGTCAGCTCGGTCCGGCGTCTCTACGTCCGAAACTCCTACGTGGAGGGTGACGTCGACTTCATCTTCGGGCGGGGCACCATGGTCTTCCAGAACGGCACCGTGCACTCGCTGACGCGGGGCTCGTCGTCGAACAACGGCTACCTCACCGCCGCGGCCACCGACATCAACAACAAGTTCGGCTTCCTGTTCTGGGGAACCACCCTGACCAGCAACGCTCCCGCCAGGACCGTCTACCTGGGCCGGCCCTGGCACCCCAGCGGCGACGTGAACGCCCGCGGTCAGGTCCTCTACCGGGGCGTCACGATGGGCGCGCACATCCGCACCGACCCGTGGACCGACATGTCCGGCTTCTCGTGGCGGAACGCCCGGTTCGCCGAGTACGGCAGCACCGGGCCCGGGGCCGTCATCAACGCCAACCGGCCGCAGATGAGCGCCTCCACCGCCACCCAGTACACACCCACCGCCTACCTGGCGGGTACCGACGGCTGGAACCCGATCCGATGACGACGATCCGTTCCCTGCGTAGCGCGGCCCTCATCGCGGTCGCCGCCGGGGTGCTCGCCGCCGGCCTGCCGGTGCTCAGCGCCCAGGCCGCGGCCGGCGACGGCACGCCGGCCGACTCGAACATCAGCTTCGTCGGCCGGTGGAACAGGACGAACGCCTCGGCCTACGTGCCCTACTGGGCCGGCGCGTACCTGCGCGTCGGGTTCACCGGCAGAACGGTGAAGCTCCGGCAGCGCAACACCATCCAACTCTGGGCGAGCATCGACGGTGGGGCGTTCACCTCCTTCACCGGCTCCGGCACGATCAACCTGACGCCGACCGCGCTGGCGGCCGGCAGTCACACGCTGATCGTCAGCTACCGGCAGGTGGCCGGCTCCTACACCGGTGACGCGGTCTTCCAGGGGTTGATCCTCGACTCCGGCGCGCGCACCTTCGCGCCACCGACCCGCCCCAAGCTGGTCGAGTTCGTCGGCGACTCGATCACCGCCGGGGCCACGAGCAGTCAACTCGCCGTGACGGACTACGGCTTCAAGGTCGGTGAGCGGCTCGGCTACGACCACACGCAGATCGCGATCGGTGGCATGTGTCTGGCCGAGACTACCGATGGGTGCTGGGCGCAGGAGACGCGCTACTGGATGTCCTCCGGTGGCCAGGTCGGCACCGACCCGTGGGACTTCTCCCGCTACACCGCCGACGGCGTGGTGATCAACCTGGGGACCAACGACAAGAGCCACGGCGTGAGCGCGGCCGCCTTCCAGACGGCGTACACCACCTTCCTGACAAGGATCCGGGCCAGGTTCCCGAACGCCAAGCTCTTCGCCATGCGGACGTTCATCGGTCGGTACGCGACGGAGACGGAGGCGGCGGTGCGGGCGCGCAACGCCGCGGGCGACGCCAACGTGTTCTACCTGGACACCACCGGCTGGCTGCCGTCGGGGGGCCTGAGCGACTCGGTGCACCCGAACGACGCCGGCCACCAGGCCATCACCGACCGGCTGGCCCCGATCCTCAGCGCACGACTGAACACGACCCCGGCCCCGACGACGCCGCCGCCGACGACGCCCGCGCCGACCACGCCGCCCCCCACGACGCCCGCGCCGACCACGCCGCCCCCCACGACGCCCGCGCCGACCACGCCGCCGCCGACGACGCCCGCGCCGACGCCTTCCGCGGGCGCGGCCTGCGCGGTCACCTACCGCAAGACCGGTGACTGGGGTACGGGCGCCCAGTTCGACGTGACGCTCAACAACACCTCCACCGTCGGAATCAACGGGTGGACACTGACCTGGTCGCTGCCGGGCAGTCAGCGGATCACGCAGTCCTGGAATGCCACGGTCACCCAGTCCGGCGCCGCGGCCACGGCGGTGAACGTCGCCTGGAACACGGTGATCCCGGCCGCCGGTTCGACCAGCTTCGGATTCATCACCGACAGCCCGCTCGGCGGAGCGACCGGCTTCGCCCTCAACGGCTCCCCGTGCGCCGCCGTCACGTGATGGCGAGCGCCTCCGATCGAGGCAGGAGTAAACCGATGACGGTTCGCCGATCGCGTCTCGTGGTTCTGGCGGCAACGGTCCTGACCGTCGTGGCCGGTGGGCTCGGCATCGCCACCGCCCAGGCCGCCACCCCGGCGTGCGCTGTCGACTACCGGGTCACCAGCCAGTGGACCGGCGGGTTCGGCGCGGATGTCGTCGTCACCAACCTCGGTGACGCGGTGACCAGTTGGAGCCTGGCGTGGAGCTTCGCTCCCGGGCAGGGCGTGACGCAGGCGTGGAACGCCACCCTCACGGTCACCGGCTCGGCGGCCACCGCCACCAACGTGAGCTACAACGGTGCCGTCGGCACCGGCGCGTCGGTCAACTTCGGCTTCACCGGCTCGTGGAGCGGCAGCAACCCGGTGCCGTCGTCGTTCTCGTTCAACGGCACCACCTGTGCCGGTCCACCGGCAGTGACGCCCACCGCGCCGACGCCGTCGCCCACCGCGCCGTCGCCGACATCGACGCCATCCCCGGCGCCGACACCCTGCACCGGCCCGAGCACGCCGCCGGCCAGCCCCTCCACGTCACCGACGCCCGCGCCGACCAAGGTGTGGATGGCGGGCGACTCCACGATGATGAACGCCAGTTCCTGTCCGATCGGCTGGGGCAGCCAGTTCGCGTCCTACCTCACGTCGAACGTCACCGTGCAGAACAGCGCCGTCGGCGGTCGCAGCATCCAGACCTGGCTGTACGAGGGCAATGTGACCTCCACCAAGAACTCGGCCGGCGAGTGCGCGCTCAGCTCGACCGCCTACAGCGCGCGATGGTCGGCGATGCTGGACAGCGGCAGTGGCTTCAAGGCCGGGGACTACCTGATCATCCAGTTCGGCATCAACGACGGTGACTCGGCCTGCCCGCGACACGTCGGCGCCAACCGCTTCAAGGAACTGCTCGGCGTGATGGCGACGGCCGCCAAGGCCAGAGGGGTGAAGCCGATCTTCGTCACCCCGGTCGCGGCGATCACCTGCAGCGGCAACACCGCCGTCGGCAATCGCGGTTTCGTCACCGAGACGACGGCCGCGGCCGCCGCCAACGGTGTACCGGTCATCGACCTGCACGCCAGGAGCGTGGCGCTCTACAACTCGCTCCGGTTGTGCCCGAACAACGGTGACTACTCGACGGGCGCGGTGGGCGCGTTCTTCTGCAACGACCACACCCACTTCGAGACCGCCGGGGCCAGACAGATCGCCGGCCTGGTCGCCACCGCCCTGCGGGCGCAGAACATCCCACTCGCTGCCTACCTGAGATGACAGCCACCGCTTTGCTGATCGGGCCGGAGCGGTGGCCGGATCACGCCTAGGGCCTGTTTCATAAGAACTGGTCGGCCTGCGGCGGGCCCGGACGACGACCGGCGGCGTTGCGGTATTCCTCACGATGGGCAGGATGCCCAAGCAGCAGGTCGACACCGCAGTCGACCCGAGCATGATCACCTCGATCATCAGGTCGTCACCGCTGGCGTAACGCCGGGGCGTGACCATTGCGCGGTGGGGCGGCCGTTGAGACGCCACGGGTGCCCGGTGACCCGCGGCCAGCCTTCCGGCGAGTTCTCCCAGTTCTCCTGCCGGCCGTACACGGTGAGGTCCAGCGCGTGGTAGGTGGTCATCAACGCCTCCACGCCCCGCCCGGTGGTCCAGTAGGTCTCGTAGACGTTGTCGCCGTCGCGCAGGTAGCAGGCGATGAACCCGAAGTCACGACCGTCGGCCAGAGCCGGGTCGGAGTCTCTCGCCGAATACCAGGGGAACGGGTAGCCCATGAACTCCGCGAACGGGGCACTTTCGTCGTAGGGGCCCTGGCAGAACACGGCGTAGGTGACGTCCCGAGCGTGCAGGTAGTCCAGCGTCTGCATGTGACAGGTCGAGAAGGTGCACCCCTCACACTGGTGCTCGTACGGCTTGTCGTCGTGCCACATGTGGAAGTAGGCGATGAGCATCCGGCGGCCCTCGAAGACCTCCACCAGCGGGGTGTCCCCGCCGGGACCCTGGACCGTCACCGTCGGCATCAAGGTCATCGGCAGCTGACGGCGAGCGGCTGCGATCGCGTCCCCTTCGCGGGTATGGGCCTTCTCCCGGACCAGCAGTTCGTCGCGCTCGCGCAGCCAGGTCTCCCGGTCGACGACCGGGGGCGCGGCGGCGCTGAAGGCGGGGGTTGCCGTCATGGCGTTCTCCTTAGTAGGTGAGGATCGGTTACAGGTACAGACGACCGAGTCGGCGATCGTCATCGGCGACCGATGACGGATGGGGTCTGCGGTCGTCAGTACAGTGGTGAGGATCATTCAGCCCCGGGGAAATCAGATGTCCGACTCGACCGACGAGCAGGCGGTCTGGCTGCAGCGCGCCTTCGACGAGCACCGGCGCGAGCTACACGTGCACTGCTACCGCCTCGCCGGGAACGTCACCGACGCGGACGACCTGGTGCAGGAGACATTCCTGCGTGCCTGGCGGGCTCGCGACCGCTTCGAGGGTCGGGCGTCGGCGCGCACCTGGTTCTACCGGATCGCCACGAACGTCTTCCTCGACAGCCGCAAGGCGGCCGGTCACCGGACGGTACCGTCCGGGGATCCGCTGGAGTGGTCCACCGAGCTCGGTCCCTATCCGGACGCCCTGCTGGCCGACGATCCGCAGACCGGTCTCGCCGCCCGGGAGACCGTCGAGCTGGCCCTGATAGCCGCGCTCATGTACCTGCCGCCACGGCAGCGGGCGGCCTTCGTACTGCGCGACGTCCACGGCTGGACGCCGCCGGAGATCGCCGCCGCGCTCGACACCGCCGTGGCGGCCGTCAACAGCCTCCTCCAGCGGGCCCGCCACACCCTCCGCGGGCGCGCTCCGTCGGACCCACAGGACTGGCGCCGCCCGCAGCTCACCAGCGAGGACGAAGAGATCCTGCGCCGCTACGCCAACGCGAAGGACCCGGAGACGATCCGGTCACTGCTCGCCGAGGACGTACGGATCACGATGCCGCCCGAGCCGCCGGTCGTCGGGATCGACGCGGCCGCCGAGTTCCTCGGCCGACCGCTCGACTGGCGTACGTTCCCCACCTCGGCCAACGGGCGCCCGGCGCTGATCAACTATCTCCGCCGGCCCGGCAGCCCGCACTACGAGGCGTTGGTCGTCGACGTACTCCGGATCGAGAACGGGAAGATCGTAGAGAGCAACGCCTTCATCGGTGCCCGTCACGTCGCCGCCTTCAGCATGCCCGCCACACTCGAGCCCTAGGTGTTCTGTCCAGAGAGGTTGGGGACGCGGCTGGCGGGTGGGCCGCCCTCATGATGTGCCACCGTCCACATCGGCTTCAACGAGGGCCCGACTGCTATCGTCCAGCACCGGAATGACGATCATGGTGGATGTGGGGAGTTGACGGGGGATGCGTGGGAAGCCGAGCACGCGGTTGGCGGGTGCCCTGGTCATGGTGCCGACGACAGTGGCCCTCGTTCTGGTCGGCACCGCCTCGGCGGCGTCGGCGGCCACGGGCACGCCGAGCGGTGCGCCGCCGGCGGCCAACGGTGTCGACGTGTGGTGCGTGTCGACGACCGGCGCCAAGGCGTGCTTCGCCGCGTACGGGGACCGGGTCTGGGTGAAGGACACCAAGGCGAATGGCGCGCCCGCCGCCGGCACGATCCAGGGACCGGACTGGAGCCGGCAGTGCATCAACAGCAGCGGCGCGGACGCCGGCTGGGTCATGTGCAACTTCGACGTGCCGGAGTACGACGAGGGCCTGCTGTGGGCCGTCAACAACCCGTTCATCGGCAACGAGAGCAGCACGGAGATCTACACCAGCGGCCCGATCTGACGCCGGCGTTCGCGTAACGAGCCCCGGTCCGTCAGACCAGCGGCGCCTGCGCGGATCGGCCGCCGTCGCCGGCCGCGCGGACGCCCTCGGGAGCGGTGATCGGGGCGGTGATGATCCGGCTCGGCAGCACCGGCGCGTCCCGACCCGTGCCCCGGAGCGCGCCGCCGGTGGTCGACTGTTCGTGGTAGTCCTGCTCCACGTTGACCGACCAGATGTCGTGGGCGCTGCCGGTGACGATGTTCTCCACGGTCAACATCGCGGTGAGCATCGAGTGGTCCTGGTTGTTGTAGCGGTGCATGCCGTTGCGTCCCACCGGGTGCACGTTCGGCACGGCCTCGGCCAGCCACGCCCGGATCACGTCCACGTTGTGCTGGTAGCGCTCGTCGTACACCGGATAGGCCTTCGGCATGCGCACGACGTAGCCGGCCTCGACCACCCCCGGGCGGACCAGGCCCAACCGCTGCAGCTCCGCGGTCGCGAGGGCCACCAGGTCGGCATCGGCGGTACGCCACATCTCGTCGTCCTCGAAGACGAAGTACTCCAGGCCCAGGCAGGTGCGCCCGTCCTTGACGAGGTACGGCGACCAGGAGCCGAAGTTCTGGATCCGGCCCACCCGCACCGCGGGATCGTGCACGTAGATCCAGTTGTCGGGGAACGAGAACTCGGCCGGCACCACCAGGGCGACGGTCAGGAAGTCGCGGTAGCGCAGGTCGGCGGCGCAGGCCAGCACGTGCGGGGGCGCCGGCGGGCGCAGCGCCGCGACCAGCTCCGAGATCGGCATCGACGAGATCACGTCGTCGGCCGGCTCGGTACGCTGCCCGCCCGCGCCGTTGAGCGTCACGCTGATCGCCCGGCGTCGCTTCGGGTCGCGGTGCACGGCGGTCACCCAGGTACCGGTCGACACCTCCCCGCCGCGCTGGCGTACCTGGTCGGCGCAGCGTTCCCACATCATCCCCGGCCCGTACTTCGGGTACTGGAACTCCTCGATCAGGCTGGTCACGTCGGTGCGGCGGCGTCCGGGCAGCACCGCGTTGCGGATCGCCGTGGCCAGCGACAGGTTCTTGATCCGCTGCGCGGCCCAGTCGGCCCGCAGCCGGTCCGCGGGCATCCCCCAGACCTTCTCGGTGTACGTCTTGAAGAAGATCGAGTACAGCCGCCAGCCGAACCGGGCCGACACCCAGCCCTCGAAGTGCGACTGGTCGCGAGGTGGGCGAACCCGCGCCCGGGCGTACGAGGCGAGGCACCGCACCGCCTCCGGCAGACCCAGGTTGCGCAGCGCGTTCGACGGGCTCAGCGGGTAGTTGAACAGGGCGCCCCGGTAGAAGATCCGGCTCATCCGGGGCCGGGTCAGGAAGTCCTCGTCGGGCAGGATCTCGTGCCAGAACGCCTCCACCCGGGCGACCTTGGTGAAGAACCGGTGTCCGCCGATGTCGAAGCGCCACCCGTCGCGTTCCACGGTCCGGCTGATCCCGCCGACCACCTCGTCGGCCTCGAAGACCCGGACCGGCCGCCCGTGGCGGAGCAACTCGTACGCCGCGGTGAGCCCCGCCGGCCCCGCGCCGATGACCACCGTGCCGTGTTGCTCGCTCATGCCGCCGAACCCCCTGTTGCTGGTCGAGGCGGCCCGCGTACCCGTTATGACCGGGATGTCACCTCGGGTCCTGGTGGGTTTCTCCTCCGGCGAGGTCTGCCGGGGCGTACAACGGGGAGGGCGGCAGGCGGTTCGGCGGACCGGGGGAGCGGGGCGGATGCACCGGTGGCGGGGCGGCCGGCGGCGCGCGACGGCGCTGGTCCGGACGGGCGCGCGACTGGTCCGCCGGGTGCCGCCTCCCTGGCCGTACCTGATCGGGCTCTTTCTCGGCGCGAAGCTGCTGCTGACCCTGCTCGGCCTCCTGGTCCTGCACGCCTGGGACGGCATTCCCGGGGCGCCGCCGCCGGACGAGGCGCTGATGTGGGCGCAGCAGCGGGAGATCTCCGGGCACCGGTGGATCTCCTTCTGGTTCGCCTGGGACGCGCTGCTCTACCTGCGGCTGAGCGAGCTGCCGCTGACCGGGCGACCGTGGGGGGACTTCGGCTTTCCGCTGCTCTACCCCTTCCTCGCCCGGCCGGTCGGCGCGCTGCTGGGCGGCGACAACGCGCTGGCCCTGCTGTTGATCAGCAATGTCGCGTTCCTGGGCGTCCTCGGGTACGGCTACCGGCTGGCCGAGCTGCTGTTCGCCGACGCCGACGCGGCTCGTCGATTCACCCGCTACCTGGTGCTCCTGCCGACGGCGTTCCTGTTCCAGGCCGCGCTGACCGAGTCGCTGTTCGTCTGCCTCGCGCTGGCCGCCTTCTACTACGCCGAGCGTCGCCGGTGGCTGGTGGTCGGCGTGGTCGGCTACTTCCTGGCGATGAGCCGGTCTCTCGGACTGCTCGTCGTCCTGCCGTTGGCAGTCGTGCTGCTGCGCCAGCACGACTGGCGGCTCGGTCCGCGTGCCCTGCTCGGATACCTGCGGACCGGCTGGCCGTTACTGCTGCTGCCCGCCGGATGGTTCACCTTCATGGCGTTCTGCAAATGGCGGGGCGGGGACTGGTTCGCCTACCAGCACGCCCAGAAGGCCGGCTGGGGGATCGAGACGCAGAACCCGCTTCCGGTGGTCCTGGGCGGGCTCACCGGCGAGCCGCGCGACGCCGCCCGGGTCCTGTTCGCCCTGGTCGTGTTGGCCGTCCTGGCCGCCGGGTTCCGCCGTCGGGAGCTGCCCTACCTGGTCTACGGCGTGCTGATGGTGGTGGTGCCGCTGTCGCTGGGCCCCGCCGTCTACAAGAGCCTGCTGCGCTACCTGCTCGCCGCGTTCCCGGTGGCCCTCGTGCTGGCCCGCTGGGCCCGCCGGGCGAGCGTCGACGGGTGGCTGACGGCGGCGCTCGCCCTCGTGCAGGGCGCGCTGTTCGTGCTCTGGCTCACCTACTGGACCCACATGATCATCTGATTGGACGGACGTCGGTCGGGGCAGGATGAGGCGATGACCGAGCCACGGGTACGCCTCGACGACCTGGGCGCCTGGCTGATCAAGGGCAACGCGGACACCGTCGACCTCGCCACCCGCTTCGCCCGCGAACCCCTGGTGACGAGCTGGTGCGTACGCCCCGGCTACCGCGCCCGGCTGATGCGGACCGGGCAGCCCGTGGTGTTCTGGGCCAGTGGCAGCCGCGCCCGCCTGCCGTACGGGGTGTGGGGCGTCGGCCGGGTCACCGGGCCGGCCGAGCCGGGGCCACCGGGGCGACCCTGGTCGGTGCCCGTGGAGCTGCCCATCCTCGCCGAGCCGGACCGGGTGCCCCGAGGCGTGTTGCGCGCCGACGACCGGCTCGCCGCTCTGGAGGTGCTCCGACAGCCGCAGGCGGCCAACCCCTCGTACCTGACGGTGGCCCAGTTCGCCGCCCTGCGGACGCACCTGCCGGTCTGAGCACCGGCGACCCTGTGCGAGCCTGGTACCCGTCGTCGCCAACTTCGGGGGAGGCCCGGTGTTCGCCCTGGCGCTGAACGAGGATGTCGAGCTGCGCGCGTTGGACCCCTGGCGGGCCGAGGAGTTCCTCGCCCATCTCGACCGGGCGCGGGATCACATAAGTCCCTGGGTGGCGCCGTCCTTCGTCGCCACCGACCTGCCGTCGGCCCGGGCCGTGTTGCAGCGCTACGCCGACCGCTGGGCGGCCGACGCCGGCGGCATCTGGGGCCTGTGGTGGCGCGGCACGCTGGTCGGCGGGGTGATGTTCGTGTCGTTCGACGTCACGGTGGGCCTGTGCGAGGTCGGCTGCTGGGTGGAGCCGGCGGCGCAGGGCCAGGGCTTCGTCGCCCCCGCGATTCGGCGGGTCGTCGACTGGGCGGTGCGGGAGCGCGGCATCCACCGCGTCGAGTGGCGGACGAACGCCGCAAACGTCCGCAGCATCGCCCTGGCCCGCCGGCTGGGCCTGCGCCACGACGGCACCCTGCGTCAGGTCTACCCGGGCCTGGACGGTCGCGTCGACCTGGAGATCTGGTCGGTGCTGGCCGACGAGTGGCGGGCCGCGTCCGCGCCACCACCCACCGTCCACTGACGACGACGGATTTCTGTCGTACCCGGGCGGCAGCATGCATTCATGGCCATCCCCGCGCTCACCCCGCATCCCGACCCGCCGCGCTCCGTGCCGCTGCGCGAGGCGCGCACCCGGTTCAGCCAGCTCGTCGCGTTGGCCGAGCTGACCGACGCGGTCACCGTCGTCACCCGCGACGGCGATCCCCGCCCGGTCGCCGCGATCGTTCCCGCCGCCGCGGCCCGCAGCGCCGCCCAGGCCCGCGCCGACGCCGACCGGCTCGCCGCGGTCACCGCCGGGTGGGCCCGCCGCCTCGACGAGCAGCACCGTCGCAGCAGCCAACGGCACGCCGCCGAGCTGGGCGCGGTCCGCGCGGCGCTGGCCGAGGTGTGGGCCGAGCTGGACCGCCGGGTCGTCCCGGGCAGCGACCCGACGCTGGCCCGGCTGCGCGCCGCGCACGCCGACCTGCTGGCCGACTGACCTCCGCTTACCGGGGCCGGTGGCGACTCGCGCCCGGTCCGGCCTGGCTCTGCGCACCGTGCGGCGGCGGCTCGCGCCCGGTCCGGCGGCGGCTCGCGCCCGGTCCGGCGTCGGCCTGGGCGCCGTGCGGCGGTGGCCGCACACGGTCCGGCCTCGCCCTGCGCACCGAGGCCGGCAGAGCGGGCACGGTTCGTTCGTCGTGCGGCGGGGTCAGCTCGTCGCCGGGTAGGCGTGGGTCTCGGTCGCCTTGACCGCCACCCAGATCCGTTGGCCCGGGATCAGCCGGAGCTGGGCCGCCGCGGCCGGCGTGACGTCGGCGGCCACGCCGACCGGTCCGTCCACCTGCACCCGCACGTTGTCGCCGTGGCGCTGGACGCCGCTCACCGTGCCCGCCCACGTGTTGCGGGGGCTGCCGTCAGGTCGCGACGGGTGCAGGGCCACCGCCGCCGGGCGGAACGCCACGAACGCGTCGCCGTCGAGCCGGTCGGCCACGCTCAGGGTCAACTCCGGCGCGACACGTACGCCGTGGCCCTCGGCCCGACCCCGGTAGAGATTCAGCCCGACCAGCCGTGCCACGTAGTCGGTGCGCGGGCGGGCCGTGACGCTCGGGCCGTCGCCCTCCTGGACGACGCGCCCGCCCTCGACGATGACCAGGCGGTCGGCCAGCGCCAACGCGTCCAGCGGATCGTGGGTGACCAGCACCGTCGCACCCGTGTGCGCGGCCAGGTGGCGGTGCAGTTGCGCGCGGGTCTCCAGGCGCGTACGGGCATCCAGGGCGGCCAGCGGCTCGTCGAGCAGCAGCAGCGACGGTCCGACGGCCAGCGCGCGGGCCAGCGCCACCCGCTGCGCCTGCCCGCCGGAGAGCTGGCGGGGCTTGCGGTGCGCCTGGTCGGCGAGGCCCACCCGGTCGAGCCAGCTCCGCGCGGTGGCCCGTGCCGCCCGCCGGTCGACGCCGTGTCGGCGCGGCCCGAACGCCACGTTGTCCAACGCGTCGAGGTGCGGAAACAGCAGGTAGTCCTGGAAGACCACGCCGATCGGCCGGCGCTCGGTGGGCACCCAGCCCCGGCTCGCCGGCCGGTCCAGGTCGACACCGTCGAGGGTGACGTGCCCGGCGGTGAGCGGGTGCAGCCCGGCCAGGGCGCGCAGCGCGGTGGTCTTGCCGGCCCCGTTGGGCCCGAGCAGCGCGACGACCTCACCCGGTGCGACCCGCAGCGGTACGTCCAACCGGAAGGCGCCCCGGTCGACGACCAGCCGGGCATCCAACAGCGGCGTGGTCACGGGCTGGTCGTTGGGCGGCGGCGCGGTCACGGGCCTCTCGTTGGGTGGCGGCGCGGTCACGGGCTTCTGGTTGGGCGGCGGCGTGGTCACGGGGCCGCCATCCAGCGGTCGCGCAGCGCGGCCAGGATGCCCACCGAGACGATCAGCAGCACCAGGCTGAGCACGATGGCCGACTCCAGGTCGGTCTCCAGCGCCAGGTAGACGGCCAACGGCATGGTCTGCGTACGCCCGGGATAGTTGCCGGCGAAGGTGATGGTGGCGCCGAACTCGCCGAGCGCCCGCGCCCAGCACAGCACCGCGCCGGCGGCGATCCCGGGTGCTACCAGCGGCAACGTGACGTGCGTGAAGGTCGTCCACCGGCTGGCCCCCAGTGTCGCGGCGGCCTCCTCGTAGCGGTGGTCGGCCGCGCGGAGCGCGCCCTCGACGGCGATGACGAGGAACGGCATGGCGACGAACGCCTCGGCCAGCACCACGCCGGCGGTCGTGAACGGCAGGGTGACGCCGAATGTGGCGTCGAGCCAGCCGCCGAGCAGCCCGCGTCGGCCGAAGACCAGCAGCAGCGCCACGCCGCCGACCACCGGCGGCAGCACCAGCGGCACGGTGACCAGGGCGCGGGCCAGCCGGCGGCCGGGGAAGTCGACCCGGGCCAGCAACCACGCCAGGGGCACTCCGAGCAGCAGGCAGAGCAGCGTGGCCAGGGTCGCGGTCTGCACCGACAGGCGCAGCGCCGTCAGCGCCCCCGGCGCGGTGAGCCGCTGCGGCAGCGTCGCCCATGGCGCCCGGATCACCAGCCCGGCCAGCGGCAGGACCAGGAAGAGCAGGCCCAGCCCGGCCGGGATCAGCAACGCCGCCGGCACCCTCGAACGACGTCGCGAGGTGGTGGGCTCGCGGACCAGGCTCACGACGCCGCCTGGAACCCCGCCTCGGCGAGGACCGCCTGTGCCGGCGTCGAGCGGACGTACGCGACGAAGGCGCGCGCGCCCGCCCGATTGGGCGCGTTCTTCAGCGCGACGATCGGATAGTCGTTGATCGCCCGAGCGGACTCGGGGAACTCGACACCCGTCACGTCGGCGCTCGCGGCACGGGCGTCCGTGCGGTAGACGAGGGCCGCGTCGACCTCGCCGAGCTTGACCTTGGCCAGCGCACCCTTGACGTCCTGTTCGAGGGTGACCGGCGTCAGCGCGACGCCGGCCGCGGTCAGGGCGGTACGCGCCGCCGCGCCGCAGGGCACCTGCTCGGCGCAGAGCGCGACCTTCACGCCCGGACGGGCCAGGTCGGCGAGACCGGTCACGCCCTTCGGGTTGCCGCTGGGCACCGCGACCACCAGTTGGTTGCGGGCGAAGACGAACGGCGTGCCGTCGGCGTCACCGGCCTGCGTCACGGTCGCCATGTTCTTCGGCGCGGCCGAGGCGAAGACGTCCGCCGGAGCGCCCTGGGTGATCTGGTTGGCCAGGGCCGAGCTGCCGGCGAGGTTGAGGGTGACGGTGACGCCCGGGTTGGCGGCCTCGAAGTCCTTCGCGATGCGGGTGAACGACTCGGTCAGCGAGGCGGCGGCGAACACGGTCACCGTGCCGCTGACCCGACCGTCCCGGGTGTCACCCCCGGTCGCCGGGTCGCCGGCGCGGTCGCAGCCGGCCGTCGCCAGCACGGCCACCGCCAGCGCCAGCGCCAGCGCCACGAATCTGGCCCGAGGCCTCATCCGTTCCCCCTCGCTCCGGCCGGGGCGGTGGGCGCGGCCCGCTCCACCACCACGGTGGTCGACTTGATCACGGCGACGGCGACCGAGCCGACCCGCAGGTCGAGCTCGTCGACCGCCTCCCGGCTCATCAGCGACACCACCCGGAACGGGCCGGCCTGGATGTCGACCTGGGCCATCACGGTGTCCTTGCGGACGTCGACGACGATGCCGCGCAGCCGGTTGCGCGCCGAGGAGAACTCGGCGCCCGCGTCCGGGTCGGCGGCCTGCGCCCGGGCGAACGCCGCGAGGTCGACGCCGTCGATGATCCGGTGGCCGTGCTCGTCACGCCCGGCGGGCAGCCGCCCGGCGTCCACCCAGCGGCGGATCGTGTCGGCGCTGACGCCGAGAAGGTCGGCCGCCGCGCCGATCCGGAAGGTCGTCACCGGAAAACCATAGCCGCCGCATCTGCGAGGAAGAAGAGCCAAACAGGGCCGATTCTGCGTACGCGTGCGCGGTTCTCGGTCGCAGTTGCGATAGGGCTCAGCTGGCCCGGGTGTCGTACGTCGCGCGGTTGGCGAACACGTCGTCCATGTGGGTCTCGGCCCAGGCCTTCAGGCCCCGCACCACCTCGTGCAGGGAGAGGCCCAGGTCGGTGAGCTCGTAGGTGACCGTGACGGGCACGGTCGGCTCCACGGTGCGCGTGATCAGACCGTCCCGCTCCAGCGAGCGCAGTGTCTGCGTGAGCATCTTCTGGCTGACACCGGCGAGCTGGCGCGACAGTTCCGAGTAGCGCATCGGCCGGGGTTCGCCGGCACAGTCGGCACCGGACTGCGGCGAGCCTGCGCCGCGGAGCGCGGCCAGCACCAACGTGACCCACTTGTCCGCGATCCGGTCGAGCAGCTTGCGGCTCGGGCACTGCGCCAGGAACGCGTCGTACTCCGACTTGGCCTGCGCCCTCTTCTGGGCCGCTGTCGCCGTCGCCATCGCCCTGCTCTTTCCTGAGGGTGAGTTACGCACTTCGAGGTGCCTACTTTCCATCAGGAAGTTACCCCCTGATAGTTGGTTCCGGTAACAGTGCGGCACCGGCGCCCCGCGCGGTGCGATGCGAAAGTCAGAGGTAGCGAAGATGGCTTCCCACTCTCTCCCCGGCGGCACCTTCCGGCTGGGCGACCTGGACGTCACCCGGTTCGGCTACGGCGCGATGCAGCTCGCCGGCCCCTGGGTCATGGGACCGCCGGCCGACCGGGACGGCGCGCTCGCCGTGCTTCGCGAGGCCGTCGAACTGGGCGTCACCCACATCGACACCGCCGAGGCGTACGGGCCGCACGTCACCAACGAGCTGATCCGGGAGGCGCTGCACCCGTACCCCGAGTCGCTGCACATCGTGACCAAGGTCGGCGCGATCCGCGACGAACAGGGCGGATGGCCCACTGCCCGCGACCCGCAGAGCCTGCGCCGGGCTGTCCACGAGAACCTCCAGACGCTCGGCCTCGAACTGCTCGACCTGGTGAACCTGCGGCTCGGCAACGCCGAGGGCCCCGAACCCGGGCCGGTGGCGGAGGCGCTCGACGCGCTCGTGGACCTTCAGCGGCAGGGCCTGATCCGGCACCTCGGGGTGAGCAACGCGACGCCGGAGCAGGTCGCCGAGGCGCAGTCGATCGCGCCGATCGTGTGCGTGCAGAACATGTACAACCTCGCGCACCGCCAGGACGACAAGATGATCGACGCGCTCGCCGACCAGGGCGTCGCCTACGTGCCGTTCTTTCCGTTGGGCGGCTTCAGCCCGTTGCAGTCCGCCGTCCTCTCGGCCGTCGCCACGCGGCTGAAGGCGACACCGATGTCCGTCGCCCTCGCCTGGCTGCTGCGGCGGTCGCCGAACATCCTGCTGATCCCCGGCACGTCGTCCGTGGCACACCTGCGCGAGAACATCACGGGCGCGGCCCTCGTCCTGTCCGACGACGACCTCGTCGAGCTGGACACGATCGGACGCTGACCGTGCCGCGACGCCCCCATCGCACGATCGGACGCTGACTCAGGAGTTGGGGCGGGGATGGCCCTTGAGGTGTCTGCCCAGCTCCCGGGCGATCTCGCGGTTGGCGTCGCGCTCGGCGAGGGACTGCCGCTTGTCGTACGTGCGCTTGCCCTTGGCCAGGGCCAGTTCGACCTTGGCCCACCCGTTGTCGAAGTACATCGACAGCGGCACCAGCGTCACCCCGCCCTCGCGGACCTTTTCCAGGATCTTGCCGATCTCGGAGCGGTGCAGCAGCAGCTTGCGGTTACGGCGGGGCGCGTGGTTGGTCCACGTGCCGTAGCGGTACTCGGCGATGTGCAGCCCGTACAGCATGATCTCGCCGTCGCGCTCGTGCGCGAACGCGTCCACGAGCGATGCCCGCCCCTCGCGCAGCGACTTCACCTCGGTGCCGACCAGCACGATGCCCGCCTCGTACGTGCGCAGCACGGTGTACTCGTGTCGCGCCTTCTTGTTCGAGGCGATGAGTCGGCGTTCGGGCTTGCGGGACGGGCTCACCCGGCGACGATATCCGGCCGCCGCCTCAGTCTCCCGTCCGGCGCTCGGCACGCAGCCGCGCGGTCAGGTCCCGTACCGCCTGCCCGAACTCCTCCTGCGACTCGCACGGCAGGTGAGCGAGGATGGGTGGCGGCACGCTGTCGCTGGGCGGGGGCACGAGCCCCTGCGGGTCGGTCAACCGGCGGTCCACCGTCGCCTCCGGCCCGGTCGACGGCCCGGTGTCCCCGCACCGGTGCGGGGCGAAGATCCACCCACCGATCGGGTCGGTGTCGCGCCACAGGTTGACCCAGCGCCAGCCGATGCGCTCGCCGATGTCCCGGAGCGACCCCGGGTTGACGTAGGCGGGGAACAGCCGCGAGTACAGCCGACTCAGCGGTGACCCGTAGGTCAGCAGGGCGACCCGGTCGGTGACCCGCCGTGGCAGTTGCAGCAGCGTGGCCGTGAGCAGCACCGATCCGTGACTGTGCCCCGCCAGCAGGACGCCCTCGCCCTGGTCCACGAGGTAGGTGATCCGCTTGGCCAACTCGGGCACCGCCCGCTCCGCGTAACAGGGTGGCGCGAAGGGATGCGCTCCCCGGGGCCAGAAGGTGCCCAGGTCCCACAGGACGCCCACGTACCGGCGGAACCCGGCCGTCCGGTAGGCGAAGAACCCACCGATCACGAGCCCGATCAGGATCGCGGCGATCGCGTAGTTGCCCGCCCCGATGAAAAAGTTGACGAAGCTGTCGGGCACACCGAGGTACGCCTGGAACAGGTCGCCGGGATAGAGCTGCAACAGGCCGAGCAGGCTGGTGGCCAGCCCAATCGCGGCGAATGCGGCGTAGACCACGGCGAGGGGTTCCACGCGTTCGGTGAACCGGGCCCGGGCGACCGCCTGCTCGACCCGTCGCAGCCGCGTCGCCGCCTCCGGCGGCGCGTCCGGGTAGTCGGCGGCCACGATCGCCCGCGCGGCCCGCCACCGGCTGGCACGGGTCGCGACGGTGACCAGCACGCCCACCAGCACCGCCGCGGCCACCGCCAGGAAAAACCCGAAGATCGCCCATTTGTACGCCAGCGGCGGGCCGAACGCGAACCGGCTGACGTGCCGCCCGTCGCGGTCCAACACGTCCGCCACGCGGTAGACCAACTCGGCGGAGAACGCGACCGCGAGTCCGGCGGCGACCGTGACGAAGACCGGCGCGCCCAGCGCGCGCAGCCGCGGGAGCCGTTGTCCGTCGGCACGCCGTCCGCCGCCGCGCGCCCAGAGCGCCGTCGCCGCGAGGATGACCAGCAGGAAGGTCTGGCTGACGAACAACCAGGCCACGGTGGCGCTGTACCCGGGCAGCATCTCGCTGTGCGGCCAGGGCTCGCCACTGGCCAGGGTGTACGCGATCACCAGGATCGTCAGGCCGCAGGCGATCGTACGGAGCCCGCGCGTGACGCTCTCCAGCCCGGGCACGAAGCTGGTTCGGTCCATGCCACTCACCTGGGTCAGCAGGACCAGGCAGGCGAGCAGCACGACGCCCGTAGCCACCGCCAGCGCCACCCGCACCCACGAGGAGTTCTCGCTGTCCCAGGCGGCCAGCAGGCTGCCGTCCAGCGTGGCGAACGCGGCCGCGACGTGCACGGAGCGCAGCCGTCCCACCACCGGCGTCCCGTCCCACTGGCCGACCGCGCTCAACTGCGACACGGACGTCTCCTGGACCGCCCCGGTGCGGAAGGCGTCGAACGAGTGGCTCGGCCGAGCGGACAGCCGCCACACGATCCCGATGGCGGCGACCGGCACCAGGGCCAGCACGCCCAGGCGTACGCCGGGCGAACGCCCGCCGAGCCAGGACAGCCAGTTGCGTCCGTCCAGGCAGCTCGGCGTGCCCATGCACCGCCAGGCGACGAGGTCCACCGCCACCCCGACGATGGTGAGCACGTAGAGCATCGTGAGGGTGAGTGCGAGCACCCGACCCAACGCGACGAGGGCGTGCTTCGCCGAATCGTTGGCGGGGCGCATCCAGAGCGCCACGTTGCAGAGCATGAACGGCAACAGGAACACCAGCGACAGCGTCCGTACGGCCGTGCCGGAGGGCAGGTCGTTCCAGCGGTACGCCTCCAGCGTCACCCCGTCCGTGCCGGTCGAGTCCGGGTAGCCCGGACGGGGGCGGTAGAACCCGCCGCTGCGGTCGCCGGCCACCTGGTGCACGAACGGCCGGTTGAGCACCCGGTCAGCGCCCGCCCCCGAGACGCCGTGCACCCGCAGCTCCACGATCCGACCCGTCTCCGGTCCGGTCGGCGACGCGTCCGCCATGGGCCCCCCGAGGTGTGTGACAGCCGGCGGGACGCGGCGCCGGCCGCCCGCGGCGGGCGCCGCTTACCCGCCCCGCGCCGGATCACGCCTCGCGGCGCTGCCCACCGGTGGTGCGGAGCGGCCCGGCGAGGTGGTTCTATTGGCGCCATGGCAAACCCGGTGATCCTGACCGTCGACGACGATCCCGCGGTGTCCCGGGCGGTGGCCCGGGACATCCGGCGCCGCTACGGCGACCGCTACCGGGTGCTGCGCGCCGCCTCCGGACCGGAGGCGTTGGACGCGCTGCGGGAGGTCAAGTTACGCGGCGAGCAGGTGGCGCTGCTGCTGGCCGACCACCGGATGCCGGAGATGACCGGCGTCGAGTTCCTCGAGGCCGCCATGGACATCTTCCCGGCGGCCCGCCGGGTGCTGCTCACCGCGTACGCGGACACCGACGCCGCGATCGAGGCGATCAACGTGGTGGACCTGGACCACTACCTGCTCAAGCCGTGGCACCCGCCGGAGGAGAAGCTGTACCCGGTCGTCGACGGGCTCCTGGAGGCCTGGTCGGTGACCCCGGACGCCACGAGCGCCGAGATCCGCGTGGTCGGGCACCGCTGGTCGGCGCCGTCGTTCAAGATCCGTGACTTCCTGGCCCGCAACCTCGTGCCGTACCGCTGGTTGCTCTCGGACGACCCGGAGGGCGCCCGGCTGCTCGATGCGGCCGGGGCCACCGAGGCGGACGTACCCCTGGTGGTGACCGCCGAGGGCAAGGCGCTGGTGGCCCCCAGCGAGGCCGAGCTGGCCGCGTTGGCCGGGCTGACCGTGGTGCCCGCGTCCGACTTCTACGACCTCGTGGTGATCGGCGGCGGCCCGGCGGGCCTGGGCTCGGCCGTGTACGGCGCGTCCGAGGGGCTGCGGACCGTGCTCGTCGAGCGGCGGGCGACCGGCGGGCAGGCCGGGCAGAGCAGCCGGATCGAGAACTACCTGGGCTTCCCGGACGGCGTCTCCGGCGCGCAGTTGACCGACCGGGCCCGCCGGCAGGCGGTGAAGTTCGGCGCGGAGCTGCTCAGCGCCCGCGAGGTGGTCGGCCTGAGCGAGGCCGGCGGCGCGCGGCTGCTGCGCTTCGGCGACGGCAGCGAGATCGCCGCGCACACGGTGGTGTTGGCGACCGGCGTGTCGTACCGGGTGCTCGACGCTCCCGGGCTGGCCGACTTCACCGGTCGGGGGGTGTTCTACGGCGCGGCCGCCACCGAGGCGCCGAGCTGCGTCGACCAGGACGTCTACATCGTGGGCGGGGCCAACTCGGCCGGCCAGGCGGCGGTGCATTTCTCCCGGTACGCCGCGCGCGTCCACCTGCTGATCCGCGGCGCGGACCTGACGGCGTCGATGTCGAGCTACCTCATCGACCAGTTGGCGCGCATCGACCGGATCACCGTGCACCCGCACACCGCCGTGGTCGGCGCGACCGGCGACGATCACCTGGAAGGGCTCACCCTCTGCGACACCCGCACCGGGGAGAGTCGCACGGTCGACACCTCCTGGTTGTTCATCTTCATCGGCGCCGAACCCCGCACCGACTGGCTGGACGGCGTGCTCGTGCGGGACGGTCGGGGCTTCATCGTCACCGGCCCGGATCTGCTGGCCGGTGGGCGACGCCCGGCCGGCTGGTCGTTGTCCCGCGACCCGTACCACCTGGAGACCAGCCTGCCGGGGGTCTTCGCCGCCGGTGACGTCCGCGCCGAGTCGGTCAAGCGGGTCGCCTCGGCAGTCGGCGAGGGCGCGATGGCCGTGTCGCTCGTGCACCGCTACCTGGAGGCCCAATGACCAGCCAGTCCGATCGGCTGACCCCGGCACAGCTACGTGAGCTGTTCCTGTTCGAGGCCCTCGACGACGCGCAGCTCGACTGGCTGAGCGAGCACGGCCGCGTGGAGCAGCGCGCCGGCGGCACCCTCGTGTACGGCGAGGGCGAGGCCGCCACCTGCTTCTTCGTGCTGCTGCGCGGTGCGGTGGCGCTGAGCCGGCAGGTCCGTGGCGACGACGTCGAGGTCAGCCGCACCGACCAGCGCGGCGTGTACGGCGGGGCCACCCAGGCGTACCTGGGCGACCAGGTCGAGCAGACGTACCGCAACAGCCTGCGCGCGCTCGTCGACGCCGACTTCTTCGTGCTGCCGGCGGAGGACTTCGCGCACGCCCTGCGGTCCTGGTTCCCGATGCCGATGCACCTGTTGGAGGGGCTGTTCTTCGGCATGCGGGACAGCCAGACCATCGTGGGCGAGCGGGAGCGGCTGCTGGCGCTCGGCTCGCTCTCGGCGGGGCTGACCCACGAGCTGAACAATCCGGCCGCCGCGGCGGTGCGGGCCACGTCGGTGTTGCGGGACCGGGTCGCGGGGATGCGGCACAAGCTCGCGATGATCGCCGACGGGCGGCTCGACGGGCGGGCGCTGCACGGGCTGGTCGCATTGCAGGAGGAGGCGGTGGCCCGGGTGGCGACCGCGCCGAAGCTGACCCCGGTCGCCACCGCCGACGCCGAGGACATCCTCACCGACTGGCTGGAGGACCACGGTGTGGGTGGCGCGTGGGACCTGGCGCCGATCCTGGTCGCCGGGGGCCTGGACGCGGCGTGGCTCGCCCAGGTGAAGGCGGCCGTCGGGCCGGCGGACCTGGAGGCCGCGGTGCGGTGGCTGTCGTACACGGTCGACACCGAACTGTTGATGCGCGAGATCGGCGACGCGGTGACCCGGATCTCGGGTCTGGTGGGCGCGGCCAAGCAGTACTCCCAGCTCGATCGCGCGCCGCACCGGGTCGTGGACGTGCACGACCTGCTGGACGCGACGCTCGTCATGTTCAAGGGCAAGATCCCGGCCGAGGTCAAACTCGTCCGCGAGTACGACCGGAGCCTGCCGCCGATCCCGGCGTACGCGGCGGAGCTGAACCAGGTGTGGACCAACCTCGTCGACAACGCGCTGGGCGCGATGGGGGAGAAGGGCGTGCTGACCGTCCGCACCGGACGGGTCGGCGACCTGTTGGCGGTGGAGATCACCGACACCGGTCCCGGTATCCCGCCGGAGGTGCGCCCGCGCATCTTCGAGCCGTTCTTCACCACGAAGCCGGTCGGGGCGGGCACCGGACTGGGACTGGACATCTCGTACCGGATCGTGGTCAACAAGCACCACGGCGACATCCGGGTGGAGACCGAGCCGGGGCACACCACCTTCCGGGTCCTGCTGCCGATCACCGAGGACGTGGCCGCGTTGCCCTGACACGCCGACTACCTAGAGACATCGAGCGGTTGCGGGCAGTAGTCTCGGGCGGCGTCCGTGCTTCCCGCCCCCCGAGGAGCTTCCGTGGACTCGATGGCCCGCCCGCGTACCGCGACCCACGATGACCAGCCGATCGATCCCCCCGTCGACAGCTCCGTGCTGCCGGAGCTGGAGGACGCCGTCTGGATGCACCACGCGCACACCTTCGCGCACACCAGCTTCTGGGCGGTGGCCCGCCGGCTGCCGAGGCTGGTCCGTGAGGCGGTGGCCCTGGCCTGGGCCACCAACCGCACGGACACGGTCGCCTCCATCGGCCTGAACGTCGCCGCCGGGGTGATGACCACCTTCGGCCTGCTCGCCACGACCGGCGTACTGCGGGAACTCTTCGCCGCCGGGCCCACCCCGGACCGGGTGCGCGCCGCCCTGCCGGCGCTGATCGTGGCCGCGACGGCGATCTCGGCGCGCGGCGGCCTGACGATCGCCGCCGGTTGGGCCCAGGCCCGGCTCACCCCACAGATCAACTACCAGGTGGAGCTGCGGCTGTTCGAGGCCACCACGGCGGTGGACCTGGCCGCGTTCGACGACGCCGGGTTCGCCGAGGAGATGGACCGCGTCCGCGACCGGGGAATGGGCGAGGCGGCGTGGATCGTCGACCACACCGTCAACCTGGTCACCGGCGTCGTCGGGATGCTCGCCACCGCCGTCGCGGTGACCGTCATCCAGCCGCTGCTGCTGCCGTGCCTGCTGCTCGCGGCGGTGCCCCAGGCGATCACGGCCGTGCGGATGGCCCGCCGGGAGTACCTGGCGATGCTCGCCCGGATCACCCGACGGCGGCGGATGTGGATGCTCGCCCACCTGATGGCCAACCGGCACACCGCCGCCGAGGTGCGCGCCTATCAGATGCGCGAGTTCCTGCTCGCCGAGTACCGGGGTGTGATGGCCGTCGAGACCCGCGCCCAACTGCGGCTGGTCCGCTCGCAGACCGGCACCCGGGTCGCCGGCGCCACCGTGGCGGGCCTGGCCACCTTCGGCGTGTACGCGGTGCTCGGTGGCCTGCTGCTCGCCGGCATGGTCGCCCTCGCCGCCGCGGCCACCGCCCTGCTCGCCCTCCAGTCCGCCCGGACCAGCCTGGGCGTCGCGGTCGTCGCCACCAACTCGCTCTACGAGGACGCCCTCTACTACCAGGACTACCGGGACTTCCTCACCCGGGCGCAGGGCCGGGTGCCCGTCGGCGGCAGCCGGACGGCCGACGGCATCGAGGCGATCGACCTGCACGAGGTGAGCCTGCGCTACCCCGACACCGACGCCTCTGCGGTCGACCGGGTCAGTCTGACGATCCGGCGCGGCGAGGTGATCGCGCTGGTCGGTGAGAACGGCTCCGGCAAGACCACCCTCGCCAAGCTGATCGCCGGTCTCTACCAGCCGACCGGCGGGACGATCCGCTGGGACGGCGTCGACGCCGCCGAGCTGGATCCGCGCGCGCTCGGCGCACAGGTCGCGGTGATGACGCAGGAGTACTGGAAGTTCCCGTTCACGGCCGGTCAGAACATCAGGGTGGGCCGGCACGACCGTACGCCCGACCGGCCCGGCCCCACCGTGCGGGAGGCGGCCGACGCGGCCGCCGCCCACGACATGATCGAGGGCCTGCCGCACGGCTACGACACCCTGCTCGACCGGGAGTTCAAGAACGGCCACGAGCTGTCCGGCGGACAGTGGCAGCGGCTGGTCGCCGCGCGTGGCCTCTACCGGGACGCCGCCCTGCTGATCTGCGACGAGCCGTCGGCGGCTCTGGACGCCCGCGCCGAACACGCCCTGTTCCAGCACCTGCGTCGCCGGCCCGACCGGGCGGTCGTCCTGATCACCCACCGGCTGGCCAACGTCCGGCACGCCGACCGGATCTTCGTCATGGATCAGGGCCGTCTCGTACAGCAGGGCAACCACGACGAGCTGATGGCGGCCGGGGGCCTCTACCGCGAGCTGTTCGAGCTACAGGCCAGCGGCTACCGCGCCCACACCAGCGAAGCCCACCGCCCCTGATCCCCGCCCGCCGCCCCCGCCCCGCCCGTCGCCCCCGCGATCTTGCACTTTCGGTTGTTGAATTCGGTGGGGATGCGCCCTGTGTCGCCGCATAAAGTGCAAGATCGCCGGCCGGCCGGCGGGGTGGCGGGGTGGGTGGGTGGGTGGGTGGGCTGGGCTGGCGGTTCTGTGGGAGCCGCGGCGCGGCGGGGGTCGGGGTGAGCCTCGGCTCGGGCTTGATCCACTCGGGTTCAAGGAACCCGGGGCGTCTCGCCGCGGAGGACGGCCCCACATCACCGAACCCGAGTGGATCATCGCGGCGGGGGCCGGGCCCGGGGGTCGTGGTCAGGCCTGGTTGGTGAGGACGTCGGCCAGGACGCGGGTGTGGGTGGAGAACGCCAACTGGACCGGGTCGGTGAGGACCAACCACTCGGTCGCCTCCTCGGTGGGCCGCGACGGCGGCAGATCCTCGGCGTCCCGCTCCGGCAGCATCCCGAAGATCATCATGGTGCCGCCCTGTGGTGCGCCCCGTACGGCGAGGAGCCGGGCGTCGGCGGCGTCCGCGACCAGCCCGGTCTCCTCCCACAGTTCACGCACCAGCGCGTCGGACCACTCCTCGCCGTACTCGATGAAACCGCCGGGCAGCGCGAGCAGCCCGCGGGCCGGCTCGATGGCCCGGCGGACGACCACCACGCCGAGGCCCTCGGCCGTGCGGACCGGGAGCACCGCCACCGCGACGGGCAGCGGGTTGCGCCAGACGGTCTCGCCGCAGGCCGCGCAGACCCGCGGCCAGCCGGCCGCCGCGGGGTAGGCGGCGCCGCAGTAGGAGCAGTGCGAGTACGGCGTACCGGTCATGCCGCAGCACGTTACCCGCCGGCCGCGCTCATTCGATTGGCGTGCCGGTGTAGAAGGCGGTGGTGCGTTCGGCGGCGGCCTTGGCCTCGTCGGGGTCGGTGCCGGCGGCGATGCTTGCCTCGCCCCACAGGTGGCTGCTCAGCTCCATGGCCCGTCGACCCTGGGCGGAGGCGACCCACTCGGCGCTGTCCTCCGGTCGCACGCCGACGCCGCCGGAGAGGTACGTGGCGAGGCCGAGCAGGCCCAGGTCCCAGCCGACGCCGACGGCCCCCGGTCCGAACTGGGCCCACCGGTCCTGGTCGACGTGCGCGATGTGGTCCAGGTCCAGGCGGGCCTGATCGTCGCCCACCGGCGTGACCCGCACCTCGATCCAGCTCACCTCGCCGCCCATCTCCCAGGTAGCGGTGAAGCGGTGCGGGGGCTCGCAGGTCTCGACGGTGCCGTGCGCGTTGCCCTCGAGCTGGTACGTGCCGTGCAGCCGCAGGTCGCCGCTGATCGGCAGGAACCAGCGGGGGATGCGCTCGGCGTTGGTGCAGGCGTCCCACAGGTCCTCGGCCGTCGCCTGGTAGGTCTGGCTGATCGTGGTCACCCGGGCCTCGCCGGCGGCCAGCGTGCGGCTGCCGACCTGTCGCTGGACGGCGTTGATCTGCTCGGTGGCGTCGAACATCAGGTGTTCCTCTCGTCGGGTGGGTCGGCGGGCCCGCGTAGGCGCCGCTCGCGTCGGCCCCGGGCCAGCTCGGTGGCGAGCGCCGCCAGGGGTGGCGCCCAGAAGCGGCGGAAGTGCTCCAGCCAGCCGTCCACCTCGCGCAACGGGCGCGGGTCGACCGCGTAGAGCCGCCGGGCGCCGTCCGGACGCACGGTGGCGAAGCCGTTGTCCCGCAACACCTTGAGGTGCTGGGACACGGCGGGCTGGGAGATGCCGAACTCGTCGCGGATGACCGCGCTCACCGCGCCGGCGCTCTGCTCGCCGTCGGCGAGCAGTTCCAGGATGCGGCGCCGGACCGGATCGCCCAGCACGTCGAAGGCGTGCACGGCGACAGTTGTATCACTCCTGACTTATTTAAGCCAGCTCTGATACTCCGACGAGCTTGTCGAGTTGGATCGGCAGGTCACGAATGCGCACCCCGGTGGCGTGGTACACCGCGTTGGCGACCGCCGCCGCCGCGCCCACGATGCCGATCTCCCCGATGCCCTTCACCCCGGCGAGGTTCAGCTCGTCGTCGTGCTCGTCCACCCAGTACGCCTCGATGGACTCCACGTCCGGGCAGGCCGTGATGTGGTAGGTGGCCAGGTCGTGGTTGACCCAGTCGCCGTACCGCTCGTCGAGCAGGCCCCCCTCGTGCAGCGCCATCGACAGGCCCATCGTCATGCCCCCGATGAGTTGGCTGCGGGCCGTCGTCGGGTTGACGATCCGGCCGGCCGCGAACACGCCGAGCATCCGGTTGAGCCGGATCTCGCCGGTGGTGGTGTCCACCCGGACTTCGACGAACTGCGCCCCGTAGGCGTACCGGGGGAGTGCGGCCTGTTCGCCGATCTCGTCGGTGGTGTCCGCCTCGGCGCTCACCTCGGCGTCCGGCGGTCTGCCGTCGGGCAGCTTGGCCCGCAGCGCCGCGCAGGCCCGGATCACCGCCCAGCTCCAACTGGAGGTGCCCATCGAGCCACCGGCCAGCGGGGCCGTGGGCAGGTCGCTGTCACCGATCCTGATCTCGATCCGTTCGGGTGGCACCCCCAGGGCGTCGGCGGCGACCAGCCAGAGCGCCGTACGCGCCCCGGTGCCGATGTCGGTGGCGTTGATCTGGACCAGGAAACCGCCGTCCGGACGGGCGGTGACCCGCGCCGAGGAAGGGCGGGACCGGGTCGGGTAGGCCGAGCCGGCCATGCCGGAGCCGACCAGGAAGCGTCCCTCGCGCCGGGACCGGGGCGTCGGATTCCGGTCGGCCCAGCCGAACCGCCGCGCGCCCTCGCGCAGGCAGGCCACCAGATTCCGACTGGTGAACGGTTTCCCCTGGTCGGGGTCGACCTCGGGGTCGTTGCGGACGCGCAGCTCCACCGGGTCGATGCCGACGGCCACGGCCAGCTCGTCCATCGCCGACTCCAGGGCGTACGCGCCGGGGCACTCGCCCGGCGCCCGCATCCAGAACGGGGTGGGCACGTCGAGGCGGGTCAGTCGATGTGTCGTACGGCGGTGCGGCGCGGCGTACATGCTGCGCGTGTAGACGGCGGTCTGCTCGGCGAACTCGCGGATCATCGAGGTCTGGCTGATCGCGTCGTGGCTGATCGCGGTCAGTCGCCCATCCGTGTCGGCGGCGAGGCGGACCCGTTGGATGGTGGGCGTGCGGTAGCCGATCGGCCCGAAGATCTGCTGGCGGGTCAGCGCCAGTTTCACCGGCCGGTCCACGTGGCGGGCGGCCAGGGCGGTCAACACCACGGCGGCCTTGGCGTACCCCTTGCTGCCGAAGCCTCCGCCGACGTGCTCGGCGATCACCCGGACCGACTCGCGGGGCAGGTCGAACAGCTCGCTGAGGGTGGCCCGCACCGATGACGCGCCCTGGTTGGAGTCGTGCACGAGCAGCCGCCCGCCGGTCCACTGCGCCGTGGTGGCGTGCGGCTCCATCGGGTTGTTGTGGTAGGCCGGGGTCCGGTAGGTAGCGTCCACCCGGACCGGCGCGGCCGCGTACCCCGCGTCGAAGTCCCCCTCGGCCGTGTCGGTCGGGTAGTGGGGATTGACCTCGTCCGGCTTGTACAGACCGGGGTGGTCGTCGGTGAGCACCGTGCTGTGCGGGCCCGTGTCGTACTCGACGCGCACCAGCCGGGCGCCCTCGCGGGCCGCCTCCAGGCTCAAGGCCACCACCACCGCGACGTACTGCCCCCGGTAGTGCACGGCCGGGTCCTGAAGCAGCCACAGGTCCGGCTCCACCATGGTCGCCAGCCGCGGCGCGTTGCCGTGGTGCACGACGGCCAGCACGCCGGGCGAGGCCAGCGCCTCGGTGGTGTCGATCCGGGTGATCCGACCGCGCACCACCGTCGCGGGCACCACCCAGCCGTAGGTGACGCCGTCGACCGGGTACTCCACCGCGTACCGCGCCGCGCCGGTGACCTTCTCCCGGCCCTCCAGCCGGGGGTGCGCCTGACCGATCGCCCCGGTGCTCACGACGCCGCCAGTTCGCTGAGCACCCGTACGGTGATGGACCGGGTCAGCGGCAGCTTGAAGCCGTTGTCGCTCAGCGGGCGGGCCTCGGCCAGCTCCGCGTCGGCGGCCCGCGCCGCCAGTTCCGGGCTGAACGGCTGGCCGCGCAGCTCCTGCTCGGCCCGGTACGCGCGCCACGGCCGGTGGGCCAACGCCCCGTAGGCCAGCCGCACGTCGCGGACGACGCCGCCGTCGAGGTCCAGCACCGCGGCCACCGAGCCGGCCGCGAAGGCGAACGACGCCCGGTCTCGTGCCTTGAGGTACGTCGAGTGGCGCGCGGCCGGCAGCGCCGGCAGCCGTACGGCCGTGATCAGCGCGCCCCGGGCCAGGGTGGTCTCCCGTTCCGGATGGGCGCCGGGCGAGCGGTGCAGGTCGACCATGGGGACGTCCCGGACACCGTCGGTGTCGTGCACCTCCACCACGGCGTCCAGCGCGGCGAGGGCGACGGCCAGGTCCGACGGGTGGGTGGCCACGCACTGCTCGGACCAGTCCAGCACCGCGAGGTCGCGGTTCTCGCCGTGCAGGGCGGCGCATCCGCTGCCCGGCTCGCGCTTGTTGCACGCCTTGCCGGTGTCCTGGAAGTACGGGCAACGGGTGCGCTGCAACAGGTTGCCGCCCGTGGTGGCCATGTTGCGCAGTTGCCCGGAGGCGGCGGCGAGCAGGGCGCGGGTCAGCACCGGGTAGTCGCGGCGGACCGCCGGGTGCGCGGCCAGGTCGCTGTTGCGCACCGTCGCGCCGATCCGCAGTCCGCCGTCGGGCAGTTCCTCGACGGTGTCCAGGGGCAGCCGGTTCACGTCCACCAGCACGTCGGGGCGCTGTACCCCGAGTTTCATGAGGTCCACCAGGTTGGTGCCGCCGGCGAGGTACGCCGCCTGCGGCTCGGCGGCCAGCACGGCGACGGCGTCGGCCACGTCGGTGGGCCGGTGGTAGCGGAACGGCCTCATCGCGCCGCCGCCGTCTCGCGGACGGCCGTCACGATGTGCGGGTACGCGGCGCAGCGGCACAGGTTGCCGGCCATCCGCTCGCGGATCTCGGCGTCGGTGAGGTCGGGCGCGGCGGCGAGGTCCTCGGTGACCGCGCTGGGCCAGCCCCGTTCGACCTCGTCGAGCATCCCGCGCGCCGAGCAGAGCTGCCCGGGGGTGCAGTAGCCGCACTGGAAGGCGTCGTGCGCGATGAAGGCCGCCTGCAACGGCGACAGTTCCTCCCCGTCGGCCAACCCCTCCACGGTGACCACCGAGCGGCCGTCCAGGGTGACCGCGAGCAGCAGGCAACTCTTCACCCGGCGACCGTCGAGCAGCACCGTGCAGGAGCCGCACTGGCCGTGGTCGCAGCCCTTCTTGGCCCCGGTGAGGCCGAGATGCTCGCGCAGCGTGTCGAGCAGGGTGGTGCGATTGTCCAGCGTCACCTCGCGTGGGGCGCCGTTGACGTCGAACCCCACCCGGGACGCGTGCTGCGCGTCGACGACCGTCTGTCTCTCTGCTGCTGCGGACACCGCCCCAGATTAGCCATCCCGGGTACAAATGCGGGCGAATAACGCGAAGAGCGCTTCGCCGTGGGGCGTCCGCCCCGCGAACGGCGACGGCCGCCCGGGTACGCGCCGCAGCGCCACCCGGGCGGCCGTCCGCCCGCCCCCGTCTCAGGCCACCGGAGTGGCCCGGGCAAGATTCCGATGCGCGCGGATCAACTCCGCGTAGCGCAGACCGCTCGCCTTCACCGTCCGCCGCTGGGTGGCGTAGTCGACGTGCACCAGCCCGAAGCGCTTGTCGTAGCCGTACGCCCACTCGAAGTTGTCCAGCAGCGACCACACGAAGTAGCCGTCCAGCGGCACGCCCCGGGCCACCGCCGACGCGCACGCCGCCAGGTGCTGCTCCAGGTGGTCGGTGCGCTCCTTGTCCTCGACCGTGCCGTCGGGGGTGATCTCGTCGTGCCACGCCGAGCCGCTCTCGGTGACGATGATCCGGGCCGGTCCGTACTGCTCGTGCACGTCGACGAGCAGCCGCTCCAGCCCTGCCGGGTACATCTCCCAGCCCATCGCGGTCTCCACCGAGCCGGGGACGGGCACCTGCTTCGCGTACGGCGCCGGGCCGGTCGGGTCGTCGACCACCAACTGCCGGAAGTAGTAGTTCACCCCGAGGAAGTCGGTGGGCGTCGCGATCACCGCGAGGTCGTCACCGCGTACCGGCGGCTCGACCCCGTACGTCTCGACCATGTCGGCGGGGTAGCCCCGCCCGTGGATCGGGTCCAGCCACCAGCGGTTGACGTGCCCGTCCGCCCGCCGCGCCGCCGCGACGTCCTCGGGCCGGTCGGTCGCCGGCTCGATCGGGCTGAGGTTGACGACCAGGCCCACCGAGGCGGGCCGGGCGGCGTTCGACCGGATCGCCTGGGTGGCGAGGCCGTGCCCGAGCAGCACGTGGTGCGAGGCGCGCACCGCGCGGGTCAGGTCCCGCTCGCCGGGGGCCATGTTCCCGTCCAGATGCCCGATCCAGCACACGCAGAGCGGCTCGTTGACCGTGCACCAGTCGGCCACCCGGTCGCCCAGGCGACCGGCCACAACCGCCGCGTAGTCGGCGAACGCCTCGGCCGTGGCGCGCTCCGGCCAACCGCCGGCGTCCTGCAGGGCCTGCGGCAGATCCCAGTGGTAGAGCGTGACGAACGGCCGGATCCCGTCGGCGAGCAGCGTGTCGACGAGCCGGTCGTAGAAGTCCAGCCCGGCGGGGTTGACCCGGCCCACACCCGCGGGCATCACCCGGGGCCAGGCCACCGAGAACCGGTACGCGTCCACGCCGAGCTGCCGCAGCAGCCCGACGTCCTCCGGCCACCGGTGGTAGTGGTCGCAGGCCACCGCCCCGGTGTCGCCGTTGTCGACGTTGCCCGGGGTCGCCGAGAAGGTGTCCCAGATGGACGGCTCCCGGCCGTCGACATCGACGGCCCCCTCGATCTGGTACGCCGCCGTGGCGACGCCCCAGAGAAAGTCGGGTGGCAGCTTGGACAGGTCCGGCACGGGAAGGCTCTCCTCTGGGTTCGGGTGGATCACTTGACGGCGCCGGCGGTGAGGCCGGCGACGAAGTACCGCTGCAGGGCCAGGAACCCGGCGACGACCGGGATGCTGACCACCAGCGACGCGGCCATGATCTGGTTCCAGTAGACGTTGAACTGGGTCGAGTAGCCCTGCAGGCCGACGGCCAGGGTGCGGCTGCCCTCGTCGGTCATCACCGAGGCGAACAGCACCTCACCCCAGGCGGTCATGAACGCGTACACGGTCACCGCGACCACGCCGGGCACGGCGGCCGGCAGGATGACCTGGAACAGCGTGCGCAACGGCCCGGCCCCGTCGACCTGCGCCGCCTCGTCCAGCCCGCGCGGGATCGAGTCGAAGTAGCCGACCAGCATCCAGATCGAGAACGGCAGCGAGAAGGTCAGGTACGTGATGACCAGGCCGGTCCGGCTGGCGTACAGCTCGATACCGGTGGCGTTGCCCAGGTTGACGTAGATGAGGAACAGCGGCAGCAGGAACAGGATGCCGGGGAACATCTGCGTGGACAGCACCGTCACGGTGAAGACGCCCCGGCCCCGGAACCGGTACCGGCTGACCGCGAACGCGGCGAAGATGGCGATCGCGACCGAGCAGACCGCCGCGAGACTCGACACCACGAGGCTGTTCACCAGGTAGCGCGCCAGCGGCACGGTGCTCCACATGTCGACGAACGGTTGCAGGGTGGGCCGGCTGGGCCACCAGGTGAACCCGTTCTGCACGTCCCGCAGCGGCTTCGCCGCGGAGGTCACCATCACGTAGAGCGGGATGACGACGAAGAGGGTGAGCAGGGTCAGCACGATGCGCCGGCCCCAGCGCTCACCGGCGGTCTCACGCATGATCGTCCCTCCGGCGGTTGGTGATCAGCAGGTACGCGGCCGAGACGACCAGCAGGAACAGCAGCAGCGCGACCGACATCGCCGAGCCCGACCCGAAGTCCCAGGTCTTGAAGGAGCTGCGGTAGATGTGGATGGAGATCAGGTCGGCCTGCGCGGGCGCGGAGCCGCCGAAGAGCACGAACGGCGTGTTGAAGTCGTTGAACGTCCACAGGAACAGCACCAGCAGCAGCACCAGGTTCACCGGCCGCAGCATGGGCAGGGTGACCGAGCGCAGCCGACGCCAGAACCCCGCGCCGTCGATCGCGGCGGCCTCGTACAGCTCGCCAGGCACGTTCTGCAGACCGGCCATCAGGCAGAGGAAGGCGAACGGCCAGTTGCGCCAGACCGACACCACCAGCAGCGACCAGAAGCTGTTGTCGCCGATCAGCCAGAACGGCCGTTCGTTCAGCAGCCCGAGTTGGTCGACGAGCACGTGGTTGACCAGGCCGGTGTCGCGCTGCAGCAGGAAGCTCCAGGTGATCACGGCGGCGTAGACCGGCAGCGCGTACGGGGTGAGGAACAGCGCCCGCAGGATGGCCCGCCCACGGAACGGCTTCTGCAGCACGACGGCCGCCGCGATGCCGAGCAGCCAGGCGAAGCCGACCGAGAGCACGCTGTAGGCCAGCGTCACCCAGAACGAGTGCAGCAGTTCCTTGCCGGCGGCGCTGTTGAAATCGAGGGTGGCCCGGTAGTTCTCCAGGCCGACGAAGGGTGCGGTGGACCAGTCGCGGATGTGGAACTGGGTCAGCTCCAGCATGCTCATCCAGACCCCGACCACCATGGGGATCACGTGGATGGCGAGTTCCAGCACGATGGCCGGCGCGAGCAGCAGGTACGGCAGGGGGGAACGGCGGGGGCCGCGCGGCCGGCGGGCGGCCCCCCGGGCGGGTGACCCGGCCCGGGGTGCGCGCCGGTCGGCGTCCGGCGCGGTGGTGCTGGTTGCCATCGGGGTCCTCTCGGAGGCGGTGGCCGTGGTCAGGCGACGAGCCCGACCACGGCCACCGGCGCTGCGTGGGTCAGCGCATCTTCTGCTGCGCGTCGGTCAGCTTCGCCTTCACCGATGCCTCGGTGACCGGCTTGCCGCTCGCCGCGTCGGCGAACAACTCCTTCATCGCGGTGCCGACCAGGGTCTCGAAGGTGCTCTCCTCGGGCACCTGCGGCAGCGGGGCCGCGGTGGTGACCAGGGTCTCCTGGATGCTCTTCTGCTCCGGAGCGCTGAACGCCGGGTCGGCGCCGGCGGTCTTCACGGCCGGCAGCGAGCCGTACGTCTTGTTGAGGATCGTCTGCTCCTCGTCGCTGGTCATGAACTTGACGAAGCTCAGCGCGCCGTCCTTGTTCTTGGTGTGCTTGAAGACGGCCATGTTGATGCCGGCCACCATGCTGTTGACCTTCTTGCCGCCGGCCGGCGGGTTGGCCAGGAACGGCACCGGGGCCACGCCGTACGCGTCGGCGGCCATGTTCTGCGTCTTGAGGTTCGAGCCGGCGGACTGCCACAGCAGCATGGCGGCCTTGCCGTTGGCGAAGTCCGAGACCGACTGGTTCTGCGCGTACTCGGCGTTGCTCGGGTTGGTGATCTTGTCAGCGGCCATGAAGTCGATGTAGCGCTTGATGGCCGAGACGTTCTGCGGGGTGTCGAAGGTCGGCTTGCCGGCCGAGTCGAACCACTCGCCGCCGTACTGCTGGCTGAAGGTGAACGCGTGGTGGGCGTTCTCCGACGGGTTGGCGCCCTCGATCGCGAGGCCCCACTTGCCACCGGTGCTGAGCTTCTTGCCGTACTCGACGACCTGCTCCCAGGTCGTCGGCGGGGCGGTGATGCCCGCGTCGGCGAACATCTTCTTGTTGTAGTACAGGCTGTACGCCATGGAGTAGAGCGGGACGGCGGCCGGCGGCTTGCCGGGCGCGCCGGCGGCGGCGAGCGCGGCGGGCACGATCCGGTCCTTGCCGCCGACGGCCTGCAGCGCGGCGTCGTCGAACTCGACGAGCGCGCCGGTGGCCTGCAGCGACGCCGACCAGGTGTTGCCGATGTTCACCACGTCCGGGCCCTTGCCCGAGGTGGCGGCGGCGAGCAGCCGGTTGAGCAGGTCCGACCAGGGGACCACCTCGACGTTGACCTTGATGCCGGTCTGCTTCTCGAACTTGTCCAGCTCGGGCTGGAGGGTGGTCTTGTCGGCCTCCAGGCTGGCGCCCTGGTTGCTGGCCCAGTAGGTGAGGGTCTTGGGCGAGGAGGCGGAGTCGTCGCCGGAGCCGCCGCAGGCGGTCAGCGATGCGGCGGCCAGTACGGCGGCAGCGAATATCCCGAGGTGTCGTCTCGACACGGTCAGCCCTTCCGGTGCGTGGTGGGGGTCCGCCGACCGTCGTCGTCGATAGGGGTGAGGCGACGGCGGTCGGCTGCGGACGGGGTTTCTCCGGACGCGCCGTCGGAGGTCCTTCGGCGTTTCCCGGGAGTTACATCACGGCTTAATGAATGTCGTCATTAAAGTGGTTGGCCGGTGGGTCGTCAAGCACGGTGCGGTTACAGTCGCCACCTACGGCCGACGGGAACGAGGTGACGAGTGGAGCTGGCGCGTGCCACCAACCGGAGCGTCCGGCTGCGCAACCGGTCCGCCCTGCTGACGAAGCTCTTCCTCGATGCCCCGCTCACCCGGCAGGACCTGGTGCGCAGCACCGGGCTGAGCCAGCCGGCGGTGAGCAACGTGGTGGCCGACCTGATCGACGAGGGCATCGTCGTCGAGGCCGGGGCCGCCGAGTCCGACGGCGGCCGACCCAGCATGCTGCTGCGGGTCGCCGCCCGGTACGCCTTCGTGATCGGCGTGGACGTCGGCGAGACCCGGGTCCGGGTCGAGCTGTTCGATTTCGCGATGACGCTGCTCGCCAGCGTCGAGTACCCGCTCGACCCGGCGCGTACCGAGCCGGACCTGGTGGCCGGGCACGTGCTGGCCGGCATCGAGGTGGTGACCGGCCGGGCCGGCGTGGCCACCGCCGACGTGCTCGGCGTCGGCATCGGCGTCTCCGGCGTGGTCGAGCAGGGCGACGAGGCCGTCGTGCACGCCCAGGCCCTCGGCTGGGACCGGGTGCCGCTGGAACGCCTCATCGGCGCCGGCACCGACCTGCCGCTGCACATCGACAACGGCGCGAAGACCCTCGGGCAGGCCGAGATGTGGTTCGGCGCCGGGCGTGGGGCCCGGCACGCCGTCTTCGCGCTGGTCGGGTCGGGCGTGGGCGCCGCCGTGGTGACCAACGGCGCTACCTATCGGGGCGCGTCCAGCAGCGCGGGGGAGTGGGGGCACACCACCCTGGTGTACGGCGGCCGGACCTGCCGGTGCGGCGCACGCGGCTGCCTCGAGGCGTACGTGGGCGCGGAGGCGATCATCGACCGTTACCGGGAGGCCCGTCGGGGACGCGCCGTTCCCGGCGAGGACGAGGAGTCCCAGCTCGCCGCGCTGGTCGCCGCCGCCGACAGCTCGGCCACCGCCCGCCGGGTGCTGGACGACACCGCCGGCTACCTGGGCGCGGGGGTGGCCAACCTGATCAACCTGTTCAACCCGGAGCGGGTGGTCCTCGGCGGGTGGGCGGCGATGGCGCTGGGCGACCTGCTGCCGGCCGTGCGCGAGGCCGCCGGCCGGCAGGCGCTGCGCCAGCCGTACGAGCAGGCGTCCATCGAACTGTGCCGCCTCGGCGTCGACGCGGTGGCCCTCGGCGCGGCCACCCTCCCGATAGCCCGCTTCCTCACCGCCGGCGGCGTCCCTCCCACCTGACCCCCTTCGCCCGTTGATCAAGAGGTTCGCGTCATCCCGGGCGCGGTTTCTGACGCCAACCTCTTGATCAACGGGAGTCAGCTCGGGCCGGGGGACGGGGGTGGACGGGTGGGGGCGGGGTGGAATTACACAAAATCTGATTCTCGGGATAAATAACGAAGTTATAGATCGATGTCTTGACGCCGCCGCAATCTCGCCGCAACACTCCTACGAGAGCGCTCTCGTCTCCCCGCGGCGTCGCATCGGCGGCACCACCCACGGCACCACGGGCGAAGACCGACCCCACCCGCACGGCGTCCGTAACGCCCTATCGACAGGCGATGTCATGACATCTCGTGCTACATCCGTACGCCCGCGTCCCCGGCGGCGGACCGTTCGGCACCTCCTCACCGGAGTCGCGGTGGCCCTGGTGGCAGCCCTGACCCCGGCGGTGGCCACGGCGCCCGCGCAGGCCGCCCCCACCCTGCTCTCGCAGGGCCGCCCGGTGACCGCCTCGTCCACCGAGAACGCCGGCACCCCCGCCTCGGCCGCGGTCGACGGCAACACCGGCACCCGCTGGGCCAGCGCCTTCAGCGACCCGCAGTGGCTCCAGGTCGACCTCGGCGCGCGGGCCACCATCAGCCAGGTCAACCTGCTCTGGGAGGGCGCCTACGGCCGCGCCTTCCAGATCCAGACCTCCGACGACGCCGCCACCTGGACGACGATCTACTCGACCACCACCGGCGCGGGCGGCACGCAGAACCTCACCGTGACCGGCGCCGGCCGGTACGTGCGGATGTACGGCACCGCCCGGGGCACCGCCTACGGCTACTCGCTGTGGGAGTTCCAGGTCTACGGCGAGACCGGCGGCGACACGTCCACCTGCGGCAGCGCCAACGTGGCGCAGGGCAGCCCGGTGACCGCCTCGTCCACCGAGAACGCCGGCACCCCCGCCTCGGCCGCCGTCGACGGCAACACCGGCACCCGCTGGGCCAGCGCCGCCAGCGACCCGCAGTGGCTGCGCGTCGACCTGGGCAGCACCCGCACCATCTGCCGGGTCACGTTGACCTGGGAGGCCGCGTACGCCCGGGCCTTCCAGCTCCAGACCTCGGCGGACGGGTCCACCTGGACCACGATCTACTCCACCACCACGGCAACCGGTGGCACGCAGAGCCTCACCGTCACCGGCACCGGACGCTACCTGCGCGTGTACGGCACCGCCCGGGGCACCGCCTACGGCTACTCGCTGTGGGAGGTGGCGGTCAACACGACCGGCGGCGGCACCACCGAACCCCCGGTCGGCACGACCGACCCGTACAACCCCAACCTCGGCGCGAACACGTACGTCTTCGACCCGAGCACCCCGACGTCGACGATCCAGAGTCGACTGAACACCATCTTCACCCAGCAGGAGACCAACCAGTTCGGCGTGCAGCGCTACGCCGTGCTGTTCAAGCCGGGCACCTACACCGCCGACGTCAACCTCGGCTTCTTCACCCAGGTCGCCGGCCTCGGCATGAGCCCCGACGACGTCAACCTCAACGGTCACGTCCGGGCCGAGGCGACCTGGTTCGGCGGCAACGCCACCCAGAACTTCTGGCGGTCCGCGGAGAACCTCTCGGTGACCCTGCCGTCCGGAGTCAGCGTGGAGCGGTGGGCGGTGTCGCAGGCCGCGCCGTACCGGCGGATGCACCTGCGCGGCGCGCAGAACCAGATCCAGCTCTGGAACGGCGGCGACGGCTGGTCCAGCGGCGGCCTGCTGGCCGACACCCGCATCGACGGCCTGGTCGTCTCCGGATCGCAGCAGCAGTGGTACTCGCGTAACAGCGAGTTCGGCAACGGCTGGACCGGCTCGGTGTGGAACATGGTCTTCCAGGGCGTCAATGGCGCTCCGCCGCCGAGCTTCCCCAACCCGTCGCACACCGTCATCGCGCAGACCCCGCAGGTCCGCGAGAAGCCGTTCCTCTACGTGACGGGCAGCGGCGAGTACCGGGTCTTCGTGCCCGCGGTGCGCACCAACTCCACCGGTACGAGCTGGTACAACAAGACCCCGGCCGGCTCGTCGATCTCGCTGTCGCAGTTCTTCGTCGTCCAGCCCGGCACCAGCGCGGCCACCATCAACGCCGCCCTCGCCCAGGGCAAGCACCTGCTCTTCACCCCGGGCGTGCACCACGTCACCGAGCCGATCCAGGTCAACCGGGCCGACACGGTCATCCTCGGCCTCGGCCTGGCCACCATCCAGGCCGACAACGGCAGCGTCGGGATGCGCGTCGCCGACGTGGACGGCGTGAAGGTCGCCGGCATCATGTTCGAGGCCGGCACCACCAACTCGCCGGTGCTGATGGAGGTCGGCCCGTCGGGCTCGTCGGCGAGCCACGCCGGCAACCCGACCTCGCTGCACGACGTGTTCTTCCGCATCGGCGGTCCGCTCGTCGGCAAGGCCACCAACACGCTGACCGTCAACAGCGACAACGTGATCGGTGACCACATGTGGCTGTGGCGGGCCGACCACGCCGCCCAGGGCGTGCCCACCGGGTGGACGCTGAACACCGCCGACACCGGGCTCACCGTCAACGGCGACGACGTCACCATGTACGGCCTCTTCGTCGAGCACTACCAGAAGTACCAGACCATCTGGAACGGCAACGGTGGGCGGACGTACTTCTACCAGAACGAACTGCCGTACGACGTGCCGAACCAGGCGGCCTGGATGAACGGGTCCACCCGGGGCTACGCCGCCTACAAGGTGGCCGACTCGGTGACCAGCCACCAGGCGTTCGGGCTGGGCAGCTACAGCTACTTCAACGTCAACCCCGCCGTGGTCGAGGAGCACTCCTTCGAGGTGCCGGTCAACTCGAACGTGCGCTTCACCAACATGGTCACCGTCTCGCTCGGTGGCGTCGGCACCATCAACCGGGTGATCAACAACGCCGGTGGCACCGCGAACGCCGCCAACCAGACGGTGTACCTGACGAACTACCCCTGACCGGGACGCCCGCGCCGATCCGGTCGACTCATCTGACCGGGCCGGCGCGGGTCGTACCCAGGGCCGAGGCCGGCCCGGTCCCGCCGAAGACCGGGCCGGCCACGGTCGTCTCCGCGTACGCCACTTCGTCGGCCACCCGAAAGCGTCGGGCATACGACTCTCCGCGCGCCCGCGCTGATGATCGCGGCTCGGGTGGGCTGGCATCGACGGTCTTATACTGTGCCTACCGGTCGTGGAACCCGTAAGCGGAGGCGGGCGTGCCACTTTTCTTCCTGAGCTACGCCCAAGAGGACAACCGCAACGGTCAGATCCAGAAGTTCTTCGGCGATCTCAGTGACGCGGTGGCCGGGCTGGCCGCCGTCCGCTGGGACGAGGCGGGCTTCATCGACGGGCAGATCCTGCTCGGCAGCACGTGGACGGACACGCTGTCCGATGCGTTGTCCACCAGCGCCTGTCTGATCGCGCTCACCTCGCCCCGGTACGTCGTCAGCGACTACTGCGGTCGGGAGTTCCGGGTCTTCGCCGACCGGATCGACGAGCACGAGCGGCTGTTCAAGGTCCGTCCACCCGCGATCGTGCCGGTCCAGTGGATCCCGTGCGACAAGCTGCCCGCGGCGGTCGCCGGCTACCAGTACCGCAACTTCCCGACCGGCACCGCGTACGCGCAGGACGGCCTGCTCACCCTCAAGCAGCGCAAACGGCACGAGGACGACTACGAGGACTTCGTCGACGCGCTCGCCAAGCACATCGTGCAGACCGCCCGGGACCACCAGCTCCAGCGGCCCGCGCAGCGCCCGGTGCTGTCCAAGGTGACGAGCGCCTTCGACCTGCCGCCACGGCCGCAGGCGCACCACGGCGCCGCCGTGACGACGGCGGTGCAGCGGGCCACCAGCGCACGGCACGTGCACATCGTCCTGGTCGCCGGCAGCTCCGCCGAGGTCGCCGGCAGTCGCCCCGGAGCCGAGGACCGGTACGGCGCGATCTCCCGGGACTGGCGTCCGTACCAGCCCGAGTTGGAGGTGCCCATCGGCAGCTGGGCCGGGGCCATCGCCACCACCAAGAGTTACGGCTGGACGGTGGAGGACGCCGAGGAGTTGGCGGCGGTGCGGGAGTGGGCGCTGGCGCACAACCAGATCGTCGTGCTGGTGGTCGACGTCTGGTCCGCCGACCTGCCGCGCTACCGGCAGAGCCTGATGCGTCACGACCGCGAGGTGACCGGGCCGCGTGCGCCGGTGCTGGTGCCGTGGACGGCGGCCGACGACGCCGCCGCCGGTGGCAACCGCAAGATGTGGGACACCCTGGCCCGGGTGCTCCCGTACCACGTGCTGCACAGCACCCGCGACGTGTGGCGCACCGAGATCGCGACCTGCGCGCGCTTCCAGGAGGAGTTGGAGGACGTGCTGGTCGTCGAACAGGGCCGGATCTACCGTACGGGCACCGTCTACCAGGAGCCGCCCACCGACGGCCCCGGTACCCGCCCGATCCTCGAAGGTCCCTAGGGGAGACACGTCATGGCGCTGAACGAGACGGCACGCGGCCAGATCGTGACCTTCTACTCGTACAAGGGTGGCACCGGTCGCACGATGGCGCTGGCCAACGTGGCCTGGATCCTCGCGAGTCAGGGCCTGCAGGTGCTGGTCGTCGACTGGGACCTGGAGTCTCCGGGTCTGCACCGCTACTTCCACCCGTTCCTGCGGGACAAGGAGCTGCGGGCCACCCCGGGCGTCATCGAGATGATCTGGGATTACTCGATCGCCACGATGCAGCGCAACCGGGACGAGGACTCCCAGGAACTCCTCACCGGCCACGCCAAGATCCAACGTCGTGCGGTCTCGCTGAACTGGGACTTCAGCCACGGCGGCGTGATCGACTTCGTGGCCGCCGGCCAGCAGGACTCGGCGTACTCCCGGTTGGTGAGCACCTTCGACTGGGCCAACTTCTACGAGCGCCAGGGCGGCGCGTCGTTCATCGACGCGGTCCGGGCGCAGATGCGCGCCGAGTACGACGTGGTGCTGATCGACAGCCGCACCGGCCTCAGTGACGTGGCCGGCATCTGCACCGTGCAACTGCCCGACCTGGTGGTCAACTGCTTCACCATGTCCACCCAGAGCATCCGGGGAGCGGCGGCGGTGGCCCGCTCGATCCGCAGCCAGCGCCCGGACGACCCGCCGCTGCTGCTGCCGGTGCCGATGCGCGTCGAGGACGCCGAGCTGCGCAAGCTGGAGACCGGGCGCGACCTGGTACGGACCGAGTTCGCCCCGTTCCTCGACCACCTCTCGGAGGCGGCGGCCGCCCGCTACTGGAACACCATCGAGGTGCCCTACCGCACCTTCTACGCCTACGAGGAGATCCTCGCCGCGTTCGGTGACCGGCCCGAGCAGGTCGGCACCCTGCTGGCCGCGTACGAGCAACTCGCCTCGGTGATCACCGACGGGCGCGTCACCCAGTTGCACCCGATCGGCGAGGCGGACCGACGCCGTTCGCTGACCGAATTCGAGCGCAGCCGGCTCACCGCCGAGCAGGCCGTGCTGCTCAGCTACGCCTCGGCAGACCGGCTCTGGGCCGAGTGGATCACCGACCAGTTGGAGGACGCCGGGCTGCGGGTGGATCGTCGCGCGCTGGACGTGCCGGTGCTCTCCGGCGGGCGGGCCGAGTTCGACCGGGCCGTCAGCGGCGCGAGCCGGGTGCTGGCCGTCCTCACCCGGCACTACGCCAGCACGCCCCTCGCCGGCGAGGTGTGGAAGAACGCCACCGGCCGGGACCAGCTCGGCGGCGCGGGCGTGCTGGTGCCGCTGCGCGTCGACGAGTCGCGGCTGACGATGCCGTACAGCGACCACAGCCCGGTGGACCTCACCGACGTCGACCCGTCCACCGCGCGAACCCGCCTACTGGATGCCGCCGGCGGGACGACCGCCATGGCCGGCGGTCGCGCGGTCGGCCGTTTCCCCGGCCCGTTCCCGGCGATCTCCAACGTCCGCCAGCACGGCACCCCGTTCGTCGGTCGCGCCGCCCAACTCGAAGCGCTACGCGACCGGCTCACCACCTCGCCGGACTCGGCCATCCAGGTCGTGCACGGCCTCGGCGGTGTGGGCAAGACCCAGCTCGCCGCCGAGTACGCGCTGCGCTTCGGCCGCGGGTACGACCTGGTCTGGTGGATCCCGGCGGACAGCGAGGACCGCATCCGCGGCGGCCTCGGCGACCTCGGGCAGGCGATGGGGCTGGGCACCGGCGGTGGCGCCGAGGCGGCCCGACGGGTGCTCGACGCGCTGCGCCGCGCCGGGCCCGACCAGCGCTGGCTGATCATCCTGGACAACGTCGACAAGCCCACCCACGCCACCCGCGCGCTACTGCCGCAGGGCCCCGGCCACGTCCTGCTCACGACCCGCGACCAGAGCTGGAGCGAGTACGCCACCGCGACCGAGCTGACCGTCTTCGACCGCGCCGAGAGCGTCCAACTGCTGCGGGACCGGGTTCGCGGACTCAGTGAGGCCGAGGCCACCCAGGTGGCCGAGAAGCTCGGCGACCTGCCGCTCGCGGTCGAGCAGGGCGCCGCGTACCTGCGGGCCAGCGCCATGCAGGTCGAGAAGTACCTGAACTCGCTGGACACGCCCGGCCTGCTGCGCATCCTCGACGGCCGGCAGTCCGCCGGCTACTCCAAGGCGCTCGCCGCCACCTGGCTGTTCACCCTCGGTCAGTTGCGCGAGGAGAAGCCGGCCGCCGCCCGGCTGCTGGAGCTGTGCTCGTTCTACGCGCCGGAGCCGATCCCGGTCGCCATGCTCACCGGTGACCGCTTCGCCAGCTTCATGGCGCCGATCGATCCGACGCTCACCGACCCGATCCTGCAGGGCCTGGTCACCGCCGAGCTGGGTCGCTACGGCCTGGCCCAGGTCGACGCCGAGAACAACACGGTACGGATCCACCGGCTGGTCCAGTTGGTCATCCAGGACCAGCTCAGCGATCCCGACGAGGCCCGCCGGCAGGCCCAACTGCTGCTCGCCGCCGCCAACCCCCGCGACCCCGACAAGCCGGTCAACTGGCCCGAGTACGCCGAGCTGTGGCCGCACGTACGCCCCAGCGGCCTGCACCTGTCCACCCTGGACGAGGCGCGTCAGCTCGTCGTGGACATCGTGCGCTACCTCTACCGGCGGGGCGACTACGACAGCAGCCGCACCCTCGCCGAGGATGCGCTGACCGGGTGGCGCGACACCGACGAGGACGACCCCACCCGGCTGCGCATGCGCTTTCACCTGGCGAACGTGCTGCGCGCGCAGAGCAACTTCGACGGGGCGTACGAGATCGACCGGGATGTCTACGAGCGGCAGCGGCGGATCTTCGGCGAGGATCACCTCTACACCCTGATGACGGCCCGTAGCGTCGGCGCGGACCTGCGCGCCCAGGGGCTCTACCACGAGGCCGAGGCGCAGGACCGGCGCACGCTGGAGTTGAGCGTGCGCAGCTTCGGCGACGACAGCGGCCGTACGCTGATCGCCGAGAACAACCTCGCCGTGTCGCTGCGGCTGGTCGGTGACTTCCGTAACGCGGCCGCGCTCGACCAGCACATCCACGAGCGACGGCGGGACCGTTTCGGCGAGGAGGACCCGTCCACCCTGGCCTCGGCCAGCAACTACGGGCGCGGCCTGCGCGACACCGGCGAGCTGTGGCGGTCGCACAGCGTCCTGCAACGCGCGTACACCAGCCAGCAGAAGGTGAACGGACCGGACCATCCGGAGACCCTGCGGACTGCCAAGGAGTTGGCGCTCACGCTGCGTCAGCTCGGCCGCTTCACCGACGCGCACCGGCTGATCGAGCGGACGGTGGTCCGCTACCAGCGCACCCTCGGCGCCGAGCACGCCGACACCCTCTCGGCCGAGATGGCCCTCGCCACGACCTGGTCGGCGGTGGGTGACAACCAGACCGCCCTACGGTTGGCACGCCGCCTGAGCATCAGCTACAACGCTGTGCTCGGCGACTCGCACGCCATCAGCCTGGCCTGCCTCAACAACCTCGGCGTGCTGCTGCGCAAGCAGGGCGACCACGCCCAGGCCCGGGAGCTGTCCCAGCGGGTCCGCGACCAGTTGCTGGCCAACCTCGGCGAGCGGCACCCGCACACCCTGCTGGCCACCCTCAACCTGGCCAACGACCTGTTCGCCCTCGGTGACCGGGAGAGCGCGTTGCTGCTGGACACCACCGCGTACGTGGAGCTGACCCGGGCGTTCGGCGCCGAGCACCCGGACACCCTCTCGGCGTCGGTCAACCTCGCGTTGAGCCGCCAGGGCACTGAGAGCGAGGCGGACGCCGGCCGGGCGCTCTACGACGAGGCGTTCGGGCAACTCGTGCAGCTCTTCGGCGGCGACAATCCCCGGGTGGTGCAGGCCCGCCAGCGGGAACGCTCCAACGCCTACATCGAACCGGCGCTGCTCTAGGTCCTGTTTCAAGGCGCGGTCGGTCAGGTGGCCGCCGCCAGCCACGCGGCGAGGGCGAGCGGGTCGGCGTCCACGAGGCTCTGGCTGAGCGCCCGCACCACCTCGGGCCGGCGGGTCAGCATCCGTGCCGCCGCCGGTTGCCCGGTGCGGTGGGCGGCCAGGGCGAGTCCCACCCAGGCGTCGACATCGCCGGAGTCGGCCGCGAGCCGTCGCCGGTACCCGGCCAACGCGTCCTCGCAGTTGCCCGCCGCGTACGCCTGGTCGCTCGGGCTCGACCGGTGCGGCCCGCCGCCGCCCAGGAGCCGGTGGCGGACGGCGGCCTCGGGGCCACTGGCCACGGTGAGAGCGGGCCGGGCCGGGGCCGGGACGACCGTCGACGGTGAGCCGTCGAGAGCCGGTGGCACGCCGTGTCGCCACGCGCGCGCCAGGCGGGCCACCCCGTCCGGGTCGGGCCGCAGGTTGGCCAGGCCCCAGCGCACCGCGCCGGCGTCCGCGACGTCCCGCGCGGCGGCCTCGACCGGGCCGTCGAGCGGGTCACGCCAGCCGTGCAACGTGCGGGCCATGTCGGTCACGAACGACCGGCCGACCGCGGTCAGCTCGGTCGCCCCGGCGAGCTGCCGGACCGCGCGGACGGTCTGCTCCCGCCAGTACGCGTACTCGAACGCGGCGGCGCTGCCCTCGTGCCGGCGCTGCCGCCACACCTCGGCCACCCCGAGGTGGGCGTACGCGCCCTGGAGCAGCGCGCCGACCGGGCGCGGGTCCAGCCGCCACGGCGCCCGGTAGCGCGCCGGCCCACCCTCGCTGTGCAGCGGGACGAGGTCGAGGAGCGCGCCGAGTTTCGTGTGCTGCGCCTCGTGCACGAGCAGCAACGCGAGGGTCTGCGCGTCGGCCGGCACGGAGAGCGCGATGGCTCCCAGCGCGTCCCTGCTGGTGGCGCTCACCGGGTTGCCCGAGGGCGGCGGACGCAGCGGCACGAGCGAGCGCAGCAGCCCGGCCAGCGCGTCGACGTGCGCCGGAAGGTGCTCGCGCAGCCACTGCCCGGCCCCGGCGGCGAGACGGTCCAGCCGGGCCGCCCCCGCGTCGTCCAGCCGTGGCGCGGACGGCCGGTGGTAGCAGTCGCGCCACGGGTCCTGGTCGTCGACGAGCACCCCGGCCGCGTCGAACGGCACGGTCCGGCGTGCCGGCTGCCACTCGATCCCGCCGTCGCCCGCGTCCAGCAGCCGACCGGCGCGGGCGTCGACGCACACTCCGCCGTCGTCCGCGCCGCCGTCGATCCGCAGCGTGCCGGTCGCGCCGCGCAGTCGGATCGCGCCATCGGCGCGCAGGCCCGTGGCCGCCCCGACGGTCGGCAGCGGCAGCACACCGTCGGCCGGGCGGGGCAGCGTCAGCGTGAACGTCAGGCCGGCGCGGACCGCCGCCGCCGTGGCGAGCGTCGCCAGATAGGTGGGGCCCGCCGCGCCGTCGAGCGCGGCGCGGGCCCAACCGGTCACCGGTGGATGGGCCAGCACCGCGGCGACCGTCGCCGGTTCGGCGTGCTCGGCCCGGGTGAGCAGCTCCAGACTCTGCCGCACCAGCGGCTGGTCGCGGCAGGCGCGGGCCGCGGCCACGGTCAGCAGCCGGCGGCGACCGAGCTGCCCGCCGCGCAACACGGCGATGGTGTCGGCGTCACCGTGGCCGGCGGCCAGCCCGGCGAGTTGTCTCGCCGTCAACGGGCCCGTCACGGGCGTACCGCCGGCACGCTCCGATCGCGCAGCGCCGCCAGGTCGGCGGTCACCCTCTCCTGCACGTGCCGGATCAGCCGGAACAGGTCGGCACAGTAGACCGAGGGGTGGGTGAAGCCGTCGCCGTCGCGGAACCGGTGCGCGTACAGGCCGCCGCCGCAGACGCCGACGACCGGGCAGGCCCGGCAGGCCGGGGCGAGCGCCGCGATCCCGGTGGGACGCCCCGCCAGCGACGGGTGCCGCAGCGCGTCGTCGAAGCTGTGCCGGAAGACGTCGAAGCCGGTCCGCATCGCCGCGGCGCTGGTGGTCTTGAGCGTGTCGGTGCCCTCGATGGTGCCGTCGGTCTCGATCGTCATGACGTCCGGATCGGTGACGCCCAGCGCCTGCGTGCCGCTGCGACCGCCCAGCAGCAGCGCGATCAGCGACTCGAAGAGTCGGATGCCGGTCCGCCGGGGCCGCTCGGTGTACCAGCGGTCGAAGACGGCGATCAGCCAGTCCGCGTACGGGGTGGCGGGGTCGTCGGGGTGACGCCCGGGTGGGGGAGCGCTCCAGTTGCCGTGCGGGAGCAGCAGGTCCAGCCGGGGCGGGTCGAACTCCCGCAGGCCCTCGTAGACGGTGACCGGATCGTTGGCCAGGTCCACGGTGCACAGCAGACCGGCGTAGCGGGCGCGGTGTTCGGGTCGGGCCAGCAGGCGCAGCGCCCTGGCCACCTCGGCGTAGCTGCCGCGCCCATCGGCGTGACGGCGGTGACGGTCGTTGGCCGTACGGTCACCGTCCACGCTCACGCCGACGTCGATGCCGTGCGTGTGACACAGGTCGAGCGCCGCCTCGTCGAGCAGCAGCCCGTTGGTCTGCATCGCGACATCGAGCGTGACCCCGGTGGGCAGCGCGGCCCGCAGCGTGCGGACCGTCCGGTCGAGCACGGCGAGACCGGCGAGCAGCGGCTCACCGCCGTGCAGCACCACCCGGACGCGGTCGGCGCCGTGCCGGGCCAGATGGGCGGCGAGCCGGTCGGCGACCCGGCTCACGGTCCCGGGGGCCATGATCCGGGGCCGGGACCGCCAGTCCTGGTCGGCGTGGCGGTAGACGTAGCAGTAGTCGCAGGCCAGGTTGCACCGCGAGTGGACCTTCAGCACCACCTGCCGGATGTGCGGCGTGGCCACGGCAGGGCGGTCTCGGGTGGCCGACGGCGGGGCGTCGGCCGGCACGGTCAGAAGCTCGACTCGAAGGCCGACACGTCGCCGGGCCGACCCGGCTCGCCCTCGGCGGCCAGCGCGCCCAGCACGTGCGCCAGGACGCCGTCACCGGCACCGGCCAACAGGTCCGCCAGGGGTACGTCGCCGAGCTGCACCAGCGCGGTGCCGACAGCGTGCGGGATGGGCGGCTGGTCGTGGTCAGCCACGGTGGACCGTCCTTCGCTCGAAGACCGGCACCTGAGTCACCGCTGCGCTCACTCCGCCTTTCTACACCATCGCAGCCGACCCGCGAGGGCGCGACACCGTACCCCGTACGCGCTGGCCACCGTGCCGTTACCTGGCGTACCGCCACGGCCCGTCGGCGTCGGCGGGCCGATACCGATCCGATCGGCCTGTCGATGTGGGCGGTCGCCGTTCGTGTGGAAGATGAGGGGTCGACGTCACGTCGACCCACCGCTCGCGAGGAGGAACGATGGCGCTCTATCTGCTCAGCATGCACCAGCCCAACGGCGGGACACCGGAGCCGGAGTTCCTGGCCCAGGTCATGCGCGAGGTCGGTGAGCTGCGGGACGAGCTCGTCGCGGACGGGTCGTGGGTGTTCGGTCAGGGCCTGCACGGGCCGGAGACCGCCACCGTGCTGCGTCCCCGCGACGGCGACGTTCTGGTCACCGACGGACCGTTCGTGGAGGGCAAGGAGCACCTGGGCGGGGTCACCATCATCGACGTTCCGGACCTGGACGCGGCTCTGCGCTGGGGCCGCCGTTACGCGCTGGCCACCACCCTGCCGATCGAGGTCCGCCCCTTCCGGTCCGCCGCCGGAGGGTGACCGTGCCCGACGTGGAGGCGGTGTTCCGCGCCGAGTACGGCCGCGCGGTCGCCGTCCTGGTGCGCCTCCTCGGCGACATCGACCTCGCCGAGGAGGCCGTGCAGGACGCCTTCACGATCGCGCTGCGGCGGTGGCCGACCAGCGGCCCACCAGCCAGCCCGGCCGGTTGGGTCATCACCACCGCCCGTAACCAGGCCATCGACCGGTTGCGTCGGGAGGCGACCCGCGCCGAGCGGCATGCCCAGGCGGCCCTGCTGTACACCCCCGACCCACCCGCCGAGGAGGGGCCCGTGCGCGACGACCAGCTCCGTCTGATCTTCACCTGCTGTCATCCGGCGCTCGCGCCGGCCACCCGGGTCGCGCTCACCCTGCGTCTGCTCGGTGGCCTGCGGACCGCCGAGATCGCCCGCGCGTTCCTGGTGCCGGAGGCGACCATGGCGCAGCGGTTGGTCCGCGCCAAGTCGAAGATCCGCCACGCGCGCATCCCGTACCGGGTGCCGAGCGACGCCGACCTGCCCGACCGGCTGCACGGCGTCCTCGCGGTGCTGTACCTGATCTTCAACGAGGGTTACACGGCCAGCACCGGCCCGCACCTGGTCCGCGCCGACCTGTGCGCCGAGGCGATCCGGCTGGCCCGGCTGCTCGTCGAGCTGATGCCGGACGAGCCGGAGGCGCTGGGATTGCTCGCGCTGATGCTGCTCACCGAATCCCGCCGAGTCGCCCGCACCACCGCCGGCGGTGACCTCGTGCCGCTGCCCGAGCAGGACCGGAGCCGGTGGGAAGCCGCGTTCGTCGCCGAGGGGCAGGCGCTGGTGCGCCGCTGCCTGCGCCGCGGCCGGCCGGGGCCGTACCAGATCCAGGCCGCGATCGCCGCCGTGCACAGCGTCGCGCCCCGCGCCGCCGACACCGACTGGGGACAGATCCTCACGCTGTACGACCAGCTCACGGTCGTCGCCCCGGGCCCGGTGGTGGCGCTGAACCGGGCCGTCGCGCTCGCCGAGGTTGCCGGCGCGGCCGTGGCGCTGAACGAGGTGGACCGGCTCGACCTGCCCGGATACCACGTGCGGCACGTGGTCCGCGCCGACCTGCTGGCCCGGCTCGGCCGCGACGCCGAGGCTGTCGAGGCGTACCGGACGGCCGTGGCGTTGACGGACAACGCGGCCGAACGGGCCTTCCTCACCGCGCGGGCGGCGGCGCTGGCTGCGGGCTGACCGCGCGTTTGCCGACCGCCCGCGCCGGGAAACCGAGCCGCCCGCCGGCCCGGCTGCCCGCCCGTGGCCGCAGCAGTGGATGGAGGCGGAGATGGCGTACCGACCGGCGACCGTCGACGCCGTTGCCGACCTCGGCACCCTCACCCTCGGCGTCGAGGAGGAGTTCCTGCTGCTCGACCCGGCCAGCGGCGGCAACCTGGCGGTCGCCGACGAGGTGCGGGCCGCCCTGCGCGGCCCGGCCCGCGACCAGAGCCGCCAGGAGTTCCGGCACAGCATGGTCGAGATGGTCACCCCGGTCTGCGCCGACCTCGACGAACTCCGTACCCACCTGGTGGCGCTGCGGCGATCGGCCGTCGAGGCCGCCGCCCGGGCCGGGGCCCGGCTCGTCGCCGTCGGCGCGACACCGGTGGCCGAGCCGCACCGGACGGTGCCCGACGAGCCGCGCTACCACGCCATGTCGCGCCGGTACGGGCCGGTGGCACACGATCCGGCCGTCTGCGGGTGTCACGTGCACGTCGGGCTGCCGGACCGGGAACTGGCCGTGCAGGTCTGCAACCACCTGCGGGTGTGGCTGCCGGTGGTGCAGGCCCTCACCACCAACTCGCCGCTGCACGACGGGTACGACACCGGCCACGCCAGTTGGCGGTCGATGCAGTTGGAACGCTGGCCCAGCATCGGCCCCACCCCGTACTTCGAGTCGGTCACCGACTACGACCGCACGGTCGACGAGCTGATCGCCGCCGGCGTCATGCTGGACGCCGCGATGGTGTACTGGTACGCCCGGCCGTCGTCGGCGTACCCGACCGTCGAGGTGCGCGTCGGCGACGTCTGCCCGACGGTGGACGACGCGGTGCTGGTCGCCGCCCTGGTCCGCAGCCTGGTCGCGACGCTCGCCGACGACGTACGCGCCGGTGTGCCCGCCCCGGGAGTGCGCGACTGCCTCGTCGCCGCGGCGCACTGGCGGGCCGCCCACGACGGCCTCGACGGCGAGCTGATCGACCTGCGGGCCGGCGGCGCCCGCCCGGCCTGGGACCTGGTCGACGACCTGATGGCGACGATCGCCCCGGCGCTGCTGCGGCACGGCGACCTCGGCTACGTCCTGGCCCAACTGGCCCGGCTGCGCCGCGACGGCACCGGCGCGACCCGACAGCGCCGGGTGCTCGACGACACCGGCGACCTGCGTGCCGTCATCGACGACCTCGCCGCCCAGACCGCCGCCGCCTGACGGGCCGGGCCGCTCCCGTTTCGGCCGCAGGAGTCGGCGGTGGCTCAGGTGATGCCGTGGGTCTGTAGCCACAGCTCCAGCAGGCCGAGCTGCCACAGCTTGTTGCTGCCGGCGGCCGCCTCGGCCCGGTCCGGCTCGGCGAGCAGACGCGAGACGTACTCGGGGCGGAAGAGGCCTCGCTCGCGGGCCGCCGGGGCCTGCAACGCCTCCGCGACCAGTTCGCGCACCGGTCCGTCCACGTTGCGCAGCGCCGGCACCGGAAAGTAACCCTTCGGCCGGTCGATCACCTCGGCCGGCAGCACCTCCCGGGCCACCTCCTTGAGCACGCCTTTGCCGCCCTGCGCCACCTTGTGCTCCGGCGGGCAGTGCGCGGCGAGGGCCACCAGGTCCTGGTCGAGGAACGGCGTGCGCACCTCCAACCCCCACGCCATGCTCATGCTGTCCACCCGCTTGACCGGGTCGTCGGGCAGCATCAGGTGGGTGTCCAGGCGCAGCACCGCGTCCAGCGCGGTCTGCGCCCCGGGCGCGTCGAGATGCCCGGCGAGCAGGTCCCGGCTGGCGTCGTGGTCCAGCGCGTACGCCGGGCCGACGACGGCACGCAGCCCATCGTGGTCCCGGTCGAAGAACGCCGCCGCGAACGTCTCGGCGGCACCGTGCCGAGGTGCGTCGACCAGCGGCTGGTGGTAGCCGTAGCCGGCGAACACCTCGTCCGCGCCCTGCCCGGACTGGGCCACCTTCACGTGCTTCCCCACCTGTTCCGACAGCAGGTGGAAGGCGACCACGTCGTGGCTGCCCATCGGCTCGGTCATGGCCCGCACGGCGTTGCGGACGGCGGGCGCCAGGTCGTCGTCGGCGAGCCGGATCCGCTGGTGGTCGGTGTCGTACGCGCGGGCCACCAGGTCGGAGTAGTGGAACTCGTCGCCGGACTCGTCGCCCCGACTGTCGAAGCCGATGCTGAACGTGCGCAGGTGCGCCTGACCGGCCTCGGCGAGCAGCGCCACGATGAGGCTGGAGTCCAGACCGCCGGAGAGCAGCACACCGACCGGGACGTCGGCCACGAGCCGGCGGCGTACCGCCGTGCGCAGCGCGTCCCCGACGGCGGCCCGCCAGTCGGCGGCGTCCATCCGCGCGTCGGCGGGTTCCCGCACGTAGTCGGGTTGCCAGTACACCTGCTCCCGGCTGCGCCCGTCGGCCTCGACGATCCGCAGGGTGGCCGGTGGCAGCTTGCGGACGCCGCGCAGCACGGTCCGCGGCGCGGGCACGATGGAGTGCCAGGACAGGTAGTGGTGCAGCGCCACCGGATCGATGCCGGTGTCGACGTCCCCGGCGCGCAGTAGCGCGGGCAGGGTGGAGGCGAACCGGAGCCGTCCGGGACTCTCGGCGAGGTAGAGCGGTTTGATGCCGAGCCGGTCGCGGGCCAGCACGAGGCGTCGCCGGACCCGGTCGACCAGGCCGATTGCGAACATGCCGACCAGGTGGTCGACGAAACGTTCGCCCCAGTGCGCGTACGCCACCAGGATCACCTCGGTGTCGCTGGTGGATCTGAAGGCGTACCCGGCGTTCTGTAGCTCCTCGCGCAGCTCCGGGTAGTTGTAGACGCAGCCGTTGAAGACCAGCGCCAGGCCCAGATCGTCGCGCGCCATCGGCTGGGCGCCGGCGTCGGACAGGTCGATGATGGTCAACCGGCGGTGCCCGAGGGTCACCCAGTCGTCGGTCAGCAGGCCCTCGGCGTCCGGTCCGCGGGAGCGCATCGCCTCGGTCATCCGGGTGACCGCCGCCGCGTCGGGCGGTCGGCCGTCGAAGCGTGCCTCTCCGCTGATCCCGCACATCGGGCGTCTCCTGTCGCGCTTCCCGGCGCGGTGGCGGCCGGTCCCGCCGCAGCGACGAACGGGGCGGCTGGCTACCCGCACACAAGCCAGGTAAACCAGAGCCCTGATGTAAGGAAGGGCCCCTTCTTATACACCAGGCGTTAATAAGGTGCCCTTCCTTACATCAGGTGCGCAGGGTGCGCAGGATGCGGGCCAGCTCGGCCCGGTCGGTGTCGGGGAGGTGGCCGAAGAAGCGGTCCGCCTCGGCGCGGCGGGCGGCCCGGATGGCGGCGCTGACCCGGGTGCCCTCGGCGGTCGGCGCGACCAGGGTGGCCCGCCGGTCGGCCGGGTCGGGTCGCCGCTCGACGAGCCCCCGGGCCTGGAGGTCGTCGACGACCTCGGTGGCCGAGCGGGGCGCGATGCGCAGGTGCTCGGCGAGGGTGCCGGGGCGTACCTCGCCGTGCCGGCCGAGCACGCCCAGCGCCCGGGCCTGGCTGGGGGTGACGTCCCACGGGGCCAGTGACTCGCGGGTCTGCCGGCGCAGGCGGGACGCGACCGCCCAGAACGTCTCGGCCAGGCTCTCGTCGCCGCTGTCGGTGGTGTCCTCGGTCACCGGAATACGGTAGCAGCCGATGCTGTTGTTCCCTCATGTTGAGGTAACCTCAGCATATCCTTCCGGAAGGAGTTCCCCTTGGAACCCACCCCGATGGGCCGCGACCGCGGCCACCGCACCGTCAGCGCCGAGGAGAAGGAGCAGGCCCGCCAGGTGTCCCTGCGCCGCATCGGCCGCCTCTTCACCCCCCACCGACCCGCGCTGGCCGTCGTCACCGCGATCATCGTGCTCTCCTCGATCGTCGCGATGGCGAGCCCGTTCCTGCTCCGTACCGTGATCGACCAGGCCCTCCCGCAGGGTGACGTGACCCTGCTGGTCTGGCTGGTCCTCGGCATGGTCGCCGTCGCCGCCGTGACCGCCGCGCTCGGCGTCGTCCAGACCTGGATCTCCACCCAGGTCGGGCAGCGGGTCATGCACCGGCTGCGCACCGACGTGTTCCGTCACCTCCAGCGGCAGTCGCTGGGCTTCTTCACCCGCACCCGCACCGGCGAGGTGCAGTCGCGCATCACCAACGACATCGGCGGCATGCAGTCGGTGGTCACGTCCACCGCCACCGCCGTCGCGGCCAACCTCACCACCGTGGTCGCCACCGCCGTCGCGATGGTCGCGCTCTCCTGGCAGCTCTCCCTGGTCTCGCTCGTGGTGCTGCCACCGGCCATCTGGCTGACCCGTCGGGTCGCCCGGATGCGCCGCGAGATCACCGCCCAGCGCCAACGCGAACTCGCCGACCTCAACGTCACGGTGGAGGAGGGGCTGTCCATCAGCGGGGTGCAGCTCGCCAAGACCCTCGGCACCGGCCCCGCGCTGGTCGACCGGTTCACCGCCTCCTCGGAGCGGCTCGTCGACCTGGAGCTGCGCAGCGAGCTGGCCGGACGCTGGCGGATGGCCTCGATGAGCATCATCTTCGCCGCCGTACCGGCCGTCATCTACCTCGCCGCTGGCCTGCCCGGCGCCGCCGGGACACTGAGCATCGGCACCCTGGTCGCCTTCACCGCCCTGCAGGGCGGCCTGTTCCGGCCGCTGATGGGCCTGCTCAACGTGGGCGTGTCGCTGACCGCGTCGCTGGCCCTGTTCGCCCGCATCTTCGAATACCTCGACCTGCCGGTCGACGTGGACGACCCCGCCGAACCGGTCCGCCTCGACCCGGCCCGGGTCCAGGGTCACCTGCGCCTGGAAGACGTCACCTTCGGCTACCCGGGCAGCGACACCGCCGCCCTCGCCGGCATCACCCTCGACGTGCCCGCCGGCACCAGCCTCGCCCTCGTCGGCGAGACCGGATCCGGCAAGAGCACCCTCGCGGGCCTGGTCAGCCGCCTGCACGACCCGACCGCCGGCCGCGTCACCATCGACGGCGTCGACCTGCGCGACCTGCGCCTGGCCGACCTGGCCGCGATCGTCGGCGTGGTCAGCCAGGAGACGTACCTGCTGCACACCACCGTCCGGGAGAACCTGCGCTACGCCCGGCCGGACGCCACCGACGCCGAGATCGAGGCCGCCGCCCGCGCCGCCCAGATCCACGACCTCATCGTCGCGCTCCCCGACGGGTACGACACCGAGGTCGGCTCCCGTGGGCACCGGTTCTCCGGCGGTGAGAAGCAACGGCTCGCCATCGCCCGTACGCTGCTGCGCGACCCGCGCATCCTGGTCCTCGACGAGGCCACCAGCGCCCTGGACACCGAGACCGAACGCGCCGTGCAGAGGGCGTTCGACGTGCTCGCCCAGGGTCGTACCACCATCACCATCGCCCACCGCCTCTCCACCGTCCGCGACGCCGACCAGATCGCCGTCCTCGACCACGGCCGCATCGTCGAGGCCGGCACCCACGGCAGCCTGTTGGACCGCAACGGCCGCTACGCCGCGCTGGCGGCCTGAACGTCGCGCGCTCGGCCCGTCCTTCGCCCACCGTCGCCGGGAGGGCGAGGCCGTCGCCGTACGCCGGGAAACCCTCACCATCCTGGCGACTCGCCGGAGCTGACGCGGGGGTGCAGGACTGGCCAATATCAACTGTCGAGGATCAGCTGCGCGTTCACGCGATCGGCGAGTTCCCAGAGAGGGCCATGCGTCACGATGCCCTCGCCTCGTCCTTGCTTCGTGGGTGAGGCGCGGTAGAGCGTTCGGACCGTGTCGCCAAATCCGACCACGACCCACCAGGTCCCGTCGGGATAGCGGCGTCGCCAGGTTGTCGACACGAACTTCCCGGTGTCTGTCCGTGCTTCCACGAGAATGAGCTCCCATGCCTCCGGATCGAACTTCTCCAGATCGGCTAGGGGAGCGTCGTGCCCATCGACCCGCTGACGCAGATGCGCCCCGTGCAGCCGAAGCGGTCGAACTCCGGTGAGCACCTGATGGACACGGGCGAACAGGGGACTCGGGCCGGAATCCACGTGAAAGCGAGCTACTGAGACGCCCACTGCTCCCCACCTGCCACTCAGTTCCTGCCCCGCATCTCGACGGGCGTCAGCCTAGATCATCAGTCCCGGACGCGTCGGCGGCGCTCGGAGTCGGACCGTGCCTGATCTGGACCATCGGGTCGGGGCTGGCGCGGGTTGCCCGGTGCTGACAACCTCGGCGTCGTGGGTACATTCGTGACGCAGCTTCCGGCACTTCTCGGTGTGCTGGTCGGCACCCTGGGCACGATCCTCGCCACTACCCTGACCGATCGCGCACGGTGGCGGCGCAGCCAAAGCACCCGCTGGGACGAGCGGCGGCTCGATGCGTACGTCGACTACGCGCACGCCCTCAAGGAGAGTTACGCGGTGGCGCTGCGGATGACGGCTGACCTGCGGCCGGAGTCGCATAGCCACCCGATCGACCGGGAGGGCGGTCTGGCCCGGCTGGCCGAGTCCGACGCGCGAAGGACCATCGTCTGGGAGAACCTGTTGCTGCTCGGCGACGAGCCGACGGTCGCCGCCGCCGCCAACTGGCGCGATGCGGTCTGGCAGGTGGAACGGCTCGCCCGATCCATCGTCGATCCATCGTCTGACATCTCCGAGATGCTGGCCCGGGTCAACGAGGCCCGCGATGACTACTACCGGGCGGCTCGACGGAGCCTCGGTGTCCGCGGTGGGTCGGTGGAGCAGTCGGCGGCGCTGCGGCAGGCGCTGCTCAGCCGGCCAGCGGGTACGGCTGCCGCGCTCTCAGTGCCCGTGCACGATGTTCCTGAGGACAGTGGCCGTCGCGACGCGCCCGCTGGTGACCGTTCAGATGGTGGTCTTTAGATCCACTTTGACGCACGCTGTTCGATGTGAAGGCGTTCGTGGGTGTGACCGACGAGAGGTGGTACCGCTATCTGGCCGAGCGGCCCGCGCTGAACGAGGTCAACTTCTGGCGGCCCTCCGGTGGCACCTTCCGCGCTCTCACGCCCGGTGAGCCCTTCTTGTTCAAGGCACACTCTCCGCTGAACCGGGTGGTGGGCGGCGGCTTCTTCAGCGGCTTCACCCAGCTGCGGATCTCCGAGGCCTGGGACCTTTTCGGCGAAGCCAACGGCGCCTCGAGTATCGACGAGATGCGCCGCAGTGTCGGGCGTTACCGCAAGCAGGCGATCGGTGCCGGGGAGGACCCGATCATCGGCTGTATCTTCGTCCGCGACGTGACCTTCTTCCCCGACGAGTCGACCGCTGATCCACCGCCACGATTCGCGCCGAACGTCGTGCAGGGCAAGACCTACAACCTGGCCGACGCTGATGCTGCGGCGTACTTCGATCTGCTGATCCATCGTCTGATCGGGACGACGGCGGCGGTCGACCTGAGTGGTCCGTGGCACCGCCCCGGTCCCGTCTACGGCGATCCGCGGCTGGTGCCCCAACGGCTCGGGCAACAGTCGTTCAAGGCGGTGGTCCTGGGGGCCTACGGCCGGCGTTGTGCGATCACCGGCAACAGAGTCCAGCCCGTGTTGCAGGCTGCGCACATCCGTCCGCTCCCGCTCGGCGGCGAGCATCGGCTGGACAATGGCCTATTGCTCAAGTCCGACGTGCACATCCTCTTCGACCGTGGCTACCTCGGTGTCGATCCGAAGCATCGCCTACTGGTCAGTCCCCGGCTTCGCAGCGAGTTCGGCAACGGCGACCAGTTCTATGCGAAGGCTGGTGAACAGATCGCGTTGCCGGAACGACGCAGCGATCGGCCACGCGCTGACTTCCTCGAATGGCATCTCGACACCGTCTACAGGGCGGCTTGATCCGGTCTTGCCTGCGCTGAGCGCCCTCCGGTCTCATGCGATGACTCGGCCGCTGTCAGGCCGATGAGTTGAACGAAGATCTCCCGTTTGGCGGTCGCGACGCCTCGGCGGTCGATGACGTAGCCGATCAACCAGGCCCAGCCCTGGTAGGTCGGCCGGGTGCAGACTGAGACGACGCGGAAGGTCAGGGCGCGTTCCCCGGCGAACTGCATCGAGGCTCGCCCGTCGATGACGAGCAGGTCGCCGGGGGAGGGGCGCGAGGTCACCAGTCGCGGACGTCGGGGTGCTGCTCGTGCGGCGGCCGGCACTCCCGAGCATGCATGGTCTGCCAGTCGCGCAGTGCCCGTCCGAGCCGGGTGTTCTCCTGACTGAGCAGCCGTACCGTCTCGTTCAGCGTGCTCAGCTCGTCGGCCACGCGGGCCTGGAACTCGCGTACCTCATCGGGGTCGACGCCGGGCCGGCGGGCGGCGAACTCGCGGGTCCGCACCTCGTACGGCGTCAGCCGGGCGGGGTAGCCGGCCGGCAGGGGTTGGCTTCCTCGATACACCTGAGCCACGGCGATCCTCTCTGCGGGCAGGCGGGGTCGGGGGGGGGGGGGGGGCCCCCCCCCCCCCCCCCCGCGCGCGGGGCG